>NZ_JAERQD010000039.1 GCF_016735695.1 Microvirga zambiensis WSM3693 | reverse complement strand
AAGGCCTCCGTGTTCGGCGCCCTGACGCTGTATCTGGACTTCATCAACATGTTCCAGTTCCTCCTCGCACTGGTGGGTAACCGCAACCAGTGAGGACGAACGGAGTAAAGCTTCGCGAAGCCCCGGCCAAGAGCCGGGGCTTTTTTGTAGGATGGACTCCGACAAAGTTTCGGTTGTCGGAGTGCAAGCACATTGTACATTGGGCTTGCGACGCGCAAGAAGTACTATCGTCAACTGGCGCGTGATGGTGTCGCGTGGTTGCTCGTGAAATCATCATGGTGTCTGTTCTTTCAGCAATGCGTGCATAATGGAGACGCATTGGTTTGTTGACGGCCGATTGATCAGCTAGCCTCGAGGATTTAGCCTTGATGAGCCATTGTGGTCCTCACAGACGGCTCACTCTCTAGCCAAGACACGATTGAGATCTTGGCTAGAGCGCCCAATCCTTCATGCCTTGAAGGTACCGATGCCTCGCCGAGAAAGGCTGGGCGATTCACGGTAAATGGTGCGACTCTAATAGCAGTGCGACAGCGTGACGGCCTCCTTCACGGCCGTGATTTACTGCTTTTGCTGCAATTGCGTTTCTCGAGCCTAGTTGGCACGCTTCTTGCGTAGCATTCGGATTAGAACGGGTTTGAGCGAGGGGTTGCTTGCGACGCACCGCCGCCTGTCGCTCTTATACCGTCGATGGAGGACTAGAGTGCAACGCATCCTTCCGCAGCAGCACCTTATCTCACCGGCAACGAGACTGTTCTCTCCGCCAAGTGATCTGCTTGGTGAAGTCCAAGCCACACTTGCGGCCATAGCTGATCTGGATTGCTGCTACGCAATGGATCAGGAGCGAGGCGCGCTGAACTCGAGTGCCGACGCGGCACAGTCAAGCCTTGGTGTCGAACGTGAGAGGCGTCACCGGCAGCAGCGCGACTATTATGTTCAACGCCTAAACGAGTTAGAGCGCCGCATGCTGGCACTACGAGGCTGGTGAGCGACTACCCATTTCCCGCCGAGCGAGGTCGCTCAGCAGGGAGCAACCGCCTCCGGGATGGCGCCGTATTTCACCGGTTTTGAAGCGATGCTCATAGTCCCTGACAAGCCGCCGGTTAGAGGTAAGGTGGGCAAATCGGCCGCTCAATTAACCAGTCGCGGCATGTCCTGTCTGTCGCGTAGGGAGCATCATCAATTTAAGCCCGTAGAAGATGATAGAATTCAGCACATGATGGCTCCAGGTGATTGGATTTGGCGCCGTAGCGAGGGCAGAAAATCCAATCGCTTTGAGCGAGGACAGGTTGAGTGTCGGTCTCGGCCAAACCGTAAAGCGCAGACATGTTCGCTGTCAGTTACTCGACGCTATGAAGTTCCGGACCACCGGATAGACATGGTTTTCCCACTTCCTACCCGAGAACACGCCATAATGGCCGACACCGGTCTGCAGGTAATGGCGCTTCATGAAGGGAGGCAGCTCTGAGCACAGATCATGGGCTGCAACCGTCTGGCCAACTGAGCAGATATCATCGCGCTCTCCCTCAACCGTCAAGAGGGCGGTCCGCCGGATCGACCGGAGATCGAGAAGTTGCCCGCGGTACCTGAGCTGGTTGCGAGCAAGCGCATTGTCCTGGAACACTGACTTCACAGTCTCAAGGTAGAATTCGGCCGCAAGATCCAGAACTGCAAAGTACTCGTCATAGAAGACCTGGATCTGCAGAGCCTGCGTGGCTTCTCCGTTCACAAGGTGCCAGAACAGATCACGATGGCCGTTTACATGTCGGTCCGCGTTCATCGACATGAAGGCCATAAGCTGTAAGAAGCCAGGATAAACCCTGCGGCCGGCTCCAGGATGACGCGGCGGCACAGTGGTAATGAGATGGTCCTCGAACCACGAGATCGGCTTATTGGCGGCCAGCCTGTTCACCTTGGTCGGGTTGACCCTCGTATCGACTGGGCCGGCCATGAGCGTCATCGACACAGGAGTCGCCGAGTGTTTGGCCGCTCCCATCAGGGCGGAAGCCACCAGCGTCTGGACGGCCGGCTGACACACCGCGACGACATGACTGCCGGGGCCCATGTGCTCGAGAAAGCCCACAATGTGGTCGACATAATCATCGAAGCCGAAGCGGCCAGCAGCGGTCGGAACGTCACGGGCGTTGGTCCAGTCGGTGATGTAGACATCGTGGTCGACCACGAGTGCCCGCACCGTATTGCGGAGCAGCGTCGCGAAGTGACCCGACAGCGGCGCGACGACGAGAACGCGCGGTTGTTGGGCGCCGATCTCTTTCGCAAAATGCGTGAGCGTTCCAAATGGCGTCCGGAATGCCGTCTCCTCCACAACCTCGATGTTCTGATTCCCGATGGTGACTGTCCCGATGCCGTAGGCGGGGCGAGAATGCGTGAGGCCTGCACGAGCCATCATCTCGCCGGCGGCGCAGAACCAAGCCGCTGGCCCGCTGAGCCTGTCTGGACCCAGGGCGACCAAATTTGCTTTATGAGCCTGCCCGAACAGCGCAGGCCCAGTGCAAGATCAGAACCCAGCTCATAGGCGTGATACGTCATCACTGTCGCGAGATCTCCGAGAGGCCAAGATCACGTCGGTCCAAAATAGAAAGCTAGTGCATTTCATGCTGCAATGCGAGATGCTTCTGTGCACGATGCCGCACATGCGTAATGCAGGAGGTTGGCAATGGCCGAGGCCACACTTTCGATCTCAAGCCGCAACTACTCGTCATGGTCCCTTCGTGGCTGGTTGTTGTGCCGAATGGCAGGGTTGGAATTTGAAACCGAGGTCCTGTCGGAGGAAGATCCGACGGCGAGGGCCGAATTGCTTCACCTGGCCCCGTCATTTCTTGTGCCACGCCTGACCCATGGGGAGATTCGGGTCTGGGACGCGCTCGCCATTGCCGCTTACCTGAATGAAATCCGCCCCAACGCGCGCCTTCTACCTTCTGAACCGGCGGACCGCGCGTGGTGCTGGTCCGTGTCTGGAGAGATGCATGGTGGCTTCATCAACCTGCGCTCGGCGCTGCCGATGAACCTCAAGGCTCACCGGACTGGGTTCAAAGTCTGGGGCGGAGCGAAATCCGATATCCAGCGCATTACGACCCTATGGCAGGAATGCTTGGTCCGCCTCGGCGGACCATGGCTGTTCGGCCAGCGTCCGACACTGGCGGACGCGATGTACGCGCCGGTCTGCACCCGCTTTGCCAGCTACGAGGTTGATCTCCCAGAGGCGAGCGCAGCCTATCGCGATCACATCATGACCTGGCCTTTGATGGTCGAGTGGATCGAAGCGGCGCTTGCTGAACCTGAGGAGATCGAGGAACTCGATATGGAGTTCTGACTGCCGTCCGCCGGGCTCATAATACTTCCGGCTTGCAAGACGGCCGCGGAATGCCCTTGTGGGCGGTGCGCAAGGCGGCCGACCATCGCTCGCTCAGATCGTGGAAATAAGGCTCCCCGGGCTCAATGCGATGGAACACCTCGAAGGGGAAGGTATTGCACTGGGCAATTGCCAGATCGATGGGAAGCCGGACGCCGATGTCCGAGCGCATGGTCGGATCCATGGAGATCAAGCTGATCCTCAAGGCCCCATACAGGTCCGCGTTGTAACGAACGGCGTGGTCTTGCTAGAGGAGCCCCCTTCCTTTCTGGCACTTGCTGCTTCACAGATGGCGACCGCAAAAGCGGTCCTAAATCTTTCCATACTCACCAAATCAGCGCTGGGAAAAAGGCTAGTCGAGGCAGCATCGCTCAATAAGCATCTTAGTGCGAAACGTATAGGCGGTTGCCTATTCTTTGCTCATTGCAAGCTCACAAATGAACCGGCAGCGAACTGGCTAAACAGCTGCAGACAAAGATATAAAAATCCTACTGGATCGTGGTAGCGCCGAGGTATCAATGGTTCCAAAGGCCAGCCGTGGCGAAGTTGAATTCGTGCAAACGGTGAAGGCCTATGGCGCCTCGGTTGCAGTTGCCGGCATCGACCTTAGAATACCCGCCGCGACCTACTGCTGCCTCCTAGGCCCGTCCGGATGCGGGAAGACCACAAGTCTGCGCATGCTGGCAGGGCATGAGGCAGTCACCTCCGGCGACATACTCCTCGACAATGCGAACATCACCCTAATGGCGCCAGCAAAGCGCGGAACGGCGATGATGTTCCAAAGCTATGCCCTCTTCCCGCATCTGACAGTGGCCGAAAACGTCGCCTTTGCCCTCAAGATGAAACGTGTGCCGAAAGTCGAGCGCCTCATCAAGGCGAAGGAGATGCTTAAGATCGTCGATCTCGAGGCTTATGCTGAAAGGCGTCCTTCACAACTCTCAGGAGGGCAGCAACAACGCGTGGCACTTGCGCGCGCCTTGATCACCCGCCCATCCGCCCTTCTCCTCGACGAACCGCTCTCGGCTCTCGATCCATTTCTTCGGCTGCGCGTCCGAGGCGAGCTCAAGCGGCTGCAGAAAAGCCTTGGAATCACCTTCGTGCATGTCACCCACAGCCAGGATGAGGCCTTGGCGCTCTCGGATCTCGTGGTGCTGATGAATGCCGGCAGAATCGAGCAGAAAGGCTCGGCCGAGGATCTGTTCAGCCGTCCGAGGACAGCCTTTGTGGCGCGCTTCATCGGCGCCCATAACGTGATCGATCTTGGAGATCGCGCGATCGCGGTGAGAACTGACCGCACCAAGCTCACACGAAACGGCTTGGCGCATACGACGAGCCGTGAAGCCACCGTCAGTACCGTGGAATACGCCGGTACCGGCTTTGCCATTCAACTCGTCGACGATCGCGGCAGCGAGTTGGCTGCGCTCGTTTCAGAACAGGACTTTCGCACGGCTCCCATGGCCGAGGGAGAGCGTGTATTCGCCTCCTGGGCGCCCGTGGACGCCCACATTCTTGAGGGTAACGCTCGGTAGGCCATTGCATTCAAGACCAACGAGGAAAATGGGGACTACGATGAGGAAGAAAGACGACACGACGAACTTTTCTCGCCGGCAGATCCTGAAAGGGAGTGCGGCGCTTGCGGGCGCGGCTGCAGGGACCGCCATCACCGGCTTTCCCGCCGTCATCGCGGCCGAGCCCGTAACGCTTCGGTACCTTTCAACGGCCACCAATCAATCGCCAGCCATCGCCGAGAAGGCTGCCAAGGATCTCGGGATCAAGATCGAGTACGTGACGGTCACGACTGACGACGTGACCAAGCGCATCATCACGCAGCCGAACTCCTTCGATTTGGTCGACACAGAGTATTTCAGCCTGCGCAACCTTATCCCGTCAGGCAACCTGATGGGCATGGACGCCAACAAGATCAAACTCGTCGACAAACTCGTACCCGCTATCACTAAGGGCGAGATCGGTGGCAAGAAGATCGGACTTCAGGGCACTGCGCCCAATAAGGTGATGTATTTGGATGGGCAGAACTCGAGGAAGTTCGCGGCCTCTCCCACAGAGTGGATCACCCTGATCCCGACCACCTACAATGCCGACACCCTCGGCATCCGGCCCGACCTGATCGGCCGCTCCATCGAGAGTTGGGCGGAACTCCTGAACCCGCAGTTCAAGGGCAAGGCCTCGATCCTCAACATCCCGTCGATCGGCATCATGGATGCGGCGATGGTCATCGAGGCTTCCGGCAAGCACAAATATGCCGACAAGGGCAACATGACGAAGGACGAGATTGACCTGACGATCGCGACCCTCATCGAGGCCAAGAAGGCGGGACAGTTCCGTGCCTTCTGGACCGATTTCAACGAGAGCGTCAACCTGATGGCGTCGGGCGAGACCGTGATCCAGTCCATGTGGTCGCCGGCTGTCACGGCGGTGCGGCTCAAGGGCATCCAGTGCAAGTTCCAGCCGCTCAAGGAGGGCTATCGCGCCTGGGCCTCGGGCTTCGGCCTGCCAAGGACCCTCAAGGGCAAGGAACTGGATGCAGCCTACGAATTCATCAACTGGTTCCTGTCGGGCTGGGCGGGCGCCTATCTCAACCGGCAGGGCTATTACTCGGCGGTGCTCGACACCGCCAAGGAGAACATGGAGGCCTACGAGTGGGCATACTGGATGGAGGGCAAGCCCGCCGAGAAGGACATCAAGGGTCCCGACGGCGGTCTCCTGGAGAAGGCGGGCGCGGTCCGAGACGGTGGTTCCTACAATGAGCGCATGGGCTCGGTGGCGTGCTGGAACTCGATCATGGACGAGAACGCCTACATGGTCCGCAAGTGGAACGAGTTCATCGCCGCCTGAGCAAGGCATGATCGAGCATGGCTGAAGCCCCTCAGCCATGCCTCTTCCGGTTAAGACCGACGACAAGCAAGCGATGACCCATCACGCGCGTTGGACTTCCTACTGGCAGGCCGCCCCCCTGGCGGCGGTGCTCCTCCTGTTCTTCGTCCTGCCCCTCCTGGTGACCTTCATCGTCAGCTTCTGGAGCTATACGGGCTATTCCATCGAGCCCGGCTTAATCTTCGACAATTACCGCGATGCCTTTGACCGTTGCATTGTCGCCCTGCCCGATCTCTGCACCACGTTCCGCACTTACCTGTCGACGCTCCGGTTCTGCTTGATCGTGTGGCTCCTCACCCTCGTGATCGGCTTCACCATCGCGTATTACCTGACCTTCGAGATCCGGACCATGACTGTCCGTCTCGTGCTGGCGCTTGTGTGCACTATTCCGTTCTGGACCTCGAACGTGATCCGCATGATCTCCTGGGTCCCGCTCCTGGGACGCAATGGTCTCGTCAACCAGTTGCTCGTCGGAGCGGGCATCATGGACCAACCCCTCGACTGGCTCCTCTATTCCAACTTCTCGGTGCTGCTTGCCTTCGTGCATCTCAACACGGTCTTCATGATCGTGCCCATCGCAAATTCGATGTCGCGCATCGACAAGGCCTTGATCGAAGCGGCCAGGGATGCCGGCGCAACCGGCTGGCAGATCCTTTTGTACATCATCGTTCCGCTTTCGAAGACGGGCATCGCCATCGGGTCGATCTTTGTTATCACGGTCGTCATGGGCGATTTCATCACCATCGGCATCATGGGCGGGCAGCAGATCGCGTCAGCCGGCAAGGTCATCCAGACTCAGATCGGCGCACTTCAGTTCCCGATCGCAGCCGCAAACGCGGTGGTGCTGCTAGTGGTTGTCCTGATGATCATCGCCACGCTCATTCGCTTCGTCGACATCAGGAAAGAGCTCTAAGACTATGAGCGAAGGTCGGTCCCGCAGCTTCTATGTTCTGTCTTTCCTGTTCGGGCTCTACGTACTGTTCCTGTACGGGCCGACAGTCACCATCGTGGCCCTGTCGTTCCAGGGACCGGAAGGGGGCATGACGTTCCCCATGAACGGCATGTCTCTTCACTGGTTCCGCAACCTCGGGGCTGGCATCGGCGTGCCTTATGTGGTCGATGCGCTTCTTAACTCCCTCAAACTCGGGGCGCTCGTTACGGTCCTGACCGTCGTGATCTCACTGATGGCTGGCCTAGCTTTCCGACGGAGTTTTCGGGGTCAGAGCATGTTGCTTTACACGGCCATTGCGAGCCTGATCCTGCCTTCCATCATCGTGTCGCTTGGCATCGCCCTTGAGTTTCAGATTATCGACCAGAATGTGAAGGCGGTCGGCGATGCCTACGAGGTTGATGCGATCCAAAACTCCTATCAGACGGCTATGGGCCTTATGTCGTCAGGCCTTGGAGCACATCTGACGTGGACACTGCCATTCGGTGTGCTGATCATGTTCGCAATCTTCAACCGCTTCAACAGCGCATACGAGGAGGCGGCGCGGGACCTCGGGGCCTCGTCCTGGCAGACATTTGCCTATGTCCTCGTGCCAATCATCGCGCCCTCGCTCTTGGGCGTCGCCCTCTTCGGGTTTACTCTGTCATGGGACGAGATCGCCCGATCGAGCCAGGCGGTCGGAGCGGACAACACTCTCCCGCTCAATCTGCAGGGTCTGACGACGACCGTGACGACCCCCGTCATCTACGCCCTCGGCACGGTAACGACGGGGATCTCGTTTGCAGTCATCATCGTGACCGTATCGATCGTGCTCTTGGTCCAGAGGCGCCGCTCTCGACACGGTTCCGATGCTGGTAAAGGCTTGGCTTGAAAATGCGGCTTCTCATCGTCAATCCCAATACCACGTCCTCCATGACGCAAAAGATCGAGGCGGCGGCCAGGGCGGTTGCGCTTGAAGGAACGACGCTCTCGGCGGTCAATCCACTCGATGGCCCTGCTTCCATCGAGGGATATTTCGATGAGGCCTACAGCGTTCCAGGCCTGCTAGGTGAGATCCGGAAAGGCGAGGAGGCGGGCTTCCAGGGCTATGTGATCGCCTGTTTCGACGACACGGGATTAGACGCGGCCCGCTCGCTCGCGGCGGGTCCGGTGGTAGGCATTGGGGAGGCAGCTTTTCACTGTGCCAGCCTTATCGCAGGCCGCTTCTCGGTGATCACCACCTTGTCGCGGTCCGTGCCGGTCATCGAGCACAATCTCGCGAAATACGGCCTTGCCCCGCGTTGTGCCCGGGTTCGGGCATCCGACGTTCCCGTGCTGGCGCTGGAGGACGCGACCAGTAGTGCGCGAACCCGAATTTCCAACGAGATCGAAGCAGCCATACGCGAGGATCGGTGCGAAGCCATCGTGCTGGGCTGCGCCGGTATGGCGGATCTTGCGGCGGACCTTTCAGCCTCTCACGGGCTGCCAGTCCTCGATGGCGTCGCGTGCGCCGTCAAGCTCGTAGAAACTCTCGTAGGGCTGGGCCTCACGACATCCAAGATCGGAGGATATGCTCCTCCCCTGTCCAAGCCTTATGGCGGCCGGTTCGCCGCCGATGGGTTCTGACGGATCGGCACAGCCCTTTCTTGCCCAGTCACTCTGAGGTATCGCGGAATTCGTCCGTCGTGACCGAGAAGTCCGCGAGGGAGGCCGGGCCGAAGCTCGTCGAGATCGCGACGTCGATAGCGTCGCGCCCCGTGGCCATCAGGACCCGTCCGATTCTCGGCGTGTTGTGACGAGCGTCGAACGTGTACCACCGGCCATCAAGATAGGCTTCGAACCAGGCGCTGAAGTCCATCGGATAATCCACGGGTAGAATGCCGATATCGCCGAGGTACCCCGTGCAATAGCGCGCCGGAATGTTCATGCAGCGGCATAAGGTGATGGCCAGATGGGCAAAGTCACGGCAGACACCGACCTGATCGTTGTGTCCCTGCCAAGCCGTCCGCGTTGCACACGCATCCTGATAATTGAATCTGATCCGATCATGCACATAGTCGCAGACCGCCTGAACGCGCGCCCATCCGCCCTTAATGCCGCCAAAGAGATGCCAGGCAGTGTCCGAGAGTTGGTCAGTTTCGCAGTATCGGCTTCCCAGCAGATAGACGAGCACATCGTCGGGCAATTCCTCGACAGGCTGTTGCACTGCGCCCGGAACGACCGGGTCTTGCAACCCGGAGTCACGGATCAGGAAGTCCGCGGAAACCTCAAGCCGCCCAGCCGGCGCGAGCAGCCGAGTGCAGATGTTGCCGAAGGCATCACGATACTGCCTGCGCGCGATCGGGGGATCGCACGTGAGGACATCGGGCGTGACGAGGTCTGATACCCGCGAGGGATGAACATTCAGCATCAGAAGCAGAGGGGTTGGCTGGGGATACTCAAAGGCGATCCGGTAGCCGGCATGGATCTTCATCGAGCACCCTGCGGGTCGGAGATCTGCTGCGCACGGACCGGCGGGGCCGTCCGGCTGACGTGTCGCGTTGGTCTATCCTCCGGAGACGTCACGTTCACCTCGACAGTCATCTCCTCGAAATCGCCCGGCTTGCCCATCCATGTTCCAGAGAGCGGGACGGCCTGCCGGGGATCCCGTGCCACCGCGATGCGGATAAGATCGCGATTGCCGATGATGCCGTTGGTCGGATCGAACTCTACCCAGCCGGCGCCGGGCAGATAGACCTGGCACCAGGCATGGGTCGAGCCTCCGCCGATATGCCCGGATCCGTCCAAGCTCGGGCTGTAGATGTAGCCCGACACGAAACGGGCCGCGAGCCCCAGGGCACGCACGGCCTCGATCATCAGGATTGCGAAGTCGCGGCAACTCCCCCGGTTGAGCATCAGAGTCATCAGCGGATCCTGGATCCCGGTCTCGGAACGCCTGCTGTAGGTGAAGCTCTCCTTGATGGCATAGGTGAGCGTCATCAGGAGTTCGCCCGTCCGCGTCGGGCGGCCCTGATGCAAGAACTTCTGAACCCAACGATGGATCTGATGGTCGGGATCGAGATATTGCCGTTCCATCGTGCGCATCAGATCTGGCATTTCCTCCGCGCTGTAAGCGAAGGGATAGGTCTGGGCATAATCCTCCATTTGAAAGTCCGGCGCGTTCAACGGCTGATGATCGAGGCGAATGTTGCTATCGAACCGCAGCTCGGCCGCTTCTCCGGCGAACCGCGCTATAGCGACGCAATTGCCGAACACGTCATGGATCCAGCGCATGGCACTCGGAGCCGGCTCAATCTCGATCTTGGCGCCTAGGAGCCTTTGATCATAGCTATCGCGGGGCCGGAACATGATGCGGTGTTCACCGAACGACACCGGGCGCTGGTAGCGATACGTCGTTACGTGTCGGACCTCGAGGAGAGCCATTTCATTTGCCCGCTAGGGATGGAATGCTGTCACCGGCCTTCTGCCTGCGAAGAATGTAGAACAAGGATCTGGCTTAAGCAGCCCATAGTTTAGGCGTCATTTTCACCGGCGACAGGCCAACGGGTATCGGTTTGGCTAAGGCTATCCGATCCTGCCTTGTTTCGCTGGCTCGGCGACCTAAGCTTCCAAGATGCTGGCGGGCGGGTCAGGACCATGCGATCCTTGGAACGCGTCCATATCTTCGGAGCACCGGGCTGTGGCTCATCGACGCTTGGACGGGCGCTTGCCCGACACTTAAAAACCCAGCAAGTTGATGCAGATGATGTTTATTGGCTTGCGACTGTTCCGCCTCATCAAAGGAGGCGGCCGCCAACTGAGCGACGAGAGATGTTGGAGTCAGCAACCCGGTGGGCCAAGACCTGGGTGCTTTCCGGTTCGATTATCGGTTGGGGCGATGCCTTGATCCCAGGCTTCGATCTCGTGGTCTTTTTGTACGTCCCTGCTGAAATCAGGATGGCCCGTCTTCGTGCTCGTGAACAGGAGCGCTTCGGACACGAGATCGAGCCTGGCGGCTCGATGCACGAGCAGCATCGGGCCTTTCTTCGATGGGCGGCCGGCTATGACACGGGTACCAGCGGGCGAACTCTCGAGACCGACGCCAACTGGCTGGCCCAGCTCCAATGTCCTGTGATGCCCATGAAGGGCGAATACTCGACTTATGATCAAGTCAGCCACATCTTATCATTATGAAAGCGATCCCGAGATTGGCAGAGGCACGGTCCTGATGCACGGTAGACTGGTCAGACCCGCTCAGATGCGCGCCGGACGAGCGCTTCTCGGATTGTCGCAGGCCGAGCTTGCGGGACGCACGTGCCTGTCCATCGCGGCGATCAAGCGGGCTGAAGCGGATCTTGATCCTGCCGCCTCCGACGCGGCTCTGGCGGCCATCAGAGTGGCTCTGGAGGACCAAGGCGTGCTCTTCATTGATGCTGACGGTGGCCAAGGTCCTGGCGTGCGGCTGAAGTCTTCCGGTCCGCCCGACGAGGGTCTGCGCCCCGATCAACTCACGAGCTACAACGACATTTGAGATAAGCCACAGCGGCCAACCTCATTCGCCCCCTGTCAGAAAGCCAGCCGGGATGCCATGTTAGGACCCGCGATGCTGGAACGCTCCTCATGACTTACCGTGTCCAATGGCAAATGGTTGGACGATCCGGGCAGCCGCTCGACACCGGATGCCTCGGCGAGGGTCTTTGCGCCTACGGCGATGCCGTCGCGGCAGTTGCTGAGTTTCTGCGGTCTTACCCAAACGTGTGTCGGTGCCCGGCCGAAAGCTACTGGATAGCACGCCGGTCGATTGATGCCGATCTGGCGGTGTGGGTTTGGATCGAGCGTCACAGGATCGAAGAGACGGCTGAATTCAGCGCTGCTCGGCTGGCCTTGGACCCGGTAACCGAGCAAACTTCTCGGCCGGTGTGCGCTCAAAGCACTGTGCGTCCAGGGGGCCTGGTTTCTCGCGCCAGCTCCTGAGCCATCGGTCTGACGCTTGGCTTGCGGACGGTTATCCTCTTAACCTGGCTCCAATCGTTGCCGGCTTGTTTGTCCAGCACATGGACGAACTGAACAGCATCTGGAGGGCTTAGAGAATATGAAGCTGTACCGCCTCAACGTCACTACGGACGGGGAGCTTGCCGTAGCATTCACCCTTGCCGAGGATGTAGACAGCCTTCTCCACATCCTCGAATGCCAGGACCATGGCGAAGCCGATGAGGAAAGCCTGCTGCCGTACTTTGACGGGGAGAAGAAGCCGCGGGTGATCAGGAGCCTTGAGGATGTACCCGAGGACTATCTGGACTTCGTCTGCCTCGCCGATAATCCGGAAGAGCTGACAGTAACCGAGTTCCTCGACACGCAGGAATAGTCACCTTGGTCTCAAGGGTCGACTTGCAGCACTACCCATCGATTAGCAAGACAGCGAGATGCTGCCACATGCTCCTGATCTTCTTCTGACCCAGGCAAGCGAACTCGTTATACTGACGTTTCACCACCTCCACGAAGTGAGCGAGCGCGGTATTGACCGTCGAACCAAACGCCGGGCACTCAATTGGGGATCTGGGCTGTGTCGCGCAGACCTTGCTCATTCCCCTAGCTGCACGCGCGCTCGCCTGCCGTCTTCTCCCGCACCGGGGCTTTGCTGACCGGGCGGCCGAGGCGATCGTCGCGCGCCTCGCATACGACCTCACTCCGTTCGAAGCCGATCGCGAGATGCTACGGGGTTTGGTCGAACGCAGTCTGGTCTTGGACCAGATCTTGCGCGGCTTCCTCAATCATCACCCTGACGCTCAAGTGCTTAGCCTCGGGTCTGGCCTGTCGACGCAGTTCGAGCGGCTTGATAATGGCCGACTCCGCTGGGTGGATGTCGATCTCCCCGAGGTCGTCAAGCTGCGGCGCACCCTGTTCCCGCCCCACCCGCGCCGATGCCTGGTGAGCGCCTCTGTGACCGAGGCCGGCTGGACCTCCATCCTTGGTGATCTGCGTGGCCCGACCTTCGTGGTCGCCGAAGGCCTCCTGATGTATCTCAAGCGCGCGCAGGTTTTTCAACTGGCGCGAGACCTGGCAGAGGTGCAATGCGGTGGCCCAGCCGAGTTCGCCTACGACTATTACTGTTCCCATATGGTCGGCCAAGCATGGCTGAATCTGTCGCTGCGCCGGCTCGGGGCCGAGTTCCAATGGGGTTTGGCGAGCCCGGAGGAGCTTTCGCTTGGCGAACCGCGCTGGCGTGTGATCGACACCCACCCCGTGATGGAGCGGCTGGGTTGGCCCTATGATCTGCTTTGGTCGTGGTTTCGCTTGTTCGCGGGCGTTCGGCCCTATGGCATCGCACATTTGCGGCTCTTGGACGACACCCGTCCAGCATGCGAGTTGAGAGCTTGAAGGAGGTTAGTGGCAACCGAGACGCCGCCAGCATCAGCGCGACGCGTAGGGTCGGTCCTCAGCTTTTTACCCGGACATAGCTGCCCGGTGCATCCTCAATGGGGGTGAGCCTGCCCCCGCCGATCTCCCGGGCCGGAACGTGTCTCCCATCCTGCGCCTCGCTCCAGGCCTGCCAATCCGGCCACCAGGAGCCCGGGTGCTCCCGTGCGGCTTCGAGCCAGGTCTCGAGCTCTCCCCCCGGCAGGCCGTCGGTCCAGTACTGATAGCGGTTCCCTGCCGGCGGGTTCACAACGCCGGCTATATGACCCGAGCCGGCCACGACAAACCGGACAGACCCACCTAATAATTGCGCCCCTGCGAATACCGACCGCGCCGGTGCAACATGGTCCTCCCGGGCCGCCAGGTGGTAAATCGGTGTGATCACCTTCGAGAGGTCGAGGGTGACACCGCCCATCTGGATGCGCCGCTGCGAGAGATCATTGTTGATGTAGCAGCGCCTTAGATAGAAGCTGTGATTGGCGGCGGGAATGCGGGTCGAATCCGAGTTCCAGTATAGCAGGTCCAATGGCAGCGGTGTTTGTCCTTTCAGGTACACGTCGACGACGTAGGGCCAGATCAGGTCATTGGAGCGCAGCAGATTGAACGCTGCAGCCATCTTGTGACCATCGAAATACCCGTGCCGAGCCATGTCCCTCTCGATGGCGGCAACCTGTTCCTCGTCCGTGAAGACAGTCAAATCGCCGGCTTGGCTGAAGTCTACCTGGGTGGTGAGGAAGGTGGCACTTTTAACGCAATTGTCCCGTGTCGCGGCCAAATAGGCCAGCGTGGCGGCAAGCAGGGTTCCGCCGACGCAGTAGCCGAGCGCATGGATCGCCCGCTCGCCAGTGGCTTGCTGGACCGCGCCCAGCGCTTCCAAGATGCCGTCATGCATGTAGTCCTCAAAGGACTTGCCGGCGAGTTCCTTGCCTGGGTTCACCCAGGAGATCATGAAAACCGTCTGGCCTTGGTCTACCGCCCATTTGACAAATGACTTCTCGGGACTGAGATCGAGAATGTAGTACTTGTTGATCCACGGCGGCACGATTAGGAACGGGCGCTTGAGAACCTGCTCCGTGGTGGCCTCATATTGGATCAATTGCATCACAGCGTTCTGGTAGATCACCTTGCCTGGGGTGATGGCCAAGTTCTGGCCGACCTCGAACTGAGTCGCGTCGGTCTGCCGAATTTTAAGGCGACCGCTCCCGCGCTCGATGTCTTCGGCAAGCAACTGCATACCCCGCACCAGGTTCTCGCCATCGGACGCGAAGGTCTCATGGAGCAGCTCCGGGTTCGTGAACACCCAGTTCGAGGGCGCAAGCGCATTCATAATCTGCGTCAGGTAGAACCGAGCCTTGTTCCGGGTGTGGGGATCGAGATCGTCGGCCGTATCGACCAGGGATTCGGCCCAATGCGAGGTGATCAGATACGATTGCCGAAGCAAGTCGAAGTAGGGGTTTTCTGACCAAGCCGGATGCTGAAACCGGGGATCTGGGGACACAGAGATTGCTATTGGCTTTTCTTCCCAGGTCTTCAGTCCTGTGAGCCGACGGATTGAGGAATGCCACAACTCCAAACTGTTGTTCCAGAGCGCAACCTGGGCTTCCAAGACCTTGTGGGGTTGCTGCACCCAGGCGCGTTGAAGGTGAGTCAGTGTTCTGAGCACTGGTGCGAGCTCATCGTGGAGGGTGAAATGTGTCGGACTGGTTGCATGCGGCCGCAGCAAGACTGCCGATGCCTTGCTGGCTTCCTCGACGAGCCGTGCCATGTTGTGCGCGAAACGCTGCGGGTTCCTGATTTCGAAGCCAAGGCTCCGTCTTGCCTCAACGTGTTCCTGGCCCATTCTGGCCTCAAGTCTTTGGTTCTCACGGCCCGTCGCAGGACGAGATCCCGATCCATGATACCACGCCGCCTGTTGTAAGATATTATCCTTAATTGAACGAACCGCATCCGAGCAAGGTCATGCCAGCCCAATGATCATGGCTTCGGGCGCAGCCCAGCTGGCAAGCCCTGCGCCGCAGGCGTCCCACGACGCGGCGATCAGGTTTGAGCGCTAGCTCTGACCTCTCTCGAACATGGGCCCGCCTGCACCCGGATGATGATTGCCGATGCAATGCAGGTTCAGGTGGAGAGCATCGCATTGACTCGTGAGCTGCCTTGTACTCGCCGGCCCCATACCGGCCCTTGAATTGAGATCGTCCTAGGGGCGGCGAGGCCCTGATCGAAGTGCCATCCGCTGCGGGTGGCCGTCCCTTCCGCTCGCAATGGGCTTCTAACCGTGGGCTGGTCCGCAGGTGCGCAACTCATCGCAGCTGCAGGTCGGGTTGCGCCGTGAGCACTGATCGGAGGCCGTTAGAAGATTTGCGGAGCGAGCAACAAGGCCATAAATGGAGCAGCTGTGCTGCAAGCCACCGATTGAAAACTGCACGTGATCAAGTACAACTGAGTGGTGTTTCGTAGGTGACGGAGGCGCCTATGATCTCGCATGAAGACTTGATCGGCTTTTGTGATCTCACCCTTGACGAGATCCAAGCTGTGGCCGCGCACGAACGTGTTGCCCCGGCCGCAGCTGCTGTGCTTGGCAATTACCTGCTCCAGAGCCAGCGCGGGTGCGAAACGATCCGGAATATGCTGGTCGCTCAGATTCGTGCGGCCGTTCGGCAGCATGATGTTGCTCATGCTCGGCAGCTTGTCGCGACGCTGCGGCACTTCCTGCATGAGCACCCAGACGCCGCGTTCCGCCAAGCGGCGTGAGACACAACAACAGGATGCTCGCGCAGATACAAGATGTGCGGTCTCTGTACGCGTCGCACCACGGACCAAAGCCGCAGACCCGCTTTGATCCGAAACCTACGCAGTCCCACAGCAGGATAATTTCTCGTGCTAAAGATGATTGTACAATAGGAGCTTTGCTGTACGACGTTCATGCTTGATCGAGGGAAGAAGCCATGCGTGTCCAAGTCATTGCTTCAGCAATCTGCCTGTGCCTCTCGGCTCCCGCCATGGCGCAGGACAAAGCGACAATTCAGAGCCTGAGCGATCAGTTCGCCAAAGCGTTCAATGCCGGTGATGCCGCAGGCGTCGCGGCCCTCTACACGGAAGATGCCGTCATCCTCCCGCCTGGAGGAGAGATGATGAAGGGCAGGAGTGCCATTCAGGCATTCTGGAAGGGCGCTGCGGAGCAGCTTGGCGACGGGACGCTCACGACCGTTGATGTGAAGCCGCTTGGCAATGATACAGCCCGTGAAATTGGCACCTTCTCGTTTCGGTCGAAGGGAGCGCAGCCCCAGGAAGTCACCGGCAAGTATGTGGTGGTCTGGGAGAAGGTCGGGAGTGATTGGAAACTCGCAACCGACATCTGGAACACGAACAAGTAGGCCGTGACTTAGTACGTGCTGGCACCATGCTGGGAGCCATCTAAAGCTCGTGCGCGGAGACACAGAGCCTAACCGGAACTATTGTATCTGGATCGCGTTGGCTTCCGTTCTGCATGAATGGAGGACACTATGTGCCACTATCGCGGATCATATATGTCCGAGGACAGAGCGAGGGCTGAGGCGGATCGCCAACGGGAGCTTGAGGCTCAACGCACCCAGCTGTCGATAAGCTGAAGCAGGAGGCCGACACAGCGGCCCAGAAGGGAGCCTGTTTCGGCAAAGTAGCTATGCGCCCAATTCGGGCGATCATTGTAGGGACTGTGCCCCGCCTTGGCGGGGCATTTCACACCTGAGACGCGATACCGCTAACCCCCTGCGCAACAACCCACGGATAAGAACGACTCAGTGAAAACTCGGCACCTCGCAGCACCGAGTGCAGAGTTTGATTCGACCAGCTATGGCCGGTCCTGATCATCGCACGATAGTTAGGCATCTTTCTTGGTACGATGGCCCTTTGCGGGAGCGGCAGCTTCCGCAGCAGCCTCGACGGGAGCAGTCCTCTTCCGACGCTGCTGGCCCAGGCCCAATGATTTAGCAAGTTCGGAGCGCGCCTTGGCGTAGTTCGGTGCCACCATCGGGTAATCCGCTGGCAGGTTCCACTTGGCACGGTACTGCTGGTTCTGTTGCACCTTTGAAGCTTTCTCGGCCTGAGCTACAACAGGAGGAGGCTGAGAGGGGCTGGCGGTGATGCAAGGTAATAAGAAGGTTGGCGCTGACGCCATCTTGCTCGACAACATGAGTCCCGACACTCTCACAGAGGCTGTCGGGCGGGTGAACCGGCGCGCCATCACGGAAGCCTCCGGCCGGGTCACGCTAGCAACAGCACCGGCGATTGCTGCTACAGGGGTGGACCTGATCTCGACCGGCTGGATCACGCATAGCGCCCCCATCCTCGACCTCGGTCTGGACGTGACCTGAGACAGTCCCCTCGGTGAGTATGATCATACTGCTACTGCCGCTACACTGGGAGCGATCTGACGGCGACAAGAATGTTCTTTTTTTAGAACGTTCTGCTGTGGCAAATTTTCCTCCGTTTGGCCTAACGCGCAGAATTTTCTTCTAATGACCTATCTGCGCTTATCGCAGGTGAGATAGATCGTTGCCGAATGCGGCCCCAACGTTACAAACAGTCACTTGACATTGTTCTTTTTAAAGAACCATTGTCTGGCAGGCCGCGCCGTGCGGGGCGGATGACAATGGAGCGTGGGCGACGCCCGGCAGCCGAATATGGAGACGACGATGCCTTGCCTGTCACAATGGATTAAAACGCGCCGGGCATTCCTGGCCAGCGCTAGCCTCGTGGCAGCCGCCCTGATGGTAAGTCCGCAGGCCTTTGGGCAAAAGGCGCCCGTCGCAGCGCGCGTTGGCGTCATTCCTGTCATTGGAACGGCGCCTCTGTTCGTCGCACAAAACGAAGGTTGGCTAAAGGACGGCGGGCTCACTCTGACCGTCACCACATTCGAATCCGGTCCCAATATGATTCAGGCCCTCGCTTCGGGCACAATCGACATCTATGTGGCCGGTGTCGCTCCCCTGGCCGTGGCTCGCTCGAAAGGCATCGACGTGCGCGTCATTGCGGCGACGGCAACGGCTGAGAACGTGTTCGTGGCCTCTCCGAAACTTGCAAAATACTTCACGCCCGGCACATCCCACGCTGTAGCGTTCAAAAACTACCGCGTCGCGGAGGGCAAGCCGGCACGGCTTGCAACTCAGCCTGCGGGATCGGTTCCGAATACCACTCTGCAATACTGGCTGTGGGAACAGGCGAAGGCGGACAAGGCGGACATTGAGATCGTGCCCATGGGCATCGATGCGACGCAGCAGGCCACTCTCGCTGGGGCCGTCGAGGGTGCGACCATTCGCGAGCCGGCCGTTACCATCGTTCAGGGACGCAATCCCGGCATCAAGCTGGTGGCTTTGGGTGATGAGATGTTCCCTGGCCAGCCTGGGACGGTCGTCGCCGTATCGGGAGCATTCCTCGAGAAGAACCCGGAAGCCGTGCAGAGTCTGGTCAGTGGGCTCGTGAAAGCCGCAGATCTCCTTGCGAAAACCCCCGATCGCGCTGTTCCGCCATTGGAGGCTGCCCTCGGCAAGGGGATTGTCGATAGCGAAACGATCCGCAAGGCCCTTGCCTCACCGGCAACCAAGTTCCAGATCGACCCCCGCACCATCGTCGAGTCGTCGCGCCTCATGCAGGCCTACCAGGTGAAGCTCGGCTCGCTCGATAAGGAATTGCCATTCGAAGGCCTCTTCGAGCCACGCTTCTTCGAGCAAGCCACCAAAAGCAACTAATCTTTGATGCGCCTTCTCCTGCTTTCGTGCCTCGGCCTTCTCATCTTTCTCGGATTGTGGGAGGCCGTTCCGCGTCTGGGTCTCGTCAATGCGGCCATGCTGCCGGGCCCCAGCGCGATTCCAGCCGCCTTTCTGAAGGAAGTCTCAAGTGGTGCTTGGCTGACATCTGTGACTAGCAGCCTCAGCCATTACATCACGGGCTTAAGTGTCGGCGCTGGACTTGGGGTTGCCCTCGGCATCGTCACCGGCATGTACCGGTCGGCGGAGGGCTTCACAGCCTGGATCGTGCGTGTGCTGCGTCCCATCCCGGGTCTTGCCTGGGTTCCGTTCGCCATCATCTGGTTCGGCGTCAGCACGCCGGCGGCCGTGTTCATCATCGCAGTCGGAGTGTTCTGGATCGTCTACTTTGCGGCGCACGGTGCTGTGCGCACCGTGGATCACGATCTCGTGGAAGTGGCGGAAGCATTCGGCTTCCATTCCGGCTTGCGGCGTCTTCAGAAAATCCTGCTCCCGGCCGCTGCTCCCGGTATCCTGGTGGGCCTGCGCACGGCTCTGGGACAGGCCTGGATGGCCGTTGTCGCGGCTGAGATCTTTGGCGTAAGCGGGTTGGGTCAGCGCATGATGCAGGCCTCCAGCCTTCTCGCGACCGATGTGGTCGTGGTTTATATGCTGACCATGGCGGCCCTCTACGGGCTCTTCGACACAGCTTTCGTAGCCCTGCAAGGATGGCTTCTGAGATGGAAAGCGTGATCGAGATTCGAGACCTTTCGCTGGCCTTCGAGAGAAATGGCCAGAAGACAATCGTGCTCGACCGCCTCTCGTTGGATGTGCGCCGCGGCGAGTTCCTCGCCATTGTGGGCCCCTCCGGGGTCGGCAAGTCCACCTTGCTCCGCGTGCTGACAGGACTTGCCCGTCCCAGCGCCGGTACTGCGCGAGTCATCGCGAACAATCCGCAGCGCCGACCCGTGGCCTTCGTGTTCCAGGACTCTCGTCTGCTGCCGTGGCGCCGCGTGATCAGCAATGTCGCGTTCGGCCTGGAACATCCTCATACACCCCGTCGTGAGCGCAAGACAAAGGCAGACAGTGCACTCGAATTCGTAGGCTTAAGCCATCTGGCGCAACGGTGGCCGCACGAAATGTCGGGCGGGCAGCGCCAGCGTGTGTCCCTGGCACGGGCACTCGCAGTCCAGCCCGAGGTTCTGCTCATGGACGAGCCGTTCTCGGCTCTCGACGCCATCACCCGCGAGAGCCTCCAAGATGAACTCATCCGCATCTGGCAGAAGACTGGCAAGACGATCCTGTTCGTGACGCACGACATCGATGAGGCCACGTATTTGGCGGACCGAGTCATTGTTCTCTCAGGATCCCCTGGGCGGATCGTAGCGGAACATCGCATCGACAACCCGCATCCACGCCGGCGTCAGGATGTGGCTCTCGCCCAAACCGCGAAAGCCCTGCGCGACGGCCTGGCGTCAGACATCGTTACGGATGGCGGGATGATCTAGCCTCATTTGCCGCCCTGATAAAGGAGAAGAGATGGCCGGACATGGCTGCCCTTCTCTGTCATTACCAGAGTCATCAATGCCTGTTGTGAGCGCTCTCAGCCATCGCGGAAGATCACGCCGTCAAGGATGTCCAGACCGATCTCCTCGCCGACACTCAGGTTCGTCACAAGAGCAACCTCGACCTCGAGCTTCTTCCCATCAGCTTGCGAGACCTCGATCCGTCGCATGGATCCAAGGCGCCGAATGCCACTGACAATGCCCTGATGGTATCCATGGCCGGCGGGTACCGGCTTCAAATGCCATGGCCGGCAATAGAGACTCGCTTGGCCAATAGTGGATTTCGGTGCGGCTACGGGAGCAGGCTTTCCGTTCACCAGCACTCGCCCATCGCGGATCTCGGCATTGAAGCGAGCGGCCTGACCAAGAAAGGTCATCACGAAGGGCGTTGCAGGATGATCCTGAACATCGTCGGGACTGCCGACTTGCTCCAACCGACCCTGATTGAGAACGGCGACCCGGTCCGCCAGCTCCAAGGCTTCGTCCTGATCGTGCGTGACGAAGACCGTTGTCTTTCCGGTGCGCTCGTGAATGTCGCGCAGCCAGGCGCGGAGGTCCTTACGGACCTTGGCGTCGAGAGCGCCAAAGGGCTCATCGAGCAGAAGGACGCGAGGCTCGACGGCCAGCGCCCTGGCCAAGGCGACCCGCTGGCGCTGCCCGCCGGAGAGCTGTGCCGGGAACCGGTTGTCGAAGCCTGAGAGCTGGACTAGATCGAGCAGTTCGGAAACGCGGCGCTGGATCTCGCTCTTGGAGGGACGGTTCGCCCGCTCACGCACCTTCAGACCATAGGCAACGTTGTCGGCAACGCTCATGTGCTTGAACAGGGCATAATGCTGGAAGACAAAGCCAACCTGACGCTTCTGCACCGGCAGTCTGGTGGCATCCGACCCCCCGAAGAAGACCTGTCCGCGATCCGCCTGCGCCAATCCTGCAATGACGCGCAGAAGCGTCGTTTTCCCGGATCCGGACGGCCCGAGCAATGCCAGGAGTTCCCCAGGCCTCACGGTCAGGTTGACGTCGTGGAGCGCGGCCGAACCCGCGAATACCTTCGTCACGTCTGCGACGCGGATGTCGACCGCCTGACCCTGCTCAGCGATGCGTGCCACTGGCGAGATCGGCTCCATGACGCCACTCGAGGAAAGATTTGAGCGCCAATGTGACGAGGGCGAGGCCGGCGAGGAGCGAGGAGACGGCAAAGGCCGCAACGAAGTTGTATTCATTGTAGAGAATCTCCACGTGAAGCGGAATGGTGTTGGTTAGGCCGCGGATGTGGCCCGAGACCACGGAAACCGCGCCGAACTCGCCCATGGCGCGGGCGTTGCACAAAAGGACGCCGTACAGCAGCCCCCATTTGATGTTGGGAAGCGTCACCTTCAAAAATGTGCGCCAGCCGCTGGCCCCGAGGGTCAGGGCAGCCTCCTCCTCTGCCGTTCCCTGTTCCTGCATAAGGGGAATGAGCTGGCGCGCCACAAAGGGGAAGGTCACGAAGATCGTAGCCAAGACGATGCCCGGCAGCGCGAAGGCGATCTTGATGCCATGCGCCATGAGCCAAGGTCCGAACAATCCCTGCGCGCCGAAAAGGAGCAGGTAGATCAGGCCCGACACGACCGGCGAGACGGAAAACGGCAGGTCGATCAGGGTGATCAGCAGGCTCTTGCCCTTGAACTCGAACTTGGCGATGGCCCAGGACGCCATGAGGCCGAACACGACATTCAACGGCACCGCGATTGCGGCGACGGTCATCGTCAGCCTGATCGCGGCCAGCGCGTCCGCCTCCTGAAAGGCGGCGAGAAAGCCTTCGAGCCCTCGCCTGAAGGCTTCCACGAAGACGACGACGAGCGGCAGAACCAGGAACAGAAGCAGGAAGACAAGCGCGATCGAGATGGCCAGCCATCGGATCGGCTTCTTCTCGGTCACCACGCTCTGCTGCGAGGAAACCGGCAAGGCCAGAGCTGCGCTGAGATCAGACATAGCCGAACCTCTTGCGGCTCCAAGCCTGGATCAGGTTGATCAGCAAAAGCACTGAGAACGAGATCGCCAGCATGATGGTGGCGATCACCGTCGCGCCGGTGTAGTCGTATTCCGACAGCTTGATCACGATCAGCAGCGGGGCAATTTCGGAGACATAGGGCAGGTTCCCGGCGATGAAGATCACGGAGCCGTACTCTCCGACCGCACGGGCGAAGGCCAGGGCGAAGCCGGTCAGCACGCCGGGGAGAAGCGGAGGCAGGAGAACACTCCAAAGGGTGCGCCAGCGGGTTGCGCCGAGGGTGGACGAGGCCTCCTCCAGCTCATTCTCGATTTCTGTGATCAGCGGCTGGACAGTGCGAACGGTAAAGGGAAGCCCAATGAAGACCAGCGCGACGAAGATACCAAGGGGTGTGTAGGCTACCTTGAGACCGAGAGGCTCGAGAAGCGAGCCCACCCAGCCATTCGGTGCGTAAAGGGCAGCGAGTGCAATGCCGGCAACAGCCGTTGGGAGGGCAAAGGGCAAATCGACAATGGCATCAAGGAGCTTGCGGCCCGGGAAGTCGTACCGGGTGAGAACCCAGGCGATCAAGAGGCCGAAGAGAGAGGCGACGCCGGCGGCAAGCAGGGAAATGCTGAAACTCGTCTCGAGGGCCGCAGCGACCCGGGGATCGGTGGCAGTCGCAGCAATACCGGTGATCCCGATGCCTGAGGCCTTCACCACCAGCGCGCCGAGCGGCAGCAACACCAGCAATCCAAGATAGAGCAGCGTGTAGCCGAGCGTGACGCCGAAGCCCGGCAGCACGCTCGCTTGCTTGAGACGCAGATACGATGCCGAGGCCATGGTCAGCGCTTGCTGATCTGATCGAAGAGCCCGCCTGAATCGAAGTTGTTCTTCTGGATATCGTCCCAGTTGCCCTGGAGCGACTCGATCGTGAACAGCTTCAGGTTCGGCAGAGCCGCGAGGTCCTCCGGTTTGGCGGCTTCGGACTTGATCGGGCGATAATGGTGCTTGGCAAAGATCGCTTGGGCCTTGTCGGTATAGAGGAAGCCGAGGAAGGCTTCAGCCACCTTGCGTGTGCCCTTGCCATCGACATTGCCCTCGACGAGAGCGACCGGCGGCTCCGCTAGGATCGACAGCGTCGGCACCACGATCTCGAACTTGTCGCGTCCGAATTCGTCGAGCACGAGGAAGGCTTCGTTCTCCCATGCCGGCAGAACATCCCCGAGGCCGCGCTGCGCGAAGGTTACGGTCGAGCCGCGAGCGCCGGTATCGAGCACCGGGACATTCTTGTAGAGGGCGGTGACGAACTCCTTCGCCTTGTCAGCACTGCCGTCCTTAGTGTGCGAATAGCCCCAAGCCGCCAGGAAGTTCCAGCGGCCGCCAGCGGAGGTTTTCGGATTGGGCGTGATGACTTGGACGCCTGGCTTCACAAGGTCGTCCCAGTCCTTGATCGCCTTCGGGTTTCCCTTCCGAACGAGGAAGACCACGGTCGATGTGTAAGGCAGGGAGTTGTTGGGCAACTTGCTGCGCCAGTCGGTCGGGATCTTCTTCGTTGCCTTTACGATGGCATCGATGTCGGAAGGGATGCCCAACGTCACCACATCGGCGTCGATACCGTCGATGACGGTACGGGCCTGGGCGCCGGATCCGCCGTGGGACGTCCGGATCGAGACGGTCTCGCCCGTTTTTGCCTTCCAATCGTCCGCAAAGGCCTGATTGATCTCACGGTAGAGTTCGCGCGTCGGATCGTACGATACGTTCAGCAATTGCGACTGGGCCGATGCGGGACCAGTCAGAGGCAGAAGGCCGACGCCTCCCAAGACCATCAGACCGACGGCCGGCAGGACGGACCGCAGGCGAGAAGACGTCTTCGCGCCAGCGACTTCTAGGGAATTGCCGTGCATTCTACCCTCCGGGTTGAGATCGAAGCGAGAGCTGGCAGCAAGCTACCCAGGCTCCCTAACAGGGCACTGAAATATCCGCTAAAAAGAACGAGTGTCAAATTCCCCAAGTCAATTACTTTGCTAGTTGTGCTGTGTCGTATGTTCTTTTGTAGTATAGCGACGCACCTTCATAGAATGATGTTCTACGGCATCCCCATTGACGCAGTATGTTTGTACTAGAGACTGCGATGGATGCGTGAAATCCATTTTTATTTGCCCAGGCATTTGCGGCGAACGCGTTGCTTGGTGGTCCAAATGGCTGTCACAGACCGGTTTGGAAGATTCTCCTCTAAAAGCAGACCCTTTTAGCAAACACTTTTATCGCGGCCCGTTCTATAAAACGAACATTTTATTGACTTGGTGCATCGCTTGCTAGACATTTCGATTGCCCAGTCTGTGCATTCACCGATCCACGTAAGCATCCGACACGATTTCATGCGCATCAAACGGCAGAAGTCGAAACCCGAATCGGGCGCGTGCGCCTTGCGACTGGTGGCGAAACGATGAAACACACGTGATCGGACCAATCGATTGCACCCTGCCTTGCACATGCAGCGACCAATCCACGCGTAACGGAGAGAGATCCCTGCTATGACACTTCAAATCGGCCAGATTGCCCCTGACTTCGAGACGGTGACGACCGAGGGCCCGATCCGCTTCCATGAGTGGATTGGCGATTCCTGGGCGGTGCTGTTCTCGCATCCGAAGAATTTCACCCCCGTGTGCACGACGGAACTGGGCGAGGTGGCGCGGCTCAAGCCTGAATTCGATCGACGGGGTGTGAAGGTTGTCGGCTTTTCCGTCGATCCCGTCGAGAAGCACGAGGCTTGGGCCCGTGACATCGAGGAGACGCAGGGAGCGGCCGTCAACTACCCGATCATCGGCGATCAGGACCTCTCGATCTCCAAGCTCTATGGGATGCTGCCGGCCCAAGCCGGCGACACCGCGGAGGGGCGCACGGCCGCCGACAACCAGACGGTGCGCAACGTTTTCATCATCGGTCCCGACAAGAAGATCAAACTCGTCCTGGTCTATCCCATGACCACGGGTCGCAACTTCGACGAAGTGCTGCGGGTCATCGATTCCCTCCAGCTGACGGCCCAGCACCGGGTCGCTACCCCTGCCAATTGGAAGCAAGGCGAGGATGTGATCATCGCCGGCTCCGTATCGGACGAGGAAGCCAAGGGCCTGTATCCGGGCGGCTGGAGAGCGCCAAAGCCTTATCTGCGCATCGTGCCGCAGCCCGCCAAGGCGAACTGATCTGCGGGGGCAATTACCTCTTGCCCCGGATAGGGACACCGCCAGCGTGATTGCTGGCGGCGTCCCAATGCGCTGATGGCCGGGCTCCTGGATGCTCATATGCAAGGTAACGAAATGACCAGCATGAAAGCGCGCGTATCGTGGGTTGAGGGCATGATGTTTACAGGCGAGTCCGGAAGTGGGCATGCCATCGTGCTGGACGGCGCCCCCGAGAGCGGCGGCCGCAATATTGGCATTCGTCCCATGGAACTCATGCTGTTGGGACTTGCCGGCTGCACGGCCTTCGATGTCGTGCTCATCCTCAAGCGTGGCCGCGAGCCTGTCACCGATTGCGTGGTGGACGTGGAAGCCGAGCGCGCATCGACGGATCCGAAGGTGTTTACGACGATTCACCTCAAGTACTATTTGTCAGGGCAAGGACTCTCGCCCGAGAAGGTCGAGCGCGCCATTCAGCTATCCAAGGAAAAGTATTGCTCCGCGTCCATCATGCTGGGTCAGGTTGCGGAGATCACGCACTCCTGGACCGTTGATCCTCGCCAAACCGCGTAATCGCTCGGGACCACTGTCATGACACCTGCTCCTCTCGTTTCAGTCGACTGGCTTTCAGACCGTATCGCAGATTCCTCGGTTCTGATTGTTGACACCCGCTCGGCAGAGAGCGGCGGGCGAGCGGCCTTCGAGGCCGGTCACGTTCCGGGCGCGGTTCACAGCGACTATGCCGGCGACGGCTGGCGGATCGCTGAGGGTGGCGCCGGCGGCCTCCTTCCCGGTGCCGACCATCTGTCCGCCCTGCTGAGCCGTATCGGCATCACGCCGGAGCACCACGTGGTCATCGTATCGGCTGGAGAGGCCGCATCCGATTTCAGCGCAGCCGCAAGGGTCTATTGGACACTGAAAGCCCTTGGCCACAGTCAGGTATCGATCCTCGATGGGGGATTCAAAGCGTGGCGGCAAGCCGGCAGCTTAGAAGAAACCGGCCCGTCTGCGCCAACTGCGAGCCCGCTCTACCCCGTACGGCTCACCGGAAGCCTCCGCGCCGAGCTCCATGCTGTCGAGAAGGTTGTAGCCCATGGCGACGCAACGCTGCTCGATGGGCGCTCACAGGCTCAGTTCGATGGGCGTGAGAAAAGTCCGCAGGCCCTGCGCGCCGGCCACCTGCCAGGCGCCCTCCACCTGGACCACAGCAGAGCCATCCAGCCGGGGACCGGACGTCTACGCCCTGTCGCGGAACTCGAGCAATTGTACGAGCAAGTTCCCCTAGGGCCCGTGGTGAGCTATTGCAACACCGGCCACCTCGCCTCCACGAACTGGTTCATCCTCTCGGAGGTGCTCAAACGCCCGGATGTGAAGCTCTATGATGGTTCGATGTCGGAGTGGACCCAGGATCCCAGCCGGCCTGTCGCGACGAACGTGAGCTGAGACGGACAAAGACCTCAGACGCACTCAAGAGCCTGCGTCAGGTCCTCGATCAGATCATCGGGATGCTCAAGGCCCACTGAGAGCCTGACGAGACCTTCCGAGACCCCCATGTCCGCACGCTCCTCTGCTGTGAAGCGCTGGTGCGTCGTCGTCGCCGGATGAGTGATCAGGCTCTTGGCATCGCCGAGATTGTTGGAGATCCGGACCAAATCGAGAGCGTTCAGGAAGCGGAAGGCCCCTGCCTTGCCGCCTTCGATCTCAAGGGCGAGCAGCGTCGAGCCTCCCGTCATCTGCCGGGCAATGATATCAGCCTGTGGGTGATCGGCGCGGCCCGGATAGATCAGGCGGGGGATCTTGGCATGTCCTGCCAATGCGTCCGCCACGGTCCCTGCCGTCCGGGTCTGGCGCTCGACGCGCAGCGGAAGCGTCTCCAGGCTTTTCAGAAGCACCCAAGCGTTGAAGGGAGACATCGAAGGGCCCGTCTGCCGGAGCAACGTATGGACGTGCGTCTGAATGAACTCCTCGGACGCAAGAATGACCCCGCCAAGGCAGCGCCCCTGTCCATCGATGTGCTTGGTGGCCGAATAGACGACGCAATCAGCTCCGAGTTGCAGCGGCTTCTGCCAGATCGGGGACGAGAACACGTTGTCCACGACCAGCTTCGCCCCGGCGTTGCGCGCAATACCGGCGACGGCTTCAATGTCGATGATCTCCAAGGTGGGATTGGCCGGGCTCTCGAGAAAGAAGACCTTCGTCTCCGGCCGCACGGCCTTTCGCCACGCATCGAGATCCGTTCCGTCGACCAGAGTGGCTGCCACGCCAAACCGCGGCAGGAGCTCAGCGACAACGTAACGACAGGAGCCGAAGAGGGCGCGGGCGGCAACGATATGGTCCCCCGCCTGCAGCAAGCCCATCAGGGCTGCCGTCACGGCAGCCATGCCGGTTGCGGTGGCGCGAGCAGACTCGGCTCCTTCGAAGGACGCGATGCGCTGCTCGAACATCGTGACCGTCGGGTTCGAGAAGCGGGCATAGAGAAAGCCAGGACTCTCTCCCTTGAAACGGGCCTCACACTCTTCCGCGCTGGTATAAACATGGCCCTGCGTGAGGAAGAGCGCTTCGGAGGTCTCGCCGAATTCCGACCGCAGCGTGCCGTCATGGACAAGGCGGGTCTCCGCGTGCAGGGGCCGGCTTCGGCGTGAGCGCGTGCTCATTGTTCGTCCTTCAACCTGGCCTGCTGCTCCTCCTCGGTGGTTCAGCAGGCGTCTGTCTTGATGATTGATGTTTCAGAAAGAGGGCCGGAACCTACTTGGCGCCGGAACTCTGGGGACCGCCGCCATGCTGGCCGGTTGCAAAGGACAGGCCATAGCGGATCCGGGCCCACAGGCGCTCGTGGCCGTAATAGAGCACTAGCTTGGTCACCACCTCGGTTGCGCCAATAGCCGCGGCCAAGCGGATATCCTGGCTCAGGACAAGCGCTGCCCCTATGGTCGCAACCGATCCGATGACCCGCCACGACATGGCCTTGAGAGCGCTGCGCCGCTTCTGCTCGCCCGTCCACTTGATCCAGGCCAACGGGGCGTTGTTCCGGACGACCTGGAGGTTGACGGGCTCCTCGGCAACAGCGCCATCCGCGAGACCGATTGCCACCGTGTCGAAGCTCTCCCGGTCGATGAGGATGAACCCGCCCGTGCGACGGCTCTCGGTATAGGGATCGAAGGCGATGGGCTGGTCCAGGGCAAGAACGACGGTGCCGACGTCATTGGCTCCGAGCGACGACACGGGCACGGCGGCGAGCGAACCAAGATCAATCCGCTGGCGCACGCGCTCAATTCTTGCAGGCACCGCCGCAGCACCGAGTTTCAGAAGAAACTGGTCACCTTCCTTCAGATGCTCCGTCGCCATCCAGAACAGGCGGGCTTCGATTTTGTTGGCAACCTGAGCTTGCCTCTTTACGGAAGCAATGACGTCACCGCGCGAGATGTCGACCTCGTCGGACAGGATGAGTGTGACGGATTGACCGGCAACTGCCTCATTCAGTTCTCCGTCCATCGTCACGATCTGCGCAACGGATGTCTCCAATCCCGATGGGAGAATCCGCACCTGGTCTCCCGACCTGATACGGCCGCTGGTGATAAAGCCGGCAAAGCCGCGAAACTCCGGGTTGGGCCGGTTGACCCACTGCACCGGCATGCGGAACGGCTCCGCATCGGCTTTCTGCTCGACCTCGACGGTTTCGAGATAAGAGAGCAATGTTGGCCCGCGATACCAGGGCGCCTGCGCTGACGGCGCGACGACATTGTCGCCATGCAGTGCCGACAACGGGATGGAAGCGATCTGGTCAAAGCCAAGATTGATCGCGAAGGCCCGAAACTCCGCGTCGATCTGCTTGAACCTCTCCTCGGACCAGTCCACGAGGTCCATCTTGTTGATGGCCAGGGCGACGTGACGGATCCCGAGCATGGAAACGAGAAGGGCATGCCGCCGGGTCTGGCGGGTGATCCCTTTGCGCGCATCGATCAGAAGGATGGCCACATCCGCGGTCGAGGCGCCCGTTGCCATATTGCGCGTGTATTGCTCATGGCCGGGCGTATCGGCGACGATGAAGGTTCGCCGGTCAGTCGAGAAGAAGCGATAGGCGACGTCGATGGTGATGCCCTGCTCGCGCTCGCTGGCGAGCCCATCCACCAGGAGCGCGAAGTCGATACCACCGCCCTGTGTTCCATGCTTGCGCGAGTCGCGCTCCAGCGTTGCGAGTTGGTCATCGAACAGACGCTTGGACTCGTACAGCAGACGCCCGATCAGCGTGGACTTGCCATCGTCGACGGAGCCGCAGGTGATGAAGCGGAGCAAACTCTTGCGCTCATGGGCCGCGAGATAGTCCTCCAGCAGGAAGCTGTCGGGTGCGGGATGGACAGTCATCAGAAATAACCTTCCTGCTTCTTGCGTTCCATGGACGCAGCCGTGTCCTTGTCGATGGCGCGCCCGTGACGCTCGGACGTGCGCGCCTCAAGCGTCTCGCGGATGATGTCCGGGAGAGTGGCGGCCGTGCTCTCCACGGCTCCTGTCAACGGATAGCAGCCGAGCGTCCTGAATCGGACCGATCTCAGCTGCGGCTGCTCGCCGGGATGCAGCGGCAGCCGATCGTCATCGACCATGACGAGCATGCCGTCGCGCTCCACGACCGGTCGTCCGGCCGCGAAATAGAGCGGCACGATCGGGATGTTCTCACGGTGGATGTAGAGCCAGATGTCGAGCTCGGTCCAGTTCGAGAGCGGGAAGACGCGCAGGCTCTCGCCGCGACGCTTGCGCCCGTTGTAGAGCTGCCACGGCTCAGGCCGCTGCCGCTTGGGATCCCAGCGATGATGGGCATTGCGCAGCGAGAACACCCGCTCTTTCGCCCGCGACTTCTCTTCGTCGCGGCGGGCGCCGCCGAAAGCGGCGTCGAACCCATACCGCTCCAGGGCCTGCTTGAGCGCCTGGGTCTTCATGACATCGGTATGGACCTCCGAGCCATGACTGATCGGGCCGATGCTGCGGGACAAGCCATCCGGGTTGGTGTGCACCAGCAGGTCGAGACCCAGCTCCTTTGCCCGGCGATCCCGGAATGCGATCATCTCGCGGAACTTCCAGGTGGTGTCGACATGCAAAAGCGGGAACGGCGGCTTCGCCGGGTAGAAGGCTTTTAGTGCAAGATGCAGCAGGACCGACGAGTCCTTGCCGATCGAATACAGCATGACCGGGTTGTCGCTCTCAGCCACGGCTTCCCGCATGATGTAGATGCTCTCGGCTTCGAGCCGATCGAGATGGGTCAGCCCGGTCTGGAGCAGCGCGCCATCGGAGATAGGCCTCGGGGGAGGAACCTGGTCTGTGGGGCGCACAGCTCCCTCACGCCAGTTGGTCATGGGATTGCTCCTAAACGTTCTGTGTTGGCACGAGGTGCAGGCCACATTCCTTCTTGCTCTCCTGCTCCCACCACCAGCGGCCTGCGCGCTCGGGTTCCCCCAGACGGACGGCACGGGTGCAGGGCGCGCAGCCGATGGATGGGTAGCCCTGGTCATGCAGCGGGTTGTAGGGAATGGCATTGTCCGCCACGTACCTTACGAGGTCTTGGCGGCTCCAATCCGCCAACGGGTTGACCTTGATCAGGCCATAGCCGCTATCCTGGACCGCGAGCGGCACGGCGGCTCGAAACGCCGACTGCTCGGCACGAAGCCCCGTAATCCAGCCTGCCGCTTCGGCAAGCGCCCGGCCAAGGGGCTCGACCTTCCGGACGTCGCAGCAGGCCTTTCGGGCCTCGACGGAATGACGGAAGCCGTTGATGCCCTGGCGGGACACCAGCGCTTCCAGGCTGGAGCGGTCCGGGCTCACGGCATTGATCCGGCGCCCGTAATGATCCTCCGTCTGCGCCCAGAGATCGTAGGTTTCGGGAAACAATCGTCCGGTATCGAGAGTGACGATCTCAATATGAAGATCGAGGCCTGCCCTGAAGATCGCATGGGTGATGGCCTGATCCTCGAGGCCGAAGCTCGTCGTGAAGACCAGCCGGCCAGTGAGCGATCGTGTGGCGAGGGAAAGCCGCTCAGGGAGGCTGGCATCACTTAGGGCAAGGGCCAGAGCCTCCGCCCTTGCCGCTCCTGATGAAGCAAAGTCCATCGCAATATTCTCCAAACTGCGAGATCGAACTTGTTCTTAATAACGAACGGTGTCAAGGTCGGGTTGTTCTGGCCCGAAGAGGCGATCGAGTGATCGAAGGGGCAAGTTGTCCCAAGAAGAGAAGATTCTTTCCTCAAGGCTCAGAACAAGGACAATCCTATTCGACAAAAGGCGGGATGCAGAGATGGATCGCATCGACCGAAAAATTTTGAACCTTCTTCAGCAGAATGGCACACTTTCTGTCGCGGACATCGGCCATCGGGTCGGTTTATCTCAAACGCCATGCTGGAAGCGGATTCAGCGTCTTGAAGCCGAGGGCGTGATCGAGCGACGGGTTGCACTACTGGACCCTGAAAAGCTGGGGCTCGGCCTGACGGTCTTCGTGTGCATCGAAGCCGGTGACCATACCCAGGACGCCATCGACCGGTTCATCGATGCGATTGAAACCATGAACGAGGTCGTTGAGTTTCACCGGATGGCCGGCGACGTCGACTACATCCTCCGCGTCGTGGTCTCGGACGTGAAGGCTTATGACTTGTTTTATAAGCGGTTGATTGGGATCGTCCCGCTCAAGAAAGTCAGCTCGCGCTTCAGTGTCGAAAGGGTCAAGTTCACGACAGCGCTACCGATCGAGATCACGGCGTAAGGTAGGCCGATTATAGCACTATAATCCTAAGTTTATGGATAAACAGAATTCTCTTCTCCCATTTTAGAATCTGACAAAAGAAGTTTTCTTCAGGCTATCGTTCTTTAAAAAGAACATTTCATTGACTTGCTCCGGAGCCCCGCGCGACATTCGGAGCATGTCAGCATCAGCCCTTCTTCCTCAAACGGCTCCCTTTGGAGACGATGACCGGCTCAGCCTCGATCGTGTCCTGAGTGCGGCTTCCCCGATCCAGCGTGCGTGGCTCGCCGGCTTTCTCGCCGGGGTCGATGCGGGCCAGGCGCCCGCCCCTCGTGTCGATGCGCCAGCCCGTGCGGCAGAACCGCTGACGATCCTCTTTGCCAGCGAGTCCGGCAATGCGGAGCGGCTGGCTCAGGACGTGGCGAAGCTCGCCCGCAAGAGCGGCTTCAAGCCGAAGGTCGTCGACTTCGCCGACCTCGACATCGTCGACCTGTCCAAGCAGAGCCGGCTTGTGGTGATCGCCGCGACCTGGGGCGAAGGCGAGCCGCCGGCCCGGGCGACCCGGGCCTATGCCGACCTGATGGGCGCTTCGGCGCCGCGTCTCGAAGGCACCACCTATGCCGTCCTGGCCTTGGGCGATACGGCTTACGCGGAATTCTGCGGCGTCGGCAAAGCCATCGACGCGCGGCTTGCTGAGCTCGGTGCGGTGCGGGCCGTCGACAGAATCGATTGCGACCTCGACTTCGAAGCTCCGGCAGCGGCCTGGATCAAGAGTACTCTCGAAACGCTCGCACCGGCTCTGGAGAACTCGGGCAATGTGGTGGCCGTCGATTTCAGCATCCGTGCCGGCGCCGAGATCAGCCGCGAACCGGTGGTGGCCGAGATCGTCGAGCACGTCAATCTGAACTCCTCCCGCTCGGACAAGGAAACCGTTCACCTGGCGCTCGGCTTCGATGGCACCGCTCCGGCCTACGAACCCGGCGACTCGCTCGAACTCTTCCCCGAAAACGATCCGGCCCTTGTCGAGTCGGTTCTTGCGGCCACAGGGCTTGGTGGCGAAGACGCTCTGCGCGCCACCCTAACGACCGAGCGGGATATCACCACACTCTCCATCAAGACGCTCGAAACCTTTGCTGCCGAGACAGGGCATGCGGACGTGCGCAAGCTTCTGGAGGAGGGACACGCTCGCGCCTGGATTGAGAGCCGCCAACTGATCGATCTGGTCGAGGCCTTTCCTGCATCATTGACCGCTCAGCAGCTCACGGCTATCACGCGCCCGTTGCCGCCGCGCGCCTATTCCATTGCCTCCTCGCGCAAGGAGGTTGGCGACGAAGCTCATCTGCTCATCGCCGCCGTTCGCTATCAGACGCATGGCCGTGCCCGTGGCGGTGTCGCCTCGACCTTCGTGGCGGATCGCCTCAAGGCGGGCGCGGCGACCCGTGTTCGCCTCAAGCCGAACAAGCATTTTCGGCTGCCCGATCCGGCGACCGACATCATCATGATCGGCCCGGGAACCGGTATCGCGCCGTTCCGCGCCTTCGTGCAGGAACGGCGCGTCATCGGGGCCAGTGGAAAGTCCTGGCTGTTCTTCGGCAACCGGCGCTACACGCACGACTTTCTGTATCAGCTTGAATGGCAGGATGCCCTGAAGGACGGATCGCTGGCCCGGATCGACCTCGCCTTCTCGAGGGATACGCCGGAAAAGGTCTACGTCCAGCATCGCCTCTGGGAGCAGCGCCGCGACCTCGTCGGCTGGCTGGACAACGGTGCCCAGCTCTATGTCTGCGGCGATGCCAAGGCGATGGCGAAGGACGTTCGCGCAGCGCTCGTCGCGGCCTTCGCGGACGTGAAGGCCCTCTCGTCGGAGGCTGCCGAGATCGCTATCAGCGACCTTGAGCGCGGCCGCCGCTATCACCAAGACGTTTATTGAGAAGCACCAATGATGTCCAAGGAACTCTCGCGCAACGAGCGCATCAAAGAGGCGAGCGGCTATCTCCGCGGCACGCTCGCGGAAGGCCTCACCGACATCGTGACCGGTGCGATCACCGAGGACGACCAGCAGCTGGTCAAGTTCCACGGCATGTATCTGCAGGACGACCGGGATCTGCGAGCCGAGCGGACGAAGAAGAAGCTCGAGAAGGCCTATTCCTTCATGATCCGCCTGCGCATTCCCGGCGGCGTCTGCACGCCGGCCCAGTGGCTCCAGCTCGACCGGATCGCCCAGGACTATGCCAATGGAACCCTGCGCCTGACGACCCGGCAAACCTTCCAGTTCCATGGCGTGATCAAGGCGAACCTGAAGGCGACGATGAAGGCCATCGACACGGCCCTTCTCGATACGCTGGCAGCGTGCGGCGACGTCAACCGCAATGTGCTGGCCTCCACCAACCCGCATCAGTCCCGCGCCCACAACGCGGCTCTCGATCTCGCCCGGTCGATCTCCGAACATCTTTTGCCGCAGACACCGGCCTATCGGGAGATCTGGCTTGACGGTGAGAAGGTCGTCGGCGGCGAGGAAGTCATCGAGCCCGTCTACGGCCGGACCTACCTGCCGCGCAAGTTCAAGACCGTGGTCGCCGTTCCTCCGTCGAACGAGGTCGACATCTTCGCACAGGACCTGGGCTTCATCGCGATTCTCGATAAGAAGGGCAACGTCAAAGGCTGGAACGTGACGGTCGGCGGCGGCATGGGCATGACCCATGGGGAGGAAGACACCTACCCCCGGACCGCCGACGTGATGGGCTTCTGCCTACCCGAAGATGCTTTGGCCGTAGCCGAAGCGGTGGTGACCGTACAGCGCGACTGGGGCGACCGCACACTTCGCAAGCATGCGCGCCTCAAATACACCATCGAGGATCGCGGCCTTGAGGCATTCCGTGCCGAGGTCGAGAAGCGCATTGGCAAAGCCCTGGGCAAGGCACAGCCCTTCCAGTTCGATAGCAACGGAGATCGCTACGGATGGGTCGAGGGCGAGGACGGTCGCTCCCACCTGACGCTCTTCATCGAGAACGGTCGCCTGCGCGACATTCCGGATGGACCATCGCTCCTGACGGGGTTCCGCCGGATTGCCGAAAGCCATGACGGCGAATTCCGCCTCACGGCGAACCAGAACGTCATCGTCGCCAATGTCTCGCCGGCAAAACGTGCGCAGATCGAAGCGCTCGTGGAGGAATACGGCCTGACGAGTCATGCCACGGCACTGCGCCGCAACGCAATGGCCTGCGTGGCTCTGCCGACCTGCGGCCTGGCGCTGGCCGAGAGCGAGCGCTATCTGCCGTCGCTGGTGACGGCCCTCGAGGAGCGTCTCAGCCTTCGCGGGCTTGCCGAAGACGAGATCACGATCCGCATGACCGGCTGTCCCAATGGCTGCGCCCGCCCGTACATCGCCGAGATCGGTCTCGTGGGCAAAGGCCCCGGTCGCTACAACCTGTATCTTGGCGCCGCGTTCGACGGCTCTCGTCTGTCCAAGCTCTATGCCGCCGACCTCCAGCACGACGAGATCGTTGCCGCTCTCGACCCGCTGTTTGCGGCCTATGCCCATGGCCGAAAGCCCGCCGAACGGTTCGGAGATTTCGTCATCCGTTCGGGCATTGTGGCTGCGACGGGAAACGGGCGGGACTTTCACGCCAACACGGGCCCTCTGGCCGAGGCGGCGGAATGAACGCGCCTCTCCGGCCCGACGATCGGCGTCCTGCGCGCCTCAACCCTCTGCCGAAGCTGCCGATCTTCGTCGATCTCGCCGGGCGTTCGATCCTCGTGGTCGGCGGATCCGATGGAATCGCCTGGAAAGTCGAACTCCTCGCGGCCGCCGGCGGCACGGTCAGAATCCTGGCGGAGGATCCGTCACCCGAACTTCGCGCCCTCGTTCAAAACGATCCGGCGCGCTTCACCCTCGTCCAAAGGCCATGGCGTGAAACGGACTTCGTCGGGGTCTCGGTCGCCATCGCGGATATCGAGGATCAGCGGGACGCCGCAATCTTCGTCGACGCGGCGCGCCGGAACGGCGCTCTCGTCAACATCATCGATCAGCCAGCCTTCTGCGATTTTCAGTTCGGCACCATCGTCAATCGCGCTCCCGTTATCGTGTCCATATCGACCGATGGCGCAGCTCCGATTCTGGGCCAGGCCATTCGCCGGCGCATCGAAGCGGTCCTGCCCTCCTCCCTCGGGGCATGGACGCAGGCCGCGAAGGACTTCCGTGATCGCCTGCGGGACTTCGTGCCGTCGAAGCCGGGTCGACGCCGGTTCTGGGAACGGTTCGTCGATGTCGCATTCGCGAACGGATCCCAAGAACGGGATTTGGACCGCACCCTGGATTGCCTCGCACGCGAGGCTGACCGAGACTCCCCGGAGATGCGGGGACGGGGTGAAGTTGTCATTGTCGGCGCGGGTCCAGGGGATCCCGAGCTTCTGACCCTAAAGGCGATGCGGGAGCTGCAGGCGGCGGATGTCATCGTCTACGATCGCCTCGTCACACCGGCCATTCTCGAATTGGCGCGGCGGGAGGCTCGCCGGGTCCATGTCGGGAAGGAAGGCCATGGCGCATCCTGCCGCCAGGAAGACATCAATGCCCTGATTGTCGATCTGGCGCTTGCTGGTGAACGTGTCGTCCGGCTCAAAGGTGGTGATCCGGCCGTCTTCGGCCGCACCGGTGAAGAAGTCACCGCTTGCCGGGAGGCTGGGGTGCCCGTCCGCATCGTTCCCGGTATTACGACCGCGAGTGCCGCGGCAGCCTCGCTCAATGGATCACTGACTCACCGGGATCACGCTCAACGAGTCCAGTTCGTCACCGCTCATGATCGGCACGGAGATCTACCGGAGAATCTAAACCTCGCGGCATTGGCGGATCCACAGGCGACAACAATAGTCTACATGGGGCGGCGGACAGCGCCCAAGCTGGCGGCGCGGATGATTGAAAGTGGCCTACCTCCCGAGACGCCTGTCGTCGCGATCAGCAATGTGTCGAGAGATGGTCAGGAGAGCATACACACGACCATCAAGGATGTGTCTCGTGGCACCGCTCTGCCCGAAGACGGGCCACTGATTATTGCGATCGGTGCGTCCGTGGCGGCACCACCTGACATCTCACCTTATGCGAACAGCAGGTTCACCGCTCGCAATGGGCAAGGGCGGTTCTCATCGACGAACGAACAGTCGGCCGCTGCACTCGTGGGACACTGACGGCGTTCATATCTTTTCTCACAGCGGCTGGGCCTTTGCCGGGGCTGCAATCTGATCAAAATAAGCAACCCGACCTGCAACAGCCGCTCCGACCGTGAGCCAAAAAAGAAGTATTCCAAGAATCATCTTGCGCCATGAGGGCGAATGTCCACGAGCCATGCAATCGTCAGAGCCTACAATCATCTCCTTTCAACCTTACAGGTTTCATCATGAGGCCGGCAAGTAAACTCAGATTATCGGACGCAATTTGGAATAAGCTTCTCATATAGTCCTATTTTAGGTGATAGTCATCTCGCGGACACCTTGTCGTAGAGGATAGATTTCTGTCGAGAGTGGATAAGGAAAGTTGGGAAGCATAAACTCAAGGAGCAGTCACGAATTGCGCAATCATTGCTTCTGTCGAAAGGATCACAGACCATGGATGTCTCTGTTGAAGCCATCCCCATAGCGAGCGTTGTCGGCGTTTCAGCGACCGTGGATGGGGCCTACATTCTTGTACGTTTTGGGGCTGATAACGATCAGGAGCTTGTACTAGCCTTACCGTACGACGTAGGGTTTGGTCTTCTTCGAGCTTCATCCGCTGCACTTGGAGAAGCCCTCCGGAGGAAACTCGACGATCCTGGTTCGGTCCTGGTCACGCCTCTCGACTGGTGGGAGTTTCAGCCCCTCAAGGACGAGAAGGTCCTTTTGTCGCTCCGGCAACCTGGAGGGCTCGCGACCCACCATATCATCCCCAAGTCCGAAGCTTCTCACATGAGAGACGTGCTTAGTGCCGTATTGCAAGACGGGCGCAAACAGGACCTGAGCAAGCCTCTGAACTGAAGCGTTTCATCCTAAACATGGGGCGAACCAGCGCACCAGCATCAGTCTCGGGCACCCTTCGGAGTGACGGTGACCAGCACTGGTTGAGGTCTGTCTCCCTGGCCTCAAGACTTCGTGCGACTTTATTAGACCCGCACCGTAGACAAGCGGGTTTGCAGATAGCTGACGGAGTTTACAGACGGTCTTGCCACGATCGGTCTGAGCGAACTCGCTCATTCTGGGTTTGTCTTGGACGAGAAATTTCGGCTGTTACTACCAACGGGGTCGGTGAGGTGATGCGTCTCGCAACCACGTCGTACGGGGCTTTGTGAGCCGGACGGTTGATCTGTAGCGTCACTCAGAGACCGAAAGCAAAGGGAGACGTTCACCCGCAAAGACAATCTGCGGGTTGCGCTGGTGGCCTGCGCCCCCTGGTTGGCAATCCGGCCATCGACAAGGAAGCCATCGCGGCGGTAGGCGGCAGCTATAGCGGCTAGTCTCGCCACAGTCCTGAGCTTACAGCGCCCCGTACACTGGCTCACGTTGCGCGCACTGGCGCTTTGCCGCAACGAGGGCTAGCCGCTGCCAAAGCATCAGATGAAGAAGCTCTGTCTGCCAATTGCCGTCGCGGGCGGGTGATACTGCCCAGAACGGGGCCTGGCCGCTTGCGCAGTGTTCAGGGATAACGTGCAGGCCGTGAAAACGGAGCACGACGACATCATCAGGTCTCGGTCATCGAGGACTATCTGGCGGTTCTCAAGGGTACTCGCTACCTTTCCGAGTGATTGATGGACCGCTCATACCGTCTCTGAGGTGATTACAGGTGGCCCTTACCTTCCAACTGTTCAACTGCCCATCCGAGCTGGTGTCGGGAACTTGGGAAGAAGCGGGCGCCAGGTAGACCAACTCGCGCCACGCCCGGTACCTTCGACGGCAGCGTGATCTTAAGCGTGCCACCCGGCTTGGAGGGCTCTCAGGCCCTCTATTAAAGCAGAGGTCCATCCAACAAAACAACGGTTTGTTCGATCTGTTTGCCTGACCTCCAATAAGATGGAGGAAAGAAGCGATCCTGCTGTTGGGTCGCGTTGCTGCAGGGGACTGTTGGGCTCATCCTTTTCTTCGGCCCAGCGGAGGCGCTGGCGAATTGCTGACAAGCAGATGAGAGACGGACCGATGACCAGCTCAGCCGCGATGCCCATGATGGGCAATATGATGCCGGGGATGATGCCTCAGATGCCCATGGGTGGAATGATGCCAACCATGATGCCGATGATGGGTGGCATGATGCCTCAAATGCCAATGGGAGGCATGATGCCCATGATGGGCGGGATGATGCCTCAGATGCAGATGGGTGGGATGATGCCCGGCATGATGTGCCGCATGTCCTGCGAAATGGCAGCCGACGGTTCCATGACCTGCACCATGATGCCAATGGAAGGCATGTCTGCCGACATGTTCAAGATGTGCTGCGAGAACATGACAAGGATGATGGAGATGGGCATGCCCTGCATGATGATGTGCGGCGGCATGATGCTGATCGGCATGAGCTCGGCCATGGGCTCGCAGACCAAGCCAATGAAGAAGAGCGCTTGAACCCATCGGCTTCGAAAGGTGGTGCCGCCCGATCCGGATAGGCGGAATGAACTATCCGACCGTCTCGACGTATGACATCACCAGATACATGATCGCCATCACGTGGCCGGGATTCCGGTAGATGTGCGGCACGTCAGCTTGGAAGATGATCGAGTCGTCCGCATGGAGACTGTAAACGGAGCCGTTGACCTCGATCTCCACATCACCGACTACGACGGTAAGGTTCTCAATCGTTCCCGCCGCGTGGGCAACTGCGTCTTCCTGTGACTGTGCTGAAAGGGTGAGCTTGTAAAATTCGACACGCCGCTCCGCTTCGAAGGGAAACAATGCCCTCGAGGTGAAGCTTCCGTCTGCAGAGGTGAGGATCTTTGCGTTCTTCGAGCGCATGACAACCGTGCCGCTGCCGCTACTTGGGCTTGTCAGCGCCGAAAATGGAACGTTGAGTGCTCGCGCCACCTTCCACAACAATGAAATCGTCGGGACGCTTCGCCCTAGCTCAATCTGGCTTAGCATGGCACGGCTGACGCCAGAAAGATTCGCAAGGCGCTCTAAAGAGTGACCGCGCGATCGTCGTAACCGCTTGAGATTGCTGCTGACGATGTCAGCAAGTTCCTGAGCCTCACTCTCGAGATCGCTCTCGGGTTCATGCGCAACGCCGGCGAGATGATCCTTTGGTACATCTCCCACGGCGACACCTCGTCTTACCGATTCATTAGCCAGGCATTCCCTACCCAGACGGGCACAAAGAACCATACTGCAACCCAAGTACCGGGCACAACGGTCGGCATCGGCGCCACGGGCTGCGTTAGCACTTGGCGCTGGCGCCTCACTTCGTTGAGATCAATGATTTCTGCCGTCGCGGCCATGGCCTATGCCTAGTGTTCATCAAACAGAACGTATGATCCTTTATAAAGAACTGATTGTCAATATTACGGAAGCTTAGCAGCTAGTTTGGCTGCATCATGCTGAAATTGCTTGATTTCCGGAGTTGGCTCGGGTGTCAGCCCTTGTTCTGAGTGACGAACAATCGGACTGAACTGCGCCGTCGCCAGCACGTTCGATCCATCTCGCCTTTTCAATTATGTTGGAACGTTTCGCTTCTAGGCAATTGCTAGTATATGTTGCTATGGAGACTCGTCATCCAGAGTAACGCTGGCCTCGAGTACTGATAGTGCCGGATCTCGCCGTTCTCGATATGCCCGCGGGTCTGCACGACCTCGAACCAGTGCAGATTTCTCAATGTCTGGCCGGCACGCTTGATCGCGGTCTGGATCGCATCCTCAATGCTGCTCTCAGACGAACCGACGAGTTCGACCACCTTGTAGACATGGTCTGACATGACACGCTCCAAATGACGATCCTGCGAGCAGATAGGACCTTATGCCGGGACTGCCAGTCTCACGGTTCTGTAAGATGGATTGGACCGAGTGCATGACTTGCTACGGCAGCTGCGCGCACAACAGCAGAGCGACACTGCCAGCTGTCAGGACGGTGGCCAGCAGAATGCGATCAACCAGGACACTCGGTGTTGGTCTGGGACCCACGACCCGCCGCATCATCGTGCAGCCTGCCTTGTGAAACGAACTTCGCGGAATGACCCTCGCCGAATGATGCAGCTGTGAGGCGCCTGCAAGGGGAAGAGGATCATCGATTGGCTCCCTGTCGAAGAGTGAACGTGTTGTAGTGTTTCGAGGCCGATCGTGGGCTTGAGGCTCCCGTTGAAGCGGCCTCGCTGTTTCGAAGTTCGCCTGCCTGGAAACGAGGGCTGCCGTCATCGTCGCGGAACCCGAGGGCCTCTGCGCTCGACAACTATCACTTTGGTCTCACGCGGGCGGGCGCGAGCCGCGCCTGCCACTCCGGTAGCACCTTCTGCTGCCTTCAGCACCTCCGGCCGAACCTCAGCCTCTGGCAGGCCCATCAACTGCGCTGCAATCTCAACCTGATCCTCGATGTGCCCTGTCAGACCCTGAGCAGCCGCAATAGCTTCCTTCAGCACCGGTGGATCATGGCGCGTTCGTCGACGGCTCCACTCGGTGGCTGTTGGCTTGCGATCCATCTGACCAGTTCCCCTTGACCGAGAGGACAACGCCCAGAGCGGAAATTTGTGCGTTGCACAATTGCCGCAGCCGATCGGAAAGCGGGATTCAGGCGTGCGGCCTCCCCGTTCCGCCTCTCCCGCCGCCATGCGGAAAAGCCTGGTTGCCGTCGGCCAGTTGCCCGTCATGAGCGAGCCTTGAGCACTCCGCGTCATGATCTGCGAAACGCCGAAGCCTGCTTCACCCGATCTCGTCTCATTTCGTGTGGCTGCTCCACGTTCGGCATCACGGACGATCCAAAGCGCCTGAAGGCGGGATACCTCGCCACATCGAAAGTTCGTCTCGACCGAGGGGATCCAGCGACCTATCGTGGTTCTCCCGTGTCTTGTGCGCCTCCCGAGTATCCATGGCCTCTTCCTCCCGACGACCAAAGACCCGCGCGCAGCCTCATGTGGCGCCAACTGTCGACCTCAGTGCCGTCATCATGGCGGCCACGCCGGACGAGCCGCGGGTCCTCACGGTGCGGGCCACTCCACAGCAGCCCGACGGCCTGCCTTCAGGTCCCCTGCAGTCGGAGCATCGCACCCTGGAGATGGGGCTGCGGACCTGGGTGGCCGAGCAGACCCAGCTGACCTTGGGCTATGTCGAGCAGCTCTACACCTTTGGTGATCGCGACCGGACTGAGGCCGATGCCTCAGGCGCGGGGCATGCTCTGTCCATCGCCTATCTGGCGCTCGTGCGCGAAGCCCGGCCGGCAGGCTTGGCGCATGCCGCCTGGCGGAACTGGTACAGCTATCTGCCGTGGGAGGATTGGCGCGAGGGCCGACCCAAGGCCCTCGATGTGATCAAGCCGCGCCTGAAGGTCTGGGCGCGAGCAGGCGGCAAACCTCTTCGACAACTCCGCGAGGAGCGGATCGAGCTCACGTTCGGATTTGAGGCCGAGGGCTGGTCCGACGAGCGGGTTCTCGAGCGCTACGAACTGCTGTTTGAGGCCGGCCTCGTTCCCGAGGCTCTCCGCGACACCCAGCCACCTGTCCCGTCGAAGGTGCGGCTGGCGCCCGGTCTCCCGATGGCACTGGACCACCGGCGGATTCTGGCGACAGCCATCGGCCGCCTGCGCGGCAAGATCAAGTACCGGCCAGTGATCTTCGAGCTGATGCCGGCCTCCTTCACCCTGCTTGAACTCCAGAAGACGGTCGAGGCTCTGTCGGGCGTTCGGCTTCACAAGCAGAACTTCCGGCGCCTGGTCGAGGTGCAGGGGCTGGTGGAGGAAACCGGCGAGGTCACGACCGAGACAGGCGGGCGCCCGGCCCGGCTGGTGCGCTTCCGGCGCGAGGTTCTGATCGAGCGCCCGGCCCCTGGCGTGCGGTTGCCCCGCTTACGGTGATCCCGAGGACGCCGAAAATAGCTTGACGCGGGCTTATACTCGTGTCTAGCATTACTCATGTGCCGGCTATCCAGCCGGCTTTCTTGTTACCGTATAATGCTCTAGTCGAGCATAAATATGACTCATTAATGCTCGTCGCGAGCATAGGAGGCTCCAATGTCCGCTGCTGCTGTGATGGCGCCTGCGTCGCTGCCCCTGCCCGATCTCTACGCCCGCGTGCGGCATCACGTTCCGGCGATGGAATGGCCCGTGTTCGCCCACGATATTGAGGCCATCCTTGCGCTCAAGCGCGAGCACAATGCAGTCATCCTCGCCCATAACTACCAGACGCCCGAGATCTTCCATACGGTGGCTGATATCGTCGGCGACAGTCTCGCGTTGGCGCGAGAAGCGGTGACCACGGACGCCGATGTGATCGTGCTCGCCGGCGTGCACTTCATGGCGGAGACCGCCAAACTGCTCAATCAGGACAAGACGGTGCTCATTCCCGACGCTGAGGCCGGCTGTTCCCTGGCCGAGTCGATCACAGCAGAGGATGTGCGCGGGTTGCGGGCACGCTACCCGGGCGTTCCTGTCGTCACCTACGTGAACACCTCTGCGGCGGTAAAGGCCGAGTCGGACATCTGCTGCACCTCAGGCAACGCCAAGAAGGTCATCGAATCGCTGGGCGTCAATCGGGTGATCATGCTGCCGGACGAGTTCCTGGCCCAGAACACGGCTGCTCTTGTTCCTGACGTCGAGATCATCACCTGGGCCGGCCACTGCGAGGTGCATGAGCGCTTCACCGCGGAGGATATCCGTGAAGTGCGTCAGAGCTATCCGGATGTCGTGGTGCTGGCCCATCCGGAGGCGCCACCGGAGGTGGTGGCAGCGGCGGACTATGCTGGATCGACGGCCGGCATGGCGGACTTCGTCGGCGAGAAGCGCCCGGCCCGGGTTGCCCTCCTGACGGAGTGCTCGATGAGCGACAACGTGGCGGCTCTCTATCCGGAGGTTGAGTTCGTGCGGCCCTGCAATCTGTGCCCGCACATGAAGCGCATCACCCTGCCCAAGATCCGGCGGGCTCTCGAAACACGTCAGCACGAGGTCATGATCGATCCGGCAGTGGCCGAGCGGGCCGGGCTGGCCGTCGAGCGCATGCTTTCTGTGCGCTGAGGGCTAGCCATGAGAACAACCCATCCGCATGATCGTGTCGTGATCGTGGGTGGCGGCATCGCGGGGCTGGCGACAGCCCTGCAACTGGCGCCGCTGCCCGTGACCTTGCTGGTCGCCTCCCCTCTTGGGCAGCACGCCTCCACGCCTCTGGCGCAGGGTGGGATTGCGGCTGCTCTCGGGGACGACGACCACCCCGCCCTGCATGCCGCCGATACCCTGCAGGCCGGCGCTGGTCTCAGCGATCCCGATGTGGCGGCTCGTGTCACAGAAGCCGCGACATCCTGCATCGAATGGCTGATTGCTCAAGGCGCCGGCTTTGATCGAGCCGGGTCTGATGCACAATTGATCCTGGGACTGGAAGCTGCCCACTCCCGCCGGCGGATCGTTCATGCCGATGGGGACAGAACCGGCAAAAGGGTTCTGGAGACCCTCATCCAAGCCGCCAGGAGCGCTCCCTCCATCCAGATCATGGAAAACCGCCGCGTCACCAATTTGGCGCTCGACGCCAATGGCGCGGTGGCCGGCGTGTTCTGCGTCGGACCCGATACTGGCGCTGAACCTGTCCTAGTCCTCGGCCGGGCCGTGGTGCTGGCAACAGGCGGGATCGGAGGCCTTTACGCCCATACCACCAATCCCCTCAGTGCCCAGGGTGGAGGTCTGGCGCTGGCAGCCCGGGCAGGGGCGGTGTTGCGCGATCTCGAATTCGTTCAGTTCCATCCCACGGCCATCGTGGCTGATCTTGATCCGATGCCGCTGGCCACCGAGGCCCTGCGCGGCGAAGGTGCTGTGCTCGTCAACGGCCGTGGCGAGCGCTTCATGCAAGACATTCCCGGAGCGGAACTGGCGCCGCGCGATGTGGTCGCGCGGACGATCTTTGCCCAGATCCGCGCGGGTGAGGGCGTGTACCTCGACACCCGTCCTGCACTCGGGGAACACATCACCAGGAAATTCCCCGGCGTGACGGCTTTGTGCCGGGGTGCCGGCATCGATCCGGTGCGCGACCCGATCCCAGTGCGCCCGGCCGCCCATTACCACATGGGCGGGATCAAGGTGGACCATCAGGGTCGTAGCTCTGTCGATGGGCTCTGGGCCTGTGGCGAAGTCGCCTCAACCGGCCTGCACGGGGCCAACCGGCTGGCAAGCAACTCGCTTCTCGAGGCGCTGGCCTATGCGGCCTGGATTGCTGACGATATTGAGGGATCGGCATCCCGGTTGCCTGCGAGCCAGCCCCTCTCACCTCCTGTAAGGCGTCAATACAAATCGGGTGGACAGCCGTCTCTGGATCTGCGGCAGATCCGCTCGGGCATGGATCGGCACGTTGGTGTGCTCCGCGAAGCGGCCGGGCTGCAGCAGGCCATTCGCCACTTCAACGCGCTCACCCAGGAGGCCCATGCAACGGGCGAGCGCGATGGTGCCTTGGTCAGCCTGCTGATTGCAACCGCCGCCTACCGCCGAAACGAGAGCCGAGGTGCTCATCAGCGGCTCGACCACCCTCACCTGATGCCGGAACAGCATACCGAGATCACCCTCGATCGGGCGCTGCGCATCGCAGCCGAGATCGCCAACGAAATGGCAGCACCTGCCAGGAGAGTCGCATGAAGCCGATCCTCACCCCGCTAGGCATTTTGGCGCCGCTGCCGCGCCTTTTGATTGAGCCGATCGTGCGCGCTGCCCTGCTCGAGGATCTGGGCCGGGCAGGCGACATCACGACGGATGCCGTCATTCCCGCAGCGGCTAGGCTGCGGGGGGCAATCGTGGCCCGTGAACCCGGTGTGGTCGCGGGCGTGGATGCAGCGCTGCTGGCCTTCACCCTGATCGACCCTGCCGTCGCGGTCGCCGTCGACCGCCCCGACGGCAGTCGGGTCGAACGGGCAGAGGCCGTTCTCCACCTGGAAGGTCCGGCCCGGAGCATACTCTCGGCGGAACGTGTGGCTCTCAACCTGCTCTGCCGGATGTCAGGCATTGCAACAGCGACCGCAGCGCTCGTTGAAGCCATTCGGCCCCATGGACATGCCCGGATCGTCTGCACGCGCAAGACCACGCCGGGACTGCGGTCGCTCGAGAAGCACGCCGTTCGGGCTGGCGGAGGAGCCAACCATCGCTTTGGCCTCGACGACGCCGTCCTGATCAAGGACAACCACATCGCCATCGCTGGAGGCGTCCGGCCAGCTCTTGAGCGAGCCCGTGCCGCCGTCGGCCATCTGGTCAAGATCGAGATTGAGGTCGACACCCTTGATCAGTTGAATGAGGCGCTGGAGATCGGCACTGACGCGATCCTGCTCGACAACATGAGCGCGGACACGCTCACAGAAGCCGTTCGACGAGTGAACCAGCGCGCTATCACGGAAGCTTCGGGGCGGATCACCGTGGCCACGGCACCCGCCATCGCCGCGGCGGGCGTGGATCTGATCTCCACCGGCTGGATCACCCACAGCGCGCCCATCCTCGATCTGGGCCTAGACGTCACCTGATGAGCTTTGGCCCGATGGACCTGGGCTCCCAGTGAAAGTTGCTAGACTACGCGCTCCAGCGGATCATCCAACGGGTGCTGGATGGGGTGCCCTGACCGCGCTACCACGATGGCTGTCGTTGCGTGCTTCAGAGCATCTCGATTTGAAGCCCGTCATAGGCTGTCTCGATATGCGGCGGCAGTTCGCGGCGAAGCGTCTCGTACTCGAGAGCGTTCGAAAGCTCAGGTCGATGAAATCAAGGAATAAATCGGCTACTGGCTTCAGCAGTCGTTGTTTTTACAAGGCCGTAATCGTGCAGGATCTGACGCTTCGGTTTAGCGGCGACGTGGGTTGGTTGATCCGGGTTGGCCGATGTCGCTGATGTAGCCGACGCGATCACAGGACGCTTCGAAGTGCCTCAGCGCTCTACTCAACTTTCGCGTCATGACCGAGGAAGTGATTTGACCAGACTTTCGGATGTCCGGTATTCGCACAACGTGTCGGCGCCTGGTTTTCCGGAGAGCGGATCGAGCTTGGCACGGGGTTCCTGGTGTTCAGACGCTCCGTTCGCTGGCTCCGGCGCGTCTTAAGCGACGTCTGCTCTCGTCTCTGCGAACCTCCGGGCTGAGGGGCTCGAGCTAGTTCCGGGCGAGTTCTGATAGCGCAGCGAGTTGCTGCAGGTAGGGCTGCCGCGTAATGCGGTACTGGTCCCTGAGCTTTGTAAGTAATCGGGCTTTCAGCGCGGCACCGAGCGAGCTCCGGCTGAGGATCTCCCGCTCCCGCTCATAATCCAGGTCGAGGTCGACCAGCGCATCAATCAGCCCTTGCCGTGGAAGTTCATCCTCCGGCAATTCCATACAGGATGATGGCGTTTCCTCGCCCGGACCGACGTTGTACAATTCTCCAGCAGTCACACTTTGCTCCTCCGGATTGCCGAATTCCACGACAGTTCACAATTAGCGGCTGGCTGACCTTGCCTCCGGCTCGAATTAAGAAGCTCCCTCCAGGGAGCAGACCGCGATGAAGATGGAAATGACCCCGAGCAAGGGGACGAGTTCATTGAACACCGACGCCATGACGCCCTCGAAATGATAACGGCCCGAGCTCACGCACTAAGCTGGAACACTATGCGACAGTAACGGCCATCCAGAGGAAAAGGGTTGCTCGCGACAGCTTCTAATATCGGCATATTGAGCCTCAATTTTAAGCACCGGACAATCGGATTAGCCTTGCTGGAGGCGACTTGTCTTCCTGAGAGTGATCTGAAGCGCGGCTCGCGGGTACGTCATGTGCATCCTCGCGTCCGACCGCTCGCATCAGTCGAACCGATGCTCTCATAAGTTGATACAGCAGGCCGACCATCGCACGCGTCCGAACTCACCATGTGCGAAAGAAGCATCGCATCAATGCCTCCACTCAATACGAGGACCACCGCCACATATGCGATCAAGACAGGTCTCCGCCAACATCGCAGGGCTTGACGGTCTGATCAAAAGCGGCGAAACGGTCCGCGTCTCTGCCGGCCGCTCTTATCCAGCTCTCGTATGCGGAACTCAAGCTCGTGGCGATCCGAGGCTGACGCGAGATACTTCGCATCACATTCCTCATCACTCGGCAGGAGCTCGTGTTTGATCCAGCTCAGATGACGCCCCAGGTGTATGGACAGCGGCGGCAGATTGCCAGCAGCAAGTTTACAAAGCGAGAACAAAACCATGTCATGGCTCCTCATATGAAAATGGAGCCTTCCTGGTGTTTCCTGTATCGGCTTATTGCAGTCGTCTTCAGATGTTACCTAGAGGTAGCGCGCTGAGATGAAGGGTCCGTTATTCGGACCTCAGCTCCCTTGAATGCGAGAGCCTCTGCGCTTGATCACCACGATTTCTGTCTGGCGATTTCGAGCGGGCACTATTCGGCTTTTTCTGGTGTGAGCCGGCGCCAGCAGCACATGGGTTCTCACCTCTTCCTCCGGCAGGCCGATCAGCTGTGCGGCAATTTCGATTTGGCTTTCGACCTGATCCGTCAGACCTTGGGCCGCTGCAATCGCCTCATCGAGCGCTGGAGGATCGTGGCGCGTCCGTCGCCGGGACCATTCAGCAGGTGCGGTTTTTTCGTGATCCATTGCCCCCTCTCCAGCATCCGAACAGCAAACGACAGAGAAGGCATTTTGTGCAATGCACAATTGTCGCAGGCTCAGACACAGCCGGATTTCTGCATTACCAGGTTCGATTACCTGCGCCACACAGCACGACAACCTTGTTGTAACCAACTTCAATGCTTGTGAAACCGAGCGCCCCCAGCTGCCGGTCGCTACTGGCGTGTTGGCATCCCGCCTCACAGGCCCCGGCATGGATCTGGAAAACGGCGCAGAATCGATGGCAAGATGTGAGCCGGGTCGACTTCAATGACCCTCTAGCGGCTCCCCTCCATAAGGCGGACGGGGAATGCTCTTGTGGGCGGCCCGCAGGGCTGCCGACCAGCGCTCGCTCAAGTCATGGAAGTAAGGCTCACCCGGCTCGATGCGGTGGAGAACCTCAAAGGCGAGCGCGTCCCGCCGTGCAATCGCCAGATCAATCGGGAGCCCGACCCCGATGTTCGAGCGCATGGTCGAGTCCATTGAGATCAAGCTGATCTTCAGGGCCTCGTAGAGATCCGTGTTGTAGCGAACCGCGCGATCCAGGATGGGCTTGCCGTATTTGTGTTCGTCGATCTGGAAATAGGGGGCATCCGACCCGCAGCGAATGAAGTTTCCGGCTGAGTAGACGAGGTAGAGCTCCATTGGCCCGCCTGCAATCTGCCCGCCGAACAGGAATGTCACGTCGAACCTGAGGCTCGCCTTCTCCAAGGCCTCCTGCTCCATTGCCCGCACTTGCCTGACGGCTCTGCCGATCAGCAGCGCGGCCTGGAACAGCGTCGGCACGGTCTGCAGCGTTTCAGCCTCGTTGGTCTCGTCGTTGCGTAGCCCCTCCGCCAGCAGCCCTAGGACAGACTGTGACAGGGACAGATTGCCGGCACTGGCGAGGACCAGAACGCGCTCTCCTGGAACAGCCAGCGTTGTTAGCTTGCGGTAGGTGGAGATGTCGTCGAGCCCCGCATTGGTGCGGGTATCGGCAATCAGCACCAGGCCTTGCTCCACCAGAACACCGACGCAATACGTCATCGACGGCCCCCATCTGTATCACCAGTGATCGGAGAATGCCGAGCTTGGTCCTGTCATGCAACAAGTGTCTGCCCAGGGATCCGGCGCTCTCGAAGCTTATTGGCACAAGAAGACCAACAAGCTAAACTGTACGGGAGTTACGCATTCTCGCTGTAAGCTGAAGCATTCATGCCAAACGAGGGCTCTTATAACGCTTATGCAAGCCACACGTTCCAGATGAAAATTTAGGCTTGCTTGCCACTTACTTCGGCGCGAAGGTCCGCGGGCGAGGCGTCTGCCGCGTTGCAGAGGCGTCGGCGATAGGAGACACGCCATGACGAACCGTCAGCAAGACCAAGGCAATCAGGGCCAGGATCGAAATCAACAAAGCCAGAACAACCAGGGCCGGAACGCTCAGGGCGCGGATCAGAAGAACCAGGGCCAACCTCGGGATCAGCAGAACCAGAGCGGCCAGGATCGGAAGCAGCAGGAACAACAGAACCAAGGTCGGAATCCGCAAGGTTCAGATCAGAATCGGGACGAAAAGCAACGCTGATCATTGGCAGCGAACACCGCACGAGCAAGGCATCTCGTTCAGCCTCAACGACCCGACCGGCTCAAGGAAAAACTCGAGCCGGCCGTGATCTCGGCAGAGTTGTGCCCTAAGGCACTGGAGCGGCGGCTGGCTATGGCTGGTCCGAGGTTCGTAAGGCTTGACCCTGCCATTATTGCATCGAGGGTTTCGACATCGTCCCAGCCCGCCGAGACAAGCACGGCGTGAGCCACAATCAGCGGGCGAACCTCAATCAGACGTAGGTCGCTTCAGGATTGGGCGAACGGCGGCTGGCCGGGTATTTGCATCATCGCTGCTCAGGTTCGGTGATCGCTAAATCGGCTTGCCAGAGCGCAGTTTGTCATCGATGGCGAGGGGATTCTGAGGAACAGCCCCTTCGCTTCTCCGCACGGGCACCGGGTTCAGTGCCTGCGGGCATAGATCTTGCTTAGCCGAAGCGACTCTCCTGTTCTGAGGCTGGCATGCTGAACTTTCTCCGCCCATTCCTTGAAACCTTGAACGAGGCCGAGCGCGATCTCAGGCGTCAAGGCTACGTTGTCATCTATGGTGGAATGACATCCATCATCGTACCGATCGGCTCAAGCGAGCGAACGCCGCGGCCGCCTGGCAAGCCCCTGTGGCTGTGGGGAGCGGCTCCAGCGGCGTTTGGGCTCTGATCGGCACCCCCTGACCTGTCTCGCCCTGCGAGAAATCCGCTGCAGCGACGGCCACGCGGACCTCGGTCTATGTTCAGTGCAAATTTGCAGCGCGGATTGCTCGATCCGAACACCTCAGCATGCACTTTGGACGCCTCCGTCCTACCTTTATTCTTGCCCGGAGAGCCTTTCGTGACGCCTTGGCATAGCTACGCCAGGGTGATGCCTTCGGATTCGCAGAAGGATCATGGTGATGTACGAGAGACCCATCATCCCGGCACAGCTTCGCGCCGGACGAGCGCTCCTCGGATTATCCCAGACTGAGCTCGCTGGACGCGCGTGTCTGTCCCTGCCGACCATCAAGCGAGCTGAGGCAGATGATGAACTGGGTGCCTCCGCAGCCGCTGTCGCTGCCATCCGGGTTGCCCTGGAGGATCAGGGTGTGATCTTTCTCGAGGCAGCAGGAGGTGACGGGCCGGGCGTTCGCTTGCGTAGCTTTGGGCCACCTGACGAGGGCCTGAGGCCCAACCAGCTGACGAGCGACAACGATCTCTAATCCAGTGGTCGCCAATTGCGTCAGCTCTGTTGGAAGACAGAAAGGTATGCCAATTTAAGCCTCGTGATGCCTGGGAGCTCCTAATGGTCTATCGGGTCCGATGGCAACTCGTCGGACGGTCCGGGCAGCCGCTGGATGGTGGCTGCGCGGGTGAAGGCTTTTGCGCTTATAACGATGCCATGGCGACAGTGGTTGAGTTCCTGCGGCCTTACCCGGAGGTGTGCCGGTGCTCGCCGGAGAGCTATTGGCTGGCGCGCCGGTCGCACGAGGCTGATCTGGCAGTCTGGATCTGGGTTGAGCGTCACGAGGTCGAAGCGGCTGCAGGCGCCATGAGCCCCTGGATGCACCAGAGTGGAGGGATGGCCATAGCTTCGACACCGGCGTTCGATTAGTCGGTCTGCCGAACGCACCGAGTCGACGTCAGGTATGGCCAGGCTCTTTAACCCGGATCTAACCCCATCAGCTTCCCTGTTGAGCATTTGCAGGAACTGAACAATTGCAGAAGGGCTTGCAGCACATGAAGCTATACCGTCTCAACGTCACTGCGGATGGGGAGCCCACTGCGATTTTTGTCCTTGCGAGGATGTGGACAGCCTTCTCCAGACGTTGGAGGCGCAGGATCACGGTGAAGCCGATGAGGAGAGTCTGCTGCCTTACGTCGACGGAGAGAAAAAGCCGCGAGTGATCAGAAGCCTCGATGACGTGCCAGAGGAATACCTGGACTTCGTTTGCCTGGGTGACAATCCGGAAGAATACACCGTGACCGAGTTCTTCGACACGCAGGAGTAGCCACCCGAGTGGTGCAGGGTCGCGAGACCGGCGCCCGAGGCAAATCCAGTATACCGCATCAGGTCTTTCGGTCGGGCGCTGAAGAGTTGATCGAGCGTTGGAGCGCCATGGAAGATGTCGCCGATCAGTGGCGTGGAGAGCACCAAGACGCAACGGTCGGGTGCAGTGTTCATGCACTGCATAAGAACTTTAGGTGAGAGGAGTATGGCCGCCCTCTCCGGCCAGCCTTTTGCCCAGCGCAGCGATCATTGGCTTCAAGTGGAAGCTGTCCTGCGGCATCACCCCTACGGGCCAGCCAGCTTCCTCGACGGCTTGTGCGGTAACGGGGCCGATCGCAGCAACGACGATCCGGTTCATCGCCACATCAAGTGCGGACGCCGTGGTAAATTTCCGCGCGACCTCCTGAAGCCGACGCACCTGCGCCGTGCTGGTAAACGCGATCAGATCGATGGCTCCCGAGCTGGTGCACGTTCGTCATCCTGCTGAGATGGTCGCTGATTGCAGCTTAGATCGGATGTTCTGCGTAATCGTCGTCAGATGGGATGCGGTCACAACAGCGCCGCTACTCTGAGCGCTAGCCTTACCACCATAAACCGGCCCCCTCAGGGGAGAAGGTGCCGTAGGTCCCATGGGCATAGATCAAAGGCCTCGCGGCTGCCTTGGTGACGATTCCGACCACAGTTCCGAAGAACACGGTGTGCGTGGACATTGTTACCACCTCGGTCACCCTGCAATCAAAGCCTGCAAGGGCACTCTCAAGAACAGGAGCTCCAGTAACGAGCGGCGCCCATTGGCCCGTCGCGAAGCGCTCGTCGCCCTTTACGCCAGTCTCCCCTGAGAACCGCCGCGCCATGTCATCGTGGCCGCTGGCCAGCAGGTTGACGGAGAAACACCCGCTCTGGTGAATAGGCTCGTGAGCACTCGCGCCGGAGTTGATGCAAATCAGGATCGTCGGCGGATCGGCGGAGACTGAACAGACCGCTGTTGCGGCGAGGCCTGCACGGCTGCCTTCATGCTCGGTTGCAATGATCGCCACCCCTCCGGCCAAATGGCGCATGGCCTGCTTGAACTCGTCTGCCGATGTCGTACCACACCCTGAGGAGTAAGTTCTGCGGATCGGGAGATTGGGCTCTCAAAGCGTTCGGCGCTTACATTCATGGGCTTCAATCTCAACTCAAGAACTTCGATGTTCACATCAAATCCGGTTGTTGGCATGCCCTTGCTGAACCGGCGGATGATTGCTTCAGAACAGCATCACTAGTTCGCTCTCATCATTGGCGAGCGTATCGGCTGGGCCATCAAAGATGATCGTGCCGGTTTTCAGGACCACTGCCTTGTCCGCAACTGTCAGAGCTTGCTGCACATTCTGCTCGATGAGAACGACGCATTTCCCAAGTTTGTCGCGAAGGTCTCGGACAGAATGAAAGACGAACTCCGTCATCCCCGGCGACAATCCTGTTGACGGTTCGTCCAGAATGATAAGTTTGGGATCTGTCATCAGCGCCATGCCGATTGAAAGCATACGCCGCTCGCCGCCACTCAAGGTGTAGGCGGGTTGCCGAAGGCGCCCCTCCAGCTTTGGAAAGAGGCCAAGGACATGCCGGAGGCGCTCGTTCAGCCACCGCTTATCCCTCTGACGAACATGTCCCCCCAGCCGCAAGTTGTTCTCGACACTCATGGTCGGGAATACGGAATCATCCTGAAAGGACACAGCAATTCCTGCCTCGACGCGGCTACGAGAGGAAAGTGGTGAGAGATCACGCCCGCCGAGGACGAGACGCCCCTCCCAGACCGGGATGAGGCCGATCAGGGCCCGGACCAATGACGACTTACCCGCGCCATTGTGGCCGAAGACGGCAGTAATGGAACGGTCGGGAACCTCGAAGGTCACCCCGCGCAGGATCGGGTCGGTTCCATAGCCGCTGACGAGTTGCTCAACCTTCAGCATCACGCCACCTTCAGTTCGCGGTGTCCGAGATACACCCGCATAAGATCTCGATTGCCGATGATGTCAGCAGGCGTACCGGCCGCGATTACCCTCCCTTCCTCCATGAAGACGACCCAGTCGGCCAGATCACGAACCACTGTCATGTTGTGCTCAACCAGACAGACCGCCCGGTTTTCGCACTCCGCAAAGGATCGGATATGCTCCAGGAACGTGCCGAGGCGGCGCGGATCAACACCGGAGGTCGGCTCATCCAGGAGCATGACCCGCGGTGCGAAGGCATCAATCCGGGCCAGGGCCAACATCTTGCGCTGCGCATAGGACAGTTGCCCTGCGGGCGTATTGGCATGCTGCTCAAGGCCGAACCGCTCTAGCAGTCGCCAGGCGGCATCCAGGTTTTCAATCTCGTCTCTTCTTGAGCGCTCAGGGTGGGCAAGCCATCCCAGCGCCGTCGCCCCATGTTGGTTTGCTCGAGCGGCGAGGATATTCTCGATGGCACTCAGCCGACCCCAGACCCGCACATCCTGGAAGGTACGTGCAAGGCCCAGTCGAGCAATCTCTGCCGCGGTCCGACCGATGATCGATGTCCCTCCGATCGAAGCGGTGCCGGAATCGCTCTGTTCGACGCCGCTCAGGATGTTGAACGTGCTGGTCTTGCCGGCGCCGTTGGGGCCGATGATGGCAACGATCCTGCCATCAAACAAATCGAGGCTTGCATCCGCGACGGCTGTGACGCCTCCGAAGGACTTGCGAAGACCACGGCAAGTCAAAACTGGAGCGCTCTGCTGGTCCATCCGGGATCCGGTTGCGGGATGTGGCTGTGCCGGAACAGGGGTGTGTGCACCAGGAACGGTGGACGGGATGGTCTCTCCGGCCTCCCCTGCCCTGCGCGTCGGCAGAACGTATTTGGGCAAACGCTCCGCAATCAGGCCGGTGCTGCGAATAGCCAGAACGCCAATCAGCGCGACCGCGAAGAAGACCTGCCGCAAATGGGCAGTCATATCAAAGGGCACACCCAACACGTTGTCGAGAAGAATGCGGAGCAATTCGAGGAGCGCCATGATGAGAACCGCGCCGACACTTGCGCCCAGCAAACTATACTGGCCACCGACGATGAGCATGACCAGAAACAGCACAGTCGCATCGAGTTCGAACTGCGTGGGACCGACATAGTTGAAGTGGCTGGCAAACAGGGCGCCCGCAAGCCCCGTAAGCCCTGCTCCAATCACCAGGACGCTGGCCTTGATCAGCATCGTATCTCGCCCATAGGCCTCAACGGCGACGTCATCCTCGCGGACGGCCCGTATCAGACGTCCGTAAGGGGACTGGATCAGCGTATAACAAAACCAGAAGGATAGAGCGGCAAAGCCAACCATGACGGCCAGCTTCACCTGAGGATAAGAGATGACCACTGACCCTATGTTGAGGCCGGTGCTGGACGATAGCCAGGAGCCGAACGCCAAGCCAGGAACAGATAAAATCCCGTCTGGCCCTCCAGTGACCGGCAGATTGATGACGAGCGTCACAAAGATCAGCTGCACCGCAAACGTGACAATCATGAAGTAGCGCCCGCGGTTGCGCAGCGCGGGCCAAGCCACAACGGCTCCCCCAAGTGCAGCCAGGGATATGCCGGCGAGCAGCATCGCGGGAAAGCCGGCTGCCGGTAGAAGGCGCGTGCCTGCGATCGCAGCACCATAGGCTCCCAAGCCATAGAAAACGGCATGCCCCAGGTGGAGCATCCCGCCCAACCCCTTGATCAGCATGTAACCGTGCACTGCAATCATGAGGATTGCCGTCAGGGTCAGCACGTCGATGATGTAGGCCATGGAATTCCTCGTGCCGGGTTGGCTGCCAATCAGGCCCGCTGGCGCACAGGGCTGAAGCTGCCGAACAATCCTTGGGGCCGCAGGAGCAGGACCGCGATGACGATGGCGTAGGTCACGACCTCCTGCCAGCTGGACGAGAACCCCCAGACAGCCAAGTGGAAGCAAATGCCCAGGAGCACTGCGGCAAGGACGGGGCTGGTAAAGGTGGCAAGCCCACCCACAATGATGGCTGCCATCCCGAGAAACACCGGCGTGGTGGCTATATACGGGTCGACACCGTTCTCGGCTATCTCCGGAACGACGGCTGCGCCGACGATGAGACCCGCAATCCCGTACGTCCAGCGGTAAGTCGCGTCCGTGCTGATCCCGATACCCTGGGCCAAGGTCCGGTTGTCGGCCACGGCGAGGATAGTTCTACCGCGACCCGTGCGGTGGCAGAAGTACGCCACTCCGGCGAGTGCGACAAGGCTGAGGATCATTTTGGTGATCTGGACCGCGTTGAGGCGCGTTCCGCCGATTTCCCAGCCCGGGATGATGTCGTCGATCAGAAAAAACTTCTGTGCCGACATGGTGGCGGCGAGGATATGCTGGACAGCAATGTGCAGGCATAAGGCCACCAGCACGAGCACGAAGAGAGCAGAATTGCGCTTGATGAAATGGCGGTACACGGCGGTGTAAATTCCGATGCTCGCAAGCGGCGCCACAATCAGAGCCCCTGCAGCACACCACAGGAAGGGCCACTCCAACTGGGTCTTTAGGATCAGGGCCGTATAGGCAGTAATGAGATAGACGGCGGCGAGGCCGAAGTCGATCATGCCGACGGTCCGCCAGATCAATGCGAGAGCCAAGGCAATCAGCGCAATGCTGAGCCCGAATGCAGTTCCGTTGATGAGATAGGGGACAAGTGACATACCGGTGGTCCAGGCCACTTCAAGTGGCGATTGGTCAGTGCTGCGGCCAACACCTCATAAAACCGTGCCAGCCTGCGCCGGCACGGTTAGCATCAGTCCGCAGTGTTATTGAAGCTGGCTTGGAGTCAGGCTCTGCTCCAGCTTGCGGCCGCCGCCAGCGACGCTGAACAGGGCGAGAGGACGCACGGTGTTGCCATCGGGCAGGAAGCGGTACTCATTGACCGGGGTCTTGACCGTCTGGAGCTCGCGCAGTTTCGTGATCAGGTTGCGACCTGAGATCTCCTTGCCCTCCTGCTTTAGCTGCTGGGCCAGAGAGGTCACAATCCAAGCGAAATCATAGCCCATACCGACGTACCCGCCGTACGATTTGGTGGCCTCGTGCACCGACTGGGGCGCCCCTTCAGGCACGTCATGACTCACGAAGAAGAAGTTGTTTTCGGCCAGCTTGAGGTTGTAAACATCGGGTGTGTCGCCGGCCGTATAGGTGATGAAGAGTCCCTTGAATCCGAGCTCACGGCCGGCGCGAATGCCGAGGGGAACCGTGCCGCCACCGATCGGCGCCAAGTAGATGGCATCCGGCTTGGCCTCGAGAATTTTGGTGGTTTGTGCCCTGAGATCGGCAGGCGCATTGGGGTGCCCTTCGGCAGCCACGAGCTTGATGCCGACTTTCCCGAACTCGATTTCGCATTGGTCGCGCATCTCGATACCAAATTCATAGTTCACGTAGAGGATGCCGAAGGTCTTGACGTCCGGATAGCGCTCCTTGACGTGCTTTGCGGCCACTGCACACTGGAGCGTGGTGACCGCCTCGATCTGCTGGGTCAGCTTTGAGCTTTTCACCACATTGACGCCAGAGGAGGTCGTGAAGGCCGCAACTCCCGCTTCGTCGATCAGAGAGCCGTTTTGCACCATCACGTTGGTGCCCCAGCAGATCAGGGCCTGGATCTTGTTGACCTGGAAGGCCTTATTGAAGGAGAGCCTGGCCTGTGCCGGATCGTTGTTTCCAATATCGACAGGAACCGGTTCAAGCTTGATACTATCGGTACCCGCTGAAGCGTTCGCGGACTGGAGAACGAGCTCGGCACCTTTCCAGAGAGCGGTGGCAAACTTCGCAGGGCCTTGAGCCGTGCTCTGACAGATGCCGACTGGAATTGTCGTTTGTGCTTGCGCTGGTGGCGTCAGAATGCTGCCGATGGCAAAGACCAGTCCGCTGAAAACAGCGGCTTTAATGGGATTCAGGTGTTTCAGCATCGTTGATGTCCTTCCGATTGTGCACGCCTGAGACCAATCACGGGCGGAGGCACGGCATGGGTAACGGGAGCATTCCTGCTGACAGGAGCTTAGATTCCGAGATGGCTGCGAAGGGTGCTGCCGTTGTAGTCCTTGCGGTAGACGCCGAGGCGCTGAAGTTCAGGCACAACCAGATCCACGAACTCGGTGAAGGATTCCGGCAGGAAGGCCGGTGAGATCACGAAGCCGTCTGATGCACCGGACCGGAAGGTTTCGGCGAGCTCTTCAGCGATCTGTTTGGGCGTGCCACAGAGCTGTGGGACCATGACACTCTCGCCGTATCGGCGCCCGGCATCCCTTAAAGTCATGCCTTCTTCCTTGGCGACGCGTGACACCATGGCGATGTTCCCCTGAGTGCCGGAACTGCGAAGTTCGCTCACGGGCGCATCCAGATCGAGCGTCGACAGATCCACATTGGCATGGGCCGATAGCGTTGAGAGTCCCACGAGGGGTTCGACAAGGCTGTTATGGGCGTCCCGCTTCTCACGCGCTTCCGCCTCGGTCTGGCCAACGAACGGCATCACCGCAGGAAGAACCTTGCACGCGGTCTCAGGGCGCCCAACCTGTGCCAAATCCTCACGAATGCTTTGGGTAAAGCGGCGCATCAGCTCGGTACTGGGCGAAATGTTGAAGATAACTTCAGCCCATTTAGCTGCGAAGGTTCGTCCTCTATCGGAGGAGCCGGCCTGGATGATCACGGGTCGTCCCTGCGGACTGGCTGGGATATTGAGGGGTCCGCGCGATTTTAGATATGTGCCGTTGTAGTTGACGTAGTGGACCTTCTCGGGATCGGCGTAGATGCCCTTCTCGGCATCCAAGATGAGCGCGCCAGGCTCCCAGCTGTCCCAAAGCTTACAGGTCACCTCGAGGAATTCATCGGCGCGGTCGTATCGCTGGTCATGATCGAGATGGCTCTCGATGCCGAAATTCATCGCCTCTCCGTCGTTCATCGACGTGACGACGTTCCAAGCGGCGCGTCCGCCAGAGAGGTGATCGAGTGTCCTGAACTCGCGCGCGATGTGGTACGGCAGGTCATAGGTGGTAGAACGGGTGGCCCCTAAACCGATCCGTTCCGTGACAGCTGATATGGCGCTGAGGACGGGCACCGGATCCATCCGGGTTGAGTCCTGATCGCCATACCGAATTCCGATCGTTTTATCATTCCCGAAGCGGTCGGCGATTCCAAGCCGATCGGCGAAGAAGACGAGGTCGAATTTGCCTCGTTCCAGTGTCTGAGCAATGTCCATGTAGTAGCGCGCCGATAGGAACGGCACGTCATGCTTTGGATTGCGCCACAAACTATGGCTATGGACAACGGGGCCGGCAATGAGAAAGCCCGCGAGATGCATTTCCTCTCTAGCCAAGCTTAGACCCTCCGTCGGCCCGATCTGTTTTGTAAACCGGACGAAACCTACGCTAGTTTGGGTCCTTGTCAACGGACACGTTCGCTATAAGAAACGACCGCCACAGCAGTAGACTTGAGGCAAATGGTCCGAAAGCAACCAGAAGTTGGATTGTCGTCTCGCGTGACGTGAGGCGACTTTGCGATGGTGCGTGCTGCGGCTGTCGCCGGGATAGCGGCGAACTGGGGTCGTACTTCGCCTATTCCTTGCGCATCATGTGGACCATCTCGATGCGGCTCAGGATTGCCCAAGCGGATGCCATCGACTTGAATCCGAGCGTTGGCCGCACTCGACGTTTGACAGCGCGCTGATCCTGCTCGATGCGATTATTCAAGTAGGCACTTTGCAGGATCCGGATCGGCTTCAGTTTTCGCCTCGATCGATCTTGAATTCGCTCTGTCGTATCGCATAGCAGGACGGTCTCGCGGTCCGTCTGGCTGCCGTCACCGAAAATTCGCTCTGACCGGCTATGCCGCTTGGGAGCCTCGCATAGAATGCGCCTGGCGGCCGTCAGATTCATCGCTCGCTGAACTAAAATCTACCGTATCGGAGTTGCTGTTGATTGCTCGAAAGAGATATCGCCACTGGCCTCTGACCCTGATGTTTGTCTCATCAACGTGCCACCATCCGGTGACGGTTCGCTTACGTGAATTGAATCGCTCCAGCGGTTCCGGCGGGTACCAGATGACCGTCTATGAATGGTCACGTGATCGACCAAGATGGCCCGTCCGGCCACCATCTCTTTGAGATTTAAGAGGCTCAGGCCGTAAGCGAGATACCACCGGACACATAGCAGAATCACCGAGCGGTCGAAGTGACTGCCTTTGAACATCATAAGCCGCCAGAGCTCGCCGAAGGCATAGGCCGAACACAATTACTGATGGCTCTGCGACAAATGCCGAGAAGATATTGTTGTCGCTGTGGCCGCCGAGAGGGCTTGCCGCCCATCAGGTCCTCCCCAAATCTGAAGCTTCTCACATGAGTGACATGCTAAGTGCCTTATTATACCAAGTCCCTGAAGGTCTGACTCTTTCGTGATTTCTCGGACCGGGATGGGTGTGATTCATTTTGGTGAACCTGG
>NZ_JAERQD010000038.1 GCF_016735695.1 Microvirga zambiensis WSM3693 | reverse complement strand
TCACGCTCTCACTGCCCATCCCCACCCCTCTCACGTCATGGCCGCACTTGGTGCGGCCACCCACGTCTTCGAGAACCGCCGCGTTGCCAAGACGTGGGTGCCCGGGACAAGCCCGGGCATGACGGCGGAGGGTATCACGACGGCGGTGGGTGGGATGACGGCGAAGACGGAAGGTTGAAACCGTCGCGTCGAGATCAACCATGCCCTCTCTCAAATCTCGATCGAGCTTCCGATCTCGACCACCTGCGAGGCGGGGATGCAGAAATAATCGGCCGTCAGCTCGGCGTTGCGGTTGAGCATGGCGAAGACGACCTCGCGCCAGAACGCCATGCCGGGAAGCGCACGGGTCGCCACCACGGTCTGACGGCCGACGTAATAGGTGATGGCGTCGGAGGCCAGATCCGGCAGGTCCAGGCGGGCGGCCGCGAAGCGCAGCGTCTGCGGCACGTTTGGCTTCTCGGTGAAGCCCAGGCGCAGGACGAGACGCTGGACGCCCTCCCCGATCGGGATCAGGTGAAGGCGGGCCTCGTCCGCCACACTGGGCTCGTCGGTGACCACGACGGAGACGAGGAACACGGTCTCGTGCAGCACCCGGTTGTGCTTGAGGTGGTGCAGGAGGGTTCCGGGAATCCCGTTGGGCGATGCGGACATGACCACTGCGGTGCCGGGAATTCGGATCGGCGGATTATCCTCCAGCAGATGCAGGAACTCCCGCGTCGACATGCGCAGATGCGTGCGTGCGCGCTGCACCAGCTGCTGCCCCTTGCGCCAGGTCAGCATCATGAAGGCCACGGTCGTTGCGATGAGCAACGGGAACCAGCCGCCTTCCAGCAGCTTGGTCGTGTTCGCCGCGAAGAAGACGACATCGACCAGCATCAGGAACCCGTTCAGCAGATAGACGAGCACCGGCCTGTGGCCCCAATGGAGGGCGACGAAGGTCGCGAGGATGGTCGTGATCACCATGTCGAGCGAGACCGCGAGACCGTAAGCGCCGGCGAGGTTGCTCGACGACCCGAAGCCGAGGACGGCCGCAAAGGTCATCATGGCGAGGGCCCAGTTCACGAACGGCACATAGACATGCCCGCGCTCGTGACTCGATGTGTGGATGACCCGCATCCGCGGCAGGAAGCCGAGCTGGATCGCCTGCTGCGTCAGGGAGAAGGCGCCGGTGATCACCGCCTGCGAAGCGATCACGGTGGCGAGCGTCGCCAGGACGACGAGGGGATAATGGGCCCAGTCCGGCGCCAGATGGTAGAACGGGTTCTCGAGGGATTCCGGGTGTGTCAGGAGCAAGGCACCCTGGCCGAAATAGTTCAGCATCAACGCCGGCAGAACGACGAAGAACCAGGCCATCCGGATCGGGACCGGGCCGAAATGACCGAGATCGGCATAGAGGGCCTCGCCGCCCGTCACCGTGAGAAACACCGCCGCCAGGACGGCAAGCGTCACCGCCACATCCGTATGGATCATGAAGGACAGTGCATAGACCGGGTTGATCGCCGCGACCACGCCGGGGGCGGCCACGATGCTGCCCAGCCCGAGAAGGCCGAGAACGGAAAACCACAGCAGCATGAAGGGCCCGAAGATCCGGCCGATGCGGCCGGTGCCCATGCGCTGAACGGAGAACAGCGTCACCAGAATGGCGATCGTGATCGGCAGCACGAACGGCTGGAAGCGGTCGGAACCGACGGCGAGGCCTTCGATGGCGCTCAGCACGGAAATCGCCGGCGTGATCGCGCCGTCGGCATAGAGCAGAGCCGTGCCGACAAGACCGAATACCGCCAGGTAGACGCGCCATGAGCCGTGCTGGATGCGCCGCACGCCGAGAAGCGCGAGCAGCGCGATGATCCCACCCTCGCCGCGATTGTCGGCCCGGAGGATGAACAGGCAGTACTTGACCGAGATGACGATGAAGAGCGACCACAAGATGAGGGAGAGAACCCCCATCACGGTCTCCCGCGACAGCACGCCGTCGCCCGCAGCCATGGCGGCCTCTCGCAAGGCATAGAGGGGGCTGGTGCCGATATCCCCGAACACGACTCCCAGGGCGCCCAGGACGACCGCCCGCGATGCGATCCTGGCTCCGCTGTCATCGGCATGGGCGTCGGCGAGAGTGGCCATGACGGTCCAGATGCTCGGCACGCATGGATTTCATGCGTTCAGGTACAAGCTGAGATGATACAGCCCAGTTCCCCGACAAGGGGCGATGACGCTCGCAATGCGCGCTTCTTTGCGAAAGCCGGCCGTTTCAGCTGTAGGGATAGCAGTGGCCGCGGTCGAGATTGAGACCGAAATGCTGGCCGAGCATGGCGATGGCCCCCTCGTGCTCAGGATAGGGATCGCGGTTCTCACGGCCGACGATGATGATGCGGAACGAAGGATCGTATTGCCCGCCCGGCGGCAGCATCGCGGTGGCGAGCGTGCTTCCCTCCGGATCGCGCAGAGTCAGGAACAGGGGCATCACGCGCCGCACATGATCCTTGAGGCCGATATTCTGCTCGACGAAGGAGCGTCCGCTTGATCGGTAGCTGTCCACCGCGGCCTCCCAGGCGAGGTGGAAATGCTTTTCCACGGCATGGCTCATCGCATCGGATTCGAAGGCGGCCTCACCTTCGGTCTCGATCCGGAACCAGCTCTTTCCTCCGGGCGTGTCGCAGATGAATTGCATATCCTATCAACGCACGAGCGCGGTGAAGGTTAGCGCGAAAGATCCCGTCACACCCAACGGTGATTGCGCCCTTCGATCACGAGCACGCGGCCCTGCCAGATATCCAGGCTGGCGGCCTGCCGGGATGAGACGCCGCAGGAGATCGACAGGAAGGCGCGGGCGACGCCGCCATGGGCCACCACAACCGTGTCGCGGGTGATGTCGTCGAGGAAGGGACGGATGCGCTCGACCAGCATGGCATAGCTCTCGCCGCCGCCGGGCGGGGCGTAGTGCCATTTGTCCTGCTCGCGCAACGCCGCGAGTGCCGGTTCGGCCTTTCGCACTTCCTTCCAGGTCAGGCCCTCCCAAGCGCCGAAGGTCAGTTCGACCAGGCGCTCGTCGAGCTTGTAGGATTCCGGGTGAAGGCCGAGGGTGGCGCGCAGGATCTCCATGGTCTCGCGGGTGCGGGTCATGGGGCTTGCGATATAGGCGAGATCCTCCACATGGGGCGCGAGCGTCTGGAGGCGGCGCGCCGCCTCCTCGGCCTGGACGCGGCCGACATCGTTGAGCGGAATGTCCTTCTGCCCCTGGAGCCTGCCTTCGAGGTTCCAGTCCGTCTCGCCGTGGCGAATGAAGTAGATCGTCGGTCGGGACGAGGTCACGGCATCAGGTCCGATACGCTCACATTACTCTTTGTCGAGGGAGAGATCCGGCGCTTCCGGGTTTTTCATGCCGACCACGTGGTAGCCCGCATCCACATGCAGGATCTCGCCGGTCATGCCGCGCGACATGTCGGAGACGAGATAGGCGGCCGTCTCGCCGACCTCCTCGATGGTGACCGTGCGCCGCAGGGGCGAGTTGTACTCGTTCCACTTCAGAATGTAGCGGAAATCGCCGATGCCGGAGGCGGCAAGCGTCTTGATGGGACCGGCCGAAATCGCGTTGACGCGGATGTTCTTCGGCCCGAGATCGGCGGCGAGATAGCGCACGGAAGCCTCGAGCGCGGCCTTGGCGACGCCCATGACGTTGTAGTGCGGCATCCACTTCTCGGCGCCGTAATAGGTGAGCGTCAAAAGCGAGCCGCCGTCGTTCATCAGCTTCTCGGCGCGCTGCGCAATGGCCGTGAAGGAATAGCAGGAGATCAGGAGCGACTTGGTGAAGTTGCCCTCGGAGGTCTCCACATAGCGGCCGGTGAGCTCGTCCTTGTCCGAGAAGGCGATGCAATGGACCACGAAGTCGATGGAGCCCCAGAGGCGCTTCACTTCGTCGAAGACGGCATCGATGGTGGCGCCGTCCGTGACGTCGCAATGGCCGACGACGGCGGCGTCGAGTTCCTTCGCCAGGGGCTCCACGCGCTTCTTGAGGGCATCGCCCTGATAGGTGAAGGCCAGTTCCGCCCCGTGCTGGCGCGCCGCCTGGGCAATGCCCCAGGCAATGGAACGGTTATTCGCCACGCCCATGATCAAGCCACGCTTGCCGGCCAGAATGCCGGGGGCCTTTGTCTCCGCCATGATTCACCTAGATCGTCGCTGGACAGGTCAATAAGGAACGGCCTCTTTAACCGACCCGGCGACCACGGGGAAGCCCTCTTCGGCAGCCGTGTCGGCGATGCGGGGTGCCGGCATGACGAGAGAGTGTCATTCCCGGCCTGCGGCCGGCGTGGATGACACCCTCCTGCGTCATGGCCGCACTTGTTGCGGCCACCCACGTCTTCGAGAACCGCCACGCTGCAAAGACGTGGGTCCCCGGGACAAGCCCGGGGATGACGGCGAGGGTGAGAGGATGACGGGGCGGCTCTACTTCGCCTTCGCGGACGCGCGCCTGCGGGCGTAGTCCATCAGGTCCTCGTCGACGACCTCCGGCAGCCTGATCTCGGTGGTCACGAGGAGGTCGCCGTGGCCGGTCTTGGTGGGCAGGCCCTTGCCGCGCAGGCGGAAGGTGCGGCCGGAATTGGTCAGGGGCGGGATCTTCATCTCGACGGAGCCCGTCAGGGTCGGCACGCGCACGGGACCGCCGAGCACCGCCTCCTCGATCTCGACCGGCAGCCGCAGGCGCAGGTCCGAGCCCTCGGTGGTGAAGCGCTCATGGGGCGCGAAGGCAATCGTCAGCAGCGCATCGCCCGGATCGATGCCGGGAGCGCCCTGGCCTAAGCCGCGCAGGCGGATCACCTGGCCGTCGCTCACGCCCTTGGGGATGACCACGTCCACGTCGCGGCCGGTCGAGAGCCGCAGGCGCTTCTTGGCCTCCTGAGCGACCTCCTCCAGGGTCACGGTGAGGGTGGCGGCGACGTCCTCGCCCTTCATCTTCTGCGAGCGGCCGCGGCCCTGGCGCGTGCCCTCGCCGCCGGACGAGCGGAAGGCCTCGCCGAAGAGCTGGGAGAAGACATCGTCGCCGAGATCGGCACCGAAGGCGCTCGACTTGGAGCTGCGCCTGCCGCCGCCGAAGCCGGCAAAGCCGCTGAAGCCGGAAAAATCCTCCGGCCGGGCGCCGCCGCGGCCGCCGCCGAAACCTTCGAAGCCCTGGAAGCGCGGCTTGCCCTCCGCGTCGATCTCGCCGCGGTCGAACTGGCCGCGCTTTCCCGCATCGCCGAGGATCTCATAGGCGGAATTCGCCTCCGCGAACTTGTCCTTGGCCTTGGGGTCGTCCTTGTTGCTGTCCGGATGATATGTCTTGGCCAGCTTGCGGAACGCCTTCTTGATCTCCGCTTCGCTCGCGGAGCGGGATACGCCTAGAACGTCGTAGGGGTTGCGCATTGTGGAATCCTGGAACCGTCAGATTGAAAGCCGTGAAGGCTTAACGGGTTTGACGGTCATATGGGCAAAGTGTTGCCCGTTTGCAACGCCCTTTTCGCGGGAGCTAGGCCTTTGCCGTGCCCTTCAGAGGCTTGATGTCCTTGATCGCCCACTCGCCTCCGGACGGCCGGCAGGCCGTGCCCTGCACGGCGGATGCGGATGGACCGCCGAGATGGGCGGAGAAGGCCCGGCAGATCTCGTCATCCTTCACGAACGGCGCGCCGGTTGGCGTGAAGGTGCCTTTGCGGGTGCTCGAAGGGTTGTCCCACGACACCTGCGTGCCGGGTCCCTGCGGATCGAGCGCGACGGCGAGGGCCGCCTTGGCCCTGCGCCAATCCTCTTCGTCGAGATCCGGGGACAGATGGGTGACGGCCCTGGTGGCGATGGCGCCGGTCGACTTCGGCTCATCCTCGTCGAGGCCCGAGAGGCCGAAGGAATAGCTGCATGCGCCCGCGGACAGCGCGATCAAGCCGGCCATCGCCAGCTTCATGGCTTCGCGAAGGATGTCTTCTGATCTATAACGGCGCGCATTGATCCACGTCACGCGTCGGTCCCCAAACCTCATGTCACAGGACGAGATAAGCAGTGAACCCGTTAACAACAGGTGACTTTACTGAAGCCGAAGAGCCCTTCACCCTGTTCAAGGCCTGGATGGCCGAGGCTGAGGCGGCCGAGCCCAACGACCCCGACGCCATGGCGCTCGCCACCGTGGACGAGACCGGCCTGCCGAACGTGCGCATGGTGCTGCTGAAGGGCGCGGACGAGAACGGCTTCGTGTTCTACACCAATACCGAATCGAACAAGGGCCGCGAGCTCCTGGGCCAGAAGAAGGCCGCCGTCGTGCTTCATTGGAAGAGCCTGCGCCGCCAGGTGCGCGCCCGCGGGCCGATCACTCTGGTGAGCGATGCGGAGGCGGACGCCTATTTTCAGAGCCGTCCGCGCGACAGCCGCATCGGCGCCTGGGCGAGCCAGCAGTCGCGCCCGCTCGAGAGCCGCTTCGCGCTCGAAAAGGCGGTGGCGCTGAACACGGCGAAATACGCCATCGGCGAGGTGCCGCGCCCGCCCTACTGGACGGGCTTCCGCATCGCGCCCGTCTCCATCGAGTTCTGGCAGGACAAGCCGTTCCGGCTCCACGACCGCGTGGTCTTCACCCGCGAGGGCGACGGCTGGCGGAAGGTGCGGCTTTATCCCTGATCGACCCTCATCGCCGTAGACCCTGATTCCGAACCGGGATAAGGGTCTGCCCCGCTCAACAGAGATCCCCCGATGTCCTCCTCCGCCAGCAATTCCCGCCGCATCATGCTGCTCACAGGCGCCAGCCGGGGGATCGGGCATGCCACGGTCAAGCGCTTCTCCGCGGCCGGGTGGCGCGTGATCACCTGCTCCCGCCACGGCTTTCCGGAGAACTGCCCGTGGGAAATGGGGCCGGAGGATCATCTCCAGGTCGATCTGGCGAATGCCGAGGACACCCTTCGCGCCATCGCCGAGGTGAAGGGGCGGCTTGCCGCCGAGGGCGGCTGCCTGCACGCCCTCGTCAACAATGCCGGCATCTCGCCGAAGGGACAGGGCGGCTCGCGGCTCGGGGCTGTCGACACCCGCTACGAGGATTGGCTCAAGGTCTTCCAGGTCAATTTCTTCGCCTCGATCATGCTCGCCCGCGGCCTCCAGGACGAGCTCACCAACGCCAGGGGCTCGGTGGTCAACGTGACCTCCATCGCCGGCTCCCGCGTCCATCCCTTCGCGGGCGCGGCCTATGCCACCTCCAAGGCGGCGCTCGCCGCGCTGACCCGCGAGATGGCCGCCGATTTCGGACCTCTCGGTGTGCGCGTGAACGCCATCTCTCCGGGCGAGATCGACACCGCGATCCTCTCGCCGGGCACGGAAAAAATCGTCGAGCAGCTGCCGCTGCGGCGCCTCGGCACGCCGGACGAGGTGGCGAAGGCCATCTACTTCCTCTGCACCGATGCGAGCTCCTACGTCACCGGCGCGGAGCTCCACATCAACGGCGGCCAGCACGTCTGATACGGCTGACACATGTCCGCGCGGCTAAAGCATTTTTCGGCGAAGTGGATCCGGTTCGCCGTCAAAAAATGCGGCAAATCAAAGAAGAGAGATGATTCCACGCAAGTGGAAACAGCTCTAGTCCCTTTTCTTGCGATACTTCTGGCCCTCGGCGCCGCATCGGCCCTCGGCCAGGAGGATGCGGAGAAGAGCCCCTTCGCCGATCCGGACATGAAGCCCGCCTACACGCCGCAATGCCATGAGGTCCGGGCATTGACCCGGGACCGGGAAACAGGCGAGACCCGCGTCGATTTCAGCGTCACCGGCCCCCTCGCCCTCGTCCATTTCGACGGCACGCTGGCCTATCTCGGCCTGTGCGGCACCCCGCCCGATCCGAAGGTTTTGTGCGTCACCTATCAAACCAACGACATGAAGGTCGGCGACGTGGTGACGGTCGCGGGCGGCTACAGCCGGCCCAATCCGGACTTCATCGTCCTCGATCCGTGCCTCGCGCAGCGGGCGGAGGAGCCGGCGCAGTAGAGGTGCCTCGCACTGCCTGCGCTGGCCGGGCCATTATCGCATCACGATGGCAGGCCGCGCCTCTCTCCGTTCTTCTGGACAGGGAGGGAAGTAGGCGAGCGAGTTCATGGGCGGGGCCGTGTTCGTGCTCTTGGTCAAGGCGGCGATCAAGGCACTGCCATCGGAGCCCGGCTGTACCTTCCGCGCGGCTTTGCAGAAAGCTATTGGGCTATGGTAGCCAATATATGGTAGGCCGGGGATAGCAATGAACAAAGATGAAAGGAAAGGCCGCAATCTGAGGCCGAAGGACAACCCATTTGTTGATCTCGCGCCTGACGAAAGAATTCAGATCGTACATATGCGGCTTGAACACACAAAAGATCTGTTGCTTGAAGTAATTAGGTTGAACGAACAACGGCGTGCGATAGTCCCTATCTTCGATCAATACTGGGCTGCAACGCCAGACAACACGATTGTAACATTTGTTGTTACAATTGTTCAGTTTGAAATTTCCCATGTATGCCGCCTTTGGGATGGGGCGGAACTCTCTGGATACGGACTACCGTCTATTGCAGCTCTCCTCGACAGTCACGACGTGCTGAGGCTAGTCGCGAAGAGAATTGAAGCTGGTTATCCGGGCGGGGCGCAGAATGCTGCCAAATTAGAGCCTCTAAAGGCGGCGTTGGACCTCATTGGCAGCGCAGAAATCTCCGACACTCTCAAGTGTGTCAGGAATCACCGACACAAGCATATAGCCCATCCTATTCTGAAGACTCGACAGGAGCGTAATCAGTCGTTTGAGCTGGCACAGGCTGCCGACAATGAAGAACTGATTGCGATCGCGATTAAAGCGATCTCAACGTTGGCTTGGGCTGCATCTGGCCAAGATGTGGATTACGAAGCATTCAGGCTTGATGCCCAGTCAGCGGCCCAGCATTTTTTCGGCTCAGTCCAATGGCCCCCGCCAGACTTCTGAGCAAAACTCCAACATTGGACTTCAATTCCCTCTAATGCTCTTTCCGCTATCCCCTCCCCACGACCTACTCCCGCGACACCACCGCCCTCTCCGAGCCTGGCGGGTCGAATGCGACGTCTGAGTGCAGACGGGTGATTGTCGAACTGTCGGGTGGATGACAGATGGGGATCGCTAAACCCGTTACGGGGTAAGGACCGAAACCGTTTCTGCCTCTACGGTCGGATCCTAAAGCGCCCACTCTTTCGAGGGGCGCTTTCTTTTTGCTGATGCCTTAGTCGTCGAACGGCCCCTCTGCCATGACCAACGAAAGGGCGGCACGAACAACGGTTTGCCCTTCCTCGTCCCGGACGTTCACGACGAAGGTTCGGTAGTTCCCATCCGGGAGGGCATCCTTGGCCATATCCGGGAGCGCCTTTTGAGCCTCCTGCTTAGCAGTGTCGTTATCGGGCAGTTCTTGACCAGCCTCATCAGAGTGGGCGTTTTCACCATCGTAGGTGTCGAAGAAATAGCGGGGCATCAGCACTCCAAGCCATGGATCTGTGAGTATCAACCGGGGAGAGCATCCTTTGTTCAGCTTCATTTGCGATGCCCTCGCCATGACCTGCTCCCGCGACACCACATCCATAACGGGCAACGGATAAGTCAGTTGGCGCTCCTTTGATTGCCTGGGTGAAATCCTCTAATGACATTGGAACATGATTTCACCAGCCGCTCGACAGGACATCTCACGTGTTTGCCGTGCCTCAGCCGCCATCGAATGAAGCCGAGCGCCTCGACTTCCTGTATTCCTGCGGAATACTCGATACCCCCCGTGACGAACGGTTTGATCGCGTTACGCGATTGGCTGCCCAATTCTATGCGGCGGATGCTGCCTTCCTGGGCTTCATCGACGATCGCTATCAATGGATGAAATCCATCCGCGGGGACGGCGTTGCCCCATGGATCGAGCGAGATCAGTCCATATGTCAGATTGTGATCGCGTCCGGAGAGCCTCTTGTCGTTGGCGATATGAGGACGGATTCACGGCTGAAGGGGCACCCCATCGTCGCCCTTCTCCCCTTCCGCTTCTACGCAGGCGTACCGCTCCTCACGCATGACGGAGCTGCGGTAGCCTCGTTGTGCATTCTCAAGCACGAGCCGCAACCTACGGACACCTTCAACCTTTCGCCCTTGGCGGACCTTGGCGCCATTGCGATGGACGAGCTCGAGCTGTGGCGCCACAATCAAGAATTGAGTCGGGCAGCCGAAAGAGACGGCTTGACCGATCTGGCCAATCGACGCGCCTTCGATGCCGCTCTCGATCGAGCCTGGCTGAGGCTTCAGCGCACAAGGCAACCGTTGTCCCTTCTGATGCTGGACCTCGATCATTTCAAGGCTCTTAACGATCACGCCGGCCACAGAGCCGGCGATGAGGTTCTTCGTCAGTTTTCCCGGATCCTGTCACAGGCAGCGCGCCGGGCAGACGACCTGGCAGCGCGCTATGGGGGAGAGGAATTCGCCCTCATCCTTCCCGACATGAACGGCGACGAGGCTTTGGGCCTCGCCAAGGTCCTCAAAGCCGCCCTTGAGACGGCGGCCATCCCCCACCCCCGCGGCATCGACAAGCGTGTGACCGCGAGCATGGGATTGGCCACCGTCGGCGCTGATGACGTCGATAGCGTGGATACCCTGGTCCGCCATGCGGACGCCGCGCTTTACGATGCCAAGCGGGAAGGTCGTGATCGTATCGCGGTTTGGTCTGCAGAATGACCTACTCCGGTGATACCACCGCCATCTCCGAACTCACCGACCAGGAGCAGCTGGTCTAAGGAATCGTGGATCGAGACGGAAGCTCGAGTCCTCCTGAGAATCTGGCTCATAAACGGATTCTGCCACTTAAGCCCTCATCCTGAGAGGCTGGCTCATAAATCACTCACCTCATCCTGAGGAGCAGCGCAGCTGCGTCTCGAAGGAGGTTCCAGAGAGCACTGGAGGCGCCCTCGTCCTTCGAGACGCCGCCTGCGGCGGCCCTCAGGATGAGGGCTGAGGGGGCAGAAACCCTCTATGAGCCGGACTCTCAGGATGAGGTGCGAGGTTTACGAGCCAGACACTCAGGATATCAAACGAGCAGCGGGATGCCTTCTCCAACCGCCTGAGGACTGGCATTACGCCGCCTGCGCCGGCCACGCTCCCACATAGCGCGATTGCGGACGGATGATGCGGCCGGTTCCGGCCTGCTCGATGGCATGGGCGACCCAGCCCGCACTGCGGCCTGCCGCGAAGAGCGGGGTGAAGCCCTCGCGCGGAACGCCGAGGGCGTCGAGCAGGATGGCGGTGTAGAATTCCACATTGGTGTCGAGCCGGCGTCCCGGCTTGCGGCGCTGCAGCACCCTGAGGGCGGTCATCTCCACGGCCTCGGCAAAGGCGATGCGGTTGTCCCGTCCCTTCAGTTTCCCGACGGCCGCCATGAGCACATCCGCCCGCGGATCGCGCACCTTGTAGATGCGGTGGCCGAAGCCCATGAGGCGCTCGCCCCGAACGATGGCGTCGTCGAGCCAGGCCTCCGCATTGTCGATCGAGCCGATCGCGTCGAGCATGTCGAGCACCGGACCGGGCGCCCCGCCATGGAGCGGCCCCTTGAGCGCGCAGAGCCCCGCCACCACGGCGGAGAGGAGACCGGCCTGGGTCGAGGCCACCACCCGCGCCGTGAAGGTGGAGGCGTTTAGCCCGTGATCGATGACCGTCACGAGATAGGTGTCGAGGGCCTTTGCCTCGCCAGCCGAGACCGGCGCATCGCGCATCATGCGCAGGATGTCGGCGGCATGGCTCAGCGATGGATCGGGCGCGACCGGCGCGAGGCCCTGGGCGCCCCGCACGGCCATGGCGGCGGCCACGCCCGCAGCGCCGACGGCCAGGGCGGCATGGTCGTCCTCCGCGTCGGGCAGGCCAGCCAGCAGCAGGCGCATGCCTTCCACCGGCGTGAGGCCGGTAAGCTGCGAAGCGAGCGGCGCGAGATGGGCGTATGCCCTTTTGCGGGCCTGGCCCAGAAGCGCCCGCGGGTCAGCCGAGGCGTTCGGGACCAATCCCTCCCAGAGCATCGCCGTGACGTCCTCGAACGCCACATGACCGGCGAGTTCCTCCAGATCGTGCCCGGCAATGATCAGGCGTCCCGCCTCGCCGTCCACATGGCTGAGGGACGTCTCGGCTGCCACCACGTCGTCGAGTCCGATTGTCATGAGCTTTCTCCTTGTTCCGAAGAGCTTCACGCCGGCCTTGCCGTGCGGTCAATCTTGAATCAACATATCAACATATGGACGCTTCATCCCTCGACCTCGCGACCGCCGAAGAGGCCTCGTCCCGCCTCGGCATCAGCCGGGCGAGCCTCTATGCCTATGTGAGCCGGGGCCTGATCCGCTCCTTCTCCTCGCCGCATGATCCGCGCCAGCGTCTCTATGCTCTTGAAGACGTGGAGACCCTGGCCGAGCGCAAGGCGCGGTTCCGCCGCCCTGCCGTCGCGGCCGCGACCGCTCTCGACTGGGGCCTGCCCGTGCTGGAGACGAGCATCACCCAGATCCGGGACGGGCGGCTCTTCTATCGCGGGCAGGACGCCATCGCCCTCGCCGGGACCGCCACGCTCGAGGAGATCGCGCATCTCCTGATCGGCGGCTTGGACAAGGACGCTTTCAATCGCCCCTCGCGACTACCGATCCTGCTTGCCGCAGCGGCTTTCGGCCCGCATGACTTCGTCGCGCAGGCGGTTCGCCTTCTCTCCGAGCCGGCCCCTAAGGAAACCCGGGCAGCGGAGGTGGCCGCGATCCTGCGCCTCGTCGCTGCGGCGGCGAGCGGCGCCGATCCCGGGACCGAGCCCCTCCACCGCCATCTGGCCTCGGCCTGGAAAGCCCCGCCGCGCGCCGCCGAGACGATCAGGCGCGCGCTGGTGCTCTGTGCCGACCACGAGCTCAGCTCCTCCGCCTTCGCCGTGAGGGTCACGGCCTCAACCGGCGCGTCGCTGCGCAATGCGGTGATCGCGGGCCTCGCGGCGCTCAGCGGCCCCTATCACGGCGGCATGACCGAGCGGTTCCGGGCTTATCTCGACAACCCGAAAACCTCGCCCTCCCCCAGCACCCGCCACCGTCTCTACCCGGAGGGCGACCCTCGGGCGGCCGCCCTTCTGCAAGGTGTTCCCCTGCTTGCTTCCGACGCCACGACCTTAAGGGCGATGACCATGGCCTCGAATGCCGGGCCAAGCATCGATGTGGCGCTCGTGATGATGGAGCGGGCCTATGGACTGCCTGTGGGTGCGGCGTTTACGCTCTTCGCAATCGGACGCACCGCCGGATGGCTGGCGCACGCCATCGAGCAGCGCAGCCAGGCGACTCTCATCCGGCCGCGGGCGCGCTATATCGCGACCGATGACCCTTCTGCCCGGACATCCTCGTGACCGACGACCGCCTCTACCCCACCCGCCCGATCCTTGCCGCCTCCGTCGCCGTGATCCGGGATGGGCGGATCCTGCTCACCGCGCGCGGGAAGCCGCCGAGCGAGGGGCTGTTCTCCCTGCCCGGCGGCATGGTGGAGACCGGCGAGACGCTGGCCGAGACCGCGTTGAGGGAACTTCGCGAAGAGGTCGGAGTTAAGGCCGAGCTTATTGGCCTGATCGCGCCCGTCGAATTCATTGAAAGGGACGAGAAAGGCCATATAAGACATCATGTCGTCATCGCCGCCCATGCTGCCCGCTGGGTCTCGGGCGAACCCCAGACAGGTCCGGAAGCAAAGGAAATCCGTTGGGTCACGGAACGGGACATCGCCGATCTGCCGATGACGGCGGGGCTCGCCGGAATTCTGGCGCAGGTCTTCAGGCTCGCGCGGATGGATTCCGACGCTTGAGGCGTGCGGGTCTGCTTCTCGCCGTTCCCGCCCTGCTGCTGGCCGCGCCCTCGCCCGCAGCGGCCCAGAGCTTCTTCGAGCGCCTCTTCGGCGTCCGGCCGCAGCCGCAGCCAGGACAGCCGGTCCCGCAGCAGCAATACCGCACGCAGCCGCAGTTTCGTCCGCCGCAGCAGCAACAGCAGCGACGGCCCCAGCAATCGCAGCGCCCGCAGCAGGCGCCGCAACAGCAGGCGGAGCCGGCCCCCGTGGTCGAGCCGCCGCCGGCTCCCTACGAGAAGGAGCTGCTGCGGCTGGCAGAAATCATGGGGTCGCTCGCCATGCTGCGCCCGCTCTGCAGCGCCCCCGACGCACCCGAATGGGGCCGGCGCATGCAGATCCTGCTCGAGGCCGAGGGAACCACGCCCGGCCGGCGCGAGCGCCTCGCCGGCGCCTACAACAAAGGCTACCAGGCCTATGCCCTCACCTACCGGGTCTGCACGCCGTCCGCGCAGGAGGCCTCCGTCCGGTTCTTGGGCGAAGGCGAGCAGCTCGCGCGCAGCATCACCGGGCGCTACGGCGGGTGACAGGAAGCACGGACCGCTCGCTCAGCTCTCATCGGAGAGTCTGGCTCAGAATTGGCTGCAACCGTGTGAGACCGTCCCGTCACACCCACCACGTCATCACCGGCCTTGTGCCGGTGATCCCGATGATGAGACGCGCTGAGCCCCACCGTATCGGGATGGCCGGCACAAGGCCGGCCACGACGTGGTGGGGACAGAGGGGAGCAAAACAGGTGTTGCAGCAACGCCTCTTATCCACATTTTTCCGGAAAGTCCCTCTCGCGTTAACCTCCTTGCAAGGTGATGCTGGCGGCGGGTCGGCGCGACGTCTACAAATGATTCAACCGAACTCGCGCGCCGCCCCTTCAAAGGGGCCTGGATCATGAACGATAACGACGTCCCTCACGACGAGCTTACCGAACTCAGCGCCCTCAAGCAGGCGGCCCTGAGCTATGTGACAGATGCCTTCGCCGAGGCCGAGCTCGACGGGCTCGACGGCGATTGCATGGCCCAGGCCGCCCTCTTCGCGGCCTTTACCGAGCTCGTCGCCACCTATGGCGAAGATGCCGTTGCAGAATACGCCGCCACCCTGCCGGACAAGATCCGCACGGGGGCTTTCTCGATGGCGATGTCGCTGAAGCATTGAAGGCGGCTCGTCGAAGGCGGCTGCATCGTGAGAGACTGACTCATCGCTCTGTTGCTTACTGAGCCCTCATCCTGAGGGCCGCCGCAGGCGGCGTCTCCAGAGAGCGCTGGACCCTCCTTCGAGACGGCGCTTCGCACCTCCTCAGGATGAGGCCGGAGCTTTGCAAGTCAGCCTCGCCGGCGGATGCTGCAGGACGGCGATGCAGGTGCAAAAATGGGTGGCTGTTGGTTTTACATCCTTCGCTGCGCTGACGGCAGCTACTACATTGGAACAAGCCGGTCCGACGATCTGGAAACGCGCATCAGTCAGCACAATCAGGGTTATTTCGGAGGCTACACGGCTAGGCGTCGTCCCGTAGTGCTTGTCCACTCAACCCATTTCGACAGCATCATCGAAGCCATTGCGTATGAAAGACAGGTCAAAGGCTGGTCGCGAGCCAAGAAGGAAGCGTTGATCAGAGGAGATTTCGACGCTCTTCCAGGATTGTCGAAAAGCTATCGCTCGGGCCGTCGGTCAGGCTCCGACGGGGACTAACGCAAATCCATGTAACCTCAACCTCCTCCTGAGGAGCATAAACTCGACCTCATCCTGAGGAGGTCGCGAAGCGACCGTCTCGAAGGAGGGTCCAGCGGGCGCTGGAGACGCCTCGTCCTTCGAGACGGACCTGACGGCCCTCCTCAGGATGAGGCTATGGGGGTAAAGGCTTCGCCAGCCTCATCATGGTCGGCCTCGGCCTGCGCCTCGCGCTCGGCGGCAACGCATCGGCGATGCGCCGCTAGAGCACAGAAGCTGCGCTCGGGTTCCGTTCAGGAGCCGCCGAGGGTCTCCTCGAACCGCACCACCTCGCCCTGCGACGGCGTCTCGAGCGCGCCGTCCCACATCACCACGTTGCCGCGCACGATCGTGCCGATGGGCCAGCCGGTGACCTTTTTGCCGTCATAGGGCGTCCAGCCGCATTTCGAGGCGATCCAGTCGTTGGTGATCGTCTCGGTGCGCTTCAGATCGACCACGGTGAAATCCGCGTCGTAGCCCACCGCGATGCGGCCCTTGTTGGCGATGCCGAAAAGGCGCTTGGGGCCTGCGCTCGTCATGTCGACGAAGCGCTCGAGCGTAAGCCTGCTCGCATTCACATGATCGAGCATGATCGGCACGAGAGTCTGCACGCCGGTCATGCCGGAAGGCGTGTTGGGATAGGTCTTGTCCTTCTCCTCGCGCGTATGCGGCGCGTGGTCGGAGCCGAGAACGTCGGCAATGCCTTCGTCCAGCCCCTGCCAGAGCGCGGCGCGATGCAGCTCGTCGCGCACGGGCGGATTCATCTGGATGTAGGTGCCGAGACGCTCGTAATCCTCAGGGCCTGCGAGGGTCAGGTGATGCGGCGTGACTTCAGCGGTCACGAGATCCTTGTAATCGCGCAGGAGCGCCATCTCTTCGGCGGTGGTGATGTGCAGCACGTGGATGCGCGCGCCCGTCTCGCGCGAAATGCGCACGAGGCGTTGCGTGCAGGCGAGCGCCACCTCCGCGGACCGCCAGACCGGATGCGAGCGCGGATCGCCCTCGACGCGCAGGTTCTTGCGTTCGCGCAGCATCGCTTCGTCCTCGGAATGGAAGGCGGCGCGGCGGCGGGTGCGGCTCAGGATATTGGCGATGCCCTCGTCGTCCTCGACGAGGAGCGAGCCCGTCGACGAGCCCATGAAGACCTTGATGCCGACGGCGCCGGGCAGACGCTCGAGTTCCGGCACGTCGTTGGCGTTCTCGTGCGTGCCCCCGACCCAGAAGGCGAAGTCGCAATGCATGCGGTGATGGCCGCGCCGCACCTTGTCGGCGAGCGCTTCGGGAGTCGTCGTCTGAGGATCGGTATTCGGCATCTCGAACACCGTCGTGACGCCGCCCATGGCGGCGGCGCGGGAGCCCGTTTCGAGATCTTCCTTGTGATCGAGGCCGGGCTCACGGAAATGCACCTGGCTGTCGATCACGCCCGGCAGAATATGCAGGCCGCGGCAATCGATCTCTCGCCCGGCGGATGCATGCGACAGGTCGCCGATGGCGGCGATGCGGCCGGCGCGCACGCCGATGTCGCGCTCCACGCGTCCGTCGTGGTTCACGACGATTCCGCCTTTGAGGATCAGGTCGAAGGTTTTGGGCATAGCAATCTCATCTCTTGAGGCGGCTGCGGAAGGGGCATATGTGACGCTACTGTGTGAGAACAAGGGAGCGGGGCATATGCCGTCAGTCCATCTGGCCGACCGGGGCGTGGTAAGGGTTTCGGGGGAGGACGCCAAGACTTTTCTCGACAACCTGATCACCTGCGACCTGGACCGTGTGTCCGCGCACGCCGCGCGCCTCGGCGCCTTGCTCACGCCACAAGGCAAGATCCTGTTCGATTTTCTCGTCTTCCAGGCCCCGGCCGAGATCGGCGGAGGTTATTACCTGGACGTTCTGAAGGTCTTCGCGCCGGATCTGGCCAAGCGCCTCGGCTTCTACAAGCTGCGGGCCAAGGTGGCTGTCGAGGACCTCTCCGACAGCCTCGCCGTCGTAGCCGGCTGGGATGTTCCGAAGCCTGAGGACGAAACCGGCCTCGTCGCCGAGGACCCCCGCCTCCCCGCTCTCGGCTGGCGCGCCATCGTCGCGGCGCAGGACGCGGCGGAATTCGCCAGGGACCCGGCGGAGGCCTACCACGCCCACCGCATCGCGCTCGGCGTGCCCGAAGGCGGGCGCGACTTCCTGTTCGGGGACGCCTTCCCGCACGAGGCCCTGATGGACCAGCTCCAGGGGGTCGATTTCGACAAGGGCTGCTATGTCGGCCAGGAGGTCGTCTCGCGCATGCAGCACCGAGGCACCGCCCGGACCCGGATCGTGCCGGCCGTCTATGAAGGCGGCTTCGCGGCCGAAGTCGGGGTCGAGGTCACGGCCGGGAACAAGGCGCTCGGCAAGACGGGTACCGGAGCGGAAGGACGGGGCCTGCTGATGATCCGCCTCGACCGGGCCGACGATGCCCTCAAGGCCGGCGAGACCATCCGGGCGGGCGGCATCCCCGTGCGGCTGGAGAAGCCATCCTGGATCGGCTTCCCGTTTCCGGGCGGGGCCGACCCTGCGCCTTAAGTTCTAGCGAAGCTTGCGGAACAAGGGGAACCCGTCAGGGTTATAGACCACTGGGCCGGATCATGTGCCGCGAAGACGCACAAACGGTCCCGCTGGGGAATTTTCGATGAATGCTGTGCCAGGGGATACGACAAAGACGCTGGAGAGACGTTTCCAACTCCTCGTCGATGCGGTCACCGACTATGCCATCTACATGCTCGATCCGACGGGTATCGTGGTCAGCTGGAATCCCGGAGCGCAGCGCTTCAAAGGCTATAAGGAAAGCGAGATCCTCGGACATCATTTCTCGCGCTTCTACACCGAGGAAGATCTTGCGACGAACCTGCCGCGACGGGCACTCGACACGGCGGCGCGCGAAGGCAAGTTCGAGGCCGAAGGCTGGCGTGTGCGCAAGGACGGCACGCGCTTCTGGGCGCATGTGGTCATCGACCCCATCCGCGATGCCGGCGGCAGCCTCCTCGGCTTCGCCAAGATCACCCGTGACCTCACCGAGCGGAAAAAATCCGAGCAGGCGCTCAAGGAGAGCGAGGAACGCTTCCGCATTCTGGTCCAGGGCGTCACGGATTACGCGATCTATATGCTCGACCCGGAAGGTTATGTGACGAACTGGAATGCCGGGGCGCAGCGGATCAAGGGGTACTCGGAAAAAGACATCGTCGGCCGGCATTTCTCGCAGTTCTACACTGATCAGGACCGCGCCAGCGGCCTGCCGCGTCGCGCGCTCGATACGGCGGTGCGCGAAGGCAAGTTCGAGGCTGAAGGCTGGCGTCTGCGCAAGGACGGCACGCGTTTCTGGGCGAGCGTCGTCATCGACCCGATCCACAACGACATGGGCACCCTGATCGGCTTTGCAAAGATCACCCGCGACATCACCGAACGGCGGCAGGCGCAGGAGGCTCTGCAACAGGCGCAGGCCGCGCTTTTCCAGGCCCAGAAGATGGAGGCGGTCGGCCAGCTCACCGGGGGCGTCGCCCACGACTTCAACAATCTTCTGACGATCATCGTCAACAATCTCGATCTGCTCACGCGCAATGCGCGCGATCCGCGGGACGTCAAGCTGATCGAAAGCGCGCAGCGCGCGGCGGAGCGCGGATCGAAGCTGACGCAGCAGCTTCTCGCCTTCTCCCGCCGTCAACCGCTGCAGCCTGTTTCGCACAATCCGAACACGCTCATCGAAGGCTTCGAGACGGTTCTTCGCCGCGCCTGCGGCGAGCTGATCGCGCTGAAGCTTTCGCTCGCCCCGCGGGTGAAGTGGATCTCCGTCGACGGGCCGCAATTCGAGTCGGCCGTTCTCAACCTCGTCGTGAATGCCCGCGATGCCATGCCGAATGGCGGCTCTCTGACGATCGCCACCGGCGATGTCACCCTCGGCGACGGGGATCGTACCGCCGCGAGCCTGCAGCCGGGCCCCTATGTGTCGATCATCGTGGAAGATACGGGGATCGGCATGACTCCGGATATGGTGGAACGCGTGTTCGAGCCCTTCTTCACCACGAAGGAAGTCGGCAAGGGCACCGGTCTCGGCTTGAGCCAGGTCTACGGCTTCGTGACCCAGTCGGGCGGCCATATCGAGATCGAGAGCGAGCCCGGCAAGGGCAGCAGGGTCATCATGCTGCTGCCCGCTCAGGAGCGTGGGGAAGAGCCGACGGAAAGCGACGTCGCCGCGGAGCGGACTGCACGGGACAGTGCCGGGACCGTCCTGATCGTCGAGGACGATCCCTCCGTGCGCGAGGTCGCCAGCGATATCTTCGACAGCCTGGGCTACGACGTCGTCACGGCCACCGATGCCCATGAGGCCATCGCCGTGCTGGAGGGCGCCGCCGTCATCGACGTGCTGTTCAGCGACGTGATCATGCCGAATGGAATGAACGGGGTCGAACTGTCGCGAAGGGCACGCGAGATGCGGCCCAACCTGAAGATTCTGCTCGCCTCCGGCTATCCCATGTCGGCCCTGCCCTCCGAGGGGCTCGGCGCGGGCGTCTCCTTCATCAGCAAGCCCTATCGCTGGACGGAGCTCTCCGAGAAGCTGCGGGCGCTGCGCACCGGCGGGTGACGCCTATCGCAGCATGTGATGCGCAATATCGGGATTTTTGATTGGTTCGCGCTCGCGTGAAACGCTAGCATCCGCGCGAAATCGGACGGAAATGCCATGTATCAGCCGCCTCATTTCCGCGAGGACAGCCTTGCGGTCCAGCATGCCCTCATCAAGGCCCATCCCCTCGGCCTGCTGGTGACGTTCGGCAGCACGGGACTTCTGGCCAATCCCCTTCCCTTCGTGCTGGATGCCGAAGCATCGCCCATGGGGACGCTCAAGACACACCTCTCGCGCGCCAATGCCCAATGGCAGGATTTCGACCCCGACCAGGACGCGCTCGTCGTCTTCCAGGGGCCCGAGGCCTACATCACCCCGTCCTGGTACGCGGCCAAGCGCGAGCATGGCAAGGTGGTGCCGACCTGGAACTACGCCATCGTGCAGGCCCGCGGCCGCATCCGGATCAAGGACGATCCGGACTGGCTGCGGCAGCAGATCGCCGCCATGACGGAAACCCAGGAGAACCTGCGGTCTGAGCCCTGGGCCGTCAGCGATGCGCCCCCTCCCTTCGTCGCGGCGCAGCTGAAAGGCATCGTCGGGGTCGAGATCGAGATCACGCGGATCGAGGGCAAGTGGAAGGTGAGCCAGAACCGGTCGGAGGCCGACCGCCAGGGCGTTGCGGAAGGCTTGCGGCTGTCGCAGGAGGACGAGGCCCATCGGATGGCCGAGATGGTCGATGCGCGCGGAGCCCGCCCTCGTGAATGATGGGAACGGCGTGAGGATCGAGCTCTGCACCCTGCAGAATCTCGACGAATGGAGCGCGCTCCGGCACGCGCTGTGGCCCGAAGGCTCCGAGCAGGAGCACCGCGCCGAGGCGCAGGCCATGCTCTGACCGGGTGGTCTATTATCGCAAGCCGCTGGCGCCGGGCTGAGCCCCCAATTTTGGCCCAACTGTACGCCCTAAGCCCTCATCCTGAGGGCCGCCGTAGGCGGCGTCTCGAAGGACGAGGGCGTTTCCAGAGATCACTGGAGCCTCCTTCGAGACGCAGCTTCGCTGCTCCTCAGGATGAGGTGGTTACTTATGAGCCGGATCTTCCCGTTTCCTTACAGTCCCGCTAAACACGTGCCATGAGCGACGGACTGATCCTGCATCCCGACCACAAGACCCGCTGCTGGTGGCCCGGCACCGATCCCTTCTATGTCGCGTATCACGACACGGAATGGGGCGTGCCGGAATTCGACGACCGCGCGCTGTTCGAGAAACTCATCCTCGACGGCTTCCAGGCCGGCCTGTCCTGGATCACCATCCTGCGCAAGCGCGAGAATTTTCGCACAGCCTTCGCCGGTTTCGATCCTGCCGTGATCGCCCGGTTCGACCAAGCGCAGGTGGAAGCGCTGATGCTCGACACGGGCATCGTGCGCAACCGTGCCAAGATCGAGGCGACGATCGCCGGCGCCCGCGCCTGGCTCGTCATCCAGGAGCGCGGCGGCTTCTCGCGCTTCCTGTGGGACTTCATCGACGGACGTCCGGTCCAGACCGATGCGAAGACCCGCAAGGACGTGCCGACGGAAACCGAGATCTCGCGAAAAATCTCGAAGGCGCTGAAGAAGGAAGGCTTCAACTTCGTCGGCCCCACCATCGTCTATGCCTTCATGCAGGCGGTGGGCATGACCAACGATCACCTGACCGGCTGTTTCCGCCACGCGGAATGCGCGGCGCTCGCCAAGGCGCTCTGATGGCGAAGGAACCGCGCGTCTGGCAGCGGATGCTTTCCGGCCGCCGCCTCAACCTGCTCGACCCCTCGCCGCTCGACGTCGAACTCGACGACATCGCCCACGGGCTCGCCCGCGTCGCCCGCTGGAACGGGCAGACAATCGGCGGACACATCTTCTCCGTCGCGCAGCACTCGTTGCTCGTGGAGGCGATCGCGAGCCACATCGATCCGGACATGTCGCGCGAGCGGCGTCTCGCAGTGCTTCTGCACGATGCACCGGAATATGTGATCGGCGACATCATCTCGCCGTTCAAGGCGGTGATCGGCGATGCCTACAAGACCATCGAGTCAGGCCTGCTCGCGGCGATCCATCTTCATTTCGGACTGCCGGCGCAACCCGCCGCAACACTCAAGCGCTTCATCAAGCAGGCCGACCGCCAGGCGGCCTTTCTCGAGGCGACGCACCTCGCGGGCTTTTCCCGCGAGGAGGCGATCAAGTTCTTCGGCCGTCCGGATCCCCTGCCGCGCACGGTGCTGACATTGCTCGAACCCTGGCCGGTGTCGGAGGCGGAGGAGCGCTACCATCGGACGGTCACGGGGGCGTTGGGGGGGTGACGCAATCCCCTCTCCCGGATGGGAGAGGGGTAGGGGTGAGGGTGTGCGATTTCAGAATGAAACTCGAATATTGACGCTTGGGAAATGGGACGCTCAGTGCCGTATCCTGCGCCGGCCTTCCCTCACCCCAACCCTCTCCCAAACGGGAGAGGGAGTATTGCGCGCATGCAAACCTGCCCGCCAATCCTGAGACCAATCCCATGCCGACCCTTCACGTCTGTCCCCTCTCCCGCCTGCACGACACCGTGACCGCGACCCGCGCGAGCCATGTGGTGAGCCTCATGGGTGTCGGCGCCGAGGTCCAGCGGCCGGCGGCGATTGCGGCGGAGCGGCATCTCTTCATCGGCGTCAGCGACATCGTCGAGCCGCGGGAAGGCTATGTGCTGCCGGCGGAGGAGCATATCGAGACGCTGCTTGCCTTCGTCCGCGCCTGGGGCCGGGAGAGCCCGCTCCTGTTTCATTGCTGGGCGGGAATCAGCCGCTCGACCGCCGCCGCCTATATCGCGGCCTGCGCGCTCGCGCCGGAGCGGGGCGAGGCGGACCTTGCCGCAATCCTCCGCGCGGCCTCCCCGAGCGCGACCCCGAACGCCCGCCTGATAGCGCTTGCCGACGACATTCTCGGCCGGCAGGGCCGGATGGTCGACGCGATCCACACGATCGGCCGGGGCACCGAGGCTATGGAGGGCACGCCCTTCATGTTACAGCTTAACGATTGCTAGCCGATTCCATCCGGAACGGCCGCGCGCTTGAGACGTCCGAGGCCATCTCGTGGAAATGATCCTCCTCGCCCTGCTGGTGCTCAGTATTCCGGTCTGCGCCATCGCGGGACTTGTCCTCGGCCTCTCCGCGCGGACCAAGCTCGACATCCTGCAGCAGCGCATCGCCCATCTCGAAGGGCAGCTGGCCCATGCCGGCATCCAGCCTGTCACTCCGGCAGCGGAAGCCCCGCCGGCCGCCGAGCCCGAGGCGCCGGTCGAAAAGCCCACCTTCGCCGCCGAACCGCCCCGGCCGGCCGTCTCCGTCCCGACCATTCAGGCGGCAATCCCGCAGGCGGCAGCCGCGCGCCAGGATCTCGAGGAGAAGCTCGGAGCCCGCTGGGCGGTCTGGGTCGGCGGCGTGGCGCTTGCGCTCGGCGGCATCTTTCTCGTGCGCTATTCCATCGAGCAGAACCTGCTCAGCCCCGCGACCCGAATCGCGCTCGGCGGCCTCTTCGCGCTGGCTCTCATCGGCGCCGGCGAGTGGCTGCGCCGGCGCGAGCGGGAATTCGTCCTGCCCGCCCTTCCGCAGGCCAACGTGCCCGCGATCCTCACCGCGGCCGGAACCTGCAGCGCCTTCGCCTCGGCCTATGCGGCCTACGCGCTCTACGATCTGATCGGCCCGGCGACGACCTTCGTGCTGCTCGGCCTCGTGGCTGTCCTCGCCATGGTCGCCTCGACGCTCCACGGCCCGATCCTCGCCGCACTCGGCCTGCTCGGCGCCATGGGAAGTCCGCTCCTCGTCTCCTCCGACAAGCCTCAGCCCTGGGCGCTGGTGATCTATCTCGCCTTCGTGGTCCTGCCCGCCTACGGGGTCGCGCGCCTGCGCCTGTGGCGCTGGCTGGCCCTTGCGGCCGCCACCGGCGTCCTGGCCTGGACGTTCCTCATCTTCATCCTCGACGGAAGCGACGCCCTGCCGGCGATGGTGCATCTCGTCCTCCAGGCAGGGCTTGCCGCCTATTTCCTGGTCGTCGCCCCCTACCGGCATGCGGAGGACGAGGATTCCGGAACGGACTGGGCCGCCAGCGGCCTGCTCTTCGCCTTTGCCCTCGCCGGCATCGCCATATCGGGTTCCGTGATCGCCGGGGACGGACGCCCGGTCTTCGTCGCCGCCCTGGTTCTGATCCTCCTGACCACAAGCTTGCGATTCGCGCCGGCGGCCCCGGCTGCGGCCTCCGCCGCCCTGACCGTCGCGGGAGCGCTTCTGGTCTGGCCGATCCGCAGCGAGATCGGCGGCACGCCCGAAAACCTGTTCTACCAGAGCGGCGATGCCTTCGCCGTCCGGCCGCACGCCCTCTCGGCCTATCTCGCCCTCGCAATCCTGGCGCCCGCCGCCATCGCCGGCTCTTCGCTGCTTCGCCTCGTGCACAGGCCCCACCTGAACCTGCCGACCGCCGCCTGGTATGCGATTGCCGCGACCGTCGGGCCGCTTTTCGTGCTGATCGCGGCCTATTGGCGGGTGGCGGAGCTCGAGCGCAGCCTGTCCTTCGCCCTCGTCGCCGGAATCCTCGCGCTTGCCTTCACGGCGGCATCCCGCTTCCTCGACCGCCGGGTGTTCGAGGAGGCGGGCGCCCTGCGGCTCGCGCTCGGCGCGACGGCTTCGGCTGCGCTGGCGGCGCTTGCCCTCGGCCTGACCTTCGCCCTCGACAAGGGCATGCTCACGGTCGCCTTCGCCCTGACCGGCCTGGGAACGGCCTGGGTCGCGGTAAGGGTCTCCATCCCCGCGCTTCGATATGCCGTCGGCGCCATCGGCCTGCTGGTTCTGGGACGGCTCATCTGGGATCCGACCATCGTCGGCGGCGATCCCGGCCCGATCCTGATCAACTGGCTCCTGTTCGGCTATGGCGTTCCGGCCCTCTCATTCATCGTCGCGAGCCGCATGCTCGAGCGCACGGGCCGCGACTGGGTCGTGCGGCTGACGGAGAGCCTCGGCATCGCCTTTGCCGCCTTCCTGGTCTTCTTCGAGATCCGCCACGCCCTGCGGGCCGGCGATCCGCTGGCCGCCACCACGGATGTCCTGGAAATCGGCCTCGTCGCGACCGAAAGCCTGGTCTTCGCGATTCTCCTGACCCGCATGGATCTCCGGCAGAGCGACCCGGTCTATCGCTTTGGCTCGCTGATCTTCAAGGTCCTGTCGCTCACGCTCTGTGCCGGCGGGCTCCTGCTCATCGCCAACCCGCTGCTGTCGGAGGAGGAGATCCCCGGCGGGCCGGTCTTCAACGCCCTCATCCCGGCCTATCTCCTGCCGGCGCTGCTCGCCGCCGGATTGGCCCTCGTCGAGCGCCGCGCCCGGCCCCGCTGGTACGGCCTGTCCTCGGCCATTTTGAGCCTTCTCCTGCTCTCGGCCTATCTCGGGCTCGCGATCAGGCGGGTCTTCGCCGGGCCGCAGCTCGCCTCCTGGGTGGGCTTCACGCAGGGCGAGCAATGGAGCTATTCCGTCGCGCTTATCGCCATCGGCATCCTGCTGCTCGGCCTTGGCCTCGTCTTCAACAACCGCTTCGCCCGCCTCGCCTCAGGGGTCTATCTCATTCTCGCCGTGCTGAAAGTGTTCGTCGTCGACCTCGCCAATCTGGAGGGCGTGATGCGCGCCCTGTCATTTATCGGCCTCGGCCTTGTTCTCATCGGCATCGGTCTCGTCTATCAGAGACTCCTCGCACGCCGACCCAGCGATGCCGCAATCCCATCGTGATATCGCTTGAGGACAGACATTTGACGGACATCCGCATGACCGACACCGCCTCCATCAAGACCCTCCCCTTCGAAAAGGCCCTGGCCGAGCTCGAGGACATCGTCCGCCGCCTCGAGCGCGGCGATGTGCCCCTGGAGGATTCGATCGCGATCTACGAGCGCGGCGAAGCTTTGAAGAAGCATTGCGAGCAGTTGCTCAAGAAGGCCGAGGCCCGCATCGAGAAGATCACCATCGGCCCCGACGGCGCAGCCTCCGGAACGGCTCCGCTTGACGTTGCGGAATAACCCGCCTTGGCAGGGACGGCCTTCGTGTCGCGTTTGACCGAGGCCCTCCCGGACCTTATCTCCTTGGGACGGCCTCCGGCTGAAGCTTGGCGAGTATAACGTTGTCCACACCCCTCCTCGACACCATCAAGACCCCCGACGATCTGAGGCATCTGCCCGAGAACCAGCTCAGGCAGGTGGCGGACGAGCTGCGGACCGAGACCATCGGCGCGGTCTCCGTCACCGGCGGGCATCTCGGCGCGGGCTTGGGGGTCGTCGAGCTGACGGTGGCGCTGCATTACGTGTTCGACACGCCCCGCGACCGGCTGATCTGGGACGTGGGCCATCAGGCCTATCCCCACAAGATCCTTACCGGCCGCCGCGACCGGATCCGCACCCTTCGGCAGGCCGACGGCCTGTCGGGCTTCACCAAGCGGTCGGAGAGCGAATACGACCCCTTCGGCGCGGCCCATTCCTCGACCTCGATCTCGGCCGGCCTCGGCATGGCCGTAGCGCGGGATCTGGAGGGCAAAAAGAACAACGTGATCGCCGTGATCGGCGACGGCGCCATGTCGGCCGGCATGGCCTATGAGGCCATGAACAATGCCGGCGCCATGCATTCGCGCCTCATCGTCATCCTCAACGACAACGACATGTCGATCGCACCGCCCACCGGCGCCATGTCGTCCTATCTCGCCCGGCTCGTCTCCGGCGGCACCTATCGCGGCATCCGCGAGACCGCCAAGCAGCTGGCGAAGAAGCTGCCGAAATTTCTCTACGACAAGGCCGCCAAGGCCGAGGAATTCGCCCGCGGCTTCTGGACCGGCGGCACCATGTTCGAGGAGCTCGGCTTCTATTATGTCGGCCCCATCGACGGCCACAACCTCGACCACCTTCTGCCGATCCTGAAGAACGTGCGCGACACCGAGACCGGACCGGTCCTCGTCCACGTGGTCACCAAGAAGGGCAAGGGCTACGCGCCGGCGGAAGCCGCCGCCGACAAGTATCACGGCGTCGTCACCTTCGACGTGGTGACCGGCGCGCAGACCAAGGCCAAGGCCAACGCCCCCTCCTACACCAAGGTGTTCGGCGAGAGCCTGATCAAGGAAGCGGCGAAGGACGACAAGATCGTCGCCGTCACGGCCGCCATGCCCTCCGGCACCGGCATCGACCTCTTCGGCAAGGAATTCCCCGCCCGCACCTTCGACGTGGGCATCGCCGAGCAGCACGCGGTGACCTTCGCCGCCGGCATGGCGACGGAGGGCTACAAGCCCTTCTGCGCCATCTATTCCACCTTCCTGCAGCGCGCCTACGACCAGGTCGTGCACGACGTGGCGATCCAGAACCTGCCCGTTCGCTTTGCCCTCGACCGCGCCGGACTTGTGGGCGCCGACGGTGCCACCCATGCGGGCTCCTTCGACATCGCCTATCTCGCCTGCCTGCCGAACATGGTGGTGATGGCGGCCGCCGACGAGGCGGAGCTCGTGCATATGGTGGCGACCGCCGCGGCCTACGATTCAGGCCCCATCGCCTTCCGCTACCCGCGCGGCGAGGGCGTGGGCGTCGATATGCCCGAACAGGGCGTGCCGCTTGCCATCGGCAAGGGCCGTATCGTCAAGGACGGCAGCCGCATCGCGATCCTGGCCCTCGGCACCCGCCTCGGCGAGGCCCTGAAGGCGGCAGAGGAACTGGAGGCGCGCGGGCTTTCCACCACCGTGGCCGATGCCCGCTTCGCCAAGCCCCTCGACGAGGAGCTGATTCTGCGGCTCGCCCGCGACCACGAGGTGCTGATCACCGTCGAGGAAGGCTCCGTCGGCGGCTTCGGCTCCCATGTGCTGCAGCTTCTCTCCGACAAGGGAGCCCTGGACCGCGGCACGCTGAAGGTGCGCTCCATGGTCCTGCCCGACATCTATCAGGACCAGGACAAGCCCGAGCGCATGTATGCCCAGGCCGGGCTCGATGCCGCCGGCATCGTGAGCAAGGTGTTCGAGGCGCTGGGGCAGGAAGAGAGCCGCAAGGTCAGGGCTTAGAGTATTTCTCACGTCATGGCCGGCCTTGTGCCGGCCATCCCGATGCTTTGGAGCGCGGCGCCTCAATCCATCGAGATCACCGGCACAAGGCCGGTGATGACGTCGAGGATGCCACGCGCTGTCATTCCGGGGCGCCGCAGGCGAGCCCGGAACCCATAGCCACGACGGCTCAAGATAGAGATGAGCGGCGTTGCGCCGCTGACTGCATCGTTAGCGGCTATGGGTTCCGGGTTCCGCTGCGCGGCCCCGGAATGACAGTGGAGCTTAAACCGTCAGCGTCCCCGCCTTCGCCGCCGCATAGCGCTGGCCGATCCTGTTCCAGTCGAGCACGTTCCACCACGCCTTCAGGTAGTCCGGCCGGCGGTTCTGGTATTTCAGGTAATAGGCGTGTTCCCAGACATCGTTGCCCATCAGGACCCTTTGCCCCTCCATCAGGGGTGTATCCTGGTTGGGCTTCGCCACCAGGGCGAGCTTGCCGTCGCGGGTGACCGTGACGAAGACCCAGCCCGAGCCGAACTGCCGCTCGCCCGCCGTGTTGAAATCGGTCTGGAACTTCTGGAAGCCGCCGAGATCCCGGTCGATGGCGGCCTTCACCTCGCCCGAGGGCTCGCCGCCGGAGCCGCCCATGATCTGCCAGAACATGGTGTGGTTGGCATGCCCGCCGCCATTGTTGCGCACGGCCGTGCGGATCGATTCGGGCACCTTGCTCAGGTTCGCCAGCATGTCCTGGAGCGGCATCTTGGCCGCCTCGGCGTTCTGGGCGAGCGCCGCGTTGAGATTGTTGACATAGGCCGCATGGTGCTTGTCATGGTGGATCTCCATGGTCTGGGCATCGATATGCGGCTCGTTCTTCGACGGCGCATAGGGCAAGGGATCCAGCTTGTAGGGCCCCGACGGGGCTTGCGCCCAGGCCCGGGGAATGGCAGCGCTGGCGGCGAGAAGGGTCGCACCCGTCAGGAGATGTCGGCGGCTGATCATGGGATCTCCGTTGGCCTGTGTGAATTGTGAACGAAAGATGTTCTAGGGCGGACCTTGGTTCCGGCCCATGAAGAGATCGTGATGGATTTGAGACTCCCATGACCCGCAAGCGTGCCGATGTGGTTCTGGTCGAGCGCGGCTTCTTCGCGAGCCGCGCCCGTGCGCAGGAGGCGATCGCGGCCGGCCTCGTCACCGTGAACGGGGCCGTGATCCGCAAGGCCTCCGATGCGGTGCCCGAGGAGGCTGTCATCACCGCCGAGCAGCCGCACCCCTACGTGTCCCGCGGCGGCCTCAAGCTCGCGGCCGCCCTCGATGCCTTCCACATCGACCCGAAGGACCGGATCTGCCTCGACATCGGCGCCTCCACGGGCGGCTTCACGGAAGTCCTGCTCAAGCGCGGCGCCGCCCATGTCTACGCGGTGGATGTGGGGCACAGCCAGCTCCACCCGACTGTTCTCGGCAACGCGCGCGTGACGAATCTCGAGGGCACCGATGCCCGTGCGCTGACCACGGAGCTCGTTCCCCGAGCACCGGACCTTCTCGTCTCCGACGTGAGCTTCATCTCGCTGAAGCTCGTCCTGCCTCCTGCAATCGCCCTGCTGAAACCGCGCGCGGACCTCGCCGTTCTGGTGAAGCCGCAATTCGAGGCCGGGCGCGACAACGTGAAGAAGGGCATCGTGCGCGACGAGGCAGTGCATCGCGCCGTATGCGAGGATATCTCCGCATTCGTCGCCTCGCTCGGCCTCACCATCATCGGGCTCGTCCCCTCGCCCATCGAAGGCGGGGACGGCAATCGCGAATTCTTATTGGGAGCCCATCGTGGCTGAACAAGTCATCATCAAGCGCCTCGGCGCGAAAGCGGACGGAATCGCCGATACGTCGTCGGGCCCCGTCTTCGTGCCGAAAGTGCTGCCGGGGGAAACGGTCACCATCGAGCGCGACGGATCGCATGCGAATCTCGTCAGCATCGATGTGCCGTCGCCCGAGCGCGAGACGCCTTTCTGCCCCTATTTCGACGAATGCGGCGGCTGCGCGACGCAGCACATGCAGTACGGATTCTACCAGGCCTGGAAGCACGGCACGCTCGTCCATACCCTGAAGCAGGCGCGGATCGAGGCGCCCGTCGAGGATCTCGTCGATGCCCATGGCGATGGGCGGCGGCGCGTCACGCTGCATGTGCGCTTTCCCGACCGCGCCATGCATGTGGGCTTCATGGCCCCGCGCAGCCACCGGATCGTCGAGATCGCCTTCTGCCCGATCACCGAACCCGCCTTGAAGGACCGGGCACCGGCGATCGCACGCGTGATCGGCGAGCACCTCAAAGGCCCGCGCAAGCCGCTCGACATCCAGATCACCGCGACGCAGACCGGCTTCGACGTGGATGTGCGCGGGCACGGGCCGTTGAAGGATGCGGATCGCCTCAGCCTGATCGATCTCGCAGGCTCCCTCGATCTCTCGCGCCTGTCGGTTCATGGCGACGTGATCGTGGAGCGCCGGCCGCCTGCCATTGTCATGGGGCGCACGTCGGTCGTGCCGCCTCCCGGATCGTTCCTGCAGGCGACGAAGCGAGGCGAGGACGTGCTCGCGGGCCTCGTCACGGAGGCCTGCGCGAAAGCCAAGCGCGTCGCCGACCTCTTCGCCGGAGCGGGGCCTTTCTCCTTGAGGCTCGCGGAAAAGTCGGAGGTTCATGCGGTCGAGTTCGACAAGGGCTCGATGACCGCGCTCGACAAGGCAGCACGTGCGACGCCTGGCCTTCGCCGCATTTCGACGGAAGCGCGCGACCTCTTCCGCCGCCCGCTGCTGATGCCCGAGCTCAACGCCTTCGACGCGGTCGTGCTCGATCCGCCGCGTGCGGGCGCCGAAGCGCAGGCGAAGCAGCTTGCGACTTCAAAAGTTCCGCTCGTGGTCAGCGTCTCCTGCGACGCCGCCACCTTCGCCCGCGACGCCGCGATCTTGATGAGCAGCGGCTATCGCCTGGAACGCGTGATCCCGGTCGACCAGTTCAAGTATTCTCCGCATCTGGAAGTCGTGGGGATCCTGCGGCGCGACGTGGCGAAGAAGCGGCGGTAATCTACATCGTTATCCCGGACGAAGCGCAGCGGAGAGCCGGGATCGTGAGACGAGTGAGGCGCTATTTCCCTCCCCCCTTGTGGGGGAGGGGGGTGCTGGCGCCGGAGCTTGATAGGTTCGCGCTCACACCCCCCTCTCCAACTCTCCCCCACAAGGGGGGAGAGGGTCCCAGCGCCTCATCCTGCATGCGATCCCGGATCTGCTTCGCAGTCCGGGATGACGCTCTGGAAAAACCTAAAACAAACTCCCCTGCTCGTCCTCGTCGCTGGAGAGCGGCTTCTTCGCCTTCCTGCTCTCCTTCACCGGCGCGGGCTCCGGTGCGCTCAGCGGCTCGATCAGGCCGGCATCGTCGTTCTCGACCTTGTTCACTCGGCTCGAGACCGGGACCATGTCGAGCCAGTCGTCGGGACAGGGGCGCACGAGGGGCATCACGTCGGCGCGCTCGTCGCGCACGTCGAGCCAAGCCGCGATGTCGTCCTTTGAGAGAATCACCGGCATGCGGTCGTGCACGGCCGAGAGAGTGCCGTTGGCGTCCGTGGTCACGATGGCGGCGGTGTCGATCTCCGATCCGTCGGGGCTGCTGTAGGTCTCCCACAGGCCCGCCATCGGCATCGGCTTACGGTCGCGCATGCGGATCAGGAACGGCGTCTTCTCGCGCCCCTGCCGCCGCCACTCGTAGAAACCGTCGGCGAGGAAGATGCAGCGCCGCCGCTTCAGCGCGGCCTTGAAGGTGGGCTTCGTCTGCAGGGTCTCGCCGCGCGCGTTGATGACGAGCGGAAAATCCTTCGGGTCCTTCAGCCAGGACGGCAGGAAGCCCCAGCGCACCAGCATGAAATGCCGCACGCCGCGGTCCTCCAGCACGATCGGCACGGGCTGCGTCGGAGCCACGTTGTAGCGGGCGGGAAAGTTCGGCCGCTCAGTAAAGCCGTATTCGATCCGATAGGTCTCGGGATCGACGCTGATGACGTAGCGGCCGCACATGAGTTGCCTCCCTTAACTTACCCGACGCTGTCATTCCGGGGCCGCGCAGCGGAGCCCGGAATCCATAACCGCTGACGTTGCAAAAAGAAGATCGACGCTGCTCGCACTTTCTTGAAACGTCGCGTTTATGGGTTCCGGGCTCGGCCTTTGGCCGCCCCGGAATGACGGTGTCGTGGTTAAAGCCACCGCTTCCATCTAAAGAACAGATAGGGCAGCACGGCGGCGAGGATCATCAGGGCGATGGCCCAGGGATAGCCGAACTCCCAGTCGAGCTCGGGCATGAGCTTGAAGTTCATGCCGTAGAGCGACGACACCAGCGTCGGGGGCAGGAAGATCACCGACATGACCGAGAAGATCTTGATGATGTCGTTCTGCTCCATGGTGACGAAGCCGAGCGTCGCATCGAGCAGGAACTGCACCTTGCTGGACAGGAAAGTCGCGTGCTCCTCGATCGACTGCACGTCGCGAAGCGCCGTGCGCCACTCGGTCTTGTAGCCGGCGGTCTTCTGCGGACGCGGCATGCTGGCGGAGAGGAAGAGCAGCATGCGCTCGACCGACACCATGCTCTCGCGCACATTGGAGATGATGTCGCCCTTGCGGCCGATGGATCGCAGCGCCGCGCGATAGGAGGCGGCGCGGCGCGTGCCCTTCTTTTCGTTCTCGAAGATCCCCTGCGACAGGCGGTCGATGCGCGTTCCCATCGTCCCCAGGATTTCGGCGGCGCGGTCGATGATCGTCTCGAGCAGGCCGTCGAGCACGGCTTCCGGCTGGTGCCGGCAGCCGCCGGGCTTCACGGCACGGGCCATGAACATGTTGAAGGATCGCGGCTCGCCGTAGCGCACGGTGACGAGGGCCCGTTCGGTGAGGATGAACGAGACGTCGATGAGCCGCGGCGTCTCCGTGTCCGAGCTGCACAGCACGCGCGCCGTCATGTAGCGCGCGTTGTTCTCGTTGTAGAGGATCTCGGACGGCTCGATATCCGCCATCTCTTCCCTCGTCGGAATCTCGACGTTGAGATGGGCCTCGACGAGCTTGTCCTCCTCGCGGGTCGGCTCGATCAGGTCGATCCACAGGGCATCGGCAGGAATCGGCTCACCGGGCGGAAGAACATTGCGATCGAGCGACTCGCCATGCGGCCCGATGAACTCCGCCGGCCTGTGGATCAGAATCATACGCGTTCCTGCCTCTTCAACTCTATTGACCTGGATCCCGTCGCCTTGTCATCCCCGGCCGGAGCGTAGCGAAGGGGAAGGGGATCCACAATCAGGCGCGGCGTTTCGAGGGGATCCCCTTCCCTCGCCTTCGGCTTGGCCTGAGGATGACAAAGAACCTGACATTTGTCACAGAGATGACAGCGGCGGCGTATCGTCCGGCACGAAGAAATCGGGCGCGAGCGGTTTTGAGGGGTCGACGCGGTATTTCTCGAAATCGGTGACGCCCTCACCTGCCAGGAAAACATCGTCGATGAGGAAGTGGCCCGAGTAGCTCTTCGAGGGCTTGCCGAAGACCGCGTAGGCCGCATCGGCCAGGATCTCGGGCGTGCGGCTCGCCTGGACGAGCGCATCGCCGCCGAGCAGGTTCCTGACTGCGGCGGTCGCGATGGTCGTGCGCGGCCAGAGCGCATTGACCGCGATGCCCTTGCCCCGCAGCTCGCCGGCCAGACCGAGCACGCACAGGCTCATGCCGTATTTCGCCAGGGAATAGGCGAGATGCGGCGCGAACCATTTCTCGCTCATGTCGAGGGGCGGCGAGAGCATGAGGATGTGCGGGTTCTCGGCCTTTTCCAAATGCGGAATGGCGTATTTCGAGACCATGTAGGTGCCGCGCGTGTTGATCTGATGCATCAGATCGAAGCGCTTCATGTCGGTCTGCGGCGTCGGCGTCAGGCTGATGGCGCTCGCATTGTTGACCACGATGTCGAGGCCCCCAAAAGTCTCGACCGTCTTGTCGATAGCACCTTTCACCGCCTCCTCGTCGCGCACGTCGACCACGAGCGGCAAGGCCTTGCCGCCAGCAGCCTCGATCTCCTGCGCCGCCGTGTAGATCGTGCCGGGCAATTTCGTATGCGGCTCGGCGGTCTTCGCCGCGATGACCACGTTGGCGCCGTCCTTCGCGGCACGAAGCCCTATGGCAAGACCGATGCCGCGCGAGGCGCCGGTGATGAAGAGTGTTTTTCCGTTGAGGCTCATGGGTTCAGCTCGCCAGTGCCAGATTTGCGTCCTGCAGGAACCCCGCGCCGCCGAGCACGGTATCCTCGAGGCCCTTCGCGCCGATGGCGATGTTCTCGGCGAAGAAACGGCATAGGGCAATGCGTCCGGCATGGGCCGGATCGCCGTCGCCGGCGGCAGCCTGCGCGTTGGCGGCGAGCGCCATCTCGGCCAAAGCCGCGCCGCCCTGCGCCAGCGCGAAGAGGCGCAGATATGGCGTCGCGCCGGCGAGTGCCTCGCCCTGCGCGTTGGAGGAGACCGCCTGCAGCAGATGGCTCGTCGCGCGGTCGAGGCTCTCGACGGCATCGCGCAGGCGCGGCGCGGTGGCGCCGAAGGCCGGAATGTTCTCTTTCAGAAGGCGCGTCACGATCGCGCGCATGGAGGCGATCTGCGCACGCACCGTCTCGCCGCCGGAAAGCGGCAGCTTGCGGGTGACGAGATCGATGGCCTGAATGCCGTTGGTGCCCTCGTAGATTGGTGCGATGCGTGCATCGCGCAGGTGCTGCGCGGCGCCCGTCTCCTCGACATAGCCCATGCCGCCATGGACCTGCACGCCGAGGGACGCGACCTCCATGCCGATATCGGTCGAGAAGGCTTTTGCCACCGGCGTGAGCAGCGAAGCGCGCTCGTTGGCCTTCTTCCTGCGCGCGGGATCCTGTTCGAGATGCGCGCGGTCGATGGCTTCCGCCGTCATGTAGCAGATCGCGCGTGCAGCCGCGGTCAGCGCCTTCATGGTGAGCAGGTTTCGCTGCACGTCCGGATGCGCGATGATGGGGCTCATGCCATCGTGAGCGCCGATGGCGCGCCCCTGCCGGCGCTCGTTGGCGTAGCCAAGCGCCTGCTGATAGGCGCGCTCCGCGATCGCCACGCCCTGCAGGCCGACCGCGAGGCGGGCGTTGTTCATCATCGTGAACATGCAGGCAAGGCCGCGATTCTCCTCGCCGATCAGCCAGCCGACGGCGCCGCCGTGATCACCGAAGATCATGGTGCAGGTGGGCGAGGCATGGATGCCGAGCTTGTGCTCGATGGAATGGCAGCGCACGTCGTTGCGCGTGCCGTCGGCCAAGAATTTCGGCACCAGGAACAGGGAGATGCCGCGCGTGCCGGCGGGCGCATCGGGCAGGCGCGCCAGCACGAGATGCACGATGTTGTCGGTGAGATCGTGCTCGCCATAGGTGATGAAGATCTTTTGGCCGGTGATGCGGTAGGTGCCGTCGCCGGCGCGCTCGGCGCGGGAGCGGATCGCTGCGAGATCGGAGCCGGCCTGCGGCTCCGTGAGGTTCATGGTCGCCGTCCATTCGCCGGAGACGAGCTTGTCGAGATAGCGGCTCCTCAGATCGTCCGATGCATGCTGCACCAGCGCCTCGATGGCGCCCATGGTCAGCACGGGGCCGATGCCGAAGGCCATGGAGGCGGAGTTCCACATTTCGACGCAGGCGGAATTCAACAGCGTCGGCAGGCCCTGCCCGCCGTATTCCACCGGACCTGGAAGCGCATTCCAGCCGGCTTCCGCCCAAGCCCTGTAGGCCTGCTTCCAGCCCGGCGCGGTGGTGACCGCGCCGTCCTTGAAGGTCGCGCCGCGCCGGTCGCCTTCGGCGTTAAGCGGCGCGATCACATCGTTGGCGAAGCGGCCCGCCTCCTCCAGGATCGTCTGCGCCAGATCCGCCGAGAGATCGCCATAGATCCCGTCTGCCGCAGCCCGGTCGAGGCCCGCCACATGCCGCATGGTAAAGACAATGTCCTGGACAGGCGCGCGGTAGGTCATCGACGTTTCCTCTCGAACATGGGGCTTTTCATGTTGACGCGTGTTCTCGCGCCGTTAAACCCGCCCGGCAAGGGCCAATCTCGTAAGAGCAGATCCCGCAAGGGAATCCCCCTGGAGCAAGGAATAGTTTAGACGTGAACGATCACGGGTCAATGCGCCAAACGGAGCGCCTGTCGGCCGATGCCTCCGGACTGGCTCGGGCAGCCGCCATCCTGCGGAGCGGCGGCCTCGTGGCGTTCCCGACCGAGACGGTCTACGGCCTCGGCGCCGACGCGACCGATGCGGAAGCGGTGGCCCGGATCTATGCCGCCAAGGAGCGCCCGAGCTTCAACCCCCTGATCGCCCATCTCGACAGCTTCGAATCCGCGAAAAGGCAGGGCGTGTTCGACGATACGGCGCAAAAGCTGGCAGAGGCGTTCTGGCCCGGACCGCTCACCCTCGTGGTGCCAGTGGCGCCGACCTGCACGATCTCCGATCTCGCCCGCGCGGGCCTCGACAGCGTGGGCCTGCGCGTTCCGGCCCACCCCCTCGCCCATGCACTGCTGCAACAAACCGCGCGCCCGGTTGCAGCACCGTCCGCCAACCGCTCGGGCCGCGTGAGCCCGACGGACGCCGACCATGTGCTCGGTGACCTTGACGGACGCATCGAGGCCGTCCTCGATGGCGGAGCCTCCCCGGTCGGGGTCGAATCGACCATCGTCTCGTGCCTCGGCGGCGCCCCTCGCCTGCTCCGCCCCGGCGGCGTGCCGCGCGAGGCCATCGAGGCGCTGATCGGCATGAAGCTCGAAGGCGGCCCGGAGGCCGGTGCCAAGCTGCTCGCGCCGGGGATGATGGCGTCCCACTACGCGCCCCGGGCGCAGGTTCGCCTGAACGCGGTGAGCATCGGGCCGGGCGAGGCGGCCCTTTTGTTCGGCGCGGAGGCCCCTGAGGGCACCGAGGCGGCCCGCGCCGCCCTCAACCTCAGCAAAAACGGCGACCTCGTGGAGGCCGCCGCTCATCTGTTTTCTTATCTGAGGCAGCTCGATGCCTCGGGTGCTGCGACCATCGCGGTCAGCCCGATTCCTGAATCGGGTCTAGGCGAGGCCATCAATGACCGCCTGAGACGGGCCGCAGCGGAGCGGTAGCTAACCCCTTAGACCATGGTCACACACTCAACCTCATCCTGAGGAGCAGCGCAGCTGCGTCTCGAAGGAGGATCCAGCGATCTCTGGAGGCGCCCTCGTCCTTCGAGACGGACCTATCGGTCCTCCTCAGGATGAGGGCTTAGGGGACAGAAGCCGCTTCTTACTTCGCAGCGAGCTTCGCCGCGATCTGGGCCACGTGCTTGCCCTGGAAGCGGGCGCCGTCGAGATCGATCTCGCTCGGCTGGCGCGAGCCGTCGCCGCCGGCAACCGTCGAGGCGCCGTACGGCGAGCCGCCGCGGATCTGGTCGACGCCCATCTGGCCCTGGAAGGAGTAAGGCAGGCCGACCACCACCATGCCGTGGTGCAGCAGCACCGGCAGCGTGGTGAGGATCGTGGCTTCCTGGCCGCCGTGCTGGGTGGCGGTGGAGGTGAAGACCGAGCCGACCTTGCCGATCAGCTTCCCCTGCGCCCACAGACCGCCGGTCTGGTCGAGGAAGTTCTTCATCTGCGCCGTCATGGTGCCGTAGCGGGTCGGCGTGCCGATGATGATCGCATCGTATTCGGGCAGCTCCTCGACCGTGGCGATGGGAGCCTTCTGGTCGGTCTTGTAATGGGCAGCCTGCGCGATCTCGGCCGGCACGAGCTCCGGCACGCGCTTCACCACGACCTCGGCCCCGGCCTCGCGGGCGCCCTCGGCGGCGGCATAGGCCATCTGCTCGATGTGCCCCCAGGACGAATAATACAGAACCAGAACCTTGGCCATGTGAACTCCAATATGGTTGGATGCAGAACGATCCGGTCCGGCCTCGGTTGCCTTGAGCCGGAGGAACATCGCCTGCCGTTGTTGGACGGTCAGGAGGATAAGCTTTCCTCTCTGCAAAACCAGTGGTAGATATGCAGGGTTCCTCTTGCGTGAATGCATAAAGATGGCCAAGCAGCAGCATCTCGACTGGGACGATTTCCGACTGGTGAAGATCATCGCCGAGGCCAACGGCCTCGCCGGCGCCGCAGATCGACTCGGGGTCAACCACTCGACCGTCTTCCGCAGGCTCGGCCAGATGGAGGACAATCTCGGGATCAAGCTCTTCGAGCGCCATCGGACGGGCTATGTCCTCACCCCCGCCGGCGAGGAGATGTCGGCTCTCGCCGAACAGATGGACGAGAACGTCACCTCCTTTACCCGCAAGCTTGCAGGCCAGGCCGTGGCGCCTGCGGGCGAATTGCGGGTCACCACCAACGACACCCTCCTCGTCCACCTCCTGACGCCGATCTTCGCCCGCTTCATCAAGGCCTGCCCGGAGATGCGGCTCGACGTGGTCCTCGCCAACCAGGCGCTCAACCTGTCGAAGCGCGACGCCGACGTGGCGATCCGCGCCACCGACGATCCGCCCGAAACCCTGGTCGGCCGCCGCGTGGCGACCATCGCCTGGGCGATCTATGGCCGGGTGGAGGATTTTCCCGACGTGCAGGGCCCCGAGGACGTGACCATCGCCGATCTCTTCGACCGGCATTGGCTCGCGCTCGGCGACAATCTGGCTGCCATGAAGGTCGCCCGTTTCGTGCGCGAGCACGTGGCTCCCGAAAACATCGTCTACAAGGTCAACACGGTGCTCGGGCTCTCCGAGGCCGTGGAGGCGGGCATCGGCATCGGCCCCCTGCCCTGCTTCATCGCCGATGCCAGCCCCAACCTCGTGCGGCTCGCGGACAGCAACCCCGATTTCTCCGCCGGCCTCTGGCTCCTCACCCATCCCGACCTGCGCCAATCGGCACGCGTGCGCGCCTTCATGGATTTCATGGCAGGCGAGATCGCCAAGCAGAAGAGGCAGATCGAGGGGGCGGGGAAGAAAGTGCCGATGCCGGTGCCGGCGGTCTAGTCGCCAAGGTTTCGCGCCTCATGGCGTCATGGCCGGGCTCGTCCCGGCCATCCCGATCCGAAAAGCGTCGCGCTTCACCGCATCGGGATCACCGGCACAAGGCCGGTGATGACGTGGGGAAGCTGTTGGCTCATCAGGCTAAGCAACCTCCACCACGACCCGCCCCTTGATCCTGCCGTCGACGATCTTCTGCCCAGCCTCCAGCACCTGATCGAGCGGAATAACAGTCGTCATGGCAGCAAGCGTGTCATGGTCGAGTTCGCGGGCGATCCGGTTCCAGGCCTCGATCCGCAAGGCCTTCGGCGCCATCACGGAATCGACGCCGAGCAGCGCCACGTTGCGCAGGATGAAGGGCGCGACGGTGGCAGGAAGATCCATTCCCCCCGCGAGACCGCAGGCGGCGATGGCGCCGCCGTATTTCGTCATGGACAGGACATTGGCGAGCGTGGTCGAGCCGACCGTATCGACGCCGGCCGCCCAGCGCTCCTTGGCGAGCGGCCGGGGCTGTCCTGCCAGCTCGCCGCGGTCGAGGATCTCAGTCGCGCCGAGGCCCTTCAGGTAATCCGCCTCCTCCGGCCGCCCGGTCGACGCGATCACGTGCCAACCGGCTTTCGCGAGCAATGCCACAGCCACCGATCCCACGCCGCCGACGGCGCCGGTGACGATGGCGGGACCGCGCTCAGGGCTCAGCCCATGGCGCTCCAAAGCCATCAGGCAGAGCATCGCCGTGTAACCTGCGGTACCGATGGCCATGGCCTGCTCGGCCGAGAGGCCTTGCGGCAGCGGGATCAGCCAGTCGCCTTTCACCCGCACCTTCTCCGCATAGGCGCCGAGGTGGGTTTCGCCCAAGCCCCAGCCATTGAGGACGACGGCGTCGCCGGGCTTGAATTCCGGGTTGGAGGAGGCTTCGACGATGCCGGCGAGATCGACGCCGGGGATCATCGGGAAGCGGCGCACCACCGGCGCCTTGCCGGTGATGGCGAGGCCGTCCTTGTAGTTCAGGGTCGAATGCGACACGCGCACGGTGACGTCGCCGTCCATGAGATCAGCTTCGTCGAACGAGCGGATCGCGACGCTCTGGCCTGATTGGTTCTTGTCGATGACGACGGCTTTGAAAGCGCTCATGCCGATTCCTTCCGCATTCCTTGCCCGCACCCATTTGTGGCGCGGCGGAGGATCGTGGCAAGGAACAAACGCTTAGCCCTTCGCAGCAGTGCGGGACTTAGAATGCCTAACAAAACCAGCCTCATCCTGAGGAGCGTAGCGTCTCGAAGGACGAGGCGTCTCCAGCGTGCTCTGAAACCTCCTTCGAGACGCCGCTTCGCGGCTCCTCAGGATGAGGAGATGTTGTGTTAGATGCTCCTACTCCGCCGGCTGCAGGACGGGCTCGCGCTGCACCGGCCGTTCCTTGATCGGCAGGTTGATCAGGGCCGAGGCGAGGCCCAGCACGACGGAGAGCCACCAGACCATGCTGTAATTGCCGTTCATCTCGTAGAGCACGCCGCCGAGCCAGACGCCGAGGAAGCCGCCGACCTGATGCGAGAAGAAGGCGAAGCCGTAGAGCATGGCCATGTAGCGGGTGCCGAACATCAGCATCACGAGGGAGGATGTGGGCGGCACGGTGGAGAGCCAGAGCAGGCCGATGGAGATGCCGAACAGGATCGAGGTGATGGGAGACGCCGGGACCATGATGAAGGCCGCGATCGCCACGGAGCGGCCGAGATAGATCCAGGCGAGCAGCCAGCGCTTCGACATCCGGGTCGAGAGCCAGCCGGAAGCGAGAGAGCCGACCGCATTGGCAAGGCCGATCACCGCAAGGGTCCAGCCGCCGATGGCGGCCGAGAGGCCCGCATCCTTCAAGTATGCCGGCAGGTGCACGGTGATGAAGGCGAGCTGGAAGCCGCAGGTGAAGAAGCCGAGCACGAGCAGCACATAGGAGCGGTGCTGGAACGCCTCGGTCAGGGCCTGGCGGATCGACTGGTTCGGAACCGATGCGGTTTCACCTTGAGCGGCGTCACCGGTCGGCCGGGTCGCAAGCGCCAGAGCGAGCGGCATGACGAGCAGCACGCTCGCGGCGAAGACCAGAAGCGCCTGATGCCAGCCGAACGAATCGATCAGCACGTTGCCGATGGGCGGGAACAGGAACTGGCCGAAGGAGCCCGCAGCCGTGCCGGCACCGAAGGCCATGGGGCGCCACTTGGCCGGCAGGAGCTTGCCGAAGGCGCCGAGCACCAGGTTGAACGAGCAGCCGGACAGGCCGAAGCCGATCAGCACGCCGGCGCCGATATGCAGCACCCCGGGCGTGGTCGCGTAGGCCATGACGACGAGGCCGAGAGCGTAGAGAAGCGCGCCCGTGCAGAGCACCCGGAAGGCACCGAACCGGTCGGCGATCGCGCCCGCGAAGGGTTGGCCGACGCCCCAGAGCAGGTTCTGGATCGCGATGGCGAAGCCGAAGGTGTCGCGGCCCCAGCCATATTCTGTGATCATCGGCAGCTGGAACAGGCCTGCGGAAGCGCGTGGGCCGAAGGTGATCAGCGCAATCAGGCAGCCGGCGAGGACGATGATTTCCGGCGAGACGCGGGAACGAACGGGAGATGCTGACATGCACTCGGCCCTTCAAGGACAGGCAGGGGCGCGCAGACTACCCCAAGTCGTCCATCAGCAACATTGAAAGTTTGTCGGTTTTGGTATGAGGTTTTGTTATAGGTCGCAAAGGCACGCGAGCGGCCATTCGGAGCATGGGTCGTGACTTAAGTCTGCGTCTGCGCCGTCATTCCGGGGCGCGCCTTTGGCGCGAACCCGGAACCCATAACCACCAACCTTGCAGAATGCGGCGCACCGCCGCTCATCTCTTCTTGAGCCGTCGTGGTTATGGGTTTCCACGCCTGCGGCGCGGCCCTTCGAGTCGGGTTCCGCTGCGCGGCCCCGGAATGACGTTGTGCAGGCCCTCGTCAGAACTCAAGCTGAGCTCGCCCAAGCTTGACGCCCCTCCCCCTCAGATGACGGCGAAGTCGTCGTATTTGAGCGCGAGGTTCTTCTTGAGCATGGCGAAATCGATGGCCTTGCCCTTACCCGAACCGTCCGCATCGTAGGACAGCACGCCCGTCTTCTTGTTGTAGATGACGTAATCGTCCTTGTCGGTTGCCTTGGTCCCGATCTTGAAGAAGGCGGCCTTGAGTTTCGCAGGGGACTTTTCCGATCCCTTGCTTCCGAGCTTCTTGAAGATGCTGTTGTCGAGCCAGATCGTGTCGTCGCGGACGGAAAAGTCGGTGATCGTGTCTCGGGACTTGTCCAGTTTGGTATTGACGACGAAGCTGTCGCGCCCGCCCAAACCGGTGAGGGTGTCCTTGCCCTTGCCGCCGCTGAGCCGATTGGCGGCGCTGTTGCCGATCAGCGTATCGTTGCCGTTGCCTCCGATGGCGTTCTCGATGACAACCCCATTGGCGATGGTGAAACCGCCGGCGACGTCGGTATGCTGCGAGAGAAATCCGCCGGCGTTCGGATCGTTGTCGGCCAGTGTCGCGGCACGCACGTCGATCTTCACGTTCTGGAACGTGATCCCGCCGCTGATCGTGTCGATGCCGCCAGAATCCCAGATGCAGGTCCAGCCGGAACCCGAATCGCCGCCCCAGACATTGGTGTAGTAGTTGTTCGACGAGAGCGTGTAGACGTCGTTGCCCGCAGCGGCCGTGGTGTTGGTGCCGTAGATCTTCTGAAGGGCGGCGATATCGAAGGCGCCATAGGACTTCATGGAGCCCCATCTCCCCATTGGGTCGCCGAAGCCCTGATAGTTCCAATTGCCCGACATGACGGTAAATGGCGCCTGGTTGAGGCCGAGCGGGCCCGGATCGGACGCACTCGTCACCCCGGGGAATCCGCGATAGGCCTGTTCCAGGCCGAGGGCGGAACCGAACATGTTCAGCAGCATCGTGTAGCCCATGCCGCCCTTGTTCGGATAGCTCCATGCTCCGTCGCCGGAATGCAGATAAAGCCACGCCTGATCGACATTGCTCGGCAGATTCCTGTCGAAGACCTCTTGAGGAGAATCCGCACTCACCCACACTCGGCTGGTGGACTCGATCGGCAGGGTCGTCTGCCAGAGGATGAGATTGTCGGCGCGCGGGTTCTGCCCATAATTCTCCCAGGCCGGGCTCAACTTGATGTTGGTGATCTTCAGGAGCTCGTCAACGGCATTGAGGATCGGCGGGAAATCCGGGTCGAACCAACTGCCCACCGCCCATCGACTGCCGGGAGGATTGGTTTCGTACGGGACATAGGGTTGTCCGTTGCTGCCTGTCTTGGAGGGGCCGTGATAGCTCACCCACATAGGCGCGTCCCACCTATTGCCGAACCCCATCGTCAGCGGTGAGACGCTCGTGTCCCAAACTGCGCCGCCCGCGATGAGTCCGTCGATATAAGCGCTGCCGTAACCGGCGCCAGGAATTTGACGAAAGCCTGCCATAGGGGAAACCTCTCGAATCTGTTTCCCAATGGATATATGAAATTACGTTACGTACAAGATGTGCACCTGCGCACATGACGTCGCAATCCAGGAATCCCGCGAACTGTCCCGGAATGGGCCGTTAAACCACGAAAAACTCGGCGTAGGTCATCTTGAGCCCCTTCTTCAGGGTCGCGATCTCGACCTGCTTGTTTCTGCCGGTGCCGTCCGGGTCGTAATAGAGCACGCCCTTCTTGCTGTCGTAGATGATCCGGTCTTCCCGGTCCTGGGCCCTGGAGGCCTTCACGAACATATCGGTCTTGAGCTTGACCGGCTTGTCGTAGGAGCCCTTTCCGAGCTTCGAGAAAGCCGCGTTGTCGAACCAGATCGTATCGGCGGAGACATTGTAATCGGCGATATGGTCCTTGTTCGAGCTCTTGTTCGGCTTCGTGTCGAAGACAAAATAGTCCTTGCCCGCGCCACCGTTGAGCACGTCGTTGCCGCCGTCGCCCCACAGGGTGTCCATGCCGGCGTTGCCGGTGAGCGTATTGCCGCCGGCATTGCCGATCAGACCATCGGGCCCGCCACCGCCTGTGGCATTCTCGATGAATACACCATTCGCGATCGTGAAGCCTCCGGCGACAAAATCTTCGGACGAGGGAAAGCCGCCCGCGTTCGGGTCGCCGTTCCGCAGGGTTGCCGCGCGAAGGTCGATTGTCGACCCGAAGGAATCGGGCGCTGCAGCGATCGTATCGGCTCCGCCGGCGTCCCAGATGCAGGACCACCCGGTCGTGCCGGTGGGCAGCGTATAAGTGTCATTGACCGTGGCCGTCGTATAGTTCGGGCCATAGAGCGCCTGCAATGCCGCGATGTCGAAGGCCCCGAGCCCGCCCTGGTTGCCATAGGTCAGATTATACCCGGTAAAGTCCCAACCGGTGTTGTAGGACATGACGGTCCAGATGGCTTGGTTCAGGCCCAAGTCGCCGACGGAAAAGCGATCGCTGACCCCGGGGAAGGTCGTCGCGTCCGGCTCTGAACCTCCATCGTGCGGATGGGACAGGCCGAGGCCGTGCCCAAGCTCATGGATGACGGTGTGAAGGCCATCGCCGCCCATATAGCGATATTGCCAGGATTCGGCCTCCGAATTGAAATAGCCCCAGTTCTGGTCTTGGGTCGGGATCTCGTGGCGGCCGACCAACCCATCGATGGCGACCTTCCAGAAGACCATGTTCGCATCCTCGACGGAATCCGCCACGGCGAACGTGATGCCACAGACCGACGAGAACAGGTTCAGAGCGTATGCGAAGGTCTCCGCCTCGTCGAGATTCCAGCTGTAAGTCTGGTCGCCACTCTGAAGCATGTCGCTTGGACCATGAATGTCGAGCGCCCGGTCGACATCCTCACTCTCTCCGAGCCAGACCTTGACCGGCCCGGTGCTCAGATCCCAAGCCGTATTGCCCCAAATGATGGAATCGACGTACTGGCTTCCGTAGCCGGAGCCTGGAACGAAATTGCGAACAGTTGCCATGTGCCTTCCCCCCGAAAGCGGCCATGCGCATCGTTCTATTACGTTATTACATTTTTAAAAGTGCCGAAACACACAGGATGGGATTTTTCCTTAAGTCTGCCCGGGCTTCAGCTTGTAGAAGATGTGGCGGCCGATCACGTCCATCTTCTTCAGGCGGCGCGCCCAGTAGGGTTTCACATAATCCGCATGGTAATGGGTCGCCCCGCCCACATCGGCGAGATAGGTCTTGCCCTCGAGAACGGCGCTCGCCACCTGCTTTGCCCTCTCCCAGGATTCGGTGTCGCGGATGCGAAGGGCCTTGCCCTCGCAGGCGAAGGTGAACTGGCAGGCCAGATGCCGGTGGCGGTTCTGGTAGACCACGCCGCAAATGTTCGAGGGATAAAGGCCGCTTTTCACCCGGTTCAGTACCACCTGGGCGACGGCCGCCTGCCCTTCCACGGACTCGCTGCGGGCTTCGAAATAGACCGCCTCGGCAAGGCAGCGCTGCTCCTTGTTGAGGTTGTCGGGATCGATCAGGTCGGCATAGCGCGGACGATCCTCGTCGTCGGATTTCGGCAGCAGCGTCACGTCGCCGGGGCGGTCGAGGCGGGGCGATTGCAGGGAGACGGGAGCTGCCGCGATTTCCATGGGCGTGGCATCCATGGGCGCCGGCGTCGCAGAGGACAGGGCGATCGCCCGCTTCACCATGGGGGTCGTCGGGCTCGCCGCGGCGCCCGTCGAACCGGCGGCGGCCGCCGCCGGCGACTGGACCGAGGTCGCCTGCCGGGTCGTGGTGTATTCCGGCGCCTGCCAGGGCTCGAAAACCTGCTCCGTCTCCGTCGCTTCGAGCTGCCCCTCCATGAGAACTGTGGGGGGCAGAAGGTTCTCATCGCGGCTGTAGAGCAGCTTTGCGCTTCCGATCTGGCTGAGGATCGGGCGCAGCTGCTTCGCGCGGCGCGACAGGGTGGCCTGGGGCGCCACGAGCGGATTGCCCTTGGCCGAGCGGTCGACGATCGCATCCGGTCCTGCATCCGCCTTCCGGTCGGCCTTGAGCGGTTCGGAATCGGCCGCCTCAACGGGCAGGTCGTAGCGCGGCAGGGAGCGCAGCACGTCGCGCTCGATCCCGAGCCTTCCGTCCGCGATGGAGGCGCCCGTCGGAGGCACGAGCGCCGTGTCGACGAGACGGGCGGTGGCGCTGCGCGGCGAGAAGCTCACGCCGGAATGCAGGTCGTTGCTGGCAGAGGCGGTAAACGAGATCAGCAAGCCGGTCGCCAGCGCCCAGGGGGCCGTGGTGGCGCAGATCCATTTCACCCGAGATCGACGGTTCGGAAGACGCACGCGCCACACCCTGCAATAAACTCGTGAACATCCCGGAGCATCCAGCAGGAGGGCTCCGATGCCTTAAAGTTATCGCGGGTTAAGGTTGATGGGTGGTTAAGGCCCTACCCGGCTGCGGCAGCCTGACGCTTTTCGGCGAGGCGCCGCAAGGCATCCGCCGTTTCCTGATCGGCCGGGAAGAAGGCCTCGATGGCGAGTTCAGACAGGGTCACGTCGACGGGCGTGCCGAAGATCGTTGTGGTGCTGAAAAGGGTCAGCACGCCCTCCCCCGTCATGAGCTGCAGCGGCACGACGATGCCGGCATAATCGTGGCTCGATTTCGGCCCGCGCGCCGCCGCATCCGGCGTCGGATAGGCGCGCAGTTCCTCGATCAGAGTGGCGAGCCTCGCATCGCCGGTCGCATCCACCTGCTTGTGCAGGCGCGCGACGAGATGGTTGCGCCATTCGGTGAAATTCACGATGCGCCGCGCGAGCCCCGCCGGATGGATGCTCAGGCGCAGCACGTTCACGGGCGGTTTCATGAGGGCCGGATCCACGTCGCCGATCAGCGACACGAGCGCGTCGTTGGCGGAGATCAGCGACCAGTGCCGGTCGACGGCGAGCGCCGGATAGGGATCGTGCCCCTTCAGCACCAGATCCACGGCTTTGCGCATGCTCGCAAGCGCAGGGTCGTCGAGGGAGCGCTCCGAATAGACCGGCGCGAAGCCGGCCGAGACCAGCATGATGTTGCGCTCGCGAAGCGGCATGTCGAGTTTCTCCGCCAGGAGCTGCACCATCTCGCGGCTCGGCTGCGAGCGTCCGGTTTCGAGAAAGCTCAAGTGCCGCGTCGAGATCTCGGCCTCGAGGGCGAGGTCCATCTGGCTCAGGCGACGGCGCTGACGCCATTCGCGCAGGTAATCGCCCACATGTCGGTCATTGCTCACGGATTGGGTGCTCGCTGTTGTCATGAACGGACCATAACGCGCGACCGTCTCATCTTCCATGACCTCGGAGGTAATCGACGGCGCGCAATCCATCCGAAATCCTTGCGGCAAGGTTGAAGCTCTCAACCTGTCGACAAGGAGACAGCCATGATGAACATCCAATCCTCCCCGCTCCTGCGCCAGGCTCTCGTGGCCGATGCCACCACCAGCGCCCTCTTCGGCCTCATGATGCTGATCGGCGCAGGGCCCTTGAGCGGAATCTTCGGGTTGCCGGAAATGCTGCTGCGCATCGCGGGCCTGGTCCTGCTGCCCTACGCCGCCTTCATCGGCTGGCTAGGCCTGCGCGAGACGATCAGCAAGCCCATCGCCTGGGCCGTGGTGCTCGGCAACGCGCTCTGGGTCCTCGACAGCGTCCTGCTGCTCGCAAGCGGTTGGGTCTCGCCGACGAGCGCAGGCTATGCCTTCGTGATTGCGCAAGCGCTCGTGGTGCTGATGTATGCGGAGTTTCAGTACGTGGGCTTGCGGCGGTCGCGGGAGGCGATGGCGTGAACGCCCACACATCGCGTGTCATCCCGGACGAGCGAAGCGAGATCCGGGATCGTGAGACGAGTGTGGCGCAACAGGCCCTCTCCCCCCTTGTGGGGGAGAGTTGGAGAGGGGGGTGTGAGCAATAGCCAATAAAGGTTTGCGCCAGCACCCCCCTCCCTAGCCCTCCCCCACAAGGAGGGAGGGGACACCGCGCCATTCTCGTCCAGCGATCCCGGCTCGGCTCACGCCGTCCGGGATGACGATATGGAACTGCCTTTACCTATCTCGCCCGTTGAACGGGACCGGTTTGACGTCAGCCATATCCACCGCCTCGAGGCAGCGCACGTTGATCGCCGCCATCGGCTCACCGGTCGGCATCTTGCCTTCGCCGAAGGTGGCGGCTCCGCAATTGGCGCAGAAGCGATGATGAATGGTGTGCGTGTTGAAGGTGTAGGTGGAGAGATCCTCCTCTCCGCGCAGCACGTTCAGCGCCGCGCGCGGAACGAAGGTGAGCAGGTAGCCCTTGCGCCGGCAGATCGAGCAATTGCATTCGATCACTTGGCTGAGATCCGTCTCGACCTCATAGGCCACCTTGCCGCAATGGCATGAACCCTTGTGCAGCGCCATGTCTTCCCCCCTTTTCGTTACCCCAATGCCACCATCAGCGTGACGATCAGGCCTGCGCCGATCACCGCAACGAAGCGGTCGCCCATCGTCAGAGGTTCCGTCTTGCCCTGCGCCGCGAGCTGCCCGATCGCGAGATCGAGCGGCAGGGACACGGCGAAGGGCCAGGCCGCCGGCGGCACGGCGGCTTGCTGCCACGCGGGCCGCTGCAGCAGGACGAGGCCGATGACGATGCCGGAAATCAGCACCGCCGCGATGTAGATGAGACGGGTGCGCGACAACGCCATCGGACTTTACGCCTGGCTCGCGGCCTTGCCGCCGAGCGCTGCCTGCGCGGCCGCAAGTCGCGCGATCGGCACGCGGTAGGGCGAGCAGGACACATAATCGAGGCCCGTCTCTTCGCAGAAATGGATCGAGGCCGGATCGCCGCCATGTTCGCCGCAGATCCCGAGCTTGATGTTCGCCCTCGTCTTCTTGCCGCGCTCGACCGCAAGCTTCACCAACTCGCCCACGCCTTCCTGATCGATGGTCACGAACGGATCGGCGGGCAGCAGGCCTTTCTGCGTGTACGGACCGAGGAAGGAAGCCGCATCGTCGCGCGAGATGCCGAGCGTCGTCTGCGTCAGGTCGTTGGTGCCGAACGAGAAGAACTCAGCCGATTCCGCGATCTCGGCCGCACGCAGAGCCGCGCGCGGCAATTCGATCATCGTGCCGACCTGATACTCGACCTTAACGCCGCTTTCCTTCGCGACGGCTTCCGCCATGGCGACGATGCGGCCCTTCACGAGGTCGAGCTCCGGCTTCGTCATCACCAGCGGCACCATGACCTCGGGCACAACGGGCTGCCCCGTCGTCTTGCCTGCCTCCACCGCCGCCTCGAAGATGGCGCGCGCCTGCATCTCGGCGATCTCGGGATACGCCACGGCGAGACGGCAGCCGCGGAAGCCGAGCATCGGGTTGAACTCGTGCAGCTCGCGGGCGCGGTGCCTAAGCTTGTCGACAGAGGCGTTCATCGCTTTTGCGACTTCCTGCATCTCCTCCTCCGAATGCGGCAGGAACTCGTGCAGCGGCGGATCGAGCAGGCGGATCGTGACCGGCAGACCGCTCATGATCGAGAACAAGTCGGCGAAGTCCTTGCGCTGCATCGGCAAGAGCTTCGCGAGTGCGGCCCTGCGGCCGGCCTCGTCGTCGGAGAGGATCATCTCGCGCACCGCGACGATGCGGTCGCCCTCGAAGAACATGTGCTCGGTGCGGCACAGGCCGATGCCTTCCGCGCCGAAATTGCGCGCGGTCTTGGCGTCGAGCGGCGTCTCCGCATTGGCGCGCACCTTCATGCGGCGCACCTTGTCGGCCCAGCCCATGAGGGTTGCGAACTCGCCCGACAGCTCCGGCTGCAGCATCTCCACCTCGCCCAGCAGCACTTGGCCGTTGGAGCCGTCGATGGTGAGGATGTCGCCTTTCTTCAGCGTTTGCCCGGCAACCGTCAGCGTCTGCGCGGCGTAATCGACGCGGATCTGGCCCGCGCCGGAGACGCAGGGCTTGCCCATGCCGCGCGCGACCACCGCCGCATGCGAGGTCATGCCGCCGCGGGTGGTGAGAATGCCCTCCGCCGCATGCATGCCGTGGATGTCTTCAGGGCTCGTCTCGACGCGCACCAGGATGACCTTGTGGCCGGCCTTCTTGGCCGCTTCGGCATCATCCGAGTTGAACACGATCTCGCCCGAGGCCGCACCGGGAGAAGCCGGCAGGCCGGTCGCCAGGATCTTGCGCTCGGCCTTCGGATCGATGGTGGGATGAAGGAGCTGATCGAGGGCCGCCGGCTCGACGCGCGTGATCGCCTCCTCCTGCGTGATCAGGCCTTCGCTTGCGAGTTCCACCGCGATGCGGAGCGCGGCTTTCGCCGTGCGCTTGCCGTTGCGGGTCTGGAGCATCCAGAGCTTGGTCTTCTCGACCGTGAACTCCATGTCCTGCATGTCGCGGTAATGCTTCTCGAGGATGCCGTAGATGCGCACCAGCTCGTTATAGGCATCCGGCATCGCCCTTTCCATCGAGGGCTTGTCGGAGCCCGAGGCGACACGCGCAGCCTCCGTGATGTCCTGCGGCGTGCGGATGCCGGCCACCACGTCCTCGCCCTGCGCATTGATCAGGAACTCGCCGTAGAGCTCCTTCTCGCCGGTGGATGGATTGCGGGTGAAGGCGACGCCGGTGGCGGAGGTCTCGCCCATATTGCCGAAGACCATGGCCTGCACGTTCACCGCCGTGCCCCAGCTCGCCGGAATGGCGTGCAGCTCGCGGTACTTGATGGCGCGGCTGTTCATCCACGAGCCGAACACGGCGCCGATGGCGCCCCAGAGCTGCTCCTGCGGCTCCTGCGGGAAGGGTTTTCCCAGCTCCTTCTCGACCAGCGCCTTGTAGCGCGGGAGAATGGCCTTCCAGTCCGCGGCGCTCATGTCGGTGTCGAGGGTGTAGCCCTTGCGGTCCTTGTACTCGTCGAGGATCTCTTCGAAATGGTGATGCTCGATGTCGAGCACCACGTTGGAATACATGGTGATGAAGCGGCGATACGAGTCGTAGGCGAAGCGCTCGTCGCCCGCGCCCTTGGCCAGCGCCTCGACGGTGACGTCGTTGAGGCCGAGATTGAGCACCGTGTCCATCATGCCGGGCATGGAGGCCCGGGCGCCTGAGCGGACGGAGACGAGGAGCGGATTGGCGGCATCGCCGAAGGTGCGTCCGGTGAGCTTGCCGACGTAGTCGAGCGCCTTCTCGACCTGGGTCTTAAGTTCCTGCGGATAAGCGCGGCCGTGGTCGTAGTAATAGGTACAGACTTCCGTGGTGATGGTGAAGCCCGGAGGCACCGGCAGGCCCAGGTTCGACATCTCGGCCAGATTGGCCCCCTTGCCGCCGAGCAGGTTCTTCATCCCCGCCTGGCCCTCGGCCTTACCGTCCCCGAAGGTATAGACCCACTGCGTCATCGCTCGATCCCTTGGCTCTGAACACGCCCTGCTGCAGCGCAGGATTTGGCTTGAAACATGTGGAGCCCAAACGCAAGCTGAACAGCCACGGTTCCGGCATTTTCCGATGGGGGTAGAGCCGCCGCCTCTCTCCTACCCTGTCATTCCGGGGCCGCGCAGCGGAGCTCTGAGTTCCCAGCATGTCATCACCGGCCTTGTGCCGGTGATCTCGGCCCGAAAAGCGCGGCGCTTCACCACGTCGGGATGGCTGGGACTGATCCCCGGATCAAGTCCGGGGACGGCCGTGACGGACGAGCAAACAAAAAGGCGGCCCGGAGGCCGCCTTGTATCAAACCCGGTAGCGCCCGTTGCGCTTGACGTAGACCGTCGTTCCCACGGGGACGCGTTCGTAGAGGTCCGCCACATCCTCGTTCAGCATGCGCACGCAGCCGGAGGAGACCTGCTCGCCGATGGACCACGGCTCGTTGGTGCCGTGGATGCGGAAGAGCGTGTCGGCGCCGTTCTGGTGCAGGTAGAGGGCGCGGGCCCCGAGCGGATTGTCGATTCCGGCTTCCATGTGGCGCGGCAGGTCCGGCCTGATGCCGACCATGGTCTTGGTGGGCGACCAGTTCGGCCACACGCCCTTGCGACCGACTGACGCAATGCCCTTCCAGGAGAAGCCCTGCTTGCCGACGCCGACGCCGTAGCGGATCGCCCGGCCCTCGGGCTGGACGAGATAAAGCATGCGCTCGTCGATATCGACCACGATGGAGCCCGCCTTCTCGGGGCCTTTGTACTCCACATTCTGGCGGGCGTACTTGGCCTCCATCTTGCGGCGGTCGACCAGCGGGATGTTGTGCGGCTTGTCCGGGATGGCCCCGATATACCAAGCAGAATCATTTGCCGTGGCGACCGGCTGTTGCGCGGTCTGGCAGGCAGCGAGGGGAGCGCTCAGGAGAGCGGCGATCAGGATGCGTCGAATCATGGTCGGTCTTCTGAAGTGATTCAGTTGCCGCCTACCTAGAGCCTAGGGAGTCGGTTGGCTGTGCCCCCTGCGCCACACCTTAACATGAATTACTGAGACGGCTTGGGTGCAGTTGAAAGATCGGCGGTCATGGATAGGGCCGGATAACCGGCTAGGCTCTGGCACAGTTCAAGATCACCCAAGCCGTCTCAATAACTGACCTTGGCTGCCCCATGCGCGTAGTGCAACCCTTCTCGCGGAATCATCCCTCGATGCGGGAGAAATCCGCCACCGTGCGGGTCGCCTCGCGGATATCGTTCAGTAGCCGCAGGCGGTTCGCCCGCAACGCGGGATCCTCCGCATTGACGGTGACCTTGTCGAAGAACGAATCCACCGGCTGGCGCAGGCGGGACAGGGCGCGCATGGCGCCCTCGAAATCCTCGCTCTCGACCGCCGCGGCAGCCTCTTCTTTCGCCTTGGCGAGAACCACGGCGAGCGCCTTCTCCTCGATCTGGCCCTGATCGTTGACGACCTGGAGATCGGGCGCCTCGCTGTAGGATCGCCCGTCCTTCTTCTCCTCGATGCGCAGGATGTTGGCCGCGCGGCGATAACCGGCGAGCAGGTTCCTGCCGTCCTCCGTGTCGAGGAAGCGACCGAGCGCCTCGACGCGGCGGACGATCATGAGGAGGTCGTCCTGCCCTTCGAGCGCGAACACGGCATCGATGAGATCGTGCCGCGCGCCCTGGTCGCGGAGATAGACTTTTAGGCGGTCGGCGAAGAAGGAGAGGAGGTCGGCCTGAATTTCAGCTAGGCTACTAAATCTACCGACCAGCTCGAAATTATAAGTTTCAATTTCAAGACTGCCTGAACGCAGCTTAATCTCACCAGCACGGTGCCCAACAAAAATTGTCTCGGCGCCATAAACCGGGGTGCCAGTTAAAGTGTTGACGTCGAATGAATCATTTGCCGGGAATGTCCTTCCCTCAAATTGCTCTCCAATCCGCTTAAAAGCAGCGAGCTGACCGTTGCGATAGAGATGAGCCACCTGCAAGAGCCTTGCGAAGATAAGGATAGTGGCGTCAGCCCTCAGCGGATTGGAAGCAAAGTTCAGTCGGATATTATTTTCTAGCACCAACCTGATCACACCCAACGCCGCACGACGCAGCGCGTAAGGATCCTTCGATCCCGTCGGCTTTTCGTCGATGGCCCAGAAGCCGACGAGCGTGTCGATCTTGTCGGCGAGCGCGACAGCGACGGACACAGAATCGGTCGGCACGCGGTCGGAGGGACCGAGCGGCTTGTAGTGTTCTTCGACGGCCGCAGCGACGGATGCGTGCTCGCCCTGCAGGCTCGCATAATAGCGGCCCATGAGGCCCTGCAGCTCTGGGAATTCACCGACCATCTCGGTGACGAGATCGGCCTTGGCGAGACGCGCGGCGCGCTCGGCCAATGCGGGATCGGCGCCGACGATCGGCGCGAGCTCCTTGGCGAGCGCCGCGATGCGCTCCACGCGCTCGTATTGCGTACCGAGCTTTTCGTGGAAGACGATGCTCTTGAGCTTCTCGAGCCGGTCTTCGAGCTTCACCTTCTTGTCCGTCTCCCAGAAGAACTTCGCATCGGAGAGACGCGCGCGCACCACGCGCTCGTTGCCGCCGACGATGGTCTTGCCGCCGTCGGATGCGACGAGGTTGGAAACGAGGATGAACTTGTTCGCAAGCGCGCTGGAGCCCTCTCCCCCCTTGTGGGGGAGAGTTGGAGAGGGGGGTATGGGCGCTGCGCTTTCAGAACTTGGCGCCAGTACCCCCCTCCCGGCCTCCCCCACAAGGGGGGAGGAGTTGCCGGGGTGCTTCAGCACGAAGCATTTCTGGTTCGCGCGGATCGTGGTGCGGATCACCTCGGGTGGGATGTCCAAAAAGGCTTCGTCGAAGGAACCCATGAGCACCACGGGCCATTCGACGAGGCCGGCGACCTCCTCCAGCAGGCCCTCGTCCTCGATGAGCTCGAGGCCTTGAGCGAAGGCGAGGTCCTTCGCGTCGTGCAGGATCATGTCCTTGCGGCGGTCGGTGTCGATCACGACCTTCGCGCGCTCCAGCGCCGGCGCGTAATCGTCGAAGCGCTTCACGCGGATCTCGCCCGGCGCGAGGAAGCGGTGGCCCTGCGTGACGTCGCCGGTTGCAATGCCGTCGACCTCGAAGCGCACGATTTCCGGATCCTCGGTCTCGGGCCCGAAGGTGCAGACGATGGAATGGAGCGGACGCACCCAGCGCAGCGAACCAGGCTCGGCGGAAGCCGCGCCCCAGCGCATGGATTTCGGCCACGGGAAGTTCTTGACGATGGCGGGAATGATCTCCGCCAGCACGTCCGGCGTCGAGCGGCCGGGCTTCTCGATGATGGCGACGTAGAACTCGCCCTTCTTCGGATCGCTCTCGATCTTCGCCTGCTCGATGGAGGTGAGTCCCGCACCCTTCAGAAAGCCCTGGATCGCGCCTTCCGGCGAGCCGACGCGCGGCCCTTTGCGCTCCTCGCGCACGTCCTGCCCCTTCACGGGCAGGCCCGCGATATGCAAGGCGAGCCGCCGCGGCGTGGCGAAGGCCTTGGCGCCCTCATAAAGGAAGCCGCGCTCGACCAGCGCATCGGTGACGAGCTTCTTCAGATCCTCCGCCGCACGACGCTGCATGCGGGCGGGAATTTCTTCGGAAAAGAGTTCGAGGAGAAGATCGGGCATCGGAAAACTTTATGTCTGATGGAGAGAAGCGAGAGGGTGAAGGCTCAAGCCGCCACGCCTCCGCCCTCGGTCTTCAGCCATGCGGCGCCGCAGGCTTTCGCCAGTTCGCGGACGCGCAGGATGTAGCTCTGGCGCTCGGTGACGGAGATCACGCCGCGCGCGTCGAGCAGGTTGAACATGTGGCTCGCCTTGATGCACTGGTCGTAGGCCGGCAGCGCCATCAGGTGGCGGTTGTCGTTGGAGCCCGCCTTCGGCTCGCCGTCCGCGAGATACTTGCGGCAGGCTGCCTCCGCGTCGCGGAAATGCCGGAACAGCATCTCCGTGTCGGCATATTCGAAATTGTGGCGGGAATATTCCTGCTCGGCCTGCAGGAAGACCTCGCCGTAGGTGACTTTTTGATCGCCGTCGAGCCCGTTGAAGTTGAGGTCGTAGATCGACTCGACGCCCTGCAGATACATGGCGAGGCGCTCGAGGCCGTAGGTCAATTCGCCCGCGACCGGCGAGCATTCGAAGCCCGCCACCTGCTGGAAGTAGGTGAACTGCGACACCTCCATGCCGTCGCACCAGCATTCCCAGCCGAGCCCCCAGGCGCCGAGCGTCGGGCTCTCCCAATCGTCCTCGACGAAGCGGATGTCGTGGAGGGCGGTGTCGATGCCGATGGCCTTGAGCGAGCCGAGATAGAGATCCTGCAGGTTCGGCGGGTTCGGCTTCAGGATGACCTGGAACTGGTAATAGTGCTGGAGCCGGTTCGGGTTCTCGCCGTAGCGCCCGTCCTTGGGGCGGCGGGAAGGCTGCACATAGGCCGCGCGCCAGGGCCTGGGGCCGAGCGCCCGCAAGGTCGTGGCCGGATGGAAGGTGCCAGCGCCGACCTCCATGTCGTAGGGCTGGAGGATGACGCAGCCCTGTTCGGCCCAATAGCGCTGGAGCGTGAGAATCAGGCCCTGGAAGGAGCGCGCAGGGTTCATATGCGCGGGTTCGCTCGTCATGTCGGCGTCCGGTTCGTCTTTGAAAAGGTCAGGCGAACCCTTGGGATGATGGGCGGTTTAAGTCAAGCGTTGGGGCAACGTCGCCGTCATGGCCGGACTTGTTCCGGCCACCCACGCCTTGGAACCACAACGCTGCAAAGACGTGGGTCCCCGGGACAAGCCCGGGGATGACGCCGTGCTAAAGCCCCAGCCGCGCCCAGGCGGCACGCTCTTCCAGGGCGCCGACGACCTCGTGGGGGTCGATCAGGCTGCTCTGGCCGAGCGAACGGCGGCCGAAGAGGCGGCCGAGCAGCGGCGGACGGGCCGGCTCGATCATGCGGAACTGCACCTTGTCGCCGAAGCGCTGGCGCAGGATGGTGCGGATGTCGCCGAGGCCGTCGATGAGGCCGAGATCGAGCGCCTCCGCCCCGACCCAGAAGGCGCCGGAGAAGAGATCGTCGTAGGAATCGTTGAGCTTCTCGCCCCGACGCTCTCGGACGAGATCGGCGAAGACGTCGTGGATCCGGCGCTGGAGGCCCTTCAGGCGCACCACGTCGTCGGGGTTCTCGGGCCGGAACGGATCGAGCATCGCCTTGCTCTTGCCGGCCGTGTGTACCCGCCGCTCGATGCCGATGCGCTCGATCAGCTCATGGAAGCCGAAGCTCGCGGAGACGACGCCGATGGAGCCGACGATGGAGGCGGGATCGGCATAGATCTCGTCGGCCGCGCAGGCGATCATGTAGCCGCCGGAGGCCGCAGCATCCTCCACGAAGGCGATGACGGGGAGCTTCTTCTCCTCGGCGAAGGCGCGGATGCGCTTGAAGATCAGGTGCGATTGGGCCGCCGAACCGCCCGGCGAGTTGATGACCAGCGCCACCGCCTTCGCGCCGGGCACGGAGAAGGCCCGCTCGATCAGGGGCGCCACGCTCGACATGGCGAGCCCCTGACGGAAAGGCATCACGGCGCCGATGGCGCCGGACAGACGCACCACCGGGACGATCGGATACGGATGGTGGGTGCGGAATTTGCCCGGAAGGAGGAATTGCAGCCGCGCCGGGAGCAGGGAGGAAACGGATGTTGAGGCCATGGCCGATATGTAGGGCGTATGGCCCGGCTTCCCAAGATGAACATCCCGTTAGGGAAATAGTCGGGCTTCGTTCAGTTAGGAAGGTTTAAACCTCTCACCATGGAAAAAGCCCCGCCGTGACGCCGGATCGTTCCGGTTCAACGGCGGAGGTGAGGAGAAGAAACAATGCGTAAGCTCGTCTTCGGTCTTCTTGGTTTCGCGGCCCTGGGCTTCGGCGCTCTCTCGGCGCAGCCGGCTGCGGCCCAGCCCTATTACCCCGGCTATGGCTACCGGGACCGGGCGGTCGAATACCGCTATGACCGCCCGGCCCCGGCCGTGCGCGTTCAATACGGGCGCCCCTATTATGGACGTCCCTATTACGGCCGTCCCTATGGGGGTTATCGCCCGGTTCGCACGGCCCGCCGCTGCTGGGTCGAGCCCCGGCGCGCCTGGAACGGCTACCGCTGGGTGCGCCGCCCGATCGAGGTCTGCCGCACGGTCGGCAGGCCCGGCTACCGCTATTAAATAGAAAAGAGAGGGCGCCATCAGGCGCCCTTTTCATATGAGGGTGGTCTCCCCGCGATGCAGGGCCTCGGCCTCTGGCGTAAAGAGCCCGTCGGGGCCGTTCAGGATCAGCGGCGGCAGGATGGTCAGGGGAGCCCGGCTGCCCTTGATGCCGGCGAGCAGGAAGCGGATCGCCGGCCGGCCGGAATTCGGATGGACGAAGCGCAGCTCCACGCCGCCGAGCCATGTCTCCAGAACCCGAAGGCATTCCGCAACCCGATCCGCACGGTGGATCAGGACCAGCCGCCCCTTGGGCTTGAGAAGCCCCGTGCAGGCCTTCAGCCAGGCATCGAGGCCGCCGGCCGGCATGGCATGGGCCGCCGCCCGCCCCCTGTCCGGCGAGATCCGCGCCTGCCCCTCTTCCAGGAAAGGCGGATTGGTGAGGACGATATCCGCGCTCTCAGGCTGCAGCCCTGCGGCGAGACGCGAGCCCTTGTCGAGCACATCGGCAACGGCGATGTCTCCCGGCACATCGTTGTCCCGGCAGTTCTGGCGGCAGAGTTCGGCGAGAGCGGGATCACGCTCCACAAAAATGAAGCGGCCCTCCCCCTGCCTTGACGCCACCATCAGCCCGACGGCGCCGGTAGACGCCCCGACATCCACGACCACATCGCCCGCTCGCGCCGGCGCGGACGCGGCCAGCAGCACCGCATCGGTGCCGGCGCGGTGGCCCTTGGCCGGTTGGTGCAGGCGGATGCGCCCGCCGAGCAGCAGATCCTCGGTCACCTCAGGCATGGCGCAACTCGCCTTCGAGCCCCGCATCGGCGATCAGGCGGCGGGCCTGCGCCAGATGATCGTCCGGCACCAGGATGCGGCGCGGAAAGACTCCGATCATGCCCTCAAGCGCGTTCATATGCGCGTCGGCGACGAGCACGGGGATATTGGCGTTTTCCAGGAGGGATTGTAGGAAGCCGACCAGAACGAGATCGTTGGTTCGGACGATTTCGACCATCGGCGTGAGATCCTTCCCGTGCGGTAAGCGTTTGCTTTGCAGCATGGAAAGTGCCATGCCAGTTCATATTCCTACCGGCCATCCCGGCCGGCAACCCGGGTCGTGACAGTGGGCGTCGTCGTTCCTTTCGAAGACAAGCATCCCGAGAAGAATGCGAGCATCGAGAAGCTCGTATCCCTTGTGGCCTCCGACATGGAACGGGTCAATGCGATGATCCTGTCGCGCACGGGCTCGGATGTCACGATGATTCCGGAGGTGGCGAACCACCTCATCTCCTCCGGCGGCAAGCGTCTGCGCCCCATGCTGACTCTCGCCACCGCGGGGCTCTCGGGATACGAGGGCGACGGTCATGTGAAGCTCGCGGCCGCCGTCGAATTCATGCACACGGCCACCCTCCTCCACGACGACGTGGTGGATGAGAGCGACATGCGCCGGGGCAAGATCGCCGCCCGAATCAAGTGGGGCAACGAGGCGAGCGTGCTCGTTGGGGACTTCCTCCTCGGCCAGGCCTTCCGCATGATGGTGGAAGTCGGCTCGCTTCGGGCGCTGGACATCCTTTCCGCCGCCGCGACAGTGATCGCCGAAGGCGAGGTGATGCAGCTTGCTGCCGCCAAGAACACCGAGACGACGGAAGACGAATATCTCGCCGTGATCCGCGGCAAGACGGCGGAGCTCTTCGCCGCCGCCTGCGAAGTCGGCCCCGTCATCGCCGGGCGCCCGAAGGCCGAGCAGGCCGCCTGCCGTTCCTACGGCATGAATCTCGGCATCGCCTTCCAGCTCGTGGACGACGCCCTCGATTACGGCGGCAAGGCTGCGACGCTGGGCAAGAACGTGGGCGACGACTTTCGCGAAGGGAAGATCACGCTGCCCGTCGTGCTCTCCTTCCGCCGCGGCTCGGACCAGGAGCGCGCCTTCTGGAAGCGGGTGCTCGAACAGGGCGACATCGAGGATGCGGATCTCGAACAGGCCATCGCCATCATGCGCCGCCACCGGGCACTGGAGGACACCGTAGAACGCGCCCGCCATTACGGCGCCATGGCCCGCGACGCCCTCGCCCTCTTCCCGTCGAGCCCGATGAAGCAGGCGCTCCTCGATGCGGTCGAGTTCTGCATCGCCCGGGCGCATTGAGCATAGCAGACTTGTTCTTTTTACAGAACAAAACGGTTGACATAAAATCCCGCGGTGTTAAAACCGACCCTGTCTTGAGGTGGCTTTCACCACCTCGGAGGCTGGCCCATAGAGGGTTTACAACCCCCAGCCCTCATCCTGAGGAGGTCACGTCAGTGACCGTCTCGAAGGATCAGGGCGTCTCCAGCGCAAGCTGGATCCTCCTTCGAGACGCAGCTTCGCTGCTCCTCAGGATGAGGTGGGAGCTTTACGAGCCAGCTTCTTTAGACCGCGGCGATTTGAGACGAGCAGCTTGCCCCGCGTCATCAAAGGCTCGGGCATCAAACCCAAAAGTGGAAACCACTTTTGGGTTTGATGCTTCGCTTTTAGGAAGGCGCATCGTTGGCGCGGAAAACCGGATCCACTTTTCCGCACGATGCGCTGGAGCGCCACGGGCGAATCCCGCCTCGTGGTTCACGAGGATCGATGGCTATGACGCGCCGCCTTTTCATGCCTTCCGATCAGCCTTTCCTGGCTGAACGCTGTCGTCGCAACGCGGCCTGAAATCTCCCAAACGCTCGAACAACCTGTCCGGCTTCGTGTCGAAGCCGCGACGCACTTTGTCTGAAAGAGACCTCCCATGTCCGTTTTCACCCGTCGTACCCTGTTGTCCGCTACCGTCGCATTTGGCGTCGCTCTCACCGCTGCACTGCCGGTCGCGGCACAACAGAAGAGCATCAAGGTCGGTGTCATGTCGGGCGCCGAGGAAGAGGTGGCGCAGGTCGTGAAAAAAGTTGCGGCGACCAAGGGCCTGAACGTTCAGCTCGTGCCGTTCTCCGACTACGCACTCGTCAACGAGGCGCTGGATCGCAAGGATCTCGATGCCAATGCCTTTCAGCACAAGCCCTATCTCGATGCGCAGATCGCGGCGCGCGGCTACAAGATCGTGCCCGTCGGCTTCACCTTCGTGCAGCCCATCGGCCTCTATTCGAGCAAGGTGAAATCGGTCGCCGATCTCCCGAAGGGCGCCAAGGTCGGCATCCCGAACGATCCGAGCAATGGCGGCCGCGCGCTCAACCTTCTCGCCGCTCAGGGCGTGATCACGATCAAGGACGGCAAGGGCCTGTCGCCGAGCCTGCTCGACATCGCCGAGAACCCGAAGGGCGTAAAATTCTCGGAGCTCGACGCGGCGCAATTGCCGCGCGCTCTGCCCGATCTCGACGCGGCGGTGATCAACACCGACCATGCCCTCAATGCCGGCCTCGACATCCGCAAGGACACGATCGCGGTCGAAAAGCGCGAGGGCAACCCTTACGCCAATTTCGTCGCCGCCCGCGAGGGCGACGCCCGCCCGGAGATCAAGATCTTCGTCGAGTCCTACCAGTCACCAGAAGTCGCCAAGTTCCTGGAAGAACGCTTCAAGGGTGCGATCATTCCGGCTTGGTGAGCGGCTACCCAACAACCTCCGTACGTCATGGCCGGGCTTGTCCCGGCCACCCACGTCTTGGGAACCACAGCGCGGCAAAGGCGTGGGTCCCCGGCACAAGGCCGGGGGATTGTGTGCGTCAAGTTCTGCAAAGCGGGGCGGCTCAGCAGGTTGGCTAAGCGGCTTCGCGAAGCTGATCTTTCTTGTGCTCTTTCAGATCCTCCATGTTGAGATAGCGGTGGGCCTCTAGCCAGT
>NZ_JAERQD010000037.1 GCF_016735695.1 Microvirga zambiensis WSM3693 | reverse complement strand
CTTCAGCTGCTGGTCGCGGATAAGCTGCAGAACGAGTGGTCTCCTGAGCAGATCTCGGGATGGCTCAAGACCGAATATCACGACGACAGAACCATGCGGGTGTCCCACGAGACGATTTACAAAAGCTTGTTCATCCAGGCCCGCGGTGTCCTGAAGAAGGAGTTGACCCGCCATCTTCGCAGTCGGCGGATCATGCGGCGCTCCAAGACGGCTAGTACCATCGGCCAGCCCAGGGGACAGATCATCGACGCCATCTCGATCCGGGAGCGTCCGGCTGAAGTTGAGGATCGCGCCGTGCCGGGTCACTGGGAAGGCGACCTGCTCTCAGGCGGCAAGAACACCCACATTGCCACCTTGGTCGAGCGTCAATCCCGGTTCGTGATGCTCGTTCGGGTTGACGGCAAAGACAGCGAAAGTGTGGTGAATGCTCTTGTGCGGCAGGTTCAACGTCTGCCTCAGGGATTGATGGCATCGCTGACCTGGGATCGCGGGATGGAACTCGCTCATCACAAGCACTTTAGCGTCGCGACTGATGTTGACGTCTACTTCTGCGATCCTCAGAGCCCGTGGCAGCGGGGAAGCAACGAGAACACTAATGGCTTGCTGCGGCAGTACTTCCCGAAGGGCTCAGACCTGTCCGCATATAGCCAAAGCGACTTGGATGCGGTTGCACTCAGGCTCAATACCCGGCCAAGAAAAACCCTTGGCTTCCAAACGCCAGGAGATACCCTGGCCAAAGCTGTTGCGCTCATCACTTGAACCCACCAGTGCCACTTTTCTCTTTGACCAAGTCATACGCGACTAGGAATATACCCATTAGGCGCTCCCATTTTTAATAGCATGTGATATAATATCCCATCGTTTGGGTGAATCAACCGGTATTGCTCAACTTAGAGTTAAGTTGCGCCACTTTTTCCTCTAAATCCCCCCGCCATCCTCAAAAGTCCGCCCCCAGCGCTCCTCGAAATCCCGCTCCTCGCGCTCGATGCGCTCCAGATGACCGGCGAGTTCGTCGCGCAGTTCGTGGATGGTGCGGCGGGGGTTGGAGGCGTCGATGTCGTATTCGTGCGCGGCCGGGGGCGGGGACAGGTGCCTGTCGATCTCGCCCAGCGTCCGGGTGAGGCGGGCGAGCGGATGCAGGGAGCGGCCGGCGCGGGCGATGGGCTGCTCCTCTAGATCCTCCGCGTGGCGCTCGGCGAGGCGCCAGAGCGTTTCGGTGAGCCGCTCGCGGCGGTTGCCTGATCCCTGCGGCGCGGATTTGCGCCGTCGCGCGGGATCCGGATTGCGCCGGGTGATGATGGGGGCAGGGGCCGCGCCGGGCGGGCGCTGCCAGCCGCCCTCCGCGGCATAGCGCGAGACGGTGGCGGGCGAGACGCCGAGCTCCCGGCCGATCTTCTTGAAGGACCGGGTGGTGCATTCCACCCAATCGCGGATGAGGGCGATCCGCTCAGGCGGCAGTTTTTGGCGGAACGCCGAGGGGCCGGGGCTGTCGGGATCGGTCAGGGCGGGGGAGGCGGGCAATGAGGTCATGGCAATGGTCTTTTGGAAATAGGAACAAAAAGAGAACAATATGACAGGTCGAGGGACATGGTCAAGGTTGCGGAGAAGGGTCGCAACGTGGGAGCGCTGGGCGTCGTCGGGACAGCGCGAGGATAGCTGCGGTGCGTCCCCTCTCCCGTGCGGGAGAGGGACGGGGGGAAGGTGGGGCGCTCAACCAGTCAGGCGCCGTCGCCTCCGCTGCGGCTGCATGGCATCCGATGCATTTCATTTGGCGCCGGCCTTCCCTCACCCCGGCCCTCTCCCGGCCGGGAGAGGGAGGAGCGCGCATCTCCGCGATCGCTCACCCAGTCGCACCACCCCCACCCCTAACCCCTCCCCGCAAGGGGGAGGGAAACAGCACCGTGTCCGGCGTCCGGATCGTCGCTCCGCTCGGCGGGATTATGTGGGTTGAGGGAAGGGCGCCCCCCTGGAACGCCCGTTTCAGCCGTTCCAGCCGTTTCAGCGCCGTTCCAACGGGGCGTTCCAGGGGGCGCCCTTGGAACGTTTCATCACCGTTCCAAGGCCAATCGATCAGATATCATCATTTGTGCTGATGGCTGCCGGAGCGTATCCAGATTGACCTTGGAGGCTGGCTCATAAAGGTTTCCGCACCATAGCCCTCATCCTGAGCAGGCCGTCGGGCCGTCTCGAGGGACGAGCGTCTTCGGTGCTCGCTGGATCCTCCTTCGAGACGGTCGCTGCGCGACCTCCTCAGGATGGGGCTTCGAGACGCCGCTTCGTGGCTCCTCAGGATGAGGCTTAGGGACGCCACTGCGTGGCTACTCGGGATGAGGAAAGAGATTGATGAGCCAGGCTCCCGTTTCAGAGAGAAGGCATCGGACCGAAAAGTGCACATCCGCTTCCGGTCCGACGCTGTGAGGGAATGAACGCCATGAGCCACGCCACCACCGCCATGCCCGGCCAGAACCTGAAAGGCATCGACGGGACGACGCTCGGGCTCTATGCGGCCACCGTCTTCCTGTGGGGCGTGAGCTGGATCGGGATCCGGGCGCAGCTCGGGGTGGTGGCGCCGGAAATGTCGGTGCTGTGGCGCTTCCTGCTCGCGGCCGCGCTGATGTGGGCCTGGGTTCTCGCCACCAGCGAAAGAATGCGCTTTCCGCTCGCCGATCACCTGCGTTTCGTAGGCGTAGGCGTCTGCCTGTTCTCGTTCAACTTCATCTCGTTCTATTACGGCGGCTTGAGCGTGCCCTCGGGGCTGCTCTCGGTGGTGTTCTCGCTCGCCTCGGTGTTCAACCTCGCGCTCGCATTTCTGATCTTCCGCCAGAAGGTCGAGAAGCGGGTGGCGCTCGGCGGCGTCATCGGGGTTGCCGGCATCGTCTTCCTGTTCTGGCCGGAGATCGCGGGCGCGGGCTTCAACGCGGCGGCGCTGAAAGGTCTGGGCTTGTGCGTGATGGGCACCCTGTTCTTCTGCTCCGGCAACATGATCTCGACAATCGTGCAGCGCCGGGGCGTGCCGCTTCTCTCGGCGACCGCCTGGGGCATGACATATGGCTGCGCGGTGCTGCTGGCGCTGAACCTGGTGCGCGGCAACGCCTTCATCATCGAGCCGACTCTCAAATATATCGGCTCGCTTCTGTATCTCGCCGTCGGGGCGTCGGTTTTGGCCTTCATGGCCTATCTCACCCTGCTGCGGCGTCTCGGGGCCGCGCGGGCGGGCTATGCAACGGTGCTGTTTCCCATCGTGGCGCTCACCGTCTCGACGCTGATCGAGGGCTATGTGTGGACGCCGCTCGCAGGAATCGGCGTCGTGCTGGCGCTTCTCGGCAACGTGCTCGTGCTGCGCAGGCCCGCGAAGGCCTGATCACAAGGCCTGATCACCAGGCCTGATCACTCGGCCGCGATCGGCTGCACCGTCCGGGTCGAGCCGAGATTGTCGAGCGACTGCTTGATGTGGAAGCCCAGCGCATCCGCGAGCGGGTTCTCCTCGCCGCGGGAGCGGATCAGGCCGATCTTGCACGAGGGCAGGGCGGGGAAGCCGTCGGAGGGGCCCAAGATGCGCATGCCGGGGCGCACGGCGCTTTCCGGCAGAACGGAGACCGCAAGGCCCGCCATCACCGCAGCCCCCACCGCGGTGGAATGCCAGCTCACATAGGCGATGCGGAACGGCCGGTCGGCGCTCTCCAGGGCCTCGGTCGCGGAATGGCGCCAGTCGCAGCTCGGGCGGCCGAGCGCCAGCGGGATCGGCGTCTCCTCGTGCACCCCGTGGCGGGAGGAGGTCACCCATAAAAGCTGCTCGATGCGCACGATCTCGGACGGGCCGCGCCGGTCCACATGGGTGATGATCGCGAGGTCGAGGTCGCCGTGCTGCACGCGCTCGACGAGCTGCGGCGTCGGCTCGCACATCACCGTCACCTCGGCCTTCGGGTTCGAGCGCGAGAAACGGGCCAGGATCTCGGGCAGATAACGGTCGGCGTAATCGTCCGGCAGGCCGAGGCGGACGCGGCCGGTGAGCTCGTGCTCGTTGAAGGAGGCCATGCATTCGGCGTTGAGCCGCACGATCCGGCGGGCATAATCGAGCAGCCGCTCGCCCTCGTCGGTGAGCTTGGAGAGGCGCCCGTCGCGCTCGAAGATCGCCTTGCCGACCCGGTCCTCGAGCCGCTTCATCTGCATCGAGACCGCGCTCTGCGTCTTGTGCACGATCTCCGCCGCGCGGGTAAACGATCCGGTATCGGCAATGGCCACGAAGGTTCTGAGCTGGTCGATATCGAGCAAGTGCATGGCTGACGCGCCTCATCAATCAATCATGTTGATGATACATATCTCAAACAATCGTTTCAAGTGATGAAACAAGCTGTGGTATAAGATTCCAATTGGTAAAAAATACCAAGTTAAATCAATGGGTTAAATGAAAGCCCTGCGGCAAGAGTTTCCATAAGTGTCCCTGGAACAGACGATCCCGAACCGTTGGAACGGACGCTGAAACGACGTTGGAACGGACGCTGGAACGACGCTGGAACGACGTTGGAACGACGTTGGAACGGACGCTGGAACAGCTGGAACGTTCCAACGGCGATGGATTGAAAGTGAGAGCAAGGAGACAAGCAATGAGCCGGTTCGCATTGACCACCACGACCGTCCCGGGAATGGCCGCGCTGGGTCAGCTCGCCCGTTCGCTCCTCGATCTTGCGAAAGCCCTCAGGCACCGCCGCGAGATCAAAAATCTCGCCGAGTTCGATGAGCGCATGCTGGCTGATATCGGACTGACGCGCAGCGATGTGACGAGCGCGCTCGATGAGCCGCTCACGTGCAATCCGTCATGGGTGTTGGTTCGAAGCGCTGAACGGCATTCCCGCGCGGAGAGGTCCCCTCAACCCACCCGGCCGCTCCGACCCGTGGTTCCAATGGTGACGCCGATCAGGCGTTGCGCCTAAACCTTTTTACCCTGGCTCTTCCAGGCCTCGGAGAAGATCGATTGAAGGGACGCGAGGTACTGCATCTGCATCTCGCGTCCCTGTTCGAGCATCAAATCCAAGGACGGTGAGGCCGGCACTTCCTGCTGCTGGGGCTTTTCCGGAGCCATTGCCTGAAACGCGCTCGCCATCATGTCCTCGAACGGGTTGGCGTGCTTCTTCTCGGGTACGGATGCGGTCATCCATCCCGCCCATAATTCCGCCCATGGATTGGCGCTCTCGACCTTATCCTTCGCGCCGTCCTTGGAGGAGGCGAAGGATTGCATGGCCTGCGCCTGCGCCACCATCCAATGCGACATGCCGCCGGCGAGAATGCCGGCGAGAATAGGCAGCAATTGCTGCATGGTCTCCGTGCTGATTCCGGCATAATCCGCGGCCTGGTGCGCGACGCGGCGGCTGACGTCGTCCGAGCCGAAGAGCTGGTCGAGCAGCCGTCGCCCCTCCTGCTGTGCCTGGGACGAGAAGGAATGGCCGGCGATCTGCCAGAAATTCTGATAGGCGCCGCTCATCATGGATTGAAACAGACGGGCGGGATCGTTGGAGGCTGTGGCTTGCTGGAGCCCCATGGCAAAGGCCGGCATGACGGCGGCCATCGTCTTCTGCGTCTGATCGCCCGAGAGCTGGAACTGCCGTGCAAGGGCTTCCATGGCGGCGCTGGTCTGGGCCTGACGCATCAGATCGAACCAGTTGAACATGGCGGCCTCCTCGACAGTGAAACGCTGGCGCCTCTTACAGAGCCGGGACAGCTTGCCTCTCAAGACGCCTGATTGTCCAGAACGCCGTGACGACAGCGGCGATCCCGAACACCACGGAACCGGCGCCGATCCCGAGCAGAGCGCCCTTCGGCCCGCCCATCTGCGCGCCGAAATAGGCGAAGGGAATCATGCCTAAAGTCGCGCGGCCCCAGTTGAAGAAGGTGGAGAGCAGAGGATAGCCGAGGTTGTTGAACGACGCATTCGCCACGAAGACCAAGCTGATGAAGAACCAGATGAAACCGCTCAGCTGGCAAAAGAACTGGACGATCTCGGCCGTTTCCGGCGGCGCGTTGAACGCAGTCGTGATCGGAACCTGCACGAGGAAGAGAACGAGCCACACGCCACCCACATAGCAGATCGTGAAGACGAGGGCGTCCTTCAGCGTCTGCTTCATGCGGTCGTAGCGCTGTGCGCCCCAATTCTGCCCGAGCACGGGGCCGATGGCGCCGGCGAGAGCGAAGACGCCGGCGAAGGCAACGGGCGTCACCCTGTCGATGATGGCGGAAGCCGCAATCGCCTGATCGCCGAACTGAGCCATCACGCCGGTGAAGAAGGCATTCGCCACGGGAGCCGCAATGTTGGTCAGGATCGCAGGAACGGCGATGGCAAAGAACGGGCGCGCATCCTTCAAAATGGACGGCCAGTTCGGTCTGATCAGAAGGTCGTGGGCGCGTGTGAGATAGCGATAGCCCACATAGAGATAGGCGACGCGCGCGATATTGATCGTCACCGCTGCGCCATTGGTCTTGAGATCGAGGCCGAAGATCAGGATCGGATCGAGAACCACGGTAACGGCCGCGACGGACAGAGTGGCATACATGCTGCGCTTGGCGTCTCCCGCTGCGCGCAGCACGGTCGAGAACGCCATGCCGAAAGCCATGATCACGTTCGTCGGCAGCGTGATCCAGAGAAAGCTCTGCGCGACCCGGTAGGTGTCGTCATGCGCGCCTATTGTGGTCAGAATCAGCGGCAGGAGCGGCAGAAGGACGAGGCTGACGAGGGCCGCGACAGCGGCCATGAGAAGGCTGCACGAGGTGGCGAGGCGGCGCGCATCCTCGGGCCGGCGGGCACCGAGCGCGCGCGAGACGAGCGCTCCGATCGGGATCATCAGGCCGACATTGATCGAGATCGTGAAGAACATCACGACCGTGGCGAGGCCGACGCCGGCCGTAAGGCTCGGATCGTGCAGCCAGGAGATGTAGAGAAGCGATACGAGATCGACGATGAAGATCGAAACGAGGCCCGCTGCACCCGTTCCCGTCATGACGAGAACGTGGCGCATTGTGGAGCCGACCACGAAACGCGGCGGCTCGTTCGAGGTTGCGGCTTCCTTCGCCGAGGGACTGGCATCCATCACGAAACGCCTTCGCCGAGGATGTCGCGCGTCTCGGGCGAGAGCGCTCTTGCCCGGCTTGTCGGAACGGTGAGGGGTTCGGGCGTGATCTTGGCGCCCACGACGAGCTCGGCACCGCCCATGGTGCCGACCTCCTTCTGCAGGACGAGGCGTGCGATATCGCGCTTGCGCACGTCGTTGGCGGCAGCGGCAGCTGCTTCGGGATCGGTTCCAAGCTCCTCGAGCGCCGCCCGTCCGAAGACGATGGCGGATTCGAACACTTCACGAATCTGATAATCGACGTCGAGATTCATCAGCTCGATGGCGTGGATGCGGTCGAAGGCGCGCGCGAAGCTGCGGGCATTCTGGAAATTCTCGTGGATGATCTCGATGATCTTCGTCATCGATTCCCGATCGTCGATGCAGATGCAGATCATCTCGGCCTTCTCGGCGCCGGCGGCCCGCAGCACATCGAGGCGCGTGCCGTCGCCGAAATAGACCTGCAGCCCGAAGCGCCCCGCGTCGCGGATGCGCTCGACATCCTTGTCGATCACCGTCGCCTCGATGCCCTGCGCCAGTAGAACCTGGTTGACGATCTGCCCGAACCGGCCGAAGCCGATCACCAGGACACGGCTCTCCAATTCGCCCTCCTGGCCCGGCAGGCCATGCAGATCCGGCTGTTCCTCGCTTTCGCTGCGATTGCTCAAAACCTTCTCGACGATTGTCGAGAGAATCGGCCCCAGCAGCATGGTGATGGCGGCAAGCGCGGTGACCGGCTGCGCCTCGGCTGCGGACATGATGCCGAGCCCCGTCGCCACGGGAAGGAGGACGAAGGCGAATTCGCCGGCCGTGCAGAGAAGCGTGCCCGAGCGCAAACCGTCGCGCCAGCTCGCGCCGAAGAGTTTCGACAAAACGGCGATCAGCAGGGTCTTGCCGAGAACGACGACGGGCGCCGCGACGAGCAGCAGCAGCCATTGCTCGCGCACCAGGGCAAGATCGATCGACATGCCAACGCTCATGAAGAACAGGCCGAGCAGCATGCCGCGGAAGGGCTCGATATCGGCCTCGAGCTGATGGCGGAAATTCGACTCGGCGAGCAGAAGCCCTGCGAGGAAGGCGCCCATCGCCATGGAGAGGCCCACCTCCTGCATGAGCAGGGCCGCGCCGAGAACCACGAGCAGGGCGGAGGCCGTCATCACTTCGCGGGCGCCGCTGCGGGCCAGGATCCGGAAGAAGGGGTTGAGGCCGTAGCGGCCGATCAGCACGACGGCAGCGATGCCCAGCATTGCTTCGCCGACCGTGAGCAGACGATCGAGGAGGGAACCATGCTCGGCGGCGGCGCCCGACGCGAGAAGGGGCAGGATCGCCAGGAGCGGGACGACCGACAGATCCTGGAACAGCAGGATCGCGAAGGAGCGCTGGCCGTAGGGGGTCTGAAGGTCGTTGCGCTCGCCCAGCATCTGCAGGGCGATGGCGGTAGCGGAGAGCGCCACGGCGGCACCCGTCACGAACGAGGCCTGGGGCGAGAACCCGATGGCATAGGCTGCTCCGCCGAGGCACAGAGCGGTGACCGCCAGCTGCGCGAAGCCCAACCCGAAAATGTCCCGCTTCATCTCCCAGAGATGGGACAGCTTGAGTTCTAGCCCGATGATGAACAGAAGCAGCACCACGCCTAACTCGGCGACAGTGGCAATCGTCTGCGGATCCTCCACCAGGCTCAGGCCGGAGGGCCCGATAGCGACGCCGGCGGCGAGATAGCCCAGGACGGCGCTCAGGCCCAGGAGCCGGAACACGGGCACGGCCACCACTGCCGCTCCGCAGAAGGTCAGGATAGGTGGGAGAAAGCTGACGTGGGAAGCCGTGGATGCCATGGGATCAGGGGATGATGATGGGTTGTTGCACCGTTGTAGGGATTCTGAACGGCAAGAGCGAGCGTTTCTTGAGGAGGATGATCCTGTCCCGTGCCTCACCGCACAGGTTCGGGATTGGCGAATTCCACGTCATCGCCGGCCTTGTGCCGGTGATCCCGATTAAGAGAAGCGTAGTGCTTCACCATATCGGGATGACCGGGACAGGCCCGGCCACGACGTCACGGTGTCATCCCCGGCGGCCGCAGGCCGGGAAGGGGATCCACTCATGAGCGCGCCGGCACTATGCATTCCCTTCCCCTTCGCTGCGCTCCGGCCGGGAATGACACCCGTTCCCGAATTGAAACGGGGATCGACCCCACCGCGAAACTGCGTCGCTCCCGCTTGACAGGAGGGGCCCCGTCTCGCCACATCGCGAGATCATGACGAAGCCTTCTCTGGACATCCTGCTCTGTGCCCCGCGCGGCTTCTGCGCCGGGGTCGTCCGTGCCATCGATGCGGTCGAGAAGGCGCTCGCGATCCATGGGGCGCCGGTCTACGTGCGCCATGAGATCGTGCACAACAAATACGTGGTGGAAAACCTGAAGCGGAAAGGGGCCGTCTTCGTCCGCGAGCTCGACGAGGTGCCCGAGACAGGCGCCCCGGTCATCTTCTCGGCCCATGGGGTGCCTAAATCGGTGCCCGAGGCGGCGGAAGCCCGCAACCTCTTCGCCATCGACGCCACCTGCCCGCTGGTGACCAAGGTGCATCGCGAAGCGCAGATCCACCACAAGCGCGGCCGTCATATCATCCTGATTGGCCATGCGGGCCATCCTGAGGTGATCGGCACCATGGGCCAGCTCCCCGAGGGCGTGGCGACCCTCGTCGAGACGGTCGACGACATCGCAAGGCTCCAGCCGGCCGATCCCGACAACCTCGCCTTCGTCACCCAGACGACGCTTTCCGTCGACGACACGAAGGACATGGTGGAGGCCCTCAAGGCCCGCTTCCCCACCATCGTCGGCCCGCACAAGGAGGACATCTGCTATGCCACCACCAACCGCCAGGGAGCGGTGAAGCGCGTGGCGCCGCAGGTCGATGCCATGATCGTGGTGGGCTCGCCGAATTCCTCGAACTCCCAGCGCCTGCGCGAGGTCGCCGAGCGGGAGGGCTGCCCGCTGGTGCGGCTGATCCTGCGCGCCGAGGACATCGACTGGAGCCTGTTCGGCAATGTCGGTAGCCTCGGCATCACCGCCGGCGCCTCGGCGCCGGAGGTCCTCGTCGAGGAGATCATCGATGCCTTCGCCGAGCGCTACGAGGTCTCGGTCGAGAGCGTGTCGACGGCGGATGAGAGCGTGTTCTTTCCTTTGCCGCGCGAGTTGCGTGAGCAGGCGGCGGAGTAAAAGGTGGCGGTCTATACGGAAGTCAGCGACGAGGAGCTCTCGGCCTTCCTCGACACCTACGACATCGGCACGGTGCTGTCCTACAAGGGCATCGCCGAGGGCGTGGAGAACACCAATTACTTTCTCCACACCACCAAGGGCTCATACATCCTCACCCTCTACGAGAAGCGGGTGCGGGAGACCGATCTGCCCTTCTTCCTCGGCCTCATGCAGCATCTGGCACTGAAGGGGCTCAACTGTCCGCTCCCCGTCAACAATCGCCGGGGCGAGCCTCTCGGAAGGGTTTCCGGAAGGCCCGCCGTCATCATCACCTTCCTCGAAGGCATCGCGGTGCGCCGCCCCACGGCGCAGCATTGCGGCGCGCTTGGGGCTGCTCTCGCTAAGCTGCATCTGGCGGGCCGGGATTTTTCGATGCAGCGTCCCAATGCGCTTTCGCTGGAAGCCTGGGCGCCGCTCTTCGCGCAGGCCGAGGCGCAGGCCGACACGGTCCTGCCCGGTCTCGCGGAGCGGACGCGGCGGGAGCTCGCGAGCCTGGAGGCCGACTGGCCGCGCGGCCTGCCCGCCGGGATCATCCATGCCGATCTCTTCACCGACAACGTGTTCTTCATCGGCGCCGAAGTCTCGGGGCTGATCGATTTCTATTTCGCCTGCACGGATGCCTTCGCCTATGACGTCGCGATCTGCCTCAATGCGTGGTGCTTCGAGATCGACGCCTCGTTCAATCTCACCAAGGGCCGGGCGATGCTGGCGGGCTATCAATCCGTTCGCCGGCTCGAGCCGCAAGAGGTCGAGGCCCTGCCGATCCTGTGCCGAGGCTCCGCCATGCGCTTCATGCTGACCCGACTCGTGGACTGGCTCAACGTGCCGCCCGGCGCGCTGGTGAAGCCCAAGGATCCCCTGGAATACGACCGCAAACTCAATTTCCATCGCCATGTGAAGCATGCGCGCGAATACGGACTCGAAGCATGAGCGGGGCAGAGCGCGTTTTGATCTACACGGACGGCGCCTGTTCGGGAAATCCCGGGCCGGGCGGCTGGGGCGCGATCCTGTTCTTCAAGGGCAGCGAGAAGGAGGTCTCGGGCGGGGAGGCGCATACCACCAACAACCGCATGGAAATCCGCGCCGCCATCGAGGGCCTCAACGCGCTCACGCGCTCCTGCACCGTCGATCTGTTCACGGATTCGCAGTACGTGCGCCAGGGCATCACGCAATGGATGCACAATTGGAAGCGGCGCGGCTGGCGCACCGCCGACAACAAGCCGGTGAAGAACGAGGACCTATGGCGTGCGCTCGACGAGGCCGCATCGAGGCACAACGTCGCCTGGCACTGGGTCAAGGGCCACGCGGACGACCCGACCAATATCCGCGTCGATGAACTGGCCGTCGCCGCGATGCAGCCGTTCAAGAAGCAGAGCCGGAGAGCCGGTGCCTGATCGCTCGGTTCCAGCCTGGGATGTCATGACCGGGCCTGTCCCGGTCATCCTGGTGCTATGGAGCGCAGTGCTCTTCTAATCGGGATCACCGGCACAAGGCCGGTGATGACGAAGCAGGTGAATTTCCGGCTTGTTTCCGGGCGGATCAAAGATCCTTCAAAATATTCTCGGCGCCGGAATGCTGCGCCTTGGAGGGAGCGTCCTCCACGTTGATCGCCTTCACCACACCGTCGTCGACGACCATGGAATAGCGCTGGGAGCGCGTGCCGAGGCCGAAGCCGGAGCCGTCCATGGACAGGCCGATCGCCTTGGCGAAATCGGCGTTGCCGTCGGACAGGAACTCGATGCCTTCCGCCTCGGAGGCCTTGCCCCAGGCCTCCAGCACGAACACGTCGTTGACCGCGGTGACCAGGATGCCGTCGACGCCCTTGGCCTTGATCTCGTCCTTCTTCTGCACGTAGCCGGGCAGGTGATTGCGGTGGCAGGTAGGAGTGAAGGCGCCGGGAACGGCGACGAGAACGACCTTGCGGCCCTTGAAGAGATCGTCCGTGGTTTTGGCCACCGGCCCGTCCGGCGTCATGACACGGAAGGTGACCTGGGGAAGGCGTTCTCCAACCTGGATGGGCATAGGCGGTTCTCCAAAAGGGAAAAGGTGCCTCTTCCCTAGCGCGGCAGTTCCTTGGCGTCGAGGCTCACTTCCGTCTCGACGGACTTTCCCCCTGCAACGAGCGTCAGGCGCAAGGCAAGCGGTCCGGATGCGTCCTTGGGCTTTTCCTCAACCGTGACGGTGAAGCGGTTCGCATCGTCCGGGAGCGAGGTCGAGAGATACCAGTTTTCCGGCCCCTCGGCGAAGAGGGCAGGCTTCGCGCTGGAGGGAGCGCGGGTCGTGACGATATAGGCGGGCTTGTCCTGCTTCACGGGCTCGACCGAGATGACCGACAGATCACCCGGGGCGGCAAGGGGCTGGGGAACGGGCACCTTGGCCAGGGCCGCCTCGATGAGGCTGCGGCCCATTGCATCCTCGGTGAGATCCAGCGTCAGGTCGGCGCGGGCCGGGATGCAGATCTCCTTGCAGACCCCGTATTCGGCGGAGAGCACGAGCTTGACCGGCCTGTCCTTGGCCGCAGCCTTCACGATGACGGGGAACACCACCTTTTTGCCGTAGACATGGATCGTGCCTGCCGCATCCTCATGGCGGGAGGGAGAAGGCCAACGGATCTCGGCGTCGGCCAGGTTCTCCGACCCGCTCCAGTCGAACCGGGGCGGCAGACCGGAATCGCCTGGATTGCGCCAATAGGTCTTGAAACCGGGATCGAGGGTGATCTCGATGCCGGCGAGCCAACGATCCCCCTGCAATCCGCCGGAGATCAGGCGGGCGCGGGAGTGAAAGCCTTGGGTCGAGGCGGACGGCTTGAGAGATTGCGCGGCAATGGGAGCAAGAGACAAAATAAAAAAAATCGCGGCCGAAGCGGCGCGGAACATGAATGCCATGGAACTGACGCCTCCCTGAGGCGCTTCCCTTATGCGTTTCTCTTCGGGTCTGCCATCCACGATCCTGTGATCGGGTGGCAAGGCAAGCAAGGCAGATTTTAGGATATGGGCTCTCATCTTCCACCTTACGGCATCGAAACCTCGTATCTCGACGGGCAGGTCCTCGTTGCCATGCCGGGGATGATGGATGAGCGCTTCGCGCGCTCCGTGATTTATGTCTGCGCCCATTCTGCGGAAGGGGCGATGGGGATCATCCTCAACCGCCCCGCGACGAATGTGAACATGCCCGATCTCCTGGTGCAGCTCGAGATCATCCCGGAACTGGAGCGGATCCGGCTGCCGCAGCGGGTCGGGACCATGCAGGTGCTGATGGGCGGGCCCGTGGAGACGAGCCGCGGCTTCGTTCTGCATTCGCCTGATTTCCATATCGAGCAATCGACGCTGCCCATCGACGACAGCGTCTGCCTGACGGCAACCATCGACATCCTGCGTGCCATCGCCGCCGGGCGTGGACCTGAGAACGCGGTGCTGGCGCTGGGCTATGCCGGCTGGGGTGCAGGCCAGCTGGAAATGGAACTTCAGGCCAATGGCTGGCTCAACTGCCCCGCGGATGCGGAGCTGATCTTCAACACCGCCGTCGACCTGCGCTACGAGATGGCCCTGCGCCGGATCGGGATCGAGCCGGCGATGCTGTCCATGGAAGCTGGCCACGCCTGATCAGGCGGCGGCCGGCGCTGCTCCCACGAGCTGGCGTGCCTGCAGCGTCGACATCGGCTCGCCGAAGACCGATCCCTGCGCATATTCGCAGCCGAGCTGGTAGAGCTCGATGGCTTCCGACTCGCTCTCCGCACCTTCCGCGACGATCTCCATCCCGAGTTCGTGTGCCATCTTGACGATGGAACGCAGAATGACCGGCTTGCCGGAGGCCATCAGACGCACGAAGGACTCGTCCACCTTGATCGTGTCGAACGGGAAGCGTTGCAGATAGGTGAGGGCGGAATAGCCCGTGCCGAAATCGTCGAGCGAGAGCCCGGCGCCGAGATCGCGCAGGCGAGCGAGCATCTGCGCCGAGTATTCCGGGTTCTCCATCACGAGGCTCTCGGTCATCTCGATCTTGAGCGTGCCGGGCAGGACACCTGAGCGGGCGATGACCGTCTTCACATCCTGCAGCAGATCGTGCCGGAGCAGGTGCTGGCTCGACATGTTGACGCTGGCGAAGATCGGCGGCTCGACCTCCAGCGCATTCTGCCATGCGGCGAGCTCGCGGCCGGTCTGTTCCAGCAGGAACACGCTCAGCTTGATGATGAGGCCGGTTTCCTCGGCGATGGACATGAAGTCCTCGGGACCGATGCGGCCGAGGCGCGGGTGGTCCCAGCGCAGCATCGATTCGAAGCCGGCGATGGTCCGGTCCTCGAGGCGGACGATCGGCTTGAACAGAACCTTCATCTCGTTGCGGTCGACCGCATGCCGAAGGTCGGTCTCCATCGTGAAATGGTCGCTGCGGTCGGAGCGCATGGTCGGCCGGAAGACCTCGATCCGGTCGCCTCCATGGCGGCGCGCATGGGCCATCGCGATCTCGGCGTTGCGCAGCACCTCCTCGCGCCGCGCGGCGATCTGCGGATCGTAGAGAGCGATGCCGATGGACGCGGTGAGGAAGATCTCGCGCTCGGCATAGGTGAACGGCGTCGTCACCACGCGGCGAACCATGTCGGCGAAGGAGATGATCCGGTCGGTTTCACGCTCGGAGAGCAGGATGATGGCGAATTCGTCGCCCGAGATGCGGGCCAGGGTATCCTGCGGCTTGAGCAGGCGGCTCAGGCGACGGGACAGGGTGAGCAGAACCGAGTCGCCGGCGGCGAACCCGGCGATGGCGTTCGTTTCCTTCAGCTTGTCGAGATCGACGACGAGCACGGTGGGACGTAAGGAATCATCCTGGCTGGCGAAGGTGAGGGCGGCTTCGAGGCGGTCGTAGAAGAGCTGCCGGTTCGGAAGGCTCGTCAGGTTGTCGTGCACGGCATCGTGCAGCAGGCGCTCCTCGGCCGTCTTGCTGTCCATGACGTCGGCGAGCGTGCCGACGATGCGCAGAACCTCGCCGTCCGAACCGATCACGGGGCGCGCCTTGAGGCGGAACCAATGGTGGGCACCGGAAGCCGAGCGCAGGCGGAAATCCTGGGTCAGGCGGCCACGGCGCTGCTCGATCACCGCATCGAGGGCGAGCCGGTAGCGATCCTTGTCGAAGGGGTGGATCAGGTCGAGCCAGGCGGAGGCCGGGCCTTCGAGGGAGCCGCGCTTCAATCCGAGCTGATGCTCGACCTCGGGGCTGACGAAGATATTGTCGGAGACCACGTCCCAGTCGAACACGATGTCGCCGGCGCCGGTCAATGCGAGCGCCCTGCGCTCCGTGTCGTTCACGAAGCCACGGGTGAAGGCGCCGCCGGCGAAGGCGTGCTGCATCACGGTGAAACCGATCAGCATGACCACGAGCACGAGGCCGCCGACGAGAGCGGGAGGCACGAGGTCAGAGGAAAGCTGGCCCACCACGGTAAAGCTTGCCGCCGTCACCCAGGCCACCAGGAGCAGCCATGTGGGAACGAGCATGACCGCGCGGTCATAGCCGTGCGTCGCCAGATGGATCACCAGGACGAAGCCGATACCGGCCACGGCGGCGATCGACATGCGGGCGACGCCCGAGGCGACCGGCGGATCGACGATGGCGAGCGCCACGAGGCCGCCGAGGAAGAGAAGCCAGAACGCGGTCACGTGGCTGTAGCGCACGTGCCAGCGGTTGAGGTTGAGATAGGCGAAGAGGAAGACCAGGAGGGTCGCCGCGAGCACCGCTTCCGCGCCGGCGCGATAGACCTGCTCGGTCGCCTCGGTGATCGGGAAGATGCGCTGGAAGAAGCCGAAATCGATGCAGGCATAGGCCAGGACCGCCCAGGCAAGGGCCGCCGCCGCCGGGAAGATCAGGGCGCCCTTCACCACGAAGACGATGGTGAGGAACAGGGCCAGCAGGCCGGCAATGCCGATGATGATGCCCTTGTAGAGGGTCAGGCCGTTGACGCGATCCTTATAGGCGTCCGCGTCCCAGAGATGGAGCTGGGGAAGGTTGTCCGTACGCAGCTCCGCCACGAAGGTGACCGTGGTGCCGGGATCGAGGGTGATCAGAAAGAGGTCCGCATCTGCGCTGTCGTCCCGCTCGGGCCTGATACCCTGGCTCGCGGTGATCGCCGCGATGCGGGTCGCGCCGAGGTCGGGCCAGAGGACGCCCGAGCCGGTGAGACGGAAATGCGGAGCGACCAGAAGCCGGTCCACCTGCTCGTCGGTGTCGTTGGTCAGCGCGAAGACCATCCAGTCCGGCCGCGTGCCCGCCTCGCGGGCCTTCACCGCGATGCGGCGGACGATTCCGTCACGTCCCGGGGCGGTGGAAATCCTGATCTCGTCCCCATCCGAGTTGTAGCGCTCGATGGCCGGCGTGAGGTCGATGGCCTTCATCTTGGGGTCGACGCGCACAGATTCGACGGCCCAGCCGGTCGACGGCAAGGCCAGCCCCAGGAATGTCGCCAAAAGAAGGGTTATGGCGAAAGATACGATCCGCAATGCTTCGGTCTTTCGTCCGGTACTAGACAGTGGAATAGGATTGGTACCGGTCAGGAGGCTTGAGGGCAAGGTGGAGCCTCTCTTGGCCCCCACTTGTCCGCAGGACTCGATTGTTATTGTTACAAGCGGGCTGTGAGACCAGTTTGCGGCGGGATTGAGGAGATCACATCATGCCATGTCACCGGCACCGATCCCCGGATCAAGTCCGGGCAGATGATGACCATGCGGCAGGTGTCGTCCCCGTCAGACCTAAGAGGCTGGCTCGTCAATCTCTCGCCTCATCCTGAGGAGCCACGGAGTGGCGTCTCGAAGGAGGGTCCAGAGCGCAATGGAAACGCCCTCGTCCTTCGAGACGGTCACTCCGTGACCTCCTCAGGATGAGGGCTAGGGGGCGGAAACCCTTTTGAGCCAGATGCTCGGAACAGGTGCGGCGCAAAACCTCAGCCGCGCAGGGTCGAGGCGATGCGGTCGAGGGACGGGAGATCCTTGATCGGGCCGATGGCTGCGAGCGTCGGGGTACCCTGCAACAGGCGGCGCCCCGCCTCGCGCACATGCTCCACTTCGAGGGCGTCGACCTTCTTCTTGATCTCTTCGCTGGAGATCAGCCGTCCCCAGGACAGGCTCTGGCGCGCGACCCGCTCGATGCGGCCGCCGGGAGCCTCCAGGGCGGTGAGAAGGGCTACCTTCATCTGCGCCTTGGCGCGGATCAGCTCGACCTCGCTGATGTCCTGTGTCGCCTCGACCATGCAGGCGAGCGTCACGTCCATCAATTCGCTCACATCCGCCCCCGCCGTTCCGGCGCCGATGCCGAAGAGGCCGCAATCGGAGAAGGGCCAGTGGAACGAATCGATGGAATAGGCGAGACCGCGGGTCTCGCGCACCTCGTGCCAGAGGCGCGAGGTCAGGCCGCCGCCGAGAATATGGGCGAAGAGGTGGGTTGCGAAGTAATCCGGATCCTTGAAGGACAGGCCGGGCAGCCCGAGAACGATATTGGCCTGTTCGAGCTTGCGCGGGATGCGCCTTTCGCCGCCCGTGTAGCGTCCCGACTCCGGCTGGCGCGGCGCAACGGCGGGCATGGCGCCGAACAGGCGATCCGCGATCTCGACGATCTGCGCATGATCGACGTCGCCTGCTGCGGCGAGCACCATCTTGCCGGGGGTGTATTCCCGCGCCAGGAACGCGCGGATCGTCGCCTCGTCGAAACTCCTGATGGTGTCCGGCGTGCCGAGGATCGGCCGGCCGACTGCCTGGCCCGCGAAGGCCGTTTCCATGAAGGCGTCGTAGATCAGGTCGTCGGGAGTATCCTCGACGGCGGCGTATTCCTGCAGGATCACGCCTTTCTCGCGGGCGAGCTCGCCGGGGTCGAAGGCCGAGTTGATGAGAATGTCGCCGAGCACGTCGAGGGCGACATCCACGTCCTCCCCGAGGACGCGGGCGGTGTAGCTCGTGTATTCGACGCTCGTCGCGGCGTTGATGTCGCCGCCCACATTCTCGATGTCCTCGGCGATCTGCCTGGCCGAGCGTCGCGCCGTTCTTTTGAACGCCATGTGCTCGATGAGATGCGAGAGGCCATGCTCATGCGGCTCTTCGTGCCGCGAGCCGGTGCCGACCCAGACGCCGAGAGTCGCGGTGGCGATCTCGGGCATGCGCTCGGTGGCGACCATCAGGCCGTTGGACAGGGTGGTGATGTCGATCCGCTTCTCGCGGACGAAATGCTGGTTCATGCGGCAGCGCCTCTGACCGCCCGTGCGCGCTCGCGGATGAAGCGCTCGACCGCAGCCTGATCGTTCGGGAGAATCGTGAAGCTCTCCTTGCGCTCCATCAGATCCGCCATGTGCGGCGGAAGTGCGGGGCGGATGCCCGTCGCGCGCTCGACCGCATCGGGAAATTTCGCGGGATGGGCGGTGGAGAGGGCGATGACGGGCGTTTGCGGATCGTCCTTCAGCAGCGCGCGGCCGGCACGGGTGCCGACGGCGCTGTGCGGATCGAGCACATAGCCGGTGCTGCGATAGGTCTCCGCCATCTCCGCGATCACGTTGTCTTCGTTCACGGCCGTCGCCGTGAATTCGTTACGGATGCGCGCGAGCGGATCCGCGTCGATGGTGAAGGCACGGGACTGGTTGAGGCTCGCCATGAGGCGGCGCACGGCCCCGCCGTCGCGGCCGTAGACCTCGAACAGCAGCCGTTCGAAATTGGACGAGATCTGAATGTCCATCGACGGCGAGGTGGTGGGCTCGACGCCCTTCATCTCGTAGGTGCCCGAGGCGAGGGTTCGGGCCAGGATGTCGTTGGCGTTGGTGCCGATCATCAGCCGATCTATGGGCAGTCCCATCCGCTTGGCGACGAAGCCGGCGAGGATATCGCCGAAATTGCCGGTGGGCACCGAGAAGGACACCGGGCGGTAGGGCGAGCCCAGCGCGACGGCGGCGGTGAAATAGTAGACCGCCTGCGCCGCGACGCGCGCCCAGTTGATCGAGTTCACGCCGGAGAGCTGCAGCTCGTCGCGGAAGCGGGCATGGTTGAACATGCCCTTCACCATGGTCTGGCAATCGTCGAAGGTGCCCTCGACCGCCAGCGCATGGACGTTCGGCGAGGCCACCGTCGTCATCTGGCGCCGCTGCACGTCCGAGACGCGGCCATGCGGGTAGAGGATGAAGATGTCGACCTGATCGAGCCCCTTGAAGGCCTCGACCGCGGCGCTTCCCGTGTCGCCCGAGGTGGCGCCGACGATGGTGGCGCGTGCGCCGCGGCTTTTAAGCACGTGGTCCATGAGCCGCCCGAGCAGCTGCATCGCCACGTCCTTGAAGGCAAGCGTCGGGCCGTGAAAGAGCTCGAGCACGAACAGGTTGTCGCCGATCTGCGTCAGCGGGCAGACGGCGGCGTGCCGGAACGAGGCGTAAGCCTCGTCGATCATGCCCCCGAATGCGGCCTCGGGAATGTCGCCGTCGACCAGGGGGCCGAGCGCGGCCTTTGCGACCTCCGCATAGGGTTGCCCGGCGAAACCGCGGATCGTTTCGGCCGTGAGTGCCGGCCAAGCTTCCGGGAGGTAGAGGCCGCCGTCACGGGCAAGGCCGGTCAGCAGGGCATCGGCGAAACCGAGCGCGGGGGCTTCCCCCCGGGTCGAGACATGGAGCACGTTGGATCTCCTGGAAATTCCGGCGGACATTAGAGCGGTTTGCAATCTTTTTGAAATTGCAAACCGCTCTAATGGGTCATTAGCCGCATCTTCTTATCGGCGAACCGGTATCCACTTCGCCGGAAGATGCTTTATGGTCATGAACCGGACACGGCAAGCCGCATCCGGTCGCAGATATCATGGTTTTATGCGCGCCATCGCATAGGCATCGACGAAGGCGCCGCCCCGGAAGGCATAATCCCGGTGGGTGCCCTCCATCGCGAACCCGTGGCGCTCGTAGAGGGCGACGGCCCGCGCATTGTCCACGTAGACGGTCAGTTCGATCCGCCGCAGGTTCATCCAGTCGTCGGCGATCATGATCAGCTCGCGCAGCAGCCGGGAGCCGATGCCCTGTCCGCAGAATTCGTCGTGCAGGCCCATGCCGAGATAGGCGACGTGGGCACGCCGTCCCGTCTGGTGCTCGAACCCTCCGCTGCCGATGATCCGGCCGCTTTTCTCGACAACCAGGCTGACATTGTTGGCCGGGTTCAGGCTCTCGAGCCATTTCAGGGTCGCCTCCGGGGTCTGATGAGGCAGCCGCAACGTGCCCCAACGATAGCCGGGCATGTTCGCGAGCGCCGCGATTCCCTCGCAATCCATGGGGCGGGCTGCGCGAATGACGATGTCCTCGACGGGACTGGGGGGATGATTTTCAGGCTGCTGGTTCATGTCGCTCTCCTCTGAAGGGGGCGGAGGCGAACCGAAGCTTTTTGGAGAAGCCCTGCTCGTCTCCGCAGGGCTTGTCGGGAATGCTCGACGCTTAACCGATGCGCAAAGCCTCTCCCGTACGCCCTGCAAGGCGCATCGTGAGACGGGTTACGGACGTGAGAAGCGTGAACATGGGAGACATGGTACAATCGTCAGGACGATAAGCCAAGCTCGCCGCCTTGGGATGCTTTCGCCCATGCGCATGACCCGGATCGACTGGATCCTGCTCCCCATTCTGGCCGGCGTGCTGGCAGGCATAGCCCTCGGTGCGTTTCTCTTGGCGGGCTTCCTTGGCCTCGGCGTTCTCGGTCTCATCATCGGCGTCATGGCCCAGCGCATCGAACTGGAGAAGGATGGCGCTACCAGCAATGACATGACGACTTCGCTCTATGCGCAGCAATTCATCGCGCAGGAGCGCATGACCCGCGCCGAGCGGGCCGAGCGGAGAGCGGAGAACGAGGCGCTTCTGAAATGGCTCTTCGTCGCCAAGGTGGTCAGCGCCGGGCTGATCATCCTCGGCTTCGGCCTCTTCGTCCTATTTCAGCTCGGCTGAAGCCGGCCCCTGCAGCCGCCGCCAGGCGAAGGCCGCGAAGACGCCGATGAGCGTCAGCGCGATTCCGAACCAGGTGATCGCGTATTGCAGGTGGTTGTTCGGCAGGGTCAGCGGGGTCTGTCCGCCGCGCGGCCAGCCGCCGGGATTGGGGCTCGCATCCGCGTCGATCAGGAAAGGCGCCACGCGCTCGAGCTTGTGGGCTGCGGCAATGGCCTGCGGGTCGCGGGCGAACCATTGGTTCTTGGCGGGGTCGTCATTGGGCGTAAACGTGTTGCGCACCTCCGGAGCGCGCACGAGGCCGGTGATCGTCACATCGCCCGTGGGCTGGCTCTCGGAGCGGCGGGCGGGATCGCGCAGATCGGTCGGGATGAAGCCGCGGTTGACCATCACGATGGCGCCGCTCGCAAGCTTCAGGGGCGTGATCAGATAATAGCCCTGGATCGGCGCGCCCTGACGCTCGCCTGGAGCGAGGCCGTAGACGGGGGCTTCGAACTCATGAAGGAAGGTGCCGGTCACCCGAACCTTGCGGAACTCGTCCCGGTCCGCCCGCCAGGAGGCCCATTCCGGTTCCGGCAGGATGGCGCCCGGCTCGCCATAGGCGCGGGCCTGGATCTGCGCGATCAGGTCTTCCTTCCAGGCCATGCGCTGGAGCTGCCAGGTGCCTAGCCCGATCAGGATGGCCAGCGCCACGAGGGCCGCAAGACCCGGAACGACGAGCGAGCGTCCCTTGTGCGATCCGGAGGCGGTCACTTGTGGAAGCGCCCTTCCTCGGCCTTGTGGTGGTATTGCAGATTGACCAGCACGCCCTTGAGCGGCCGCACGAGGAGGAGGCTGAGGGCGATGCTCAGGGTCGTCCACATGATGAGGTGAAGCCAGATCGGCGGCTCATAGGTGAACTCGGCCCACAGCGCCAGGGCCACCACCACGATGCCGACGAAGGACATCACGAAGAAGGCCGGCCCGTCGCCCGTATCGGCGAAGGCGAGATCGAGGCCGCAGGCCTCGCATTTCGGCTGAACCTTCAGGAAGCCCTGGAACAGATGCCCCTTGCCGCAGCGGGGGCACAGCCCCTTCAGTCCGGTCGTGATGGGCGAGGGCAGGGAAGGATCGTGAGCCACGGCTTTTCTCCAGACAAGTGCCGGTCGGCGAACTCTCTCGCAGATGGCGACGAGGAGCCCAAAAGCGAAGGGCGGCCTGACGCCGCCCCTGCCGGATCTCAATTGCGGTAAGGGGGGTCAGTGACCGCCGCCGGCCACCGGGCCGCCGTAGCCCCACACGTAGATGGCGGCGAAGAGGAACAGCCACACCACGTCGACGAAGTGCCAGTACCAGGCGGCGAACTCGAAGCCGAGGTGCTGCTTGGGCGTGAAGTCGCCGCGATAGGCGCGCAGCAGGCAGACGGCGAGGAAGATCGTGCCGATGATCACGTGCGCGCCGTGGAAACCCGTCGCCATGAAGAAGGTGGCGCCGTAGATGTTGCCTTTGAAGCCGAAGGCCGCGTGGCTGTACTCGTAGGCCTGAACGAAGCTGAACAGGATGCCGAGGATCACCGTGAGCCACAGGCCCGCCTTGAGGCCCTGGCGGTCGTTCTCGAGAAGCGCGTGGTGCGCCCAGGTCACCGTGGTGCCCGAGGTGAGCAGGATCAGGGTGTTGAGGAGCGGCAGGTGCCAGGGGTCGAAGGTCTCGATGCCCTTGGGCGGCCACACGCCGCCGAGTGCCTCGACGCGGGCGTAGAGCTGCGGGTCGCCGGCATAGAGCGCCGCGTCGAAATAAGCCCAGAACCAGGCAGCGAAGAACATCACCTCGGAGGCGATGAACATCATCATGCCGTAGCGGTGGTGGAGCTGGACCACGCGGGTGTGCGAGCCCGTGTTGGCCTCCTTCACCACGTCGGTCCACCAGCTGAGCATGGTGTAGAGAACGCCGATGATGCCTGCGCCGAAAATGAACGGGCCGAGATGCATCCCGGCAATGGTGAGGGCCTTCCACCAGGTCACGAACCCGGATGCCATGAGGAAGGCGCTGACCGCGCCGATGAGCGGCCACGGGCTCGGCTCAAGGATGTGGTAGTCGTGGTTCTTGGCGTGGGCCTCGGCCATTTCGTGTCGTCTCCGTGCCTCGAAGGTGATCTCGCTTTAGGACGTTTCCGCCCAGCTTGTCACGTCCCTTATTGCGCGATGGGTTTGGTGGATGATGTCGCCTCCGCCACCGGCTTGCCCCCCTTGGAGGGGAAGTAGGTGTAGGAGAGAGTGATGGAGGTCAGATCCTTCACGTCGGGGTCCTGCACGAGGCGGGGGTCGACGTAGAACACGACCGCGGATTCCAGAGTCTCGCCCGGCTGGAGCGTTTGCTCGGTGAAGCAGAAGCATTCGAGCTTCGAGAAATAGGTGCCGGCGAGGTCCGGCTGCACGTTGTAGGTGGCGATCCCCGTGCTCGGCCTGTCGCCGGCATTGGTGACCTTGTAATAAACCGTCGTGGTCTCGCCGAGCTTGACCTTGACCTCGGGCTTCTCCGGCGAAAAGCGCCAGTTGAGGCCGGGCGCCACGTTGGAGTCGAAGCGCACGGAGATGATCCGGTCCATCACCTCGGAGCCGTTCTCGTCGCGGACGATCGGCGTGCCGCCGAAGCCCGTCACCTTGCAGAAGAGGTCGTAGAGCGGCACGGAGGCGTAGGCGAGGCCGACCATGCCCACGACGATGCCGACGCAGGCGAAGGCCGTGCGTTGCATCTTGCGTTCGAGGTTGGGAGTCTCAGCCATGTCGAACCTCACATAGGACGCTGCATGACGCCGGGCCCGAGCTTCGCGATCGTGATCACGTAGAAGATCAGCACGAGGCCGCCGAGGGTGAGAGCCAGCGCCAGCGAACGTTTGCGACGCCGCTTCTGTTCCTCGGGAGTCAGGCTGCGGGGAGCTTTGGGGTCAGCCATCCGATCACCCGAAAACCGGCCGGAAGAAGCCGAAACCGTGCTCCGCGAGCAGGGTCGCGAAGAGCAGGAAGAGGTACAGGATGGAAAAGCCGAAGAGCTGCTGGGCCACCCGCATGGCCGGCTCGCCCTTGCGCAGGCGATAGACCTGCACCGCTAGCGCCAGCATCCCGAGGCCGCCGACGAGCGAGACGATGGCATAGGCGAGGCCGCCGAAGCCGAGCGCGACGGGCGCCATGCCCAGCGGCGCCAGAAGGACGGTGTAGGCCAGGATCTGGAAGCGGGTGGCATCCGGCCCGGCCACATTCGGCAGCATGGGAATGCCGGCGCGCTCGTAATCGCTCGACTTCACCAGGGCGAGCGCCCAGAAATGCGGCGGCGTCCACATGAAGATGATCGCGAACAGCACGATGCTGTCCAGCGCGACGTGACCGGTCACGGCGGCCTGCGCCACGACCGGGGGGAGGGCACCTGCCGCGCCGCCGATGACGATGTTCTGCGGCGTCCAGCGTTTCAGCCACATGGAGTAGATCACCACGTAGAAGAAGATCGTGAAGGCGAGGAGGCCTGCAGCGAGCCAGTTGCTGGCAAGGCCGAGGATAATGACCGAACCGAAGGCCAGGGTCAGGCCGAAGGCGAGCGCCTCGCCGGGCTGGATCTTGCCGGCCGGGATCGGACGCTTGCGCGTGCGGGTCATGATCGCGTCGATATCGGCATCCCACCACATGTTCAGGGCACCGGAGGCGCCGCCACCGACAGCGATCATCAGCAGGGACACGAACGCAACGACGGGATGAACGTCCGGATGGCTCACCACCATGCCGACGAGCGCGGTGAAGACGACGAGAAACATCACGCGCGGCTTCAGGAGAGCGAAGAAGTCGGACACGTCACCCTGAGAGAGGCCTGCGGTGACGCGGCTTTCGGTTTGGGGTTCGGCCAGGCTGTTCGACATGGTGCTCATAACTGAATCTTCCGAAATGCCGTGACGAGGCCGAAAAGGCCTCCGATGGTCGGCTCCTCGCCGGAGGGCTTGAAAAGTGAAGCCCTCTGGGGAGGAGCGGGCGGCGCAGGGCCGCCCACTCGAATACTTTAGTGGCCCGTGTCGATGACGCGCGGCAGCGTCTCGAACTGGTGGTACGGAGGCGGAGAGGACAGCGTCCATTCCAGCGTCGTCGCACCTTCGCCCCACGGATTGTCGGCGGCCTTTTCCTTGCGGACGAAAGCATAGACCACGCCGAACATGAAGATGAAGAGGCCGGCGAAGAAGATGTAGGCGCCAATCGAGGACACGAGGTTCCAGCCCGCGAAGGCATCCGGGTAATCCGCATAGCGGCGCGGCATGCCGGAGAGGCCGAGGAAGTGCATCGGGAAGAACAGCACGTTGGCGCCGATGAACGCGACCCAGAAATGCAGCCTGCCGATCCAGTCGGGCATGATGTAGCCGGTGATCTTCGGGAACCAGTAGTAGATGCCGGCGAAGATCACGAAGACCGCGCCGAGCGACAGCACGTAGTGGAAGTGGGCCACCACGTAATAGGTGTCGTGCATGTAGCGGTCGATGGGAGCGTTCGCCAGCACGACGCCGGTGACGCCGCCGACCGTGAACAGGAACACGAAGCCCACAGCCCACTGCATCGCCGCCGTGAAGCGGATGGAGCCGCCCCACATGGTGGCGATCCACGAGAAGATCTTCACGCCGGTGGGAACCGCGATCACCATCGTGGCGAACACGAAATAGGCCTGCGTCTGCAGCGAGAGGCCGACCGTGTACATGTGGTGTGCCCACACGACGAAGCCGACCACGCCGATCGCCACCATGGCATAGGCCATGCCGAGATAACCGAAGATCGGCTTCTTGGAGAAGGTGGAGATGATGTGGGACACGATGCCGAAGGCCGGCAGGATCATGATGTACACTTCGGGGTGGCCGAAGAACCAGAACAAGTGCTGGTAGAGCACCGGATCGCCGCCGCCCGACGGCTCGAAGAAGGTCGTGCCGAAGTTGCGGTCGGTGAGCAGCATCGTGATCGCACCCGCGAGAACCGGCAGCGACAGGAGCAGCAGGAACGCGGTCACCAGCATGGCCCAGGCGAAGAGCGGCATCTTGTGCAGCGTCATGCCCGGAGCGCGCATGTTGAGGATCGTGGTGATGAAGTTGATCGCGCCGAGGATCGAGGCGGCACCGGCGAGGTGCAGGGCCAGGATGCCGAAGTCGAGCGCGGGACCCGGATGGCCCGCGGTCGAGAGCGGCGGATAGACCGTCCAGCCGCCGCCGAAGCCGAGCGAGCCCGGAGCGCCTTCGACGAAGAGCGAGCAGAGCATCAGGCCGAAGGCCGAAACGGTGAGCCAGAACGAGATGTTGTTCATCCGCGGGAAGGCCATGTCGGGTGCGCCGATCATGAGCGGGATGAACCAGTTGCCGAAACCGCCGATCAGCGTGGGCATTACCATGAAGAACACCATGATGAGGCCGTGGCCGGTCACGAAGACATTGAAGGCCTGCGGATTCGAGAAGTACTGGAGGCCGGGCTCCTGCAGCTCCAGGCGCATGGCGACGGAGAGAAGGCCGCCGACGATGCCCGCCGTGAAGCCGAAGATCAGGTAGAGCGTGCCGATATCCTTGTGGTTCGTCGAATAGAACCAACGGCGCCAGAAGGTCGGAAGGTGATCGTGGTGATCCGCGTGAGCGGCATCAGCTGCATGTGCCATGATGAGACCTCTGTGGTCCTTCTTACAATTACTGAGCGGTGGCGAACTTGAGCGGGGCAGAGCTTTCGGTCGAAGCATACTTCTGCTTCGCCTCGGCAAGCCAAGCGGCAAATTGCTGCTCGCTCACGACGCGGATTTCGATCGGCATGTAGGGATGGCCGTTGCCGCAGAGTTCGGAGCACTGGCCGAAATAGACGCCTTCCTTCTCGGCCTTGAACCAGGTCTCGTTCAGGCGACCGGGAACGGCATCGACCTTGATGTAGAAGGACGGCATGGCGAAGGCGTGGATCACGTCGGCGGAGGTCACCTGGACGCGCACGACCTTGCCGACCGGAACGACCATGGCGTTGTCGGCGCCGAGCAGACGCGGCTGATCGGGCTTCAGGTCCTTGGCTTCGGTGATCATGTTCGAATCGAACTTGAAGCCGCCGCCCTGATCGGCGGGATACTCGTAGCCCCAGTACCAGGAAAAGCCGGTCGCCTTGACCACGAGGTCGGCCTGCGGCGGAACGAGCTGCTGGCGCAGGAGGCGGAAGGAGGGAATGGCGATCGCCACGAGGATCAGCACCGGAACGATGGTCCAGGCGACCTCGAGAAGGGTGTTGTGCGTGGTCTTGGAGGGAACCGGATTCTTGTTCTCGTTGAAGCGTACGACGACCGCAATGAGCAGCGCCAGCACGAAGAGGCTGACCACCGTGATCAACCAGAGCAGATAGGTATGGAAGTTGGACACGCTCTGTCCCAACTCGGTGACCATGTCCTGCATGCCCATTTCCCAGGGGGAGGGCCGGCCGGCCGCAGCCGATGCCTCACTTATGCCCAACACAAGTGCGACCGCTGCCGTGGAGAGGGCGGTCACCGATCGACGTGCATTCTCGATCCGCATCGGCGTTCCAAAGCTCCTAAAGATGTGATGGCGCAAGGCCATAGAAAGCATCGGGGAAGGCGCGGGCATGCAGAAATCGGCGCCCGGCTTGCGCCATCACCTTTGATCTGCGTCAAAGACCACAGGACGCGCTCAAGCGCAACGGTAGAAGCGTTCCAAACTGTGCGTCATAACCGCCAAAAAGCATTTCGACCTGCCAAACGGCCTCTCTCGCTTGACATCGCGGCCCCTGCCATGGTCCCAACGGGGCCAAAGATGGATCGAAGCGGCGATGGCCGCTGCCCTCGTCAGAGGGATTCGCGAATGGAGAAACCGATGGGCGCATCGCGGTGGGTTCGTTCCGGTGCGGCGGCATTCCTGGGGCTCTCGGCCCTGTTGGGAGCCAGCGGAGCCGGCGCTCAGGGCATGGTCAAGAACACCTACGGCGAGTGGCAGATGCGCTGCGAGACGCCTGCCGGAGCGACGGCCGAGCAATGCGCCCTCGTGCAGAACGTGGTGGCCGAGGACCGCCCCAACGTCACGCTCGTCATTATCGTGTTGAAAACCGCCGACGGCAAAAGCCGCCTCCTGCGCGTCGTCGCGCCTCTGGGTATTCTGTTGCCCTCGGGCCTCGGCCTCAAGATCGACCAGACGGATATCGGCCGCGCCGGCTTCGTGCGTTGCCTGGCGACCGGCTGCGTCGCCGAGGTCGTGATGGAGGACAGTCTGATCAGCCAGATGAAGACCGGCCAGCAGGCCACCTTCATCGTGTTCCAGACGCCGGAGGAGGGGATCGGCATTCCCGTGTCCCTGAATGGATTCGCGGCAGGGTTCGACGCCCTTCCGTAACAGATTGAAGAAAAGACTGGGGGCGATCATGAGAGATGGATTGAGCCGGAAGGCCGGATGGACGCTCGCCGTGCTCGGCCTGACGGCGCTGGCGGGCTGCAGTTCACCGGGACAGGGCAGCATCGGGGTCGGCGAAATGCTGCTGACCGGCGGAATGACGCGGCCGCCTCCCCAGGCCGTTGTGAACCGCGACGTCTATTGCCCGAGCATCGAGGTCTTCGACGGCGGCTCGGTCCTCCAGGTTCGCGGCGGCGGCGAGGCCGGCTCGGTGCGCAGCCAGCTCACTCTCGGCGAGATCGCCCGCGAATGCGTCGGCCAGACGGACGGCTCGACTCTGGTCAGAATCGGCGTGGAGGCAAGGGCGCTTCTGGGCGTCGGCGGGTCCGCAGGCCGCTACGACATTCCGGTCCATATCGTGGTGAAGGACGGCTCCACCGTCTTCGCCAACCGGACCCGCCGCGTGGCGGCGGCGATCCCGGCAGGCCAGACCCAGGCGACGGTCTCCGTGATCGAGGAGGGCATCGTGGTTCCGGCCGCCAATGCCAACAGCTTCGAGATCGAGGTTGGCCTCGGGACCGGCACCGGTACCGGGCGTCGCGGCTAATAAAGCACCGCCGCGCCCGCGCGCTGGTTGAGCGGAATGGCAAGGACCTTGTCGATCCGGCGCTCGTCGAGGTCGATGACCTCGAAGCGCCAGCCGAGCGTCTCCACATGTTCGCCCGTGGTCGGCAGGTGCTGAAGCTCGCTGATCACGAGGCCGCCGACCGTGTGGTAGCTCCGGCTCTCCGGCAGGGTCACCCCGAGAATCTCGGCCATTTCGTCGACGGGCATGGAGCCCGCGAGCAGCCATGAGCCGTCCTCGCGCCGGACCGCATCGGGCTCCGGAGCCTCGCCGTCGGACCGGAAGGCGCCGACGATGGCCTCCAGCGCATCGGCCGGGGTCACGACCCCCTCGAAATGCCCGTATTCGTCATGAACCAGCGCCATCGGCACCTCCGCGTCGCGGAGTGTGGCGAGTGCATCGAGAGCATAGAGCGTATCCGGAATCACCGGTGCCTGCTGAACATGCTTGCGGATGTCGAGCGGCTGGCCGGACAGCATGGATGCCAGCAGCTCGCGCGACTGCACGACGCCGATCACGTTGTCGGGCGTGTTCTCGCTGACGGGCAGGCGCGAATGCGGGGTCTCGATCAGCAGCTGGCGGATCGTCTCGTCGTCGTCGTCGAGGTCGATCCAGTCCACATCCGTCCGCGGCGTCATGAGGCCGCGCACCGTCCGGTCGCCGAGGCGGAGCACGCCCGAGATCATCCGCCGCTCCTCCTCCTCGATGACGCCGGCGCTCTCGGCCTCGCCGACGAGCAGCTTGATCTCCTCTTCGGTCACGGTCGACGAATCGTCGGACTTGGTGCCGATCAGGCGGAAGATCAGGCTGGTGGAGGCATTCAGGAGCCAGACCGCGGGGGCCGCGACCTTCGAGAGCACCAGCATCAGGGGGGCCATGGTGCAGGCGATGGTCTCCGGGTTGCGGAGCGCCAGCTGCTTCGGCACCAGCTCGCCGATGACGATGGAAAGATAGGTGATCGCGCCGATCACGAGGCCGTAGCCCAGGGGTTCGGCCGCGCCCTCGGGCATGCCCTGGCCTAAGAGGATCTGGGTCAGCCGGTCGCCGAGCGCGGCGCCGGAGAAGGCGCCGGCCAGGATGCCGACGAGGGTGATGCCGATCTGGACCGTGGACAGGAACCGGCCCGAATCCTCCATGAGAATCAAGGCCGTGCCGGCACCGGAGCGGCCCTGCTCGGCCATGGCCTTGAGACGGGGCCGCCGGGCGGAGACGATGGCAAGTTCGGAAAGAGCGAAGACGCCGTTGAGGGCGACGAGAGCGAGAGCGATGATCAGTTCTAGCAACGATGCAAGGAGCTGCTGACCGGATCAGGCCGCGCTTCTCCCCTTCTGTGAAAAGATGGCCCTTAAGATGGAGCGTCGGGGGGCTGCCGTCAATTAAAGGGTGAGAAGGATCGCCCTGCTTTGTCGGGTAGTGGCTCAGTTTGCCTCCGCCCGTCATTCCGGGTTCCGCTACGCGGCCCCGGAATGACAGCGGCCCGGTCGGAACTCAATCAGAACTCAAACTGAGTCACTCCTCTTTGTTGACAGGAGGTCATTTCCTCTTCAGAGCTAAACCCAGCCGATGATCCCCGCGGAAGAGACCGGGCTTAGAGCCCGGCGCCGAAGGCGCAACCGCCCCGGAAACGCTCAGGCCAAAGGACCGCGCGGGAGCTGGCACTCTGGAAAGCGGCGACGCCATGGTGTCGCCCACCGACGGGCGTAACCCGCCGCAGAAGCGGTGAGGGAAATCTCTCAGGTCTCGGGACAGAGGGGGCGCAGAGCAACGGGCCGCAAGGCTCGATGGAACGCGCACCTTTGAGGAAATCCGATGGCCGAGCCGGTACATAGCGACGAGCCGCTCCTGAAAACCCCGCTCCATGCCGAGCATGTGGCCCTTGGCGCCCGCATGGTGCCCTTCGCCGGCTACGACATGCCGGTGCAGTACCCCACCGGCATCCTGACCGAGCACAACTGGACCCGCGAGCATGCGGGCCTGTTCGACGTCTCCCACATGGGCCAGGCCTTCCTCGTCGCCGAGGACAAGAGCCATGAGACCGTGGCGAAGGCCCTCGAGGCGCTGATTCCCGCCGATGTGCTGAACCTGAAGCCCAACCAGCAGCGCTATTCGCAGCTACTCGCCGACGACGCCGGCATCCTCGACGACCTCATGGTCACCCGCGTCGGCGCGCCCGGCCACGAGGGCTGGCTCTATCTCGTCGTGAACGCCTCCATGAAGGAGCAGGACTACGCCCATATCCAGGCTCGCCTGCCCAAGGGCGTCAGCCTCAACCGCAAGGACGATCTCGGCCTGATGGCCCTGCAGGGACCGTCCGCCGAGGCGGTTCTCGCCAGGCTCGCGCCCGAGACGGCAGGCCTGCCGTTCATGATGTCCGCCGATGTGCAGATCGACGGCATCTGGTGCCACGTCTCCCGCTCCGGCTATACCGGCGAGGACGGCTTCGAGATCTCCTGCCATGGTGAGGATGCGGCCAAGCTCTGGACCAAGCTCCTCGCCGATCCGGAGGTGAAGGCCATCGGCCTCGGCGCGCGCGATTCGCTCCGGCTCGAGGCGGGGCTCTGCCTCTACGGCCACGACATCGACACTACGACCTCGCCCATCGAAGCCGGCCTGATCTGGTCGATCCAGAAGCGCCGCCGCGAGGAGGGGGGCTTTCCGGGCGCCGCCCGCGTCCAGAGTGAGATCAAGGACGGTGCTTCCCGCGTTCGCGTCGGCATCAGGCCCGAAGGCCGCGCCCCGGCCCGCGAGGGTGCTGTCATCACCACGCCCGACGGGCGCGAGGTCGGCATCGTGACCTCCGGCGGCTTCGGCCCTACCGTCAACGGCCCGGTCGCCATGGGCTATGTGGCGAAGGACGTGTCCGCCATCGGCACCGATCTTCATCTCGTCGTTCGCGGCAAGCCGCTGCCGGCCAAGGTCGCGGCCATGCCGTTCGCACCGCATCGCTACAAGCGCTGACATTTCAAGAAGAGGGAATTCATCATGACCACGCGCTACACCAAGGATCACGAATATATCCGCGTCGAGGGCGATGCCGGCATCGTCGGCATTTCCGATTATGCGCAGGGCCAGCTCGGCGATGTCGTGTTCGTGGAACTGCCGAGCGTCGGCAAGAATCTGTCGAAGGGTGATGAAGCGGCCGTCGTCGAAAGCGTGAAGGCGGCAAGCGAAGTCTACGCACCCGTCTCCGGCGAGGTGGTCGACGTCAACCGCGATCTCGAAGCTTCGCCCGGCACGGTCAACGAGGATCCCGCCGGCCGCGGCTGGTTCATGAAGATCCGCCTGACGAATCCGAGCGAGCTCGACGGCCTCATGACCGAGGAACAGTATCAGGAGTTTGTGAAGTCGATCAGCTGAAAACAGCGATCGCAAATAAAGGGGGGCACCATGTCACACGACGCACACGAATACACAGCTACCGTCCGCTGGAGCCGCGACGGCGCGACCTTTTCAGATAGCCGCTACAGCCGCGGCCATTCCTGGTCGTTCGATTGCGGCATCGAGGTTCTCGCATCCGCATCGCCGTCGGTGGTGCCGCTGCCGCTCTCGCGGGAGGATGCCGTCGATCCGGAGGAGGCTTTCGTCGCGGCGGTGTCGAGCTGCCACATGCTCACCTTCCTCTCGATCGCTGCCAAGAAGCGCTACGTGATCGACAGCTATGTGGATCACGCCCTCGGCATCATGACGCCCAACGAGAAGGGCAAGCTGTATGTGTCCAAGGTGACATTGGACCCCGAGATCAAGTTCTCGGGCGACAAGATCCCGACGCCCGAGCAGATCGCCGACCTGCATCACATTTCCCACCAGGAATGCTTCATCGCCAATTCCGTCATCACGGAGATTGTCGTGGCGGGCATTCCCTCGCACTAATCGTAAGGTTTCTTACCGATGCGCTATTTGCCTTTGTCCGACACCGACCGCGGCGAGATGCTCGCGCGGATCGGCGTCAACCATGTTGACGAGCTGTTCGCCGATGTGCCGCAAAACCTGCTCCTGACGGAGCCGGTGGATCTGCCGCGCCGCAAGGGCGAATTGGAGGTGGAGCGCATCCTCTCCCGCATGTCCGCGAAGAACGTCTCGGCCTCGAGCGTGCCGTTCTTCGTGGGCGCCGGCGCCTACAAGCACCACGTGCCCGCAACCGTCGATCACCTGATCCAGCGCTCCGAGTTCCTGACGAGCTACACGCCGTATCAGCCCGAGATCGCTCAAGGGACGCTGCAATATCTGTTCGAGTTCCAGACTCAAGTGGCCACGCTCACCGGCATGGATGTGGCGAACGCCTCCATGTATGACGGCTCCACCGGCACGGGCGAGGCGGTGTTGATGGCGCATCGCGTCACCAAGCGCCGCAAGGCCGTGCTCTCGGGCGGCCTGCATCCGCACTATGCCGATGTGGTGAAGACGCTCTCCGACATGGCGAGCGACGAAACGATTATCCTCGCGCCGGACGTGACCGGCACCGAGGACATTCTCGCGCAGATCGACGACACCACCTCCTGCGTCGTCGTGCAGTCGCCGGACGTGTTCGGCAACGTGCGCGACCTGAAGCCCATCGCCGACAAGGCGCATCAGCACGGCGCATTGCTGATCGCTGTCTTCACCGAAGTGGTGTCGCTGGGCCTGCTGAGGTCGCCCGGAAGCATGGGCGCCGACATCGTGGTGGGCGAGGGGCAGTCGATCGGCAATGCGCTGAATTTCGGTGGGCCTTACGTGGGCCTCTTCGCCACCCAGTCGAAGTACATCCGCCAGATGCCGGGCCGCCTCTGCGGCGAGACGGTGGATGCGGATGGAAACCGGGGCTTCGTGCTGACGCTGTCGACCCGCGAGCAGCACATCCGCCGCGACAAGGCGACGTCGAATATCTGCACGAATTCAGGGCTTTGCTCGCTCGCCTTCACCATTCACATGACGCTGCTCGGCGAAGCCGGTCTCTCGCGGCTCGCCCGCATCAACCATGCCAATGCGGTGAAGCTGGCGGATCAGCTTGCCGCCGTGAAGGGCGTCGAGGTTCTCAACAAGACCTTCTTCAACGAGTTCACCGTGAAGCTCACAAAGCCCGCCGCCGAAGTGGTCGAGCGTCTCGCCGAGAAGGGCGTGCTTGCCGGCGTGCCCGCGTCGCGTCTCCTGCCTGGCGCCGGCCTCGACAACCTGCTGCTCGTCGCTTCCACCGAAGTGAACACCGATGATGACCGCGCGGCCTTCTGTGCCGCCTTGAAGGAGGTTCTGTGATGTTGAACCGCCAGGGACGTCCCTCTTCCGCCGGCGAGGCCGGCACCACCACGCATCCGACCTTCACGGGCAACAAGGCGCTGGCGCAGGTCGAGCCGCTGCTGTTCGAGATCGGCCGCTATGACACGACCGGCGTCGATCTCGACGAGCCGGAGGATCTCAAGCCGCGCCTCGGCGGGCTGGAGCGCAAGGAGGCCATCGGCCTGCCGGGCCTCTCAGAGCCCGAGACCATGCGCCATTACGTGCGCCTCAGCCAACAGAACTACGGCATCGATACGGGCCTGTTCCCGCTCGGCTCCTGCACCATGAAGCACAATGCTCGGCTCAACGAGCGTGTCGCGCGCCTGCCGGGCTTTGCCGACGCGCATCCGCTGCAGCCGGTCTCGACCGTGCAGGGTGCTCTCGAGCTCATGAACGAGCTCGGGCGCTATCTGATCACGCTCACCAACATGACGGCCGTCGCGCTATCGCCGAAGGCCGGCGCCCATGGCGAGCTCTGCGGCATGATGGCGATCAAGGCCGCCATCGAGGCGAAGGGCGAGGGCGCCACACGCAACGTGGTGTTGGTGCCCGATTCGGCGCATGGCACGAACCCGGCGACCGCGGCTCTCATCGGCTTCAAGGTGAAGCCGGTGCCGGCGCGCGATGACGGCTTCGTGCATGTGGAGGACGTGAAGAAGCTGCTCGGTCCCGACGTCGCGGCGATCATGCTCACCAACCCCAACACCTGCGGCCTGTTCGAGCCGCAGGTGGCGGAGATCGCCAAGGCGATCCACGATGCGGGCGCCTATTTCTACTGCGACGGCGCCAACTTCAACGCCATCGTCGGTAAAGCGCGTCCCGGCGATCTCGGCGTCGATGCCATGCACATCAACCTGCATAAGACTTTTTCCACGCCCCACGGCGGCGGCGGTCCGGGCTCCGGCCCGGTGGTGCTCTCCGCCCGTCTCGCGCCCTTCGCGCCGGTGCCGTTCGTCCGCGCAGGCAAGAATGGTTTCGAGCTGGTGGAGCAGGAAAGCGATGCGGCGGAAAAACCTTTCGGCCGCATGACCGCGTTCCACGGCCAGATGGGCATGTATGTGCGCGCCTTGTCCTACATGCTCTCGCATGGCGCGGACGGCATGAAGCAGGCCTCGGAAGACGCCGTGCTCAACGCCAACTACATCCGCGCCGGCCTGTCGGATCTGCTCTCGCTGCCCTTCGGCGACAAGCCGTGCATGCACGAGGTGCTGTTCGACGATGCGTGGCTGAAGGACACGGGCGTGACCACGCTCGATGTGGCGAAGGCGATGATCGACGAGGGCTATCACCCGATGACCATGTACTTCCCGCTGGTGGTGCATGGCGCCATGCTGATCGAGCCGACGGAATCCGAATCGAAATCGTCCCTCGACCTCTTCATCGCGACGCTCCGCGACCTCGCCATGGCCGCGAAGAAGGGCGACACGGAGCGCTTCACCGGCGCCCCCTACCACGCCCCGCGCCGCCGCCTCGACGAGACCCGCGCCGCGCGCAATCCGGTGCTCAAATGGACGCCGCCCGCGCCCGTGGCGGAAGCGGCTGAATAGGCCTTTAAGATCCATCCTGCTTCTGGAAATGCCGCCGTTTCGGGCGGCATTTTCATGTGTGAAGTCGGCTTGGATTTGAACGAGGCCTATCCGTTCAGAGAGGAGGCAAATCGCGCTGCCTGAATTAAGGATGCTGTAACGTAACGGCAACTCTCATGGTGCCGGGCGAGCTTCGGCAAGGCATCGGGTTTTCTCAGTTCGAGGCTCTGAGCGGACTGGATCCACGAGCGGAGTTTTGCCCGGACATCGTGACTGGCGGGACAGCACGCGATGACGGCCTCCAGGTCGAAAGCTTCGAACTATCGCCCGGAAATCCAGGGCATCCGCACCATCGGCGCTCTTCTGGTGGCTATCTTCCACATCTGGGGCGGCAGGGTCTCCGGAGGCGTGGACGTTTTCTTCGTCATTTCGGGCTTCCTGATCACAGGCTCTCTCTACAGGGAGATCAAGCGGACCGGCACCATCGATGTCTTCGCCTTCTGGGGGCGAATCGCGAAACGGATCGCACCGATGGCCTATGCGGTTCTCGCCCTCACATTGCTCGCGGCCCTGCTGTGGATGCCGCATTCGCGCCAGCAGGGTTTCCTCGTCGAAGTCGTCGCCAGCGCGCTTCAGCTCGAGAACATCAAGCTGATGATGAGCTCGGTCGATTATCTCGCGCGGGACGACGCCCCGAGCCCCGTTCAGCAGTTCTGGGCGCTGTCGGTTCAGGTGCAGTTCTACGCGATCTGGCCGTTTCTGCTTCTGGCCATCGCATGGCTTTCCCGATCGTTTCACCACGCGGCGAAGACCTGCCTCTGCGTACTGGCCGCGGTTTTCGCGGCGTCGCTGGTCTATTCGATCCTCCAGACCCGGCTCGATCCTGCGCCGACATATTTCAACACGCTGGCCCGCGTGTGGGAATTCGCGCTCGGAGGCGCTTTGGCGATCGCGCTTCCCTATCTGAATCTTCCCGCGAAGCTGCGTCTCGCTGCCGGTTGGGCAGGATTGCTCGCTGTCGTGAGCTGCGGTCTCGTTATTCCCGCGACCGCGCATTATCCCGGCTATGTTGCTCTGTGGCCGACGCTCGGCGCGGCGCTGATCGTTCTCTCGGGCGGCGGAGGAACGGCCTTCGGGGCCGACCGCATTCTGGCCTCCAGGCCACTCGTCGCGCTGGGGGACATTTCGTTCTCGTTCTATCTCTGGCACTGGCCGATCCTGGTGTTCTTCCTGATCGTCGGCGAGCGGACGCAGCTGGGTTTTGGAAGCGGCCTCCTGGTGATCGCGACGGCACTCGCAGGAGCTTATGCGACAAACCGGTGGCTCGAGCGGCCGATTCAGCGATCCTCTCTCGGCGGGCGATTTGCCTGGCAGGTTCACGCCATGGCCTTGGGGCTGGCTCTTCCGGTGATCGCTGCCGCCATCGGTTGGTTCGCTTTCAACCAACGGCAGGAAATACGCGAGGCCCTGGCACTTGAACGAAGGATGAAAGATTATCCCGGCGGCCGGATCGCAATGTCGCCGGCGACGGCCATCAAGCCGAATGTTGCACTCTTTCCGTCGGTTGCCGAAGCCAGAAGCACTGCTCCGCCTGCCTGTCGCAGCGAAGAGGGCAGTGGGACCTTCGCCTGCACTCATGGCAGGGTGAATGGGGCGCGCAAGACGATCGTTCTGACCGGCGGCGCACAGGCGGAGCAATGGCTGCCGGCGCTTGAGGTGCTCGCGTCCGGACAGCAATGGAAGATCGTCGTGCTTGCCGATCGCAACTGTCCCGCACCGGGCGAAGGAAGCGCGGAGTCGTTCTGCCCGGAATGGAGCGATGCGATCCGCGATGCCGTGCTCAAGATCCATCCGGATGTCGTGTTCACCCCGTCGACGCTGCTTCGGCGAGAGAGTGCGGAGAACATCCCGGAGAGCTCTCTCAGGATATGGCGCCAGCTCGCCGAACACGGCATCACGTTCATCGCCGTACGCCACACGCCGACGATGCGCATGGACGTCCTCGATTGCGTCGAGGACAATCGACAGGCGATTTCCAATTGCGCGGTTCCCCGTCGGCAGTTGTTCGCCGAGAACGACCCGTCCTCCCGGCTCAATCCCAAGCCGAGAAATGTCAGGTTCATCGATCTCACCGACCGGTTCTGCGACAAGGAGATCTGTCTGCCTGTCGGCGGCAATGTCCTGGCCTTCCGGGATGCGCATCACATCACGGCGGAGTATTCCCGGAGCCTCGCACGTCGGCTGGGTCTGAAGATGAGGCAGGCCCGCCCCGATCTTTTCCTGTCGGCGTCGCTGGAAGATTTGGGCGGCGACTACCCCGGCGGTGCGCATCCCATGGCGCTTGAGACGACGCTGACGCGGAATGTGCCGGTCTATCCAAGAGCGGCCGCCGTCAAGTCCAGGCACCCGAATCATTGCCAGCAGAACGAGACCCAGTCGGAGGTTCTCACCTGCGTCTATGGAGAGCTGAAGAATCCCACGAAGACCATCGCACTCGTCGGCGGTTCGCATGCCGAGCATTGGCTCCCGGCGCTCGAGAGGCTCGCGCAGGAGTACAAGTGGAGGATCGTCGCCGTTACGAAGAGCGCTTGCCAGTTCAGCACAGAGGTGGAGCGGAATCCTTCCTGCGCTCAATGGAACAGGGATGTTCAAGGGGTGCTGGTCAGGATCGGTCCGGATGCAATCTTCACCACCTCGTCGCGTCGCAGGTCTTCGACCGAGTCGATCGAGTACGTCCCGGAAGGCTATCTCGACCACTGGCGGCAGCTGGCGGACAAGGGCGTGTCCGTGATCGCAATCCGCGACAGCGCCCGGACGAAGGCCGATGCTCCCGACTGCATCGAAGCCAATCGGCACGATATCGCGAAATGTGCCGTGGCCCGCGATCAGCTGTTCGATGCAGTCGATCCCTCGACGAAGCTCGAGCCGAAGCCGAGCAATGTCAGCTTCATCGACCTCACCGACCGGTTCTGCGACGAGACGCGTTGCTATCCTGTCGGAGGGAATGTGCTCATCTTCCGGGACACGCACCATATCACGATGGAATATGCCCGCACTCTCGCCGGTCCGCTGGGTGAGCGTATGAGGCAGGTTCGTCCTGACCTGTTCCCGGGAAAGGCGGGTTAAAGACGGGTGTGGGGCTGCCTTCGGCTAGAGCCGTTGCCACTTGCGTGGAATCAGCTCCCCTCTTTGCTTTGCCGCATTTTTGACGGCGAATCGAAAAATGCTCTAGACGGAGCCAGAAGTCGACCTATGGGCTGCTGAACCTGCGAACCGCGGTCGGCAGATCCGCCATATTCAAAATGGTATGCGGCGCTCCCGCCTGCCGCAGCTTGTCAGCGTGGTCCGGTCCGCAATGCCCGCCGCCGGCAAAGCCGATCACACGCATCCCGGCGGCGAGAGCCGCCTGAACGCCGGCGGTGGAATCCTCGATCACGACGCAGTCCTCGGGACGGGCGCTCATGTGGCTTGCCGCGTGAAGAAACAGGTCGGGAGCGGGCTTGCCGCGCGCAACCTGAGTCGAGCTGAAGATGTCGTCGAACAGGTCCGCCAATCCCGTGATGCGCAACGACAAGGTGATCCGCTCCGGCACGGAGGAGGAGGCGACGCAGCGTGGATAGGGGAGGGAGAGGATGGCGTCGCGCACGCCCGCGATAGGCTTCAGGTCGGTCTCGAAGCGCTCGAACAGGATGCGGTTGAGTTTTTCGCCAAAATCATCGGGAAGCCTGCGGTTCCGCTCGGCCTCGATGCGCGAGATCATGGTTTTCAGGCTCACGCCGAGAAATTGCCGCGCAACCTCCTCTGCCGTGTAGGGAATGCCGATCTGTGTGAGAAACTCGGCATCGATCCGGCAGCTCAACACTTCCGAATCGACCAGCACGCCGTCGCAGTCGAAGATCAGCAGCATCGTATCCTCACTTGGAAAGCCGGATCGGATGAAACCCAAAAGTGCATTCCACTTTTGGGTCCGATCTCCAAGCAAAAAGGCCGCCTCGAGGGCGGCCTTCGAAGTCTTTCGTCCGTCAGCGAGGCCTTACTGCAGCTTCGTGCGCACGTCGTTGAGGCTCGAGGTCAGGAGCGACGTCGCGGTGGCGCCGGAGATCTCGTCGCGCAGCACGCGCTCGGAGGCCTTGATGGCGGCGTCGACCGCAGCGGCACGCACTTCCGCGGAGGCCTGGGCCTCGGCCTGGGCGATCTTCGCCTCGGCGGTGGCCGTGCGGCGCTTCACGAAATCGGCCATCTTCTCCTGCGCCTCGCGAGCCAGGCGCTCGGCCTCGTCGCGGGCGGTGGAGACGATTTCGGCGGCCTCGCGCTCGGCGACGGCGCGCTTGGACTCGTATTCCTTGAGAAGGCGTTCGGCGTCCTGGCGCAGGCGCTTGGCCTCTGCCAGTTCATCGGCGATCCGCTTGCCGCGGGAATCGAGCTGGCCCAGCACTTTGCCCGGCACGCCGTAGTAGAACAGGATGCCCCAGAAGATGACGAAGGCGACCGCGACCCAGAATTCAGCGCTTTGAAACATGCGGACCTCCCGATCAGGCCTTGATCTGCTTGAGAGCGGCTTCGACAGCCTGCGGGGCCGGAGCCTTGCCGGTCAGGCGCTCGATGATGGCGGAAGCGGTATCGCGGGCGATGGCATCCACGTGGCTCATGGCCTCCGCCTTCTTGGTCGTGATCGTGGCGTCGGATTCGGCAAGCCGCTGGTTCAGGTCCGCCTCAAGCGCCTTGCGCCTGGCGTCGCTCTCTGCGGCGAGCTTGGCGCGGGTTTCCTGGGCGAGGGCCTGGGCGCGGCCCTTGGCTTCGGCAAGTGCCTTCTCGTAGGCCGTGCCGGCCTCTTCCGCGCGGGATTTCATGGCAGCCGCGTCGTCGAGATCGTTGGCGATCATTGCGCGGCGGTTCTCGATGATTCCGCCCAGGCGCGGGAGGACCAGCCGTGAGAGCAGGGTGTAGAGCGCCACGAAGGTGATGGCGAGCCAGAGGAGCTGGCCACCATAGGTCTCCGTCTCGAAGGGCGGGAACCCGATATCTTCGTGAGCGCCGCCGGGGGCCTCTGTTGTGGCATGGGTCGTCTGAGCCTGAGCCATGAGCAGATCCTAAAGAACGATCCTAGAAACAATGAATGACGGCGGTGTGGCCGCCGTCACCCTTGTCGAGGCGAAGCGCTTATTATGAGCGCTCCGGCCTCCCGATCACCGCGTTGAGATTAGGTGAACAGCAGAACGAGAGCGACGACGAGGCAGAAGATGCCGAGACCTTCTGCGAGCGCCGCGCCGATGAAGGCGCGAGCGAACTGGCCGTCGGCGGCCGACGGGTTGCGCAGAGCGCCGGACAGGAAGTTACCGAAGATGTTGCCGACGCCCATGGCGGCGAGACCCATGCCAATGCAGGCGAGGCCCGCGCCGAGGTACTTAAAAGCGATCGGATCCATTGTGATCTCCTTGGGAATGCTGTGATCGGGAGGGAGGAAGGTGTAACTCGGCGCAGACCTAGTGGCCCGGGTGCAGCGCGTCGTTGAGGTAGATGCAGGTCAAGACCGTGAAGACATAGGCCTGCAGAGCGGCGACGAGGAACTCGAGCGCCATGAGAGCAACCGCCATGAGAAGCGGTAGCGGAGCGAGGATCGTCAGGGCGCCGCCGGCAGCCAGGAGGCTAACGACAAAGCCTGCGAAAACCTTCAGCGCGATGTGTCCCGCGAGCATGTTCGCGAAGAGACGCAGGCTGAGCGAAATCGGGCGGGAGAGGAACGAGATGAGCTCGATCACCACGATGAATGGCAGGAGCCAGGCCGGAACGCCCGACGGCACGAAGAGGCCGAGGAAATGGGTGCCGTGCTTCATGAAGCCGTAGGTCACCACCGTGCCGATCACGAGCAGAGCGAGCGCGAAGGTGACGATGATGTGGCTGGTGACCGTGAAGAAGCCCGGGATCATGCCGAGCAGGTTTGCCGTCAGCACGAACATGAAGAGCGAGAACACGAGGGGGAAGAACTTCATCCCCTCCTTGCCCGTGGCATCGACCAGGGTGTTGGCGACGAAGTCATGCAGGACCTCGGCCACCGACTGGGCGCGGCCCGGAACGACGGCGCGCTTGCGCGTAGCATAGAGAAGGCCGCCCACGATCACGGCGGCAGCGCCGATCATGAACAGGGACGAATTTGTGAAGTTGATGACCGGAATGATGGGCTTGATCTGGAATTGTTCGATCGGGCTCGCCATGATCCGCTCTCAAAGTTCGCTGTTGTCCAATGCCGTTCGGCGTTCGAAAGCCTTAAGTCCGTTACCGCTTGTCGTCATACCGGGCGGATTTGACCATCCCGGCCGCTCGCATCAGGTTGAGCATCCCGGCACAGAAGCCGAGTATCAGACAAATGATCAGACCCCAAGGGGATGTCCCGAACAGGCGATCGACAAGCCAACCCAGAATCCCGCCGGCGGCAACTCCTGCAACGAATTCGGCCGAGAGCCTGAAGGCTTGGCCGAGGGCGCTGGAATCTGACGTCGGACGGGCACGAGGCTCGGATTCGGCTCGCTGCGCGGATGCTTGGGAGATCCGCGCGTCGAGCGACTTCAACCTCGCTGACAGGTCGGCATCGTCGGTGCTGTCCGGTTTCCGCTCATTTCCACCGTTCCGCTCTTGAGGGTCCGCCATTGCGATCTCCTTTGAAGCGATGCGGGAAGATGCTTGGAAGCCAGCCCCGAAAGCCGGGCGCACCATATGAGCGGGGGTCCCCCCTGTCAAGGACCGACTGAAAAGATCTAAGTCTTTGAAAATTCTAAAGTATTGGTGTTTTTGGGTGTGCTGGACCTGGAAGCGCACATGTTTTTGAGGCCGAAGCATGGCGGAGGCCTGAAAGCCTTACGGCATCGGACCTAGAAGTGGATTCCACTTCTAGGATCCATCCGATGCCTCTCTTCTGGGCTGGCGCATCGTCCGGGGCCGACCCAACGGGCCGCGTTAGCGAAAACCGGGGCCACTTTTCGGCACGATGCGCTAGGCTACCTCAAGAATGCGCTCTGCGCTCTGCAGATCGACGGAGACCAGCTGCGAGACGCCGCGCTCGGCCATGGTGACGCCGAAGAGCCGGTCCATCCGCGCCATGGTGATCGGGTTGTGGGTGATGACCACGAACCGGGTCTCGGTCTGGCGCGCCATATCCTCGAGAAGGGCGCAATAGCGCTCCACGTTGGCGTCGTCGAGCGGCGCGTCGACCTCGTCGAGCACGCAGATCGGCGAGGGATTCGTGAGGAACACCGCGAAGATCAGGGCCGTGGCGGTGAGCGCCTGCTCGCCGCCGGAGAGCAGGGTCATGCTCTGGGGCTTCTTGCCTGGCGGGCGGGCGAGGATTTCGAGGCCGGCTTCCAGCGGATCGTCCGAATCGACCAGGGTCAGCTCGGCCGTGCCGCCGCCGAAGAGAGTCGTGAAGAGGCGCTTGAAATGGTCGTTCACCACGTCGAAGGCGGCGAGCAGGCGCTCGCGGCCTTCGCGGTTGAGGCTGCCGATCGCCTGGCGCAGGCGCTTGATGGCTTCGACAAGGTCGTCCCGCTCGCCGGCGATGTTGTTGTATTTGGTTTCGAGCTCGGTGAGCTCCTCGTCGGCGCGCAGGTTCACGGCGCCGAGGCGTTCCCGGTCGTTCTTGAGGGAGTGGAGCTTCGATTCGATCTCCGCGTGGGGCGGAAGCTCGGTCACCTCCCTGAGGCCTGCGAGCTCGATCAGGCCGGCCGGGGTCGTCTCCAGGTTCTCCGCGATATTGCGGGTGATCTCGGCGAGGCGAGCGACGGCCGCCTCGTGGCGGGCCTGCGATCCGGCGCGGGCCTCACGGGCCGCTGACAGTGCCTCCAGGGCCGCGCGGGCGGCGCGGTCGGTCTCGGCGAGGCCGGTCTCCGCATCGGCGAGGCGGTCGGCGGCTTCCTTGCGCTTCGCCTCCGCCTGCTCGACCTCCGCGATCAGGGCGCGGCGGCGCTGCAGATAGGTGTCGGGCGCCTCCAGCAGGCGCTGATGCTCGTCCTGAGCGCGCTCCAGGCGCTCGCCCAGATCCTCGAAGGCCCTGGCGGCACGGGCGACGCGCTCGGTCCAGAGGCGGATGTCGGAGGCCAGAGCGTCTTGCCGGCGCCGGCGCAGTTCGGCCTCGTGCATGAGGGATTGCAGGGCGGCGCGCGCCTCGGAGGCTGCGGCCCGGCGCTCGGCGACGCGGGTGCGCTCCTCTAGCAGGCGGCTTTCGAGATCCGGCGCGGGGGCGAGGTCCTGCAGGGCTTCTTGTGCATCCTGCACGCGCTCCAGCGCCTCCGCCTCGCTCTCGGAGAGGCGGGTCAGGCCTTCCTGCAGGGCCGAGCGGCGCTGGCCGAGCTCGGCTTCCTTGCGCTCGGCCGCCACCAGCCGGGTCCTCGCGGCGTCGAGCGCCTGCCGGGTCTGTCGGGCGGCCTCGATGGCCTGCATCTCGTGCGAAGCCGCCTTGCGGACGGTCTCGAGTGCGGCTTCCGCCTCGCGGCGCAGGTGCTCGGCCTGTTCGCGGGCTTCCGCCGCCTCGCGTTCCAGATCGCCAAGGCGGTTCTTTTCCGCCAAGCGACGGGCGGCGGGCGAGGGCGCTTCGGCGGCCGCCGTAAAGCCGTCCCAGCGCCACAGGTCGCCTTCCATGGAGACGAGCCGCTGGCCGGGCTTCAGGAGCCCACGCAGGCGAAGGCCGTCTTCCTTGCTCACCACGCCGATCTGGCGCAGGCGGCGTTGCAGTTGCGCCGGCGCCTGGGCGAGGTCGGCAAGCGAGGAAACGCCCTCCGGCAGGGAGGGATCGCCCTCACCGGAGGTGGTCTCGGCCCAATGATGCGGGGCCGAAGGGTTGATCGAGGCTTCGAGATCGTCGCCAAGCGCTGCACCGAGCGCCGTCTCGTAGCCCTTCTGGACCGTGATCTGGTCGACCGCCGGTGGCCAGAGGTCGCCGGTGGCGGAGGTGACGAGCTTGGCAAGCGTGCGCGCCTCGGTTTCGAGCCGCTGCGCCTTGCGCTCGGCCTCGTTGACGGGCTGGCGCAGGCGGTTTTCCGCCTCCCGGGCGGCCGCAAGGATCTCGCGAGCCTCGATCACCGATTCCTCGGCGCTCTGGGCGGTTTCCTCGGCAATCGCCGCTTCCTCGCGCATGTCGTCGAGCGACGGCCCGTCCTCCGGCGAGGCCGAGAGCGCCGCGATGTCGCGCTCCAAGCGCTCTTTTTCGGATCGGAAACGGGAGGCGCGCTCCATCTCCTCGCGCACGGCGCGTTCCAGGGCGGCGCGGCGGGCATTGAGGTCGGAGGTCTGGGCCTGAAGGGCGCTTAAAGCCGCTTCGGCCTCGGCCAGTTCGGCCTCGGCGGCCTGAAGGCGCTCATTGGCCTCGGCGCGGGCATCGTCGGCTCCGTCCGTGGTGAGCGCGATCTCGGCAGCCTCGGATTGCAGGCGCTCGATGGTGGCCTCGGCATCCGTGCGCTGGGCCGCCTCGCGGGCGATGTCGCGGTTGAGGTCGCCGATATGGCGCTCCAGCTCGACCACCCGCTCCTTGGAGCGGCGCTCTTCCGATTCGAGCTCGTTGCGGGCATGGGTCAGGCGCTGCAGGGCCGCCGCGGCCGCGGCCTCTTCCTGCCGCAGGGCCGGGATGCCATGGGCGGAAACGGCCTGGGCGGTGGCGGAGCGGGTCTGCTCCTCGGTGGCGTCGGCAACCGCCTTTAGATCCTCGGCGACCTGGCGCTCGGCCGTCGCGGCCTGATCCCGCGCCTCGGCGAAGCTGATGGCATAGACCAGGGCTTCGAGCCGGCGGATCTCGGCGGACAGGTTCTTGTAGCGCGAGGCCTGGCGGCCCTGGCGCTTCAGGCTTTCGATCTGGCTCTCGAGCTCCCGGATCACGTCCTCGACGCGCACCAGGTTGTCCTCGGCGGCCTTGAGGCGCAGCTCGGCCTCGTGCCGGCGGGCATGAAGGCCGGCGATGCCGGCGGCATCTTCGAGAATGCGGCGGCGGGCCTGGGGCTTGGCGGAGATGATCTCGCTGATCTGGCCCTGGCGGACGAGAGCCGGCGAGCGGGCGCCGGTGGCGGCGTCGGCGAAGAGGATCTGCACGTCGCGGGCGCGCACTTCCTTGCCGTTGACCCGATAGGTCGAGCCTTCCTCGCGCTCGATCTTGCGCGAGATTTCAAGCAGATCGGTATCGTTGAAGGCGGCAGGCGCCGTGCGCTCGCCGTTGTCGATGGTGAGCATCACCTCGGCCCAGTTGCGGGCCGGGCGCCCCCCGGAGCCGGAGGAGCCCGAGAAGATGACGTCGTCCATCCCCGTGGCGCGCATGTTCTTGTGGGAGTTCTCTCCCATGACCCAGCGCAGGGCCTCGACGAGGTTGGACTTGCCGCAGCCGTTCGGGCCGACGACGCCGGTCAGCCCCGGCTCGATCAGGAAGTCGGTGGGCTCGACGAAGGTCTTGAAGCCGGCGATGCGAAGGCGCGTCAGCTTCATGGACGCGCCTTCCCGTCCCGCCCGGGAAGGGCAGGGTGAAGGAGCTTATTCGCCCAAGAGAGGCTTGATGACCTTTTCAATCTCATCGATCGACAGGCTTCCAGGATGACGCTGACCATTGATGAAGAAAGTCGGCGTGGAGTCCACACGGAACTGCTCAATACCCCGGTTCTTCACCGCGTTGACTGCGTCATATAGTTTCTGGTCCTTGAGGCAAGCGTCAAATTTTTCCTGTGAAAAACCCGCCTGGCGCATCAGCCCGCGCAGGGCGTCCAGCGGCTTGTCCACAAAAGCCCAGTTGCGCTGCTGCTCGAACAGCAGGTCCGTGATCAGATAATATTTGTCGTTGCCGTCGCAGCGGGCGAGCATGAAGCCGGCGGTCGCGAGCGGGTCGAGCGGGAATTCGCGCAGGACGAAGCGGATCTTGCCGGTATCGATGTAGCGCTTCTTCAGCTCGGGCCAGGTCGTCTTGTGGAAATTGGCGCAGTGGGAGCAGGTCATCGAGGCGTATTCGATGATCGTCACCTTGGCGTTTTCCGGGCCGAGAGCCACATCGCCGAGGGGGCCGGGGACCGCGAGGTCCGATACGGCCACGTTCTGGGCAAGCGCCGGCAGGCTCGTGGCGAGATAGGCGGCCGCGGCTGCGGTCCCGAGAAGCTGAAGCGTCTGGCGCCGGGTGATCATCGTGGAAAGGCTCCTGAAGAGATTTCGTCCTGCGGTAGAATGCCTTGCCATTCCTGGCAAGCGCCAACCATGTCACGCTTTCGTGCTTGAACGGGAGCTGACGATGGCCTGTCCGAGCCGGTCGAGAGCAGCCCTCAGGGATTCCTCCTCGATGGGCTCGACCGCCCTGCCGACCTTCGCCCGATCCGCCGGGGTGAGAACGGGCGGGGGCGGGCGCTTGGTTTCCACCCGCCGAACCGGGCCTTGCTTCAAGACGAGCTTCCCGATGCAGCGCCAGCCGTAATAGGTGTTCACCCGGTCGATGACGGTCGGCGCGAGGTGCTGCATCTCGAGGGCGAAGGCGCTCTCGACCCTGATCACCAGGGTCGCCGGGTCGGGCCGCGCTTCCGGATCGGCATGGGGGCTTTTGCGTTTCCACTCGATCTTGAGCGGCTGGGTGAAGGCGGAAAGCCGCTCGCCGACAATATCGGGCCAGGCCATGATGACGTCCGACGTGGCAAAGCCTTGCGCCGCCAGGCTCGGGGACAGGCAGACGTCGAGAAACTCGGCGAGGGGGCGGGCAAGAGGTCTTGGTCGTCTCAATGGGGCCTCTGTCGTCTCATGTTGAATGTCCAAAAGCCGCGTTGGAATATGCGCTATAGAACGCTATTGCCAATTCCATGTTAACGCCCGCCGCGAGCGCGACCAAGCCCGACCCGCAGGATCTTCTCGCCTGGTACGACCGTCACCGGCGCGATCTGCCGTGGCGTGCCAGGCCGGGCGAAACCGCGGACCCTTACCGCGTCTGGCTCTCCGAGATCATGCTGCAGCAGACGACCGTGGCGGCAGTCCGGTCCTATTACCTGAATTTTCTGGAGCGTTTCCCCTCTGTCGAGGCCCTTGCCGAGGCGCCGAGCGAGGCGGTGATGCATGCCTGGGCGGGGCTCGGCTATTATTCCCGCGCCCGCAATCTCCATGCCTGCGCCAAGGCGGTCATAGAGAAGCACGACGGACGCTTTCCCTCGACCGAGGCGGAGCTGCTGAAGCTTCCCGGCATCGGCGCCTATACGGCGGCGGCGGTGGCGGCGATCGCCTTCGACGAGAAAGCGGCGGCGGTGGACGGCAATGTGGAGCGAGTCGTCTCCCGCATCTACATGGTCGAGGAGCCGCTGCCGAAGGCCAAGCCTTTGATTCGTGCGCTGACGGAAGAGCTGGTACCTGCGGACCGGCCCGGCGATTTCGCGCAGGCCGTCATGGATCTCGGCGCCACGATCTGCACGCCCAAGCGCCCGGCCTGCGCGCTCTGCCCGTGGATGGTGCCCTGCAAGGCGCGCGCGGAAGGTCTGCAGGAGAGCTTTCCGCGTAAGCAGAAGAAGGAGAGCGGGCAGCTGCGCAAGGGCGCAGCCTTCGTGGTCCTGCGCGCCGACGACACGATCCTGCTCCGCACACGCCCGCCGCTCGGCCTGCTCGGCGGCATGGCCGAGCCGCCGACGAGCGAATGGGTGCCGGACTACCAGCCCTCCCGCGCGGTGCTCGACGCTCCCATCGAGGCGCGCTGGCAGCGGCTCCCCGGCACGGTGAAACACGTCTTCACCCATTTCCCGCTGGAGCTGACGGTGCTCTTCGCCAAGGTCGCAAAAGGCACGCCTGCGCCAGAGGACATGCGCTGGACGCCGCGCCTTCAGCTGCACGAGGAGGCATTGCCCGGCGCCATGAAGAAGGTGCTCGTGCATGCGCTGGGGGATATTCCGGGGCCGAAGGGAAAGAGCGAGAAGCAGGCGAAGGGTGCGTGAGGTCGCCTCTTTCTTCCACGTCATGGCCGGGCTTGTCCCGGCCATCCCGATCCTGAAAAACGCTGCGTCTTACTGATCGAGATCACCGGCACAAGGCCGGTGATGACGTGGTGGGAGAAGGGGAGAGAAGAGGCATCTCACCCGCCCACCAGCGCCTTCTGGTTCTGCTTGAACAAAGCCGCCAGCGCGTTCGCCACCCGCGTCACGTTCGGGCGGTTGCGGCTGCGGCGATGCATGACGAGGAAGACGTCCTCGATCAGGTCGCCTTCGGGCTTTACCACCTGGATGAGGTCCGGGTCCGAATCGCCGAGCCAGCAGGGGAGGAAGGCGGCGCCCAGGCCCGCCTTTGCCGCCTGGTAGCGGATAGGCATGTCGCCGATGCGGGCGGCGATTGTGCGGCCCTGCGCGAACTCCGCCACATAGGCGGCCTGTCGCGACAGCGTCGGGTCCTCCGGCGGCGCGATGACGGCGGTCGGGTTCTCGTCACGGGCATACATGGCGAAGGCGATCTGGCCGATCTTGCGCGCGACGAGATCGTCGGTGCCCTCCGGCAGGGACCGCATCCTGAGCCCGATATCGGCCTCGCCGGAGGCGAGATCGAGCCGCTGCCGGGTCGGGATGTAAGCGATCTCCACGGGAGTCGCCGCCTCGTGCAAAGCCGTGGAATGCAGCGACAGAAAGAGGGTCACCGAGGCGGTCGCCGTGATCCGCACCGGTGCGTCCGGGTCGGGGCGGTAGGCAGCCGCGGTGCGCGAGACGATGGCGGCAGCGTCGCCCATGGGGGCGGCGGCCTCGAACACGGCCTGTCCGGCCTCCGTCAGGTCGAGATTGTTCGGGCCGCGCTGAAACAGCGAGATCCCCAAGGTTTCCTCGAGCACCTTGATGCGCCGCGCGACCGTCGGCTGGCTCTGGCCGAGCGCCTTCGCGGCGGAGTTCATCGATCCATGAGCCACCACGGCGAGAAAGATCCGCAGATCGTCCCAGGACGGTTCGGTGAGGGCGAGACGGAAGGGATCGAGAGACGAAGAAGCCATGAGATGATGCTAAAGCGCCGGGCCGGGTCCGGCATAGGGGGAATGTTCCAGGACATGCCGCAGCATCGCGCAAAGCCCTGAAGCCCGCAGCCCGCCAGGAGCGTGGGAGAGGTCTTCAGTTTTGATGAGGAATTGGGAAAGGCATCGAGCAACGAAACTCTTACGTCATGGCCGGCACAAGGCCGGTGATGACGTAAGTGGGTGTCAATCCCAGCGACCCACAGGCGGGCGAAATATACCCATCAGCTCAGTGCCGGCTTCGGCTTGAGCCGAGTGATCGCCGGAGCGCGAGCTGGCGCATGAAGCGCCTTGGCTTTCAGATATCTGTCACCCGCCGTCTCGCAATGCCAGGGCAGGGTGCCCGCCGGCAGATACTGGCCTAAGGCATCAAGCGCGAGCATCGCGACGGTCACGACCGCGACGATCACGACCGCGACGGCGGAGGCCTGGCTCGCAAGGCCCGCTTCTTCGAGATTGTAGAGCACCACGCCGATGGTTTCCGTTCCCGCAGACCAGAGAAGGGCGGAGACCGTCAACTCGCTGAAGGCGAGCAGGAAGGCCATCAGGCCGCCTGCGACGGCAGCCGGCAGCAGCGACGGCAGAACGATGTCGACAAGCCGCTGCGTAAGGCGCGCGCCGTCGATGGCGGCGGCTTCTTCCTGCGCCATGTCGACCTGTTCCATGCCCGCGAGCACGGGCTTCAACGTCACCGACAGGAAGCGGGCGAGATAGGCGAAGACGATGATCCACGGCGTCGCATAGAGCGAGACGCCGACGAGCGGCAGCGGCTTCAAGAACAGCAGGATGCACGCGATGGCGAGCACGATGCCGGGCAGCACGTAAGATATCTCGAGAAGAGCGATTGCCGCCGTTCGTCCGTAAGCCATCAGGCGCACGAGGCCATAAGCCAGCGGCACGGACAGGATCGCCAGCAGGCCTGCGGCGCCGCCTGCGTAGAGCAGCGAATTCGTGAACGCCCGGATCGTCACGTCCTGCCGCGCCAGCACCTCGGTGAAGTTGTCGAGGGTGATCGTCGCGAGGTTGAGGGGCATGCCGTAGGACGGCACGAGCGCCGATGCCAGCAGGGACAGCATCGGCAGAACGAGGGTGAGGCCGATGACCAGGGCGACGATGGTCTCTGTTGCCGCACGCCCACGGCCGAGCGGCCAGAACGGCTGCAGCGGCGCATCCTCTTCAAGATGCACGCTGCTCCGGCGCATCAGCAACTGGCTCGCCGCGACGCAGACGATGGCGATGACGGCAACGAGAAGGCCGAGTGCGGCCACATCGCTTAAGGTTCCCGTGCCGAAACTCGACAGGCGGCGATAGATGAGAACCGGCAGCGTGAGATAATTCACCGGCGCCCCGAGAAGCGCCGGAATGCCGAAATTGCCGATGCCGGCGACGAAGGCGAGCAGCGCCGCGCCGACGAGATGCGGGCGCAGCAGCGGCAGAAGATGATCGGTGACGATCCGCATCGGATGCGCACCATCGATGCGTGCAGCCTCGACGACGGCGGAGGGAATGCGCTTCAGACCCGCGCTCATCACCACATAGACGAGGGGTGCGTGATGCAGCCCTATCACGAGCACGATGCCGCCGCGTCCGAGCATCGGATTGGCGCTCCCCGCTTGCGGCGCAAGGCCGATGGTGTTGAGGATCGGCGAAGCGGGACCGGCGAGATGCAGGAAGGCGAGTGCCATCACCTGCGGCGAGATCATCACCGACAACACGAAGAGAAACGAGACGAGGCGTCGTCCGCGCATGTCGGTGACGCCGAGCGCGAAGGCCATGACGACGCCGAGCGGCACGGCGATCAGGCTCGACAGGAACGCGGTCTCGAGGGTCGCACGCGTCGCATTGACGGCGGATCTGCTCGACAGGGCGGCGAGCGCAGCATCGGGATTGAACACGCCGCCTGGAGCCAGCGCCGTCAGCAGCAGCCGTGCGGCGGGCAGAACGTCGAAGGCGAAGACGATCAGAACGACGAGAGCGAGAAGGCCGAAACCTCCCCGCTCCAGGAACGATCTGCTCGGTGTGGAACGTCTCACTGTCCGAAGATGTCGGCAAAGGCCGCCTTGTTCTTGGTCTCGTCGGCAAGCGCTTTTGCCGCATCGAAGCTCATGACCTTGATCTCACCGCGCGCGGGATAGCCGGCGGGCAGCGCGACGGCCGGATGGGCTGCGATGTAGCCCTGCTTCAGCGCCAGCTCCTGCCCCTCCTTCGAGAGCACGAAATCGACGAAGGCGCGCGCGGCGTCGGCGTTCTTGGTGGTCTTGAGGATTGCAACCGGCTCGGACACGGCCGACACGCCTTCCTTCGGGAACACGAACTCGATCGATGCGCCCTTGGCCTTCTCGCGGATCGGCATGTAGTCGACGATCACGCCATAGAGCTTCTGGCCGCCGGCCACCTGCTTGAGCACGTCGCCGTTGCCGCCGCCGGCGACCGCGTCGTTGTCCTTGAGCGCCTCGTAATATTTCCAGCCGCCTTCGACATTGCCCGTGAGCGTCGCGGCATGGATGAGCGCGGCGCCGGAAGTGAGCGGGCTCGGCATCACGAGCTGGCCCTTGACCTCGGGCTTGGTGAGATCGGCCCAGGAGGCCGGCTTGAACGAGGCCTTGGTGTTGTAGGCGATGCCGGTGGTGATCAGCTTGGTGGCGAACCAGAATTTTTGAGGGTCGTGGATGCCGGCGGGATAGGCGGAGACGTCCGCCTTCTCGTGCGCCAGGAGCCGGCCTTCCTTCTTCAGGCCTTCCATGGTGACGCTGTCGGCGATCAGCAGCACGTCGGCCTGGGGCTGCCCGGCTTCGAACTCGGCGCTCAGCTTGGCGAGGATCTTTGGCGTGCCGTCGCGGACGAAGGTCACGTTGACGCCTGGGTTCTTCGCCTTGAAGGCGTCGATCGTCTGCTGGGCGTCGGTGTTGGGCTGGCTCGTATAGAGAACGAGATTGCCGGCAAGCCCTTGTGCCTGCGCGAAAGCGGGCACGAGAACGGCAAGCAGGGGCAAAATGCGCTTCATGGACACGGGGCGATCCCTCTCTCTAGGTAAGGCTTCCCCGCGCTAGCGGTGTTGGATGACGCCTCTGTGACGAAAAGCTAGCGCATCGTGCGGAAAAGTGGACCCGGTTCTCCGCCCCGAACGATGCGCCAGTTAAGCTGAGCATCGGGATTGATCCCAAAAGTGGTTTCCACTTTTGGCCCGATGCTTTGGCGCGGCAAAGCAAAAAGGGCCAGCGCACGGCCAGCCCTTTAACAGATTTGAGATGTCGCTGGAAACCCTTTAGGCCGCCAGCTCCGCCCGCACCTTGGCGCGGAACTCGTCGATGGAGACGAGCTGCCCCTTTCGTTCCACGTTCCAGAAGGTCCAGCCGTTGCAGGAAGGAAATCCTTGGGTCAGTGCGCCGATCTTGTGGATCGAGCCGACGATGGCGCCGAGTGCGAGCGTTCCGTCGGCGCGCACCACCGCCTTGTGGCGGCGGCGCTCGTCGACCAGGGTTTCGCCGGCCTTCACGTGGCCGGCCTCGATGAGCGACAGGAAGGGCACGCGCACTTCCGTGCGCTTTTCCGGCGCCGCGGCAATCGACACATCCGAGAGCGGCTCGACCGCATCGATGCGCTTGCGCGCAGCCTTGGCGTAGATCGGATCGCGCTCGAGGCCGATGAAGTTGCGCCCGAGCATCTTGGCGATTGCGCCGGTCGTGCCTGAGCCGAAGAAGGGATCGAGCACCACGTCGCCGGGATTGGACGAAGACAGCAGAACGCGGGCGAGCAGGGCGCCCGGCTTCTGCGTCGGGTGCACTTTCCGTCCCTGCTCATCCTTCAGGCGCTCGTCGCCGGTGCAGATCGGGATGAACCAGTCCGAGCGCATCTGCACGTCTTCATTGCCGGCTTTGAGCGCGTCGTAATGGAAGGTGTAACCCTTCGAATCGGCGCCCTTCGAGGCCCAGATCATGGTCTCGTGCGCATTGGTGAAGCGGCGGCCCTTGAAGTTCGGCATCGGATTGGCCTTGCGCCACACGATGTCGTTCAGGATCCAGAAATCGAGATCCTGGAGGGCTGCGCCCACGCGAAAAATGTTGTGATAGGAGCCGATCACCCAGAGCGTCGCGTTCTTCTTCATCACGCGGCGCACGGCGAGGAGCCAGGCGCGGGTGAACGCGTCGTAATCGGCAAAGCTCGCGAACTTGTCCCAGTCGTCGTCGACCGCATCGACGAGGCTCTGGTCGGGGCGCGTCAGCGCCTGTTCGAGCTGCAGATTGTAGGGCGGATCCGCGAAGACCACGTCGACGCTCTCAGGGGGAAGCTTCTCCAGATTGGCGATGCAGTCGCCGAGAAGAATCTCATTGAGAGGAAGAGAGGGCGGCAGAACGGAGAGAGGCGCTTGACGCCTCGTCCGAGGTGCCGACGCAGCCCGCCCGGTACGCGAGACATGGATCCGGGAGGCGGCGCCAGCAACCCCGGTACGCGAGGTACCCATGGGTGATCACCGGTTACGCAACTGACACTCCGGATCATGATGGGATAGGGTAAAGAGGAGGTTTCCAAACCTGCCGAAATCCAAATATTTTGGATCGGCAAAACTTGCCTACGCTTTGAAAAGATTGAGGTATTTCGTTAATCAGCGTTAAGGGAGGTTACAGATCCAGTAACCCTTGGCGCAATGGTGAGAAACTCAGGCGATGGAAGGGGCACGGACCCTCGCTCGCGATCACCGTGAGATGCGCCTTCGTCGAGTAGCCCGCGTTGCTGGCAAAACCATAGGCGGGATAAGCCTCTCCGAGCCGCGCCATCATGCGGTCGCGAACCACTTTCGCGACGATCGAGGCCGCCGCGATCGAGGCGATCAGCGAATCACCCTTGATGATGGCTTCCGTCGCGCAGGGAAGGTGCGGCGGATCGTTGCCGTCGACGAAGGCGATGTCCGGCGTGCAGGGCAGGGCGGCGAGTGCCCTGCACATGGCGAGCAGCGAGGCCTGCCGGATGTTGATGGTGTCGATCTCCCGATGCGACACAGACGCGATGCCCACACGGGACGTCGCCATGATCTCGGCGAACAGAACCTCGCGCCGCGCCGCGGTGAGCGCCTTCGAATCGGCCAGACCCTGCGGCACTTTCGCGAGATCGAGCACCACCGCCGCCGACACCACCGGCCCCGCCAGCGGGCCGCGTCCGACCTCGTCGAGCCCGGCAATGCAGGTATAGCCCTGCGCACGGGCGGCATGCTCGCGGTCGAGGCCGAGGTCGGGGAGGCGAGGAGCGCGAATCGGTGCGGTCATGTGTGGATGAAAGCGGGAAGGGAGTGACTTTGTCATCCCCGATGAGCTGATAGGAGAGTCGCAGGCCGCTCGCCGTCATCCCCGGGCTCGTCCCGGGGATCCACGTCTTTGCAGCACTGCGGTTCCTCAAGACGTGGGTGGCCGGGACAAGCCCAGCCATGACGCCGGAATGATAGCGTGCAGCGAGACATCTAGAAAAGGTTCAACTGCCCCGTCTCCTTCGGCGGCACATTGAACAGGTCCTTGCGCAGGCGCAGGTTGCGCTTGTTCAGGCCGAGGCGTTCGGCGGCGGTCTCGAATCGCCGGCCGAGCATCCAGGCATAGGGGCCGACGCCCGATTGGCGGGTGCTCCAATCGGCATCGTAATCCTTGCCGCCGCGCGCCTCCTGCAGCAGCGTGAAGACGTGCTTGAGCTTGTCGGGGTAATGCTCGGCGAGCCAGTCGCGCATCAGGTCCTTGAGGTCGTGGGGCAGGCGCAGGAGCACATAGCCTGCCTCCCCGGCGCCGGCCTCAGCCGAGGCCTTCAGGATCGCCTCGATCTCGTGATCGTTGATCGCCGGGATGATCGGCGCAACCAGCACTGTCACGGGGATGCCGGCCTCGGTGAGCGTGCGGATGGTCTCGAGGCGCTTCGACGGGGTGGCGGCGCGAGGCTCCATCCTGCGGGCGAGCTTCGGATCGAGAGTCGTGATCGATATCGCGACCTTGGCGAGCTGCCGGTCGGCCATCCGGCTCAAAATATCGATGTCGCGGGTGACGAGGGCGGATTTCGTCACGATGCCGACGGGATGGTTCATCCGGTTCAGCACCTCGAGAATCGAGCGCGTGATGCGGAAGCGCCGCTCAACCGGCTGATAGGGGTCGGTGTTGGACCCGAGCGCGATGGTGGTCGGCTGGTAGTTCGGCGCGCGCAACTCCTTTTCCAGAAGCTCCGCCGCATTGGGCTTGGCGAAGATCTTGGTCTCGAAATCGAGACCGGACGACAGACCCTGAAACGCATGGGTCGGGCGCGCGAAGCAATAGGAGCAGCCATGCTCGCAGCCGCGATAGGGATTGATCGACTTGTCGAAGAGGATGTCGGGCGAATCGTTCTTGGTGATGATCGTGCGCGGCTTCTCGACGATCACCTCGGTGGGAAGCGCGGGAAGCTCGTCCTCGATCTCCCAGCCATCATCGAAGGCCTCGCGCTGCGCCGGCTCGTAGCGGCCGGACGGATTCGCCGAGGCGCCGCGGCCCCGGCGTCGATCCACTTCCACGCGATAGGAGGGATCGTCCATGCGCCGCCGCGCGGCCTCCGCCGCCTCCTGAGGCGTGCGCTTGGCAGGCCGCAGGCGGAGGGCATCGCGGGGTGAATCTTTGGCGCGGGCGGTCATGGTGGCCTCGAACGAATCCGGCTTCGGAAGAGCCGACATTATTGGAACAAAACAGGAACAAAATCAAGGCCCGGGGCTGCAAGAATGTCCTAGCGACGCCGGCAAAATGACGGGCTATACTGTTCACATGATAACTGTTCTCGTTCGCGTCACGCATGGGCCCGAGGCCCTGGCGGCTACCCTGAGTGCGCTTGTCCCGGCCGTTGCCGCCGGGCTGATCGGCGATGCCGTCATCCTGGCGGACAAGCAGGACGACGTCTTGGAGCGCGTCGCCGATGCCGCCGGCGCGACCCTGGTCGTGTCGCGGGATGCCTCCTGGTTGGAAGGCGCGAAGGCTGCACGGCGCGACTGGCTGTTGTGCCTCGACGACGGCGACATCCCGCAGGAGGGCTGGATCCGCGTCCTCGACCGTTTCGTCGCCCTCTCCAAGCCCGAGCGCGGGCTGGCGCGGATGCGCCGGCCGGGCGGCGGCGCTGTCAGCGTGTTCCTGAACCTGCTGGCGCCCTCATCCGTCCGTGGCGGAGACCTCGTCCATCGCCGGGTTCTCATGAACGAGGTGAAGGCTCGCGCGCCCATCCGCCTTGCGGCGAGCGTCGAGCGCGATCCGGTTTTCCGTTAAGAGCCGGCAATGCCCCCTTCATCTCCGACGATCGTGTTCTGTCCGGATGCGGAGCTTGGCTACGAGCGCAGCCGGACCCGTTTCGAAACAGGCGACGGGCTCGCGCTCGATGAAACCTACCGGCTCGCGCATCTGCCTCTGGTGGCGCCGAACCATCCAGGTGTCATCGCAACGCGCGAAGGCTCATCCTACGTGATGGGCCGGCACGAGCGGGTGTTTTCGCTCGTGCTGCCGGTTTTCAGCGATCTTCTGCTGCAATCGCCAGCCTATCGAGAGCTCGATGCCGCGATGAGGGCTGCACCTTTCGCGGGCAAGATCGCCTGGGATCTGCTGGAGCGGCGGAAGGACAAGCTGCACGCGACGATCTGCGGCTCCCTTTCCAAGGATACGCCGCCGTTGCTCGATCGGGACAGGCGCCGTGCATTGACGGAGTTCGGGCCCATCACCGTCGAGCTGCGCGGCCTGTTTTCCGGCAACGTGAATCGCGGCCGGCTTTATCTGCGCGCCTATCCGGAAAGCCGCAACGGTGAGAACGTGTTCCGCCTCATCCAGCGCAGCCTGGGCTGCCGCGAGACCGATCTTTACGTGGTCGGTCTCTACAACATGACCGACGATCTCGATGCGTCGGAGACCGCGGCGCTCGCCGCGTTGATCGAACGCTGGTGGGACCGGACGATCCTGCAATTCGAGGTCGATCGCCTCTGGCTTCTGGGAGCCAGCGACGATCTGGTCCTGGATTCCGCGATCGAGGAGAGCGTGTCGCTCGTGTGATCAAGCCTTCAGCTTGGTCCGCTTCAGGTGCTCGTCGAGGCGCGGCATGATCTCGACGAAATTGCAGGGCCGGTGCCGGTAATCGAGCTGATATGAAAGAATGCCGTCCCACGCATCCTTGCAGGCGCCGGGAGAGCCCGGCAGCACGAAGACGAAGGTCGTGCCGGCGACACCGGCGGTTGCCCGCGACTGGATCGTCGAGGTGCCGATCTTGTCGTAGGAGATGCGGTGGAAGACGGCCGAAAAGCCCTCCATCCGCTTGTCGAACAGGGGCTCGACGGCCTCGGGCGTCACGTCCCGGCCGGTAAAGCCCGTGCCGCCGGTGGTGATGACCACGTCGACCGCCGCATCGGCGATCCAGCCCTGCACCTTGCCGCGGATCGCGTCGATGTCGTCGGTGACGATGGCGCGATCGGCGAGCTTATGGCCGGCCTTTTTCAGCCGCTCGGCCAGCGTCGTGCCCGACGTGTCCTCCTCCAGCGAGCGCGTGTCGGAGATCGTCAGCACGGCGATGCTGAGCGGGACGAAGGGGAGGGATTCATCGATGCCGGGCATGGGAGTGATGCTCTTGAAGACGCGGCATTCATTTAGCGCAGGAAGAGGGGCGGTTCCACATGTGTCATCCCGGACGGAGCGTAGCGAAGATCCGGGATCGCATGAGGAGAGTGGCGCGGGTGTCCCCTCCCTCCTTGTGGGGGAGGGCTAGGGAGGGGGGTGCAGCGCCGGAGCCTCATCGGTTAGCGCTCATACCCCCCTCTCCAACTCTCCCCCACAAGGAGGGAGAGGGCCTGTGACGTTTCGCTTGTTAAGCGATCCCGGATCGGCTTCGTCGTCCGGGACGACACTCGTCTCTCGCCCTTAAAGCCTGCTCGCCCTGAACGTGTCGCAGGCCTGGATCGAGCCGGTCTTCAGACCGGTGGTGAGCCAGCGCGTACGCTGCTCCGAAGAGCCATGGGTGAAGCTGTCGGGCATTACGCGGCCTTGGCTCTGCTTCTGCAGTCGGTCGTCGCCGATGGCTGCCGCAGCCTGGATCGCCTCCTCGATGTCGCCCGGCTCGAGCGACTTCCAGCGCTGGTCGGAATGGTGTGCCCAGACGCCGGCAAGGCAATCCGCCATCAGCTCGACGCGGACGGAGAGCTGGTTGGCTTCCGCCTGTCCGACCTGGCGCTGGCGCTCCTGCACGCGCGGCAGGATGCCGAGCTGGTTCTCGACATGGTGCCCGACCTCGTGCGCGAGCACATAGGCGTAGGCGAAATCTCCGCCGGCGCGGAAGCGGCGCTGCATCTCCTGGAAGAAGGAGAGGTCGATATAGACGGTCTGGTCGAGGGGGCAGTAGAACGGACCCATGGCCGATTGCGCGCCGCCGCAGCCGGAGCGGGTGGCATCCGAGAACAGCACCAGCTTCGGCGGTTTATACTGAATGTTGGCCTGCTGCGGCAGGACGTCCTTCCACACGTCTTCCGTGTTGCCGAGAACGGCCGAGGCGAAGCGGCCCATCTCGTCCTGGGGCGTACCCTGGCGGCCCTGCTGTTGCTGCTGATAGCCGGAGCCGCCGCTCATCATCTCGGCGCCGCCGATCAGGATGCGGGGATCGATGCCGAGCGCCCAGCCGATCAGGCCGAGGATGACAATGGTGCCGATGCCGAGCCCGCCCGCGCCTCCGGGCACACCCATGCCGCGACGGTCTTCTACGTTCGACGAGGTTCGAAAGTCTTCCCAGCGCATGATCCACCTTCCGGCAGCGGCATTCTTGGCCGCGAATGCTTAAGGCTTAAGCATATGAACCGGTTCCGGAACGGCCCGGAAGAGCGCCTTATTCCCTGCCGTCGAGTGCGCGCCGCAGCGCCTGGAAATCCCGCCAGCCAAGCCGCTTCTGCAGGGGTTGGCGCAAGAGGTAGGCGGGATGCAGGGTCGGCAGCGTGCGGATCTCGCGTCCGTCCTCGGTCTTGTAACTATACCAGCGTCCGCGGGTGCGGAGAATGCCATCCTTGATGCCCAGAAGATTCTGGGCCGCGGGGCCGCCGAGGCAGATGACGAATTCCGGGCTCGCCAGCTCGATCTGCCGCGCGATGAAAGGCTTGCAGATCGCAACCTCCTGCGGCGTCGGCGTGCGGTTGCCCGGCGGGCGCCAGGGCACGATGTTGGCGACGTAAACCTGGGTGCGGTCGAGCCCGATGGTCGCGAGCATGCGGTCGAGCAGCTGGCCGGAGCGGCCCATGAAGGGCTTGCCGATCCGATCCTCGTCTGCGCCCGGGGCTTCGCCGACCAGCATGACGCGGCCTTCGGGATTGCCGTCTGCGAAGGCGAGGTTCTTGGCCGAGAATTTCAGGGCGCAGCCGTCGAAGCCGGTGAGAATCGCTTCGAGTTCCTCCAGGGACCGGGCGTGGCGGGCCTGCTCGCGGGCCATGTTCGCCACTTCCTCCGGCGCGCCGGCGGCAGCCTTCGGCAGGGCGCGGGGAGAGGGAGCGGATGGCTGAGATGGAGCCGCTTTCGGCTTCGCGGTTTCGGCCTTCGGCTCGGCGAAGCGGTTGTTCGGGGTCTCGTCGAGCGCAAGATCGACACCTGCCTCGACATGGAAGTCGAGCAGCGCCTGGAGAGCATCGCGGTCGGAAGGGGCACCCTGCATGGGCTCTATGTAAGCGTCCGGAGGGGAGTGGACAACCGAAGCCTGCAAAGGACTCAAGGAATCTCGCTCTTAGAAAGCGAGTAACGATCGGCATCCTCCTAAGCCCTCATCCTGAGGGCCGCCGGAGGCGGCGTCTCGAAGGATCAGGGCGCCTCCAGAGAGCACTGGACCCTCCTTCGAGACGCAGCTTCGCTGCTCCTCAGGATGAGGTTGGTGATGTGCGAAGGCAGCCCTTCACGAGATCAAATCGAAAAGCGTCGGGCTCTCGTCGCGCCTGGCGTCTTCGATGGCGAGCAGCCGGCGCTTGGTCGTGCTGCCGCCATTGGCCGAGAAGCCTCCCAGTTTGCCACCCGCCGCGACGACCCGGTGACAGGGCACGATGACGGCGATGGGGTTGCGTCCGAGGGCCTGGCCGATCGCCCGGGCATTGTCGATGCCGAGCCGGGATGCGACCTCGCCATAGGTCAGCACGCGGCCCGGGGGAATGCTGCGGCCGATCTCGTAGACGCGGCGGTCGAAATCCGGCACGCCGTCCATGTCGAGCGGCACCGCGGACAGATCGCGCGCTTCACCCTGCATCAGCGCCACGACGTCGGCGATGACGACTTGGATGTCGGGCGGCGGCGGGGTTTCGACGATGCCTGGAAAGCGCCTGGCGATGCGGCCCTGCATCCTGAAAGCGTCATCCTCTGGCAGCTGGAAGCCGATGATGCCGCGCTCGTTCCAGGCGAGCCCGCAGAGGCCAATGGCCGTCTCGAAAAGCGTGTAGGACGCGGCGTGATTGGGATGCTGCGACATGCTTCTTTTTAGACCTCCCGGACCTGCGGAACAACTTGGGCTGGCATTATCCACCGGCTGATTGCATTTCTCGACCCGATCCCTGCTTCGCGACACGACTGCGATAATTGAGTTTCCGTATGACCTTATGCGGAAACGGAACTTTCGGCTTTGCGGCAATACGGCTAGGAGAGGTGCTGGTTAGAATGACTTGAGAAATCGCATAGATGGTTCATATGTAAACCATCTATGTCATGAAGCGTTGACGCCGCGTATCAGGAGGAAGCCATGTCCGATCTGCCTGCCCGTGAATCGATGGAGTTCGACGTCGTCGTCGTGGGCGCAGGTCCGGCGGGTCTCGCCACCGCGATCCGGCTCAAGCAGAAGGCGGCCGAGGCGGGGGCGGACATTTCCGTGGTCGTGGTCGAGAAGGGCTCCGAGGTCGGGTCCCATATCCTCTCCGGCGCGGTGGTCGACCCGATCGGCCTCGATGGCCTGCTGCCGGAGTGGCGCGAGGACCCCGACCGGCCGCTGAAGACGGAAGTGACCGCCGACGAGTTCATGTATCTGGGCCATGCCGGGGGCGTGAAGCTGCCCAACCTGTTCATGCCCAAGCTCATGAACAACCACGGTAATTTCGTCGGGTCGCTGGGCAACGTCGCCCGCTATCTCGGCCGCAAGGCGGAGGAACTCGGCGTCGAGATCTATCCCGGCTTCCCGGCTTCCGAGGTGCTGGTCGAGGACGGCAAGGTGGTCGGCATCGCCACCGGCGACATGGGCGTCAGCCGCAACGGCGAGCCCAATGCCAACTTCACCCGCGGCATGGAGCTGCGCGCCAAATACACGATCTTTGGCGAGGGGGCGCGGGGCTCGCTCACCAAGCAGATGGTCGAGCGCTTCGGCCTGAACCAGGGCCGCGATCACCAGAAATACGGCATCGGCATCAAGGAGCTCTGGCAGGTCAAGCCGGAGCATTTCCGGCGGGGCCTCGTGCGCCATTCCATGGGCTGGCCCTTGCCGAACAATGCCGGCGGCGGCTCCTGGCTCTACCATTTCGACGACAACCTCGTGTCCGTCGGCTTCGTGGTGCATCTCAACTACAAGAACCCGACCCTGTCGCCCTTCGACGAGTTCCAGCGCTTCAAGACGCATCCGATGGTGCGCGACGTGTTCGAGGGCGGCAAACGCATCGGCTACGGCGCCCGAGCCATCATGGAGGGCGGCTGGCAATCGGTGCCGCGCTTAAGCTTCCCCGGCGGCTGCCTGGTCGGCGACTCGGCCGGCTTCGTCAACGTGCCGCGCATCAAGGGCAGCCACAACGCCATCCTGTCGGGCATGCTGTGCGCCGACCACGTCTTCGACGCCCTGCAGGCGGGCCGGGCCCATGACGAGGTCTCGGCGTACGAGGAGTCCTGGCGCGCCTCGCCGATCGGCCACGATCTGAAGCGGGTCCGCAACGTCAAGCCGCTCTGGTCGCGCTATGGCACCGCCATCGGCGTGGCGCTGGGCGGGCTCGACATGTGGCTGACCGAACTCTTTGGCTGGTCGCCCTTCGGCACCATGAAGCACGGCAAGCCGGACCATGCCTGCACGCTGCCGCTCGATCAGGTGACGCCGATCAAATACGACCGGCCGGACGGCGTGCTGACCTTCGACCGGCTGTCCTCGGTGTTTCTGTCCAACACCAACCACGAGGAGGACCAGCCGGTCCATCTCAAGGTCAAGGATATGGGGCTGCAGAAGGCCTCCGAGTTTGAGGTCTATGGCGGTCCTTCGCAGCGCTACTGCCCGGCCGGCGTGTACGAGTGGGTGGAGGGCGAGGGGGGCGTGCGCTACCAGATCAACGCCCAGAACTGCGTCCACTGCAAGACCTGCGACATCAAGGACCCGAACCAGAACATCAACTGGGTCACCCCCGAGGGCGGCGGCGGGCCGAATTACGTGAATATGTGAGGCACCTCTCCCCCCTTGCGGGGAGGGGCAGGGGGCGGTGGTGCGACTGGGTGAGACCTTTCTCGTCACTTTGGCTACGTCATGGCCGGCCTTGTGCCGGCCATCTCGCTTGGAAGAACGCAGCGCTTCACACAATCGGGATCACCGGCACAAGGCCGGTGATGACGTCGAGAGCGTTACGAAGTGCAGCTCTCCGACTTTCCGACCCCCACCCTCAATCCCTCCCCGCAAGGGGGAGGGAAGAAAACCCATCACGACGCTTTTACGGCCCCAGCGGCAATTGTCCCCTTGCGGCTGCCGGAGGGAGGCGCCATTCTCCGGCCTGATTTGACGCACATCTCCACATCCAAAGATGTTGCGATATTGGAGCCGCGCTTCGTGCCCATTTTGAAACTGCCTTTGGCTCGCAAGGGCCTGCCTGCACTGCTGTTCATGACCGCCGGCCTCCTGGCCGTCCCCGCGCTCGCCAACACGGCCGAGGACGAGATGCTGAGGCCTGCCCAGAGCCTCGAAGGCAATTTCCTGTCGGCCTATGTGGCGGGCTCCGCGCGGGATACAGAGGCTGCGACGATCTTCTTCCGTGAGGCGATCCAGGAGGATCCCCGCAACCAGGAGCTTCTGGAGCGCGCCTTCGTCGCCTTCCTCGCCAACGGTTCCATGAGCGAGGCCATCCGCTCGGCCGAGCGGCTCTCGGCGCAGGATCCCTCCAACAACCTGGCCCAGTTCGCCCTCGCGGTCCGCTCCCTGAAGGCGCAGAAATATGCCGATGCCCGCAACCGCCTGTCGAAGGGCATGCGCGGCCGCCAGGCGGACCTGACGGCGACGCTTCTGACCGCCTGGACCTATGCCGGCTCCAAGGACGGCAAGCAGGCGCTTGCCACCGTCGACAAGCTCAAGAACGAGCGCGCCTTCGACCAGTTCCGCGAATATCATGCCGCTCTCATCGCCGACGTGGTGGGCAATTCCGCTGAGGCCGAGAAGCGCTTCAAGGCCGCCTATGAGGGCGAGCGCAACACCCTGCAGGTGGTCGATGCCTATGGCCGCTTCCTGGCCAAGCGCGGCCGCAAGGACGAGGCCCTGAAGATCTACAAGGCCTTCGACGATGTCGCCCCGCGCCATCCGGTCGTGCGCGCCGCCATGAAGGCGCTCGAGGAGGACAAGCCTCTCCTGCCGACCGTCACCAATGCGCAGGACGGCGCGGCCGAGCTGCTCTACGGCCTCGGCGTCGTCGGCAACACGCAGGGCGACGAGCTGACCGCGATCATCTATCTGCGCCTCGGCCTCGACCTGAAGGGCGATCATCCGCTCGCCCTCGTCACCCTCGGCGACGTCTATGAGCGCCTGAAGCAATACGACAAGGCCAATGCCATCTTCGAGCGCATCCCCAAGGAATCGCCGGTGCGGCCGAGCGCGGACATCTCCATCGGTCACAATTACGAGCTGATGGGCCGCGGCGAGGATGCCATCACCCATCTCGAGAAGCTCATGAAGGAGCGTCCGGACGACGTCGAGGTCGTCATGGCGCTCGGCAACGTGCAGCGTTCGCGGAAAAAATTCGCCGAGGCCGCCGAGACCTACGACAAGGCGATCAAGCTGATCGGCCAGCCGGAGCGTGGCCACTGGATCCTCTATTTCTACCGCGGCACGTCCTATGAGCGCGCCAAGCAATGGGACAAGGCCGAGGCCGATCTGAAGAAGTCGCTCGAACTCGTTCCCGAGGGGCTGCCGGCCGGCCGGGCTCAGGTGATGAACTATCTCGCCTATTCCTGGGTCGACCAGAACCTGAACATCGACGAAGCCTTCAAGATGCTCACGAAGGCCGTGGAGCTCGCGCCCCGCGACGGCATGATCATCGATTCCCTCGGCTGGGCCTATTACCGCATGGGCCGCTACGACGACGCCGTGCGGGAACTGGAAAAGGCCGTCGAGCTGAAGCCCGGCGATCCGACCATCAACGACCACCTGGGCGATGCCTATTGGAAGGTCGGTCGCAAGCTTGAGGCGAAGTTCCAGTGGGATCACGCCAAGACCTCCGATCCGGAGCACGAGGAGCTGGTGAAGATCCTCAAGAAGATCGACAACGGTCTGGAAGACGATCCGAAGCCGGCCGCCGCCGAGAACGCGCCTGCTCCTCCGCCGGAGGAGCCGAAGAAGAACGGCGGGTAGTCAAAGCAGCCCGCTCGCGTCATGCCTGGCCCTGTGCCGGGCATTTTCGTTTGCAGACAAGCCACAACCCAAGCCCTCATCCTGAGGAGGCCGTCAGGCCGTCTCGAAGGATCAGGGCGTGTCCAGTGCTCTCTGGAGCCTCCTTCGAGACGCAGCTTCGCTGCTCCTGAGGATGAGGTCGAGGGGTCTGGAGACTTGGTTATGATTGGCATAGCGGGGCTACTCTTCCCATCGGCCCCGCTCTCGGGCATGGAAGCGCCATGCCTCAGCCGCTCGCCACCCGCGCCCCCGCCAAGATCAACCTGACGCTTCATGTGCTCGGGCGGCGGGCGGACGGCTATCACGCGCTGGAAAGTCTCGTCGCCTTTGCCGGCACGGGAGACGACCTGCGGCTAGAGCCGGGCTCGGACCTGGCCCTGACCATCGAAGGGCCGACCGCGCCTTTGGCCGGAAGCGATACCGATAATCTCGTCCTGAAGGCGGCCCGTCTCCTGGCGGAACGCGTGGAAGGCCTGAAGGTGGGCGGCTTTCACCTGACCAAGCGCCTGCCGGTGGCAGCAGGGATCGGCGGCGGGTCCTCGGATGCGGCGGCGGCGTTGCGTCTGCTCGCGCGCCTCAACGGCCTGCCGCTGTCTCATCCGGGGCTTCGCGAAGCAGCGCGCCTGACCGGCGCCGATGTACCCGTCTGCCTTGAGCCGCGGGCACGGATGATGCGCGGAGTGGGCGAGATTCTAGGCCCTGCGCTCGACCTGCCGCGTCTGTTCGCGGTGCTGGTCAATCCGCGCGTTCCCATGGAAACGCCGGCCGTGTTCAAGACGCTCGATCTGCAGCCGGGACAAGTGTTGTCCGGAGCGGCTCATCCTGTGCTCGTGGCGCAATCCGCGCAGCAGATTCTTGCGGCACTGAAGACTGCCCGCAACGACCTCGAACCGCCGGCGCGCGCATTGCAGCCGTTGATCGGCGAAGCGCTTGCCTTGTTGCGGGGGACGGCAGGTTGTCGGCTGGCACGCATGTCGGGCTCGGGTGCGACGGTGTTCGGGCTCTACGACGATTGCGAAGCGGCGGCCGAAGCGGGAAAGCAGATGCGGCGTGAGCGGCCGGATTGGTGGGTCAAGGCGACGAGCCTTCGGTAAACATCTCAACGTCAGCACACCCTCCCACGTCATCCCCGGCCAGTAGTGTGGTGAAGGTTCTGCAAATCGCCTGAGCGGGGCGGCCATGGCAGGATGGTGATGTCTGACGTCACTCACTCCGAGAGGAGCCCACCATGACCAGCCCCAAGGATAGACCCGCCACCGGTGCCATCAAGGACCTTCTGAACCAGAGCCCCGATGCTTTGCGCGAGATCGTGCACGCCGTCATGCAGGAGATGCTCGAAGCCGAGATGAGCGATGCCCTCCAGGCCGAGAAGGGCGAGCGCACCGTTTCCCGCCTGGGCTACCGCTCGGGCTACTACAGCCGGACCCTGGTGACCCGGGTCGGCAAGCTCGAGTTGCGCGTGCCGCAGGACCGCGATGGGCGCTTCTCGACCGAGCTGTTCGAGCGCTATCAGCGCTCCGAGCAGGCCCTGGTGGCTACGCTCGCCGAGATGTATGTGCAGGGCGTCTCCACCCGCAAGGTCAAGGCGATCACCGAGGAGCTGTGCGGCCACAGCTTCTCGGCTTCCGCGATCTCGGCCATCAACAAGCGCCTCGACGACAGCCTGGCCCAGTTCGCCTCCCGAAGGCTCGAGGAGCCGTTCCCCTACCTGATCCTGGACGCCCGTTACGAGAAGGTGCGCGAGGGCGGCATCGTCAGCTCGCAGGCGGTGCTGATCGCTGTGGGCATTGACTGGGACGGCCGGCGCCAGATCCTCGGCGTCGAGATGGCCAACCGGGAAAGCCACTCTGTCTGGAAGACCTTTCTGCTCGGCCTGCGCGAGCGCGGTCTCTCCGGGGTGGAGTTGGTGGTGGCCGACGATCATGCCGGCTTACGAGCCGCCATCCGCGAGGTGCTGTCAGAGGCGGCCTATCAACGCTGCTATGTGCACTTCCTCCGGAACGCTCTCGATCACCTGCCGCGCAAGGCGGACGATGATTGCCTGC
>NZ_JAERQD010000036.1 GCF_016735695.1 Microvirga zambiensis WSM3693 | reverse complement strand
AACCCCTGCCGAGGTGCTTGACGAGTGGCTGCGAGAAGGCAACAGAATACGTGTTGCGACGACTGCTTGAATCCGTCAGGTCAGGAGCGTCGAGACCAGCAGCAATCCGACGGTCCAGGGAAGGGCTCGCAGGATGAGCTGCGAGACCGGAGTTGGAAAGGCCGACAAGGAGGGGCCGAAGTCACCGACCAGGACCCGCTTCCAAAACGCGACGTACTGTTCCCAAGGCGTGCCCTCGAGACCATAGAGCTGGCGCAGCGACTGCCGCATCATCTCGATGGCTTCCGGACTGGTCGCCCCGTAGGTCGTTGCGGCCGAGATCGATTGCTCGACCGGATTGATCGGGGTCATATGCGTCACCAGGTAGGTGATGTTGATCCCGACGAAGACGACGACCGCGAACTGCACGAGCCGCTTGGACAGATAGGCCAAGTAAGCCCTCATGGACCCCTCCTTGTCTGAGGAAAGTAAGGAGTTGTCTGTGGGCTATGGCTGCTTGGGCTTCAGCTTCACCATCATCGAGCGAGAATTGCCCCAGTTCGGAACGGGATTGGCATAGGGATTCTCCGCAGTCGGGTACCCCACCCAATAAGTCTCATCCATGGCCGTGAAGACGTTGTATGCCATCAGCGGGATGATCGGCATCTCGCGAACGATGAGCTTGGCGTAATCGCGGCCGAGCTCCACCGTACGCTTGTCGTCGAACGAGATCCGGCGCACCTCCTCGATGATCTTGTCGAGTTCGGGATTGCTCCAACGCTGCCAGTTGCGGGGTGATTGCGTCTTGCCTGGGGCTGCGACGAACTGGGAGTGCCAGCTGTCGAGGAAGAACGACAGGTCGGGATGACCGCCATAAGTCTCGACACTCCAGGAAATTAGCGTCTCGAAGTCACCGGCGATGCGCCGGTCGAGCATCGTGGTGCCCTGGGCGACCTCCGTCTTCGCATCGATGCCGAACTGGCGCCATTGCTGCACGATCATGGTTCCGGCCCGGGTCAGGATCGGGCGGCTATCGCCCTCGACCATGAGCTTGATGGAAAACGGTTTGCCGTCGGGCGTGTACCAGGCATTGCCGCGTTTCGTGTAGCCGGCCTTTTCGAGGAGTTCCGTCGCCGCCTGCGGGTTGGGCTTCCACCAGCCGTAGCCGAACGCCTTCCTGATCTCCGCCGGATCCGTCGGGATCTGCTCCTTCATCGTGGGACGCAGCATGTCGGCGATCTGGTTGCCGATGGTCGGATCGTACGGCTTGATCTTGCTCTTGCCGGTGTCGATCTCGTAGGACGCAAGCCACTCCTGGAGCGGGATGTGGTAATCGTCCGGATGCGTCCCCGTGGGTGGGATCCCGATCGGCGAGAGCGTCGCGGCCCCGCGATAGGATGCCATCGACACAGCCTTGACATCGATCAGCAGAGCCAGCGCCCACCGCACGTCGCGGTTCTGGAAGGCTGGATTCTGCATGTTGAAGATCACCGACGGGAGAGTCGGGTCGGGATGCGCGAACGGGAAGTTCGGGAACCAGGTCTTGAGGCTCGGCGACTGCTTGGTCAGGGTGAACATGCCCTCGGGGGCAATGTCGTGCACGACGTCCAAGTTGTGGTTGAGCTGCGCGATCACGCGCTTATCCGGCGGGCCGGGATCGATATAGGCCGCGTATTTCGGACCGGGCTCGCCGTAACGCCCAAGGGTCGTGCGCTGCCAGTCGTCGCGCTTCTGCCAGATGTACCACTTCCCATCAGGATCGAAGCTGTGAATCTTGTAAGCGCCGAGCGAAATCGGAGGGTTGAAGTCGAACCTCTGCGGATCGGCCGCCTTCTCGAAGACATGCTTCGGCATTATCCAGATCGCGTTGAACCGGACTGTGAAGAGCGAATGGAACCGCGAGTTCGGCTTCTTCAGCTTGAATCGGACCGTCCACGGCTCAGGCGACGACACGCTCTCGACGTTCAGCGCCAGCAGAGCACTCCAGCGCATGCCCGGGTTCTTGATTTGAGTCTCGACCGTGTAGATGAGATCGTCAGCCGTGAATTCGACGCCATCACTCCAGTAGATTCCAGGGCGCAACTTCACCGTCATTTCGGTGAAATCCGCGTTGTAGATCGGCTTTTCCGCGGCAAGAGAATTTTGCCAGACGCCGTCGAGACCTCGTTCGGGATCAATGTACCAGAGCGTATCAAGCGCGAGCTGGTGCAAGCCGGTGTACTGACCGCCGGCGTTGATGGTCCAGATGTTGAACCAGCCAGGATTCTTAATAGTGCCTTCCGGGTTTTCGAGAATGATCGTCTCATTCCGTGGCACACCAGGGACATTGGTTTGAGAAAGGGCGGTGGTCGCTGCCAGAGCCAGACCGGTGGCAACGGTAAGCAGGCGTAGAATTCGCATTGGCGCTCCTCCAGGGTTGATTTTTATCTTTTTTCTTAGTTAGCCCTCAGTTCTTAGGAATGGTCAACAGTATTATTGATACATATCGAAACTCTCGATACATATGGATATCTTGCAGAATGATTTCTGCCACCCGAAACCTTCGGACTGAGCGGCTACATGTCTACATTTAAGAGAAAATTCCTGACCCTTGTCGCAGAGGAAAGCTCTGAGGCTCTGCGCGGGATCGCTTCACCCGGTCGGGTTCGGATTCTCAAGCTCCTGCGAGCGGGAGGTCCGCTGAACGTGAATGAAATCAGCGACGCACTGGATTTGCCTCAATCCACGATCGCGACCCATATCCAGGTGCTTGAGCGCGCGGGGCTTATCGAGACTGAGATCGTCAAGGCCGCGAAGGGTCAGCAGAAGGTCTGCAGGATCCGCTATGACGAGATCATCATTCGCTTCGACGATGAAGATCCGCTCAAGAGCAAGGACCATATCGAAGTATCAATGCCCATCGGCCTGTACACGAGTTGCGATGTGAGCGCCCCCTGTGGGCTCTGCTCGACCGATAACGTTCTGGGTGTTCTCGACGTACCGGATTTCTTCCTTGACCCCAACCGAATGAGCGCATCTCTGATCTGGTTCAGACGCGGCTTCGTTGAATACAAATTCCCGAACAACGGCAAAGTTCTCGGAGCCAAGATCGATAGGCTCGAATTTATGATGGAGCTTTCATCCGAGGTGCCAGGCACGAGCCTCGACTGGCCATCCGAGATCAGCCTCTGGGTCAATAACGTCAAAATCGGAAGCTGGATCTCGCCGGGTGACTTCGGCGACAAGCGCGGTCTTTACACACCGCAATGGTGGAAGCTTGAAGGCTCCCAATATGGCAAGCTTGTCACCTGGCAGATCTCACGGAGTGGAACATCGGTCAATGACGTCAAGATATCGGATGTAACACTCGACAAGCTTGAACTCGACAAGCATCACGGGATTCGGGTGAGGATCGGTATTGACGAGGCGGCCCGACACCCGGGCGGAATAAATATCTTTGGGCGAGGTTTTGGGAACTATGATCAGGACATCGTCATGCGTATCCATCTGAAAGAACAGCCGAACGGTAAGTTGTGAGTGGCGGGGCTGAGAGACCCTAAAGGTCCGAGTTGGGTCAGGCAGGGACGACTCCCTACCCTTCAGGAACGTCCGCTGCTCCCTTCCAGAGCTGACATTCGGACTTCCGCCTCGTGCCATTTCCAGACCATGAGGGCCACATCGCACGACCTCCAACGGCCGAAACAATGTGACACAACGGGCTGCTTTGGATCTCAATTAAACAGCTAAGATAATGAACATTCTTCAACAGTGCGCGTGGGTGCTGGATGAGCCGCAGGCTGGCGCTCTCGGTCAGACCAGCATCCATATCGATGGAAATCCTACTTGCCGAATGTCAAAAAAGTATCGGCGCAAGCATAAAAACGTGCTGGCACGTGTCGGTGTCGGAGATTACCGTCAGTTCTAGCGAGAGCCGACATAAAGTTGGCCGGCCGAGAGCGAGAGCCGCTGTGGGTACCCGCAGCGACCTGGAGGAAACGGACATGGAGCCGGATCTCGAAGTCGTCCAAATAAGGCCTGGCGAGTCTTTCGCTGCCTGGTCGCACGGCTACCCCTATCGTACCGTGCGTTGGCACTTTCATCCCGAATACGAACTGCATCAGGTGGTTGCCACCAGGGGCCGCTATTTCGTTGGCGACTTCATCGGCGAGTTCGAGCCCGGCAACCTGGTGCTGACAGGACCGAACCTTCCGCACAACTGGGTGAGCGATGTTCCGAAGGACACGATCGTTCCTCTCCGCTGCCGCATTATCCAGTTCAGCGAGGGCTTCATCACCGGAGCCATGACGGCGCTGCGTGAACTCGCTGTCCTGGCGCCGGTCCTTGAGTCGTCCCGGCGCGGCGTGCTCTTCAGCCAGGAGACGAGCCAGGAGGTCTCAACTCTGATGACCGAGGCGATGGACGCCCAGGGCGTGCGCCGCATTGAATTATTCATGACGATCGCCGGGTTGCTGAGCCGGGCGAGAGGATCGCGGATGCTGGCCAGCGCCAGCTACCTGCCCGACCCCTCCGGCTACATGTCCGCAGGAATCAACAAGGCGCTCGCCTATATTCGCGAGAACCTGACACGGCCCTTCGGCGAAGGGGATCTCGCGATGATTGCCGGCCAATCGACGAGCGGATTGTCGCGCGCCTTTCGCCAACACACCGGCATGTCCATGGTGCAATACGTGAAGCGGCTGCGTATCAATCTCGCATGCCAGATCCTGATGAGTGACGAGAAGGCCCCGATCACCAGCATCTGCTACGAGGTAGGCTACAACAACTTGTCCAATTTCAACAGGCAGTTCCTGGCCGAGAAGGGCATGACGCCCTCCCGGTTCCGGCGTCTGCTGCTCGATAACAGCAACACGGCAAAGGCTGCTCAGGGAGGGCCAGAAAACACCACTTCAATCATCGAGAGAACAACGGGCTCCGCAAGGAGACTTGCGGGAAGAAGCGCTCTGCTGAGGGCGCATTGAGGGGCGGCACGTTCCTGTCGGGCTTATCGACAGGACAAGGAGTTCGCCCACCTTATAACGAGTACCACTGGGAGAGAAACGAATGATCAAGTCTTCATGGAAACTCGGCAGCCTTGCAACGCTCACCCTCTACCTACTCGCCGGAACCGGCGCTGCCGTGGCCCAGAACGCGAAGGTGTCCAACGCCACGGTTGCATTCCTGATGCCCGACCAAGCTTCCACACGCTACGAAGAGCACGACTTCCCCGGCTTCAAGGCCGAGATGGAAAAGCTCTGTCCGACGTGCAAGGTCATCTATCAGAACGCTGATGCGAACGTATCGCGCCAGCAGCAGCAATTCAACTCCGCGATCTCGCAGGGTGCGAAGGCGATCGTGCTCGATCCGGTCGATTCCGCCGCAGCCGTCTCGCTGGTCAGGCAGGCGCAGAGCCAGGGCATCAAGGTGATCGCCTATGACCGCCCCGTCCCCGATGCGAAGGCTGATTTCTATGTCTCGTTCGACAACCAGGCCATCGGCAAGTCCATCGCGAATTCGCTGGTGCAGCACTTGAAGAAGGCGAACGTGACTGCCGGCAGCGGCATGGGCGTCCTACAGATCAACGGCTCGCCGACCGATGCGGCCGCGGGCCTGATCAAGAAGGGCATTCACGAGGGTCTCGACACCAGCGGCTATCCGATCCTGGCGGAATACGACACGCCGGAATGGGCGCCTCCGAAGGCGCAGCAATGGGCCAGCGGTCAGATCACGCGCTTCAACAAGAATATCCTCGGCGTCGTGGCGGCCAATGACGGGACGGCCGGTGGTGCCATCGCGGCGTTCAAGGCCGCCGGCATGAATCCGGTTCCGCCGGTCACCGGCAACGACGCGACGATCGCAGCCCTTCAGCTGATCATCGCGGGCGATCAGTACAACACGATCTCCAAGCCGAGCGAGATCGTGGCTGCGGCCGCCGCCAATGTCGCCGTCCAGCTCCTGGCCGGCGAAACGCCGAAGGCCGATACGACGCTCTTCAATACGCCGTCCAAACTATTCGTTCCTGCTGTGATTACGGCAGAGAACCTGAAGGCGGAGATCATCGACAAGAAGATCAATACGGCCGAACAGCTCTGCTCGGGCCGTTATGCGGAAGGCTGCAAGAAGCTGGGCATCACCCAGTAATCGGCAAACTCCGTCCGGCCACCCGCCAGGTGGCCGGACATCAGGTGCGCGGCTGCAAAGACGCCTTTGAGGTTAGGGAAGAATGGACAGAACTCAAGATCTGCGCGACACGCGCGAACTGGTGCTCAGTCTGCGCGGAATCTCAAAGCATTTCGGCGCCGTTTCGGCTTTGACCGATATTGATCTGGACGTGCACGCAGGTGAGGTCGTGGCCCTCGTCGGCGATAACGGCGCAGGCAAGTCGACGCTAGTGAAGATCCTGGCAGGCGTGCACCAGCCGAGCTCCGGATCAATCACTTTCCGCGATAAGCCGGTAACGCTCGCAGATCCCAGCGCTGCGCTCGGCCTTGGGATCGCGACCGTGTTTCAGGATCTCGCCCTGTGCGAAAATCTCGATGTGGTCGCCAACATCTTCCTCGGCCGCGAGCTCAGTCCCTACCGGCTCGACGAGGTGTCCATGGAGCTGAAAGCCTGGACCCTGCTCAACGAATTGTCCGCGCGCATCCCCAGCGTGCGCGAGCCTGTGGCCTCCCTCTCAGGCGGCCAGCGCCAGACCGTCGCCATCGCTCGCTCACTGCTGCTCGAACCTAAGCTCATTCTCCTGGACGAGCCCACCGCCGCCCTCGGCGTCGCTCAGACGGCCGAGGTGCTCGACCTGATAGAGCGCGTCCGCGACCGGGGGCTTGGGGTCATCATGATCAGCCACAACATGGAGGACGTGCGCGCGGTCGCGGACCGCATCGTCGTGCTCAGGCTCGGCCGGAACAACGGCGTCTTCGAACCCGACGCGTCGAACCAGGAACTCGTCAGCGCAATCACGGGCGCTGCGAACAATTCGGTCTCGCGCCGCGCCAGCCGACGCCAGGCGCAAACCGGACAAGCCCCGGCGCCGGAGAGACGCCCATGACCAAGGGTGCAGAGCAAAACACACAGGCAGCTCCGCTTCTCGACCGCAGCGACGAGCGCGTGAAACATGCGGAAGGAATCGGCGGCTCGGTCCGCGCCTTCTGGGACAGGGTCCGCTCGGGCGATCTCGGCTCGCTTCCGGTCGTGGTCGGCCTGGCAATCATCTGGACGGTCTTTCAAAGCCTCAATCCGGTCTTCCTGGCACCGAACAATCTCGTCAATCTCCTGTTCGACTGCTCCACCGTCGGCGTGATCGCGCTCGGCATCGTTTGCATCCTGATCGTCGGCGAAATCGATCTGTCGGTGGGATCCGTCAGCGGCTTCGCGTCCGCGCTCGTCGGCGTGCTCTGGGTCAATCAGGGCTGGCCCGTCTCGATCGCCATTCTGGCAGCGCTCCTGTTCGGCGCTCTGATAGGCGCGCTTTATGCGGTCCTGTTCAATCGCTTTGGCATGCCGAGCTTCGTGGCGACCCTGGCAGGCCTTCTGTCCATTCTGGGCCTGCAGCTCTACCTGCTCGGCTCGACCGGCTCGATCAACCTGCCCTATGAAGCGCCCCTGGTGAACTTCGGCCAGCTGCTCGTGATGCCGGACCCGGTATCCTACGCACTTGCGGCTCTTCCCGGGATCGTCATGTTCGTGCTGGGCTACCGGACCGCGGCCCGGCGGCGTGAAGCGGGATTGTCGCCTCAACCGCTGAGCAGCCTGCTCCTGCGTCCCGTCGTGGTCACCGTCGTTCTCGAATTCATCGTCTACTACCTCAACCTCGATCGCGGCATCCCGTGGATGTTCGGTCTCTTCGTGGGCCTCGTCGTGGTGATGAACTATGCCCTCACCCGCACCAAATGGGGCCGCCAGATGCTGGCGGTGGGCGGCAACCGGGAGGCCGCGCGCCGCGCGGGCATCAATGTCCGCTTCATCTACATGACCGCATTCGTGCTCTGCTCGAGCCTCGCCGCAGCCGGAGGCATTCTCTCCGCGGCGCGTCTGGCCTCCGCAAGCCAGCAGGCAGGCACCGGCGACGTCAATCTGAACGCCATCGCCGCCGCCGTTATTGGTGGTACCAGCTTGTTCGGTGGCCGCGGCAGTGCCTATTCCGCCCTGCTCGGCATCATCGTCATCCAGTCGATCGCCAGCGGACTGACCCTGCTCGATCTTTCCTCATCGCTCCGGTACATGATCACCGGCGCCGTGCTGGCCATTGCGGTGATCGTCGACTCCCTGGCACGTCGCTCGCGCGCATCCCACGGCCGGGCTTGAATCAAAAAGAAGGAAAACCCATGGGCGATAAATTATCCGGCAAAGTTGCCGCCATCACCGGAGCGGCCTCCGGCATCGGCCTCGAATGCTCCCGGATCATTTTATCCGAAGGGGCGCGCGTCGTGCTGGTCGATCGCGACGAGGAAGCGCTGAACGCCGCCTGCACCGAACTCGGCCCGCAAGCTATTCCCCTGCGGATCGACCTCACCGATCCGACGAGTGTATCGCGCATGATGCCCCAGATCCTCGAACGGACGGGTCAGCTCGACATCTTTCACGCCAATGCCGGCTCCTATATCGGCGGCGAGATCCTGAAGGGTGATCCCGATGCCTGGGACCGCATGCTGAACCTCAACATCAATGCCGCTTTCCGCTCCATCCATGCCGTGCTTCCGCACATGGTGGAGCGCAAGACCGGCGACATCATTGTGACGAGCTCCATCGCCGGCCTCGTTCCTGTCGTGTGGGAGCCGATTTACACCGCCTCCAAGCATGCCGTGCAGGCCTTCGTCCACACGGTCCGGCGGCAGGTTGCCCCGCACGGTCTGCGCGTCGGTGCCGTCGCACCCGGCCCCGTGGTCACGGCCCTGATCAAGGACTGGCCGAAGGAGAAACTCGATTCGGAGCTGGCGGCAGGCGGCCTGATGCAGCCTGTTGAAGTGGCCGAAGCGGTCCTGTTCATGCTGACGAGACCTCGGAACGTCACCATTCGCGATCTCGTCATCCTGCCGCAGAGCAACGACCTTTGATGCGCGTCGGCACAGGGCATCGCTCCTCAAAACCTTCTCTGGATGATTGACCGGTCATGGCAAACCATTTCCTCGGTATCGATGTCGGCACCGGCAGCGCACGCGCCGGTCTCTTCGACGAGCAAGGCACCCTGCTCGCCTCCGCCAAGGCGGATATCGCGATCTGGCATGGATCCGGGGGCATCGTCGAGCAGTCGAGCAACGATATCTGGCAGGCCGTTTGCACCAGCGTGCGCGCCACTGTGAGCAAGGCGGGCGTTCCGCCGGAGAGCGTCGCGGGCATCGGCTTCGACGCGACCTGCTCCCTGGTCGCCTTGGGACAGGATGGCCGACCCTTGGCCGTCGGGTCCTCCGGTGACCCTGAGCGCAACATCATCGTCTGGATGGATCACCGCGCCACAGAGCAGGCGCGCAGGATCAATGGCACGGGCGAAACTGTTCTGAATTACGTCGGGGGCTCCATCTCTCCGGAAATGGAAACGCCGAAGCTCTTGTGGCTGGCGGAGAACATGCCACGAACCTTCACGGCCGCGTGGCAGTTCATGGACCTGGCCGATTTCCTCACCTGGAAGGCGACCGCGAGCCTTGCGCGATCCGTCTGCACCGTGACATGCAAATGGACCTATCTGGCCCATGAGAGCCGGTGGGATGAAAGCTATTTCCGAAGGGTTGGGCTTGGGCAATTGGCCGACGAATCCTTCAAGCGAATCGGCACCGAGATCGTTCCGGGCGGCACCGCCCTCGGCAATGGTCTGACCGCGCAAGCGGCGGCCGATCTTGGTCTGGAGCCTGGAACCGCCGTGGCGGCGGGCCTCATCGACGCCCATGCCGGCGGCGTTGGAACTGTAGGCGCGCGCGGGGATGTGGGCAATGTGCTGACCCGCATGGCCTATGTGTTCGGCACATCCGCTTGCACCATGTCATCGACTCGGGAGCCGGCTTTCGTGCCCGGCGTCTGGGGCCCGTACTTCTCTGCCATGGTCCCTGGGCTGTGGCTCAATGAGGGCGGTCAATCGGCGGCGGGTGCCGCGATCGATCACCTGGTTCAAATGCATCCGGCTTCGGAGAAGGCCGCGAAGATGGCCCGCGACAGCGGCATCGGTCTCAGCCAATGGCTGTCGCAGGAGGCTGAGCGGCGTGGTGGCGCGGCGGCGGTGGCGCGCCTCGTCGGCGACGTGCATGTGGTACCCGAGTTCCTCGGCAACCGTGCTCCTTTCTCCGATCCCGATGCGCGCGGCCTGATTGCCGGACTGAGCACGGACACTAGTCTCGAAGGCCTCGTCGCTCTTTATCTCGCCGGAGTCTGCGGTCTTGGCTACGGAGCTCGGCAGATCGTGCAGGTGCAGGCCGAGAGAGCTGTTTTGATCGACACGATCGTGGTGAGCGGCGGCGCAGGCCAGAGCACCCTCGTGCGTCAGCTTCTCGCCGACACGACGGGAAAGGTCGTTGCGGCCCCTACATCGGAGGAGCCTGTGCTCCTCGGATCCGCTATCCTGGGAGCTGTCGCGGCAGGCCAGCACCGCGACGTTGCAGATGCTATGTCGTCGATGTCGGCGATTGGAGAAACCTACCAGCCCAACCCCATGACGGCAGAATGGCACGAGAAACGCTTCAAAGCATTCGAAATGCTTCAGCAGACTGCAAGGACGATAAGAAACGGCAGTCTTTGAAGACCAGCACCGCTTGACAGGGAAATCTCTCTAAGAGGAGTGCCTCCCCCTCCCCCGAACTTCTTGAACATGGCGCAAACGCACAGCGACGCGCGACGAGCCGAGCAGGGATGACCTGAGCAGCCCGTGCGTAATACAAGATAGGTTTAGAGCCGTGGCTCAACCGTGCCGCGCGGCGCGCAGCTGCAAGGCAAGATCGGGGCGATCGCTGGTGATCTGCGAGATCGGCTGGCCCAGCCAGTAGTCGAGCTCACCCACCGTATTCGGGACCCAGGCGCCGAGCTTGTCGCGCCCCACGATCTCGACGGCACGATCGACCGTCAGCCGGAGCAGCGACTGCTCGACGGCAACGATGCAGCCGAGATCGACGAAGCGCCGCAAGGTCCGGTCGACGCCGCCGAAGGCTTCGCAGGAGCGGCGGTCGACCGACGCCAGCCGGCGCATGCCCGGCGCCTTCGCCCGGATCTCCTCGATGACCTCCGGGACGAAGCAGGTCAGGACTACGCGAGACGCCATGCTGCGGGCTTCGACGAGCGCGATGACCTTGTCGAGCAGGCCCGGATAAGGATTGCCGAAGGCATCCATCTTCATCTCGATCTCGAGCTCGATCCCGGTCGGGCCGAAAACGTCCAGAACCTCCGGCAGCGTCGGGATCGTCTCACCCAGCGTGTCATCGAGCCTGACCTTGCCGAGCGCCTCGCGCGACATTCGGCCGACCGGACCTTTGTGATCGGTGGTGCGGTCGAGCAGCGGGTCGTGGATCACCATGATCTCGCCGTCGCTCGACAAGTGTACGTCGAGCTCGACGGCATCGACGCCGAGGCCGCAGACGTTGTAGAAGCCGCCCACGCTGTTCTCCGCCCAGATGTTGCGCGCGCCGCGATGACCGATGATCCGCATGTCGATGAGCCTTGCTTACCTGATGGTGGTTTACCTGGGGTGGTTTACTTGCCGCTGTCCACCAGGCCCTTCACGAACCAGCGCTGGAGGATGAGGATGACGAGGGTCGGCGGCAGCATCGTCAGGAAGGCCGCGTTCATCAAGAGATGCCAGGTCGGCAGGGAATCGCTCTGCGGCATCAGCTTCTTCAGGCCGATCACCGCATTGGCCATGGCAGGTTCGGTGGTGAGCAGCAGCGGCCAGAGATATTGATTCCAACCCATGAGGAACAAGATGATCGCCAGCGCCACGATGTTCGATCGCGACAGGGGCAGCAGGATCAGCCGGAAGAATTGCCAAGGGCTCGCGCCGTCGATGCGCGCCGCCTCGCAGAGCTCCTCCGGGATAGTGAGGAAGAACTGGCGGAAGAGGAAGGTCGCCGTGGCGGAGGCGATCAGCGGCAGGATCAGGCCTGAATAGGTATTGACCAGATTCCAGTCGAGATCGACCAGCGCCTGGATGCCGAGCCAGGAGCCGAGGATGTTGAGCGGCAAAGCAACGTTCGCCGCCGACTCGTAGGTCGGCACGATGCGCACCTCGATCGGCAGCATCAGCGACATGAAGATGAGCCAGAAGGCCGTCATCCGGAAAGGGAAGCGGAAATAGGTGACGGCGAAGGCCGCGATCACCGAAACGGCCAGCTTCCCGACGGTGATGCCTGTGGCGATGATGAAGGAGTTGAGCAGCAGCCGGCCGAAATCCGCGCTGCTCAGCACGGTCTGCATATTGACGAGGAACTGGTTGCCGGGCAGCCAGGACATGGGCACGCGCATGATCTCCGGCTGCGAGAGCGAGCCGGTGACGAACACGAAATAGATCGGCAGGCAGACGAGCGCCGCGCCCACCAGCAGGATGAAATGGCAGACGGCGTCGAGGATCGGCGTACGTTCGTTCATCGTCGGCCTAGACGCTGTAATTCACGCGGCGCTCGACGAAGCGGAACTGCGCGAAGGTCAGAAGTAGCGCAAGGGCCATCAGCACGACGGATTGCGCGGCGGAGGAGCCTAGGTCAAGCGTGACGAAGCCGTCTTGATAGACCTTGTAGACCAGGATGGAGGTCGCGCCGGCCGGGCCGCCACGGGTCGTGGCATCGACGATGGCAAAGGTCTCAAACAGCCCGTAGACAAAGTTGATCACGATCAGAAAAAACAGCGTCGGCGTGATCATCGGCAGCGAGATGCGCAGGAAGCGCTGGACTGGCCCCGCGCCATCGAGATAGGCGGATTCGAGGATCGACTGCGGCACCGAGAGCAGAGCCGCGACGAGGAAGATGTAGTTGTAGCAGATGTGCTTCCACGAGGCCGCCATGACGATCAGGGAGAGCGCATGCCAGGAATTGCGGTTGGGGTCCCAGTCCAGCCCGAGCCCCTGCAGCATGTGCGCGACGGGGCCGACGCGGGGATTGAACAGGAAGGCCAGCATGATGCCGGCGATCGCCGGGGCAATGGCGTAGGGCAGCAGCAGCACGGTCCGGTAGGCGCCGCGCCCGCGCAGGATGTGGTTCGAGGCGAAGGCGAGCAGCAGCGCTATCGACAGCGTCAGCACGTTCTGGGCGATGGTGAAGATCAGCGTGACCTGCGCCGAGGACCAGTAGACGCTGCTGCGGAACAGCCGCTCGAAATTCTGGAAGCCGACCCATTGCGTTGTGGCGCCGAAAGGGTCGGTGAGCTGGAAGGCCTGGATCAGAGCCCTGATCGACGGGATGAAGAAGAACAGCAGTAGAATGAAGAGCTGCGGCGCCAGCAGCCAGAATGGCAAGCGCCATTCCTGGAAATGCGCACGCTTCAGCCCGCTTTCGGACTGTGCATCGCCGGCGCTCTTGAGGAAAAGGCGCCTGAGAGGCTGGCGGAGGCGCAAACCGCCACCGCCGGCCGCCACGGGGAGAGCAGCCGTGTTATTTCTTGCCGGCATTGAGCTGCTCGTAACGGCGCAGCGACTCGTTGCCGCGAGCCACAGCGTCGTCAAGTGCCTGCTGCACCGGCTTCTTGCCGAGGAAGGCGGCCGAGACCTCTTCCATGATCGCGACGTTGATCTGGTTGCTGTTGCCAATACGGAAGCCGAGCGAATTGTCGCTAGGCGTGCCGCGCATCAGCTGCACCACGGCGATCTCGCGCGTCGGGTTCTTCTGGTAGTAGCCTTGCGCCTTGGCCGCTTCATACGCCGCGGTCGTGACCGGCACATAGCCCGTCGCCTGATGCCACCAGACCTGAGTGTCGGTCTTCGCGAGGAAATCGTAGAAGGCGGCGACCGCCTTGTACTTCTCCGGCGTATGCCCCTTCAGTGTCCAGAGCGCGGCGCCGCCGATGACGCTGTTCTTCGGGGTGACCCCCTGCTCATAGGGCAGCTCGGCCGCGCTCCAGTCGAACTTCGCGGCGGCGACGACGGCGGCGTGCGAAGCGGTGGAGGCGATGATCGTCGAGCATTCGCCGGAGGTGAAGAGCTGGATCGGAATGATGCCCTGGCCGGCGAGCTGCATCACACCGGAAGATACCAGCCGCTTCATGCGCTCGACCTGGCCGACGAGCTTACCCTTGTTGAAGACGTAGCTGGTGTCGAGGCCATCCATGCCGTTGCGCTTGGTCGCATAAGGTATGTCGTTCACCGCGCTATAGTTCTCGAGGAAGCTCCACTCATAGTCGCCGGGCAGCACCATCGCGCATTTCGAGACACCCTTGGCCTTGATCGCGTCGAGCTGCGGCTCGAGTTCCTGCCAGGTCGCGCCGGGCTTGTCGAAGCCGGCGGCTTTGAAGTGGTCGCGGTTGTAGAACAGGATCGGCGTGGAGGAGTTGAACGGCATCGCCTGGAGCTTGCCGTCGATCGCGTAGTAGCTGACGACCGGGGCGATGAACTGCGAGGCGTCGATCGGATGGCCCTGCTGTGCCATTAGCTCGCTCGTCGGAACGATTGCGCCGGAATTGACCATCGTCAGGAAGGAGCGCTCGTTCGACTGCACGATCTCAGGCTGGCGCTTGGCGCGATAGGCCGCGATTGTGCCGTTCAGCACCTCGTCATAGGTGCCCTTGCCGATCGCCTTGACGACATATTCCGTCTGGGAGTCGTTGAACTTCTTGACCAGCTCCTCGACGCGCTCGCCGAGCGCACCGCTCATCGCGTGCCAGAACTCGATTTCCGTCGCCGCCTGCGCGGAGGAGAGCCCCGCCAACAGCATTGCGCCCGCACCCGCCAACACACCGTAGAAACGTCGCATGTAAAGCCTCCCTTGTGAGATTATGCGAGCATATGCTCGTTATTGAAGCACATGCTCGCACAATGGCTTTCTATGTCAACCGTTGATGACGCACGGATGACGCTCCGCCGTGTTGGCTTGCGAGCAGAGGGCGACGGGCAAGGTTGGTGAGCGGGTCAGTCCGCGAGAAGAGCGCGGGCGGTGTCCTCGTCGGTGACGAGGCCGTTGACGATTCTCCCGCTCAGCGCGGCGCGCAGCGGCGCGACCTTGGCCGGGCCTTGGCCGATGCAGATGCGTAACCGAGCACTGCCGGGCTCCGGCGGCATGCTGGTCACGCGCAGGTTGGTCCCGCGCTCAAGGAATCGGCCTTCGGCATCGAAGACCCAGCCGGTCACCTCGCCGACGGCGCCGTGGCGGACCATGTCGAGCAGCTCGCCGCGCGTCATGAAGCCGTCCCGATATAGCACCGCATCCTCGCCGATCTGGCTAATGCCCATCACCCAGAGGTCGGCCTCGCTCGCGATGGTGCGAATGCGCCTGATCGACTCGATCTCGATGAGCTGAGCGCGCTCTTCGGGGCTCGACACATAGAGAGGCAGCGGCATCGGAAAATACTGCGCCCGGGTGATTTCGGCGAGCTTGACCAGCGTATCGAAGGGGCTGGCCGAGCCATCGGGCGAGATGGTCCCGACCAGCGAGACGAGCCGGTGCAGCGGGCAGGACATCGGCGGAACGCGCTCGATGCTGGCCCGCATCGACCGGCCGGTGCCCAATGCCATGACCAGCGACTTGCGCGAACGCAACCAACGCTCGATCAGCACGCCGCCGAGTGCAGCGAGGCCGGCTGCACTCGTCTCCGCCGAGCCGTCGGAGGGGGCGACGTCACAATGCAGCAGCTCGAAGCGATCGCGCAGCCGCGCTGCGAGTTCCATGCAGGCGCTGATCGGGTGGTTCATGCGGAAGCTGATCAGCCCCTCGCTGCGGCAGAGCGAGACGAGGCGCTGCGCAGCCGGGCGCGATATTTTCAGGATCTGCGCAATGTCATCCTGCGTTCGGCCGGCGATATAGTAGAGCCAGCCGGCCCGGGCGGCGTCTTCGAGACGGGCGCTGTCGTTGTCGGCCATGGGAAAATCAGCCGTCCACGGGCATCGGTGCCAGTTCCCGCCAGGATTCGAGCACCTTGTCGGCTCCGGCGTCAAGAAGCGCCTGTCTCTGGTCCAGGACTGCGAAATGGCTGCCGGCGGCCAAGCCGTAGGCCGTCATTCGAGCCGCCTTCGCAGCCGTCACGCCGCTGACGCTATCCTCGATCACGAGGCAGCGCTCCGGCGCCACGCCCCGCTCCCTGGCGGCCAGCAGGAACAGGTCCGGCGCCGGCTTGCCGCGCTGTACGCGCGTCGTGCTGAAGATCCGCCCCTCGAACAGATCCCATAGCTCGGCCTTCCGGAGGCAGGTCTCGATGCGCTCCTCGTCGCTGGACGACGCCACGCAATAGTCGCTCGCGAAGGCCTCGACAACGCTGCGCACCCCTTCGACCGGCTGGAGCTCGCGAGCGAATGCGGCAAACAGGCGGGCCCGCCAGTCCTCCATGAAGTCGCCTGAAGCCGGGCGGCCGGTCATTCTCTCGTAATCCTCGACGACTACACTGGACGGGCGCCCGAGATAGCGACGCATGACGGTCTGCAGATCGTAGCTCGGATCGAGAGGTGAGAGAATATCGACCAGGGTTCGGCAGCTGATGACTTCGCTGTCGACGAGTACGCCGTCGCAATCGAGAATGACGAGGTCGAAGGGCGATCTTTGGACGGGCATGGGACAGCAACAATCTTGAGCGGATGCTCGCATGAAGAGCATCTACCCGATTTCCTGTCAAATCCAAAAAGGCCGGGCCCTTCAACTCCTGAAGATGCTTGCCCTGAGTTACGCATTCGGAGGCTGGAGGATTAGGTATCTTCAGACGAAACCAGTGTCCATGTACGTGGACAATAACGGCGACTGGAGGCTATACCGAACCAATGGACCAGCTTGCTGCCATCCGGGTCTTCATGCGAACGGTCGAGGCCGGCTCCATCACGCGGGCGGCCGCGGACCTGGCGATGCCGAAATCAACGGCCAGCAAGCTGCTCGGTCAGCTCGAGGCTCATCTCGGGACCAAGCCTCTCCTCCGTTCGACGCGTTCACTGTCCCTGACACCCGAAGGCGAGGAGTACTACGGCCACGTCAGTCGCTTGATGGCGAACCTGCATGACGTCGATGCCCACTTCCAGCAACGGGGATGAGGCTTGAGCGGCCGGGTCAGGGTCGACGTGCATTCCTCCATGGCCAACATGCTTTTGATCCCGGCCTTGGATCGATTTCGGACGCGCTACCCCAACATCCAACTGGTGATCGGCATCACCGACAAACCCGTCGTCCTGATCGAGGAGGCGGTGGATTGCATCGTGAACTCGGGAGACTTGCAGATTCCTCGCTGATCGCCAGGACGATCTACGAGGATAAGCTGATCACCTGTGCGAGTCCTGCCTACCTTGAACGCCACCCTGCGCCGGTCGCGCCTTCTCAGCTTCTCCAGGGCCACCAACTCGTCGGGTACTTTTCCGCCCTGAGGGGAGAGCAGAGGCCGATGGTCTTCAAGAAGGACGGCAACGTGGTCGAAATCGATGTCCCCAATGTCCTGGCGAACGATAGTACTGGCTACGTCAACATGCTCCGCAACGGTTTAGGGATTGGCCAAACCTATCTATCGCCGGTGAAGGACCTTGTGGCATCAGGGCGCTCGTGAGGGTGCTCGACGACTGGACCAACAGCTCGGAGCCGATCTCCGTTATGTACCCCTCGAAGAGGCTGGACGCGCGTGCGCGTGCTTTCATCAACTGGGTGACCGAATACCTGGCCGATCGATCCGCTCCGTAGACGCCACGGCACGCCCTGAATGGAACCGCGAGGTGAGCGGCATCTCCCGCCATTCCGGCGTGCGCCTGTTCACTCGATGTTCTGCGGCGGGTCATCCAAGGAAATTACAGATCTTCCAAGGAAGTCTGCTGTTCCTTTGTCGAGCCGACATTCAGTCTGCTTCGCAAATGTGCCATGAGTGGCCCTTCGGCAAGGGCACTGCCCTTATCCAGACGGGGACTTGAGCGATCGGGTGTCTCGTTCAGCCTTACGACGTAGGTGATCCAATCCACAAATGATTGGTTTGGCTCGAACGTTCACGTCTCGGATACTCAATGGACCGTCGGCACTTGAGTGCCGAAGCGGACATATGGTCTTACATCTCAGGAGTGCCAGGAACCGCCCTTCCCGTTTCCCGTTCGGGCGCTCATGCCGGGCCGGGTCTTCTGGTCCCCTTTCCCTGCATTGACTGAGGAGAGGTGATGCCGCGTATCAGTGCTTTAATGTGGTCTCGGACTGCCATCCGCACCTGTTGCCTTGAACGAAGGTCATTATTCCCGTCCGCAGCTGTAAGGGCTTTGCGGTCAGCGTGATGGAACAGGTAAAACCCATTGATACCAGCTCCGGAACGCGCAGCCCTCGCGTCGAAACCTGGTGGGCGAACGTCGTCAGGGCGAAGCGATCCGGCGAAGGTCCATCGCTCCGTTGTGAGAAACCTCGGCACTGGTAATTCGGAAGGTACGGCACAGAACAGCTCTGGCCCTATGCAGCTTTGGAAGAAATTGTACGTGTGAGTGTCCTGCTCTTGCCATCCTAAGGCGCGTTTATCGTTCACCTTAACACACGAGGAAGAGGCTCGTGCCGAACAGAGCAATCATGTGGCCTGAACTCCAAGAAAGAGCCCCAAGGGGAGGCTATCCCGATGGAGCTAAAGTAGCGGGCAAAAACGGAACTCGAACTTTCCCGCTCCAAAGAGTGTCCGGGATTCAAGCGCAGAGCCTTAACCTATGCGAAGCGTAGCCGCCTTCTGCCGTTCACTTTTTTGTGTGACCGAAGCTCCTGCACTGCTTTGGGAAAGGTCGAGAGGTTGTGGGACCGGCGTCGACGTTGGCGAGGAAGCAGCAATGACCATTATTTCCTCCCGATATAAAGAAACCGGACTGCTTTGCGTAACAGGCTGAGGCAACAGAAATCTTTATCCGGCTCTATCCCGGATGGGGTTTCCGCGTTCCAGGAATTGTCTGGACCTGCTTCGACGGGGCCAAGCCAGCTGCTGATGCAGCAATCCCCATGTGCTCAAGACCGATCGGAGAGGCCGGGAGTGGCGTCATCCTCGGCCGGCCTGCTCTCATGAAAAAGCTCCCTCGCCGGCAAGAGAGTGAAGCCGGGAGGGAGCAGGGATCCAGAGGGAGATCGACTGGAGGAACACGCGAAGCCTACGTTGCTTCATTAGAGCTCCCACTAACCAGAGTTAAACGGGACAGGAGATTTACAGTACTCCCAAGCCAGAATTGACTGATAAAAAAGCTCCCTCGCTGACGAGAACCAACGAGGGAGCTTTTGCAATCCAGAAGCCTATGCCTTCTCGAGGATCGATGCCGAAAAGGGTCTAGTTAGGACCTATCCGCGCTGTCGAGGATGCGACCTCTGTAGGCTATCGGCCTTCAACCAGGTTGAACGTGACGGGAGTTTTTGGCAGGATCGTTGCAAAGCTGTCACCATTATTAGCCAGCCTATTGAGTGGCTCCGATTACCAATTCTTCGGAATAGGTGGCTCGGCGTTTCATAGACTCGTACGGATGCCTCACATTGGAAGCATCGGCTGAACGAGTTCGCAAAAAGTAACATGGATCAAGGACAGGCGTTCACCTGTCTGGAAGAGTGACAGTATCATCAGCAATGGCCAGGGTGCCGGGAGTGGGAACTACAGAAAAGCTCCCAACTGCGGAATAGAGAACGTCATGTTGCCAGCAGCTTCTCGATCCGATTTCAATCCGCTCGTCCGCAAGCTGGAGAGCATCCTCAGCCTGACCGATGACGAGCGGCAGGCGCTGCTTGACCTGCCGATGCAGATGGCTCTCATCAAGGAGGGGCAGGACATCGTGCGCGAAGGCGACCGCCCCTCCCGGTCGTTCGCCGTCCTAAGCGGCTTCACTTGCACCTACAAGATGACCGGGGACGGCAGGCGCCAGATCGTGAAGTTCTGCATCGCAGGTGACACGCCGGATATCCAGAGCCTGCACCTGACGGTGCTCGATTTCAGCATCACGACCCTGACCCCATGCAGTATTGGCTTCATCACCCATGAGGCGCTATGGAATCTCTGCATGCGCCACCCCAGGCTCACGGCAGCGTTCTGGCGCGAGACGCTGGTCGAGGGAGCCATCTTTCGCGAATGGGTGCTCAATGTCGGTCGGCGCGAGGCCTACCCGCGCATGGCGCATCTCCTGTGTGAGATGCTGGTGCGTCTGAGGGTGGTGGGCCTGGCTGACGATCGTGGCTGTGGTCTGCCGATCACCCAGGTTGAGTTTGCCGATGCGCTGGGCGTCTCGACGGTCCATGTCAACCGGGTTCTCCAGGAGATGCGCGCCGACGGCCTTATCGAGCTGAAGGGCGACCGGCTGAATATTCCTGACTGGGAAAGGTTAAGGCAGGCAGGTGATTTCGACCCGCTCTACCTTCATCTGAGGAATGAACAGGCCGTCGCATGACCTTTACGCTTCAGACGGTGCGCGTTGCCAATGTCCTCAATGAGGAGGGCATGCTGGTCTTTGATAAGGAGCAGCAGCTTCTGGCGGTGCTGACCCAGCTCGGCGACCAGTATGGTGACCTATCCGGATATTGGTATCTCGAGGCGGGGTTCGGGCGCGCGGAAACACGCGATCCGCCGAGAGTCGGTGATCTGGACGCCGCTCAAAGGTGGATCCGTCAGCGGCTCGCAGGGGAGCACTAGGCAGCCTTATCGGAAACTCGCAGCCGATATCAGCTTTACGCACCAAGATGTCACGCCAATCGGCACAATAATGCGTGTGCCATTAACATTTGTGCAGGACGCGAAGATCAACTTTCGGTTTAAAGGCCATTTCATCCCTGACCTTCCCTTGCCCCTAAGGTCCGGTTCCTAGAGCGCCCCCTCAAAAATGGCGCTCTTTTTTTGCCCGAAGCCTCGCGCCTTGGCATCAGGCCAATGCCGGAACGAACATGACAATGCCGTACGAACGTGAGAAGCTTCGCAAGATAAAGGCGATCGAGGCTCACTTGGCCAGACGGGCGCGAGCAAGCAACATCGTCATGGGTATCATGGCTGCCTTAGGTGCTGTGTGTCTCTCTCTGGTGCTGGCTTTGCTCTTCGGACTTTTAGAGTTCCCGGAGCCCCAGTGACAGTTATCTTACGTGCGCAGCCGACCGTAAGGTGATCCGAAAGGCTTGGCGCAGCCTATGGGCGAAGCGCTGGGAGCGGCGTATATGACTTGGATTCATGGTGTGAGTGATTAGGATAGCGCTGTAGGAATCCTCCGCACCGCGGACTGGAGTGCCGCGAAGCAGCGCGCATCGAGCGCCGCTCCCACGTCCCCGGCCATGATGGCCTGCACGGTTACTAGGGGCAGTGCCGCCCGATACGGACGTTCGGCCGTGAGCGCATCGAACACGTCGGCCGTCGAGATGATGCGCGTTTCCAGCGCGATCTGGTCGCCGGCTAGTCCGTTTGGGTACCCCTTGCCATCCAGGCGCTCATGATGTGCCCCCACGATGCGGGCAAGGTCCCTGAAGGCCCCGATACGCGCCAGGATTGCCTCGCTCAGGGCGGCGTGCTCGCGCATGGCAGTCCACTCAGCCTCGTCGAGCTTGCCGGGCTTGTCGAGGATCTGGTTCGAAACGCCGAGCTTGCCAATGTCGTGGAGTAGCGCAGCGCGCTTAAGCCAGCGGCGGTGATCTCCCTTCAGCCCGAGCTCGCGTGCGATAAGGTCAGTGTAGGTCGCCACGCGCTCGCTGTGGCCATGCGTATAAGGGCTCTTTGCATCGATGACCTGCGCGAAGGCAACTGCGATGTCATCGAGGTAGTCCTCATCGACCATCGCGACGTGTTGGGCCGGGGCAAGCAGGAAGAGCGCTGATTCCAGATTTCCGGCCTTGAGAGTTGTCCAGAAGCTCGGATGCGAGGACACCCGTTCGAATGCAGAGACGAGGTCAGGATCGAACCACGTTTCCGAGCGGCTGTGGATCTCCTGCTGCGCAGCCTCGGCCCCGGCGCTGGTGTGGAACACATCGACGATCTGGGATAGGAGCGCGATGCGGGCGAATGGCGAGATATTCAAGCCTCTCAGACCCAGAGGCCTCCCACGGCCGTCCCAGTGCTCATCCAAGTCCTGGATGCCGCGCGCGACCTCGTCGGAAAAGCGCATCCGACGCGCGATCTGCGCCCCGCGCTGACAACGGGTCTCGATGAGGTCGCGCGCAATCTCGCCGCCGTTCTGCACAATCCGCATGATTGCCCGGAAACGGTCGGCCAGACCGGATTGGAGGCCGGTGTGGCCCAGAATGAATCGCAGGGCCTGGGGGGCACTGTCCCCGATCTTCTTGAAGTCGCGCTTGAAGCTCAGGTCGTCGGCAATATAGAGCTGACAGATGCGGGCTGCATTGCTGGAGCAGCCGAGATCCTTCAGAAGCAGCACATAGAAGAGGGATGCGAGATCCGTCTCGGATAGGCCTACCTCGCGGCCGATCTGGATGCCGATCCAACAGCAGCGCACGCAGTGTCCGGCGGGCTGGCCTTCCGTCATGTCGAGCGCGTAGCTGAGAGCCTCGAGGAGTTCGGCCAGCCGGATGCCCGGCGATCGAATTCCGGCGAGGCGCGCTTGGGAGGACGCCACGGAGCCGTGACCATACGAGGCATCCCGGCGGTCGCACACGGGGGTCATGTCCGATGTCATCCTGTGATCCTGCACCGGCAGGTGCTAAGCTCTACTTAAAGGTCCTCTTCCGGCCCGGGCCAAGCACCATTGCCGCCGCGCAGCACTCAGGATCAGAATGTCCAAGATTGCGCTATAACCATCGCCGACCATTGGGCTCGCCTGCAACGGCGAACGCTACTGCCAAGGGGATGTTGGCTCGGACGTTTCAGGCCACGCTATCGCCCTGCGAGCATTGTGGGATGCTTGGCTGGGACAGAGGCCACCACATTAGTTCACCCGCCAGCTCATCATATTGTCCGGCTCACCGGTGGCATAGCCCTGTTCCGCCCTTGCCCCGTGAGGTCGACACGAGCTGTGCTCGGATTGCCGGATCACGCGCCACCATTTTTCTTGGGCGGGACCCAGTCCGGCCACGTCCGGCGCATGTTGATCTCGGCGGTGCCCGACCAGCCGAAGCCTTCGCGTCCGACGCCGTAGCGCGTAGCCTTGCCGGGCGTCGACGAAGACGAGGTGGTGCGAGGCCGGATTGACGACCACGGTGCCGGGATCCTCCTGCCCGAGATATTCACCTCTTGGCGCAGATAGACCAAGTCCACCTGGGAGTAATCGAACGCCTTCACTGGAACCGGCTCGCCAGGATAGCTTGCGTACACGACCGAATAGTTCGGCTTGCTGAGGGTACGGCCGCTGAGGCGTCGGCGTGAGCCAGTACCGTCGAGCAATCCGCCGAAGATCGGCCCGCCTGAGGAGGATCCCGAGCAACCGGCAAGTGAGATGGAAGTGGCAGCAAGGCCAAGAGACAGCAACGAGCGGCGGGAGATCGTGGACATGAACGCACTCCAAGGAACACGAGAGCGGATTGGACTACTGCTCAGTGAAGAAGGTCAGGACCACCTCGCCCTCGTCGCTGAGAAGACAGACGAAGCGATTGGGCTTGTCGGTTTTGTCGCGCTGGAGATAGGCGTCGCCCATCACCACCATCTTGATCGGCGTGTCGCCGACCTTGGTGTTGGCCTTCGAGACGGCGAGCGATTCCATGTCGAATGTGATCTGGTCGAGGGAGGGCGAGCGCTTCTTGATTGTGGCGAGACCCGACAAGCGACACGCCTCGACCTCGCCCGGCACTTGAGCGAAAGCAGATGAAGACATGACGAAAGACGTCGCAAACACTGCGAAAGTTAGCCGCATAATAGCACCTCGATTGGAGAAGGGAGCCGGTTGTCGTCGCACCCGGCATGTCAAACAAAGCCCGGGGTGGTCCTGACAGTTCCTGCCGTCCGGGTGGATCTGACCCGCATCAAGCCCATTCCGTAAAACACGGTTAGCGCGTGGTTAACGGCCTTCCTTATGCCTGCAGACCTGGCAGGAGTGCCGAGAATGATCGAACAAATTGGCGGCCGACCGGTTAGGGCAATGACGTCTCCACCGATGAGGTTTGACCATGACCGCCTATCCCAAACCGCCCTTCGAGAGCCAATCCCAGCCGGTTCCAGGCTCCACCGAGGCGATGCGGCCGAGGCCCGATCATGGCGAGGACAGCTACAAGGGCTCAGGCCGACTGAAGAACAAGAAGGTCCTGCTGAACGGCGGCGATTCCGGCATCGGACGTGCCGTGGCGATCGCCTTCGCGCGGGAGGGTGCGGACCTTCTCGTATCTTACCTGAACGAGGACGAGGACGTGGCCGAAACCAAGCGGCTCGTCGGAGGCGGGCCGGCAATGCCTGCTCGTTCCAGGTGACATTTCGAAGGCTGGCCAATGCCGCAATCTGGTGCAGCAAGCCGTTGGTGCGTTTGGTCGGATCGATGTACTCGTGAACAACGCTGCGCACCAGATGAGCTTCGAGGCGATAGAGGATATCTCAGACGAAGAGTGGGACCTGACCTTCGCCACCAATATCTCGGCGATGTTCTACATTACCAAGGCAGCCGTGCCGCACATGAACCCAGGCAGCGCGATCATCAACACAGCCTCCGTGAACGCGGACACCCCAAGCCCACAGCTGTTGGCCTATGCCACCACAAAGGGGGCGATCCAGAACTTCACTGCAGGCCTTTCGCAACTCCTTGCCGAAAAAGGCATTCGAGCGAATTGCGTCGCTCCGGGTCCGGTCTGGACGCCGTTGATTCCGTCGACGATGCCGAAGGAGAAGGTCGAGCATTTCGGCGAGCAGGTGCCGATGAAGCGCCCGGCCCAGCCGGCCGAGCTGGCTCCGGTCTACGTCATGCTGGCCTCCGACGAGGCCAGCTATGTCTCGGGTGCGACCATCGCAGTCACCGGCGGTAAGCCGATCTTGTAAGAGCAACCGGGTTGCCCTACTCCACTGGGAGCCACCAAGCGAAAAGCCCGTCGGAGCGCGATCTGGCGGTCTCCCCTTGAGGGCAAGAGGTTCGGTCAACGATGTTCCTGCAGGCCCACGAGAACTCTCCGCGGAAACGGCCGAGTTTGTAAGACATAGAATCCATAACTCCGCAACGCTATGCCAGATAAGGAGTAGCAGCAGCGACCCATCGGGATCCTAGGAGCCCTCGTCGCCTCGGTATGACTGCGCCATATGCCATGACGAAGCTCTGCTCCGGCATATAAGGCAATCAACCCTAATGACCTCATTCTTCTCGCCCTACAGCCATGAGTTCGTCCGCATCGCAGCCTGCGTGCCGCGCATCGAGGTCGCCTGCCCGGCCTTCAACGCTGAGCGGACCCTGGAGCTATTGCGCCAGGGGCATGAAGATCGGATCGCCCTCATGGTTTTCCCCGAGCTTGGCCTGTCGGCCTACGCCATCGACGATCTGCTGCACCAGGACGCTTTGCTGGATGCCGTCGAAGCGGCGATTGCCCGGCTTGCTGAGGACAGTACAGACCTCTTCCCGGCTTTTTGCGTCGGTGCTCCCGTGCGGGCCGCAGGGCGGCTCTATAACGCGGCCGTCGTCATCCATGCCGGCCGCGTCCTCGGTGTCGTTCCGAAAGCCTTCCTGCCAAACTACAGGGAGTTCTATGAGCGCCGCCATTTCGCCCCAGGTGCGCAGCTGCGAGGGCTTGCGATGCAGCTTGCGGGTTCGACCGTTCCGTTTGGCATCGACCTCCAGTTCCGGTCCGCCGGCACATGCCCCTTCACCTTCCATGTCGAGATCTGCGAGGACATGTGGGTGCCTCAGCCGCCGAGCACTGCCGCGGCTCTCGCCGGCGCTGAGATCATCCTCAACCTGTCCGCCAGCAACATCACGATCGGGAAGGCTGAAGACCGGCGACTTCTTTGCGCGTCGCAATCGATGCGGTGTGTATCTGCCTACGCCTACTCGGCAGCCGGCCCCGGCGAGTCGACGACCGATCTCGCGTGGGACGGACATGGTGGGATCTTCGAGGATGGCTTGCGCCTCGCTGAAACAGAACGCTTCCCGCCGGGCTCGACCATGGCCGTAGCAGACGTCGATTTGGGCCGCCTGCGCCAGGAGCGCCGTCGGCGGGTCACATTTGGCGATTGCGGGCAGGCTGAAGGCATAACGGAGACCAACTTCCGGGTTATTCCCCTGACGATTGATACGCCCAAGGATGAACTTGCGTTGCGCCGACCGCTCGAGCGGTTTCCTTACGTGCCATCTGATCCCACTAAGCTCGCGGAGAACTGCTACGAAGCCTACAACATTCAGGTCCAGGGCCTCGTCAAGCGCCTTCAGGCGACTGGCACCGACAAGGTCGTGATCGGCATCTCTGGTGGCCTCGACTCAACCCAGGCGCTGCTCGTCTGCAGCCGCGCTATGGACTTGGCCGGGCTGCCGCACGCCAACATCCTGGCCTACACCCTGCCCGGCTTTGCCACGAGCGAGGGTACCAAGGGCAATGCATGGGCGCTCATGCGGGCGCTGGGGGTGACTGCCTCGGAGATCGACATCCGTCCCGCCGCACGTCAGATGCTGGCCGATCTCGGCCATCCCTTTGCTGAGGGCCGGCCGGTCTATGATGTGACCTTCGAGAACGTGCAGGCTGGACTACGGACCGATTACCTGTTTCGCCTCGCGAACCACAACCGCGCCCTTGTCGTCGGGACAGGCGACCTTTCCGAACTGGGACTGGGATGGTGCACCTACGGCGTCGGGGACCAGATGTCCCACTACAACGTCAACTCCTCGGTCTCGAAAACCCTGATCCAACATCTCATCCGCTTCGTAGCCGCTTCAGGCGACGTCGATCAGGCGACGGCCGACATCCTCCACGCGATTCTCGCGACCGAGATCTCACCGGAACTCGTGCCGCAGGAGACAGCCGGAGCGATCCAGTCCACGGAGGCAATGATCGGCCCCTACCCACTCCAGGACTTCAACCTGTTCTATCTCTCCCGGTACGGGTTCCGGCCGTCGAGGATCGCCTATTTATCCTGGTGCGCTTGGAGCGATGCCGCGGCAGGGACTTGGCCATCGCACATTCCTGCCCATGAGCAGCGGGCGTATCAGCTCGGAGAGATCAAGCACTGGCTGCGGTTGTTCTTACGGCGCTTCTTCACGAACCAATTCAAACGGACCGCGATGCCGAACGGGCCGAAGATCTCGTCGGGCGGATCCCTCTCGCCACGGGGCGACTGGCGCGCGCCGTCTGATGCCAGCCCAGCAGTTTGGCTTGAGGAACTCGAGCGGAACGTGCCAGATCAAAGCGACGATTGAGGATTTGATGATGCTACACTGATACCTCCTCACCATAAAGGGCAAGGACTCCTCGTTCCTTGGAACCACGTGCCTCACACCCGAGACGGCACTCTGCAACGCAGCGTTCGCATCCCCTCCAAGTCGTGGATGGCCGATATTGTCGTTGCTGCCCTTTTGCGACCGGACTCCGGTGGCTTCTGCACAATTCGGAATATTGGCTACCCGCCAATCCATATCGAAAATGACTATCTCGCTATTGGACCTTCACAAGAGGTGGAACTTGGCTCACACGCATGTCGTTTGTGTGAGCCATGACGCCCCTGAGCCCCGCCACGCTTCACCTGTGCATCGACATGCAACGCCTCTTCTCGTCCGAGGGCCCTTGGCCGACTCCGTGGATGGAGCGTGTTCTGCCGGTCGTGGCCGAGATCGCGGAGCGGGCGCCGGAGCGTACCGTTTTCACGCGCTTCATCCCGCCCTACAGGCCAGAGGACATGCCGGGCACGTGGCGCGGCTATTACGAGCGCTGGCGTCAGGCGACCCGCGAGCATCTCGATCCCGGTCTTCTGGAACTGATGCCGCCGTTGCAGCCTTTCGTGCCGCCTGCCGTCATTCTGGACAAGCCGGTGTATTCGGCCTTCGCGGGCCACAAGCTGCGCGATCTCGTCAGCGAGCGCGGCGTCGATACGCTGCTGATCACCGGTTCGGAGACGGATATGTGCGTGCTCGCCACGGTGCTCGGCGCCGTCGATCTGGGGCTGCGCGTCATGATCGTCACGGACGGTGTCTGCAGCTCCTCGGACGAGGGCCACGATTCCCTTCTGACGCTTTACTCGAAGCGCTTCCGCCACCAGATCGAGACAGTCGAGAGTGACAGCGTGCTTGAGCAATGGATGCCGCGAGAACTTGCAACATCGCCAGTAATGATGTGATCCTGATCAGCTATGGCGATCGCTACCGCACTGCTGAGCGGATCTCCCCGGTTTGATGTCGAGGCGATGGTGAACGCCGTGATCAGCCGCTCTACCAGCAGCACCCTGGGCCACAAGGCAACGGGTCGCACTGGTCCGCCGTGGCGGTCGTCCGGCGACGGGTTCTAAGGCTGAGGACGGATGCCTCTCAAGGCTGTCCTCAATCCTCATCGTGCCGGCCCGACAATTGGACACGAAGTCACTGCGCAGCCTGGAACATGCTCCGCTCTTCCCCGTTGGGGACAGTTGCCTCAATCAACGGAGATTCCCGATGTTCTTGCGTGTCGACAAGTTGCAGATCGAACTGCCGGCGCCGAAGCGCCAGGATCCGAACGCTGCCGCTGCCCTACAGGAACTCCTGGGCGGCAAGTACGGTGAGATGTCGACTCTTGGGAACTACATGTTCCAGAGCTTCAATTTCCGCAGCAAGAGCAAGCTGCGGCCCTTCTACAGCCTCGTCGCCGCCATCACCGCCGAGGAGCTTGGCCATGTGGAATTGGTTAGCAACGGCGTCGCCATGCTGAACAACGGGCCGGACAATGACGGCGATGAACAGGACGGCGGCGACATCTCTGGCGCGCCGTTCGAGGACATGAAGGACATCCGGCTGGCGGCAGCCTTTCTGTCGGGCGGCGGAGGCGCAATGCCCGTGAACAGCAACGGCCAGTCGTGGAACAACGACTTCATCACCACAACCGGCAACGTCGTGCTCGATCTCCTGCACAACTTCCATCTCGAATGCGGCGCCAGGCTGCACAAGCTGCGGGTCTACGAGACTCTGACCGATCCGACCGGGCGTGAGGTCTGCGGCTACCTGCTGGTGCGCGGCTCGGTGCACGCCCATGCCTATGCTCTAGCGCTGAAGAAGATCACGGGCGTCGAGATCGAGAAGATGCTGCCGACGCCGAATATCCCGTTGGGCAACATCCCCGAATGCCAGAAATACCTCGATGAAGGCTCCCACCGGCGCCTCTATACGTTCAGCCCCGACGATTACAATGAGATGGCAGGCATCTGGGGCAACGGCGAGGTGGCCCTGCCCGACGATCCTCCGGGCGAGCTGACGGTGGTCGATGGGATGCCGGAAGGCGGCAAGATCCACCAGCTCACGGGCGTTCCCTCGGCCTTCACCCCGGATTATGCCCCGGAGGAAATGTTCGAGATCGCCACCAAGCTCTACAAAGCCTCGCGATAGGCCAATCATAGTTCGGCGTTTTGACAAGTCTACTGAGGCCCGGCGCGAAGGCTGGTGACGAGTACGTACCAGCCTTCCGGTCGCCGTCCATTATCATTCAGCCGTCTACTGGCGAGAGCTTGGCTCACTCCATCATGTCGCGCTGCAACGGCACAATCGGCGCTCAACTTGAATGAGAGCCTCTGGACGTTGCAGCTCAGAATTACCGAGTCGAACCGCGTGCATGGAGCGCGATTGATGAGGTTACGGCCCCGAACCTAAGTGTATCCCGATGCTGCCTCGCACTTGTCCACCTTGAGCATGGGAACCTAGGCGCGGGCGATGTCGTTTGACGCAGCACCGCACGCTTTATCCACTTTCCAGCCGAACTTGGGAGAATCCTTAATGGCCGCGAAACCCAAGACACTCGACGATCTCTTCCTTCACACGCTGAAGGATATCTACTACGCCGAGAAGCAGATCCTGAAGGCCCTGCCGAAGATGGCCCGGGGCGCGGAATCGGACGAACTCAAGGCCGCCTTCGAGACCCACCGCGAGCAGACGCAGGGGCAGATCGAACGCCTTGAGTAGATCTTCGAGCTTCTCGGCAAACCGGCGCGCGGCGTGACCCGCGAGGCGATCAAGGGGATCATCGACGAGGGTACTGAGATCATGGAGGATTTCGCCGACAGTCCCGCGCTCGATGCCGGAATCCTGTCCGCGGCGCAAGCGGTCGAGCATTATGAGATCACTCGCTACGACACGCTCAAGACTTGGGCCGAGGAACTCGGACTGCCGGACGCAGTGACCCTGCTTGATCAAAACCTTCAAGAGGAGAAGGAAACGGATGAACTCCTGACCCGGCTCGCCAAGGCCAGGGTGAACAGGCAGGCGGCGTAGACGGCAGCTTGTCCTCTAAATCCTCAAGAAAGATCTACAAAACACAAGACAGAGGCGTTCCAAATCACCGAACAGATGGGAACTATTATGCCCGACCACCGGCGGTGAGCCCGCTAAACCCATCTCAATGGGGTTTGAGCGCCACGAAAAGACGAGGTGGTTCTCACTCGCACTGGACCCAGTTTGAGACGCGCAAACTCCTAAACGTTTTGAATTGGCCGTATCCCCCTGCATTCCATTCCCGCTGCTCAGCAGGGCCTCATAGCCGCCTTAGGTTCTATGCAGCGCGCAACGCAACTAACGCAATGAATAAAGGTAAGCTGCCACATGCCGAGCCTCGGCATGCGAGATTCCGGTCGCGGGCATTGCGGTCTTGGGGTCGATGGATCGGGGGTCCTCGATCCATCGGACAAGGATGTCCGGCGAGTTGGCAGCCACCCCGCCGATGTAAAGGCGGGCAGCGAAGCCATCGAGGGTTGGCCCCACCTTCCCCTGGGCGCCTGAAGCGCCTGGAATGGTATGGCACCCAGCACAGCCATATTGCCGGATCAGACGACGTCCGAGGTCTGGGTCGCCTCCCGTCAGCGCGATGGCGCGGAAGCGAGCGTCCCGCGTGATCTTGATCTGGTATCCTGCGTAGACACCAGTTCCCATTAGAAGCACCATAACAAGGCCGATTTGAACAGCGCGCTGCCGTAGCCGCAACGGTGCCGGTAGTTGCATGCCGGCAAGATGGGTGTCCGCATTAAAATCTGGGTGTGATCTCGTCCTGGTTCGGCTCGAACGTGGAGCCTTGCCGAAGCCAAGTAATGCGCCGATCACTCCGGTGAACACGATCACGGCAAGGGGAGACCACTCCCTAGCGCGGGGCATAGGCATGGCGCCTTCCTCCGGAACGGGCGATCCACAACCCGGCCAGGATCAGGGCGGCCACTGCATAGACGAGGCCGGCCGGGATCCACATGAACAGGCCGGCGAGCTGCTGGTCCTCGAGAGGGGTGAGCCCCCATTCCGCCGCCCTCGAAGTCTGGACCGGATAAACGGTGTTGCGAATGAGCGAAAGCAGGATGCCCAAAAAGCCGGTATGGAGGGATGTGATGAAGAGATAGAACACGGCCACGCCGTAGCCGCGCTCTCCTTCAGGCCCTTGCAGAAGGGCGCGCCAGAAGAGCAGTGCCGTGACGAAGAAACTGAGATGCTGCACCCAATGGATCCAGAAATTGGCTAAGGCCGCTTCGTAGAGGGCCGGGGCATGCCACAGCCAAACGGCCGCTCCATGGAGCAAGGTGGCAACGAGCGGGTTGGTGAGCCATGGCCATGCACACGTGACGACCTTCGTCTGCCCGACCCCGCCGATGCTACGGCGCCACCCTGCCGGCAAGGCCCAAAGCATCGCCACGGGACTGCCGATGACGAGGAGCGGCGCGGCGACGGCCATGAGAATCTCATGCTCGATCATATGCGCGAAGAACAGGCGCTCGCCGAGCCAGTGAAGCGGGGCAACCAGGGCGAAGACGAGCAGCAGCCAACCAAGAGCAAAGCATGCCGCCTGCCAGACACGTACGCCCCGCCCGATCCCGGCCCGATGCCACAGGCGCCCAGTCCCGACGAGGTAAAGCCCACCGGACAATGCAAGCGGAAGAGTGACCTGCGGATCCCATGTCCAAGTCGTGCCTCCTGCAAGCCAGTGCACGTGGCCTGAATGGGCCTGTGCCTTGTTGGCGACGAGGAGCATGAAGAGGAAAATGCCAGTTCTCATCGTTCGCACCCGTGGAAGACGAGGCCGGCGGCGCTGTGGATCAGGATGACGACGGTAAAGAGGGCCGCGATTGCCATGCCCATCAGGGCGAGGAATCGATGCGGCCTCCCCGCTCCCGTCGAATCGGGCAGCGGAGTGGGTGCGGCGGTCACGTAGCCCCGCCAGGAGAGGAAGCCTCCAAAGAGGCTGATCAGCGCCATGACCAGCGCAAAGACAGGAATGAGCGGGACCTGATGGGCACATACCCATGGAACGGCGGCGTAGTTGAACTGCGTGCTGAGGATCCACGCCCCGGGGCCGACGTAGATGCCGGCTGATGGAAGACCGCGTGAAAGCCATCCGGTCATAGGCTCACCACCATCTCGGGAACCAATAGATGATCAGGTAGATCGGCACCCACGAGGCGATGACGAAGTACCAGTAGAAGGCGTTGTCCCCGACGTCTGAAAAGCGCTTGCCGTGTCCGTGGCGCGTAAACATCAGCACCGTGAGCACGATCGTGTCGCCCAGATCCGTCACGAGGTGCAGGGTATGCAGGCCGAGCAGGACCCACAGGATCGATCCGTAGGCATTCTGATCCCAGCGCACGTGGAGACCAGTGAACTCCATAACACGAATTCCGAGAAGCACGAGACCGACGAGGCTCATGATGACCAGGTCACGGCGGGACCGGACGAGATCCTCGCGTTCGCCATTTCTCTTGGCCAGGGAGTTCGGCCAGGCACTGGCAAGCATGACGATCGTAAAGAGGCCTGACCAAAAGAGATCCGGCGGTGGAGCGCTGAGCGGCCAGTTTCCATTGATGAAGACGAGGTAGAAATAGGCGCCGATGGCGAGGGCGAAACCCATGCCTTCGGCTGCAGCGAAGCCGACCGTTCCCCACCAGATCGGGCTGCGATGACCATAGGCGTAAGCAGGCATCGACCTGGCGTTGAGAACGACACGGTGGGGCGGCAACGCCCCTTCCCTTCGAGGCTGGACGGAGTCGATCGTCATTTCTCGTCCTCCGTGCTGGGCTTCGGCCAGAACCAGCCAATCAGCGCGAGGGCCAGCGGCGGGGTGCCCCATACGAACGCCCACGGCGTGAACATCGAACCGATGAAGAGGATCGTAGTGGCGATGGCTGTCAGGAACGGCCAGATCGAAGGTTCAGGCGTGGTCTCCCGCAGATCCGCGCGGCCGGCCGTGACGGTGGAGACGATCTGCTCCCGGTTCTCCACGCTCAGCCCGGCGACAACCGGAAGTGTGTCACGATGGGCCCAGAGCGGCTCGCGGTTCGTGACCACGGGAATGCGGTCGAAATTCTGCGGCATCGGCGGCGAGGCGGCAGCCCATTCCAGCGTGCCGGCATTCCAGGGATTGGGGCCGGCCAGGGCTCCCCGGCGCGCGCTCGCGACGATGTTGTGGAGGAAGAGGAGGAAACTTCCGAAAAACAGAACCGCGCCAATTGTCGAAATCATGTTGAGATTGGCCCAACCCATTTCCGGCATATAGGTGTAGACTCGTCGCGGCATGCCCATGAGCCCGGTGATATGCATGGGAAAGAAGGCCACGTTGAAGCCGATGAAGGCGAGCCCGAAATGCCATTTGCCGAGGCGCTCGCTCATCATCCGCCCGGTGAATTTCGGGAACCAGTAATAGATCGCGCCGATCAACGGAAAGACGTTGCCGCCGATAAGCACATAGTGAAAGTGGGCGACCACGAAGAAGGTGTCGTGCACCTGGGTATCGAGCGGCACGGATGCCAGCATGATGCCGGACAGCCCACCGGCCACGAAGATGAAGAAGAAGCCGATGACGAACAGAAGCGGCGCGCGGAAAACGGGCCGCCCGTCCCAAAGCGTCGCAATCCAGCAGAAGATCTGAATGCCGTTCGGGATGGCGATAAGCATGCTCGATGCGGTAAAGAAGCTCGCGCCGAGCTGCGGCAGGCCCGTGGTGAACATGTGGTGCACCCAGAGGCCGAATGAAAGAAATCCTGTCGCGATGAGGGACAGAACGAGCGGGATGTAGCCGAAGACTTGGCGGCGCGCGAAGGTGACGACGATAGCCGATACCCAGCCTGTTGCCGGAAGAAAGATGATGTAGACCTCTGGATGACCGAAGAACCAGAACAGGTGCTGATAAAGAAGCGCATCCCCACCCTCCGCCGGATTAAAGATGTGGGTGCCGATGAGCCGATCCATAAGCAGGAAAGCGGATGCCGTGACCACAGCCGGTAGAGCAAAGATGATCACGAAGGAATTGACCAGTTCGGCCCACACGAAAAGCGGGATCCTATCCAAGGTCATGCCGGGTGCCCGTAGCTTGAACGCGGTCACGACAGTTGAGATCGCTATCGCGATGCCAGACACCTCCGTGAAGGTGATCATCTGCGCCCAGACATCCGCTCGCTTCCCGGGCGAGAATTCCGGCCCCGAGAGAGGCACATAGGCGAACCAGCCGACATCCGGTCCGATATTCCGCATGAAGGCGACCCAGATCATGAGGCCGCCGAACAGATAGACATAATAGGAGAAGGCGTTCAATCTTGGGAAGCCGATGTTGCGTGTGCCGACCATGAGCGGCACCAGATAGACTGCGAAAGCCTCACCGATAGGGACGCCGAAGAGGAACATCATCGTCACACCGTGCATGGTGAAGAGCTGGTTGTAGAGATCCGGCCCGACGAGATTGTTCTCCGGCTGTGCCAGCTGCAGGCGCATGACGACAGCGGACAGGCCTCCAAGGAACAGGAAGATGATGGCAGTGACAATGAAGCGGCGTCCGATGACCTTGTGATCGACGGTGGACAGCGCGCCGATCAAGCCTTTTTCCGTGCCCCATGTCTTGGCGAGCCGCGCCGTAAGCTCAGGTCCGTCCACCTGGTCGTCACGCAACTCCTGCGGGTCCGGTGGGCGATCCGCCTCGCTCGTTATGCCAGGGGCGCCGCCGCGCTCACCCGTGGCCAGGCGCGTGACTTCGGGGACCGCGTCGCGCTCATGAGCGGTGATCGCCTGTGTCACTTCAGCCCCTCCAGATAGCTCGCGAGGGGCTGCACCTCGTCGGGCTCGAGCTGGATCGTCGGCATGTTCACGCCCGGCTTGACGCCGTGTGGATCGACGATCCAGGCGGCAATGTTGCCCCGCGTCGTCGTCAGGGTCCCGGCACCGATGGTGCGACGGCTTCCGACATGGGTCAAATCCGGCGCGACCTTGCCGCCCGCATCCGTGCCGCGGACCTGATGGCACATGATGCAGGGCCTCGAGAGAAAGATTTCCATGCCGCGCTGCCGCTCGGGATCGTTGGGCGCGATGGCCGACGAAACCTGATGGTCGCGCCAGCGCTCGAAATCCTCCCTTGTGTCGGCGATGACGACAATGCCCATATGAGCATGCTGGAGGCCGCAGAATTCGGCGCATTGCCCACGATAGAGGCCGGGCCGGTCCGCCTGGATCTGGATCTGGTTCTGACGGCCGGGAATGGCGTCCATCTTTCCCGTCAGGTTGGGGATCCAGAAGGAGTGGATCACGTCGGAGGCTTCGAGCTTGATCAGCACGGGCTCGCCGACGGGGATGTGGATCTCGTTCGCGGTGGTGAAGACACGGCTCGGCTGCTCGTCCTCATAGGTGACTTCCCACCACCATTGCTGCCCGGTGACCAGCAGGGTCAGCGCACCGTCCTTGTGGGAATACAGCACCTTCTGGGCCGCGTAGCTCAGGCCCGTGAAGGTAATGACGGTGACAAGCGTCAGGCCGATGGCGACGGAGATCGTCATCGTCATACGCTTCTCGGTCCCGGGATCCGTCACGAGCGGGTCCGCATCGACCGGGCGTCGCCGGCGCAGCGCCAGGAGGAGCGCTGCCATGGTCAGGAACCAGACCGTTCCTAGCACGGCGACGAAGATCCAGAACATGTTGGCGAGCGTGTGTGCCGCCGGTCCGTGCGCATCGAGAGCCGATTGCCAACCCTGGCACCCTGCGAGAGCCAGGGTCACGATGAGAAGAAGGGGCACGAGCCGTTTCATGACCGCCTCATTGCGGCATCTGTGCAGAGGGTGGAACCTGACCGCCGTCGATCACCTGTCCGGGCGGGCGGCGCTGCTCGGCCGGGCCCGGGCTCATGTCGTCCTTGCGGCCGGGCGCGGCTGCCTTCGGTACATTGCGGCCCATGGAGCGAACATAGGCCGCGATCTCCCAGATCTGGTCATCCGGTATCTTCCGGCGAAACGACGGCATGCCATTCGGCCTGCCCTCGCGGATGGTCTGCACGATGTTCTCGATCTGCCCACCATAGATCCAGCGATCGTCCATCAGAGCCGGGCCGGACCCGCCGCCACCGTTGGCATGGCAGCCGTTGCAGTTGAACCACGTATAAAAGCGCTGACCCTGCGAGATGTGAAAGGCGTTCTCCTCATATTCCTTGCCGAGACCGGATCGGTATTCCGTCGGACCGCTCGGACCTGCCGACAGTGGCACGAGTGCGATCTTCTCCTGCGACTCGGCCGTCATAGGGTTCGCCCTGTACTCGCGGTCCTCGCGTTCGCAGGCGGCGAGCGCGAAAGCGACGAGCGGGAGGACCAGATACACCTTCATGGTGCCCGCTCCTCCTGTCGCAGGCCGCCATCGAGACGCGGAACGCCATATCCGGCCAGAATGGCTTCGATATCCACACGGCGTCGGGCGAGAACCGTATCGATTTCCTGACGCAGGGCCTCGTCCTCCTTGCGCACGGCCATGGAGATGTCGAAGACCATGGGCAACTGCGGCCCGTCGAAGGCCGGCCGCACGGGCGTGACTTTCAGCGGGACCTTTTCATGCTGGGCGAAGTAGCCCCCCAACGCCCCCCAGACGATCGCGACATCGATCGAGCCGTCGGCAAGCGCATCCAGAATGCGCGCCGGAGGATTCGGCTCATTGTAATCGCCATAGATCATGTATCCGCGCACGTTGTCGGTGATTCCGCGGCGAGCCAGGGCATGAGCAGGCGGCGTATTGGCGCCATCGTCACCGATCAGGTGCACGCCCACCTTCACTTGGCGAAGAACCGGATCGTCGAATGAGGAAATCTCGGGCCCGCTGGAGCGCGTCACGAAAACGTAGGATGTCCGGTAATAGGGGGCGGTCGTGCGGACGCCTTCGAGATTGGCAGGCAGGCCCGGAACGAGATCGCAGATCCCGGCCTTGAGGGTATTGCGGAGGAAGCCGCGACGCTGGGCCCACCAGATATAGCTGACCTCGACTTTCAGTTCCCGGGCGATCAGATCGACGATCTTGTTCTCGAACCCCTCCCCGGCCTTATTGGACATCGGCAAGTTGTTGGGATCGGCACAGACACGAAGCTCTCGTGCCTGTACGCCGCCCGACAAGATGAGAAGGGCCGCAACTGCACAAATTTTATGGGAGCTTGAACACATAGAGCGTCCCTCCCGTGGTGGTGACGTTCTTCAGGTCCCGCATGGCGTTGACGAAACCTGTAGCGGCCGTTCCGTCCCGAGGGTCGAGATCGCCGGACACGATCGCGCCAGCCCATCCGCCGACGCCGGACAGGATCGCCACATATTGCTTGCCGTCAGGTCCGCGATAGGTAGTCGGTTGCCCGATGATCCCGGATGCCGTCTTGAACTGCCACAACACCTCGCCCGTGCGGGCATGAACGGCCTTGAACCAGCCTTCCATGTTCCCGTAGAAAACCACGTCGCCCGCCGTCGCGAGCGCGCCGCTCCAGAGCGGGAAGCGCTCATTGATGGTCCAGAGCTCTTTGCCCTCCCTTACATCCCAAGCCGAGAACTCGCCCATATGTCCGCCGGGGCCAGGATGCACGCGGACTTCGGCCCCGACATAAGGTGTTCCGGCGATGTAGTTCGCCTCCACGCTCTCCCAGTCCATGCACAGGTTCTCGTGAGGGATGTAGAGAATGCCGGTCTTGTGCGAGAAGGCGCTCGGGTTCCAATCCTTCGAGCCGGACGCAGTGGGGCAGATGTCGCGGACGACACGGTTAATCACCGGTGCCTTGTCGGCATTGTATTGAAGCCGGCCCGTCTTCAGATCGACGCCAGTGACCGCCGTCAGCGCGGCGAATGGCTTGGCGGAGAGCACCTCGCCTGTCGTCCGATCGACGACATAGACGAAGCCGGTACGGCCGGGATGAACGAGCACCTTGCGCGGCTTTCCCTCCCACTCCATGTCGAGCAGAATCATCTCGTTGATGCCGTCCCAGTCGTGCAGGTCGTGTGGCGCCGTCTGGTAGAACCAGCGGGCCTCGCCGGAATCGGCATCGCGGGCGAAGATGCCCGCCGTCCACTTGTTGTCACCGGGGCGCTGGCTAGCATTCCAAGGACCAGGGTTGCCGGTGCCATAATAGATCAGGTTGAGGTCCGGATCGTAGGAGATCCAGCCCCAGACGGAGCCACCTCCCTGCTGCCAGGCATCCGCCGGCCAAGTTGTGACGCCGAGGTCTTTTCCCTTGTCGCTATCGTAGAAGGGCTTGAAGTCCGGACCGATCTTGACGTCCTGGTCCGGCCCCGTGCTGTAGGCCTTCCAGAGGCTTTGCCCCGAATTGGCGTCGAGGGCCTGGATCCACCCTCGTACGCCGTATTCCCCGCCGGAGATGCCGACGATCACTTTGTCCTTCACCACCAGCGGAGCCATCGTCATGGTCTCGCCCCGGTTGATATAGCCGAGCTTGGTCTTCCAGACTTCCTCGCCCGTTTCGGCATTGACTGCCACCACATGGGCATCGAGCGTCGTAAAGAAGACCTTGCCGTTGGAGAAGGTGGGACCGCGATTGACCACGTCGCAGCAGGCAACGCCCTGCGCCGCGGCCGCAGGCTTCGGGTTGTACTGCCATTTCATTGGGGCGCCCGGCTGCGTCAGGTCGAGGGCATAGAGAATATTGGGATAGGGGGAGAGCACGTACATCGTCGAGCCGACGACGAGCGGCGCGGACTCCTGCCCCTTGTTCACGCCGGTCGAGAAAGTGAAGGCGACCTGGAGATTCTTTACGTTCTCCGCGCTGATCTCAGACAGATCGCTGTAGCGCGTACTCGCGAAATTCTTCTGCGGAATCGTCCATTGCCCGTCCTCAGGCGTGGTAGCGAAGGGGGGAGGCGAGGGCTGAGGACCGGTCTGAGCACGGCTCGGGACAGAGAGCTGCAATAGCAGGGGAACAGCCAGAAGAATCGTGACGCGGAGATATCCCACGACGTGTTCTCCGGAACGCGAAGAGAAGGAACTTCAGCAATGCTCCACTCTAACTGTTCAGCTTTGGCTATGTTCCGAAAATGTGTTCGTAACCGAAATTAAATTGCAGCCGAGCTAGAACCCAAATCGCACCCAATAGGGACGAATGGAAATGCCATATCGATTGTTCGCTTCAATGAGGATATAGGCACTTAGAGCGCACAAAAATCCTATGATGAGCAGCGCAATCAGAAAGCCGGAATCGCTGAAAATGCGAAAGTCCTTCCTTAAGGATCTGCTCTTCGGCATTTTGATCGCCCCACTCTCGGCCGAGTGCTCGCCGCGAGAGCAACGGTGTCGTAGTTGAGCCGGTTCCCTCCCCTCAGCCCGACGACTGACATAGCTATTCCGGAACCAGGGGGTAAGGTCCGAGCACTAGCAGACAGCCGAGTTTCACATAGTTGAATGTCATGGCGAGCCGACCATGGGACAAGGCACATCCGACCGTGAGAGCGATCTCATTTCGCCATCAGTGCCGGACTTCGATTGCGGCACATCCAGCCCAAGGAGGAACCCATGGGCCATCAACGGCAAGACGATCAGAACCCGGGGAAGCAACGCCAGAACGAGCAGCGCGGCGGGCAAGGCATGCGCCAAGCCGACCAGCGCCAGGAAGAACAACGGCAGGAAGAACAACGCGGTAAACAGCAGAATCAACGTCAAGAAAATCAGCGTCAGAAGTAAGGCGCCTATTGTCCCACCTTTCGAGGCGAGTGGGTCAGACGGAGAAAGCGGGAGCGAGGCTTCACGGCCACGTTCCTTAAGTGTGTCTGCGAGGAATGCCATTGGAGCGCATTGCCCTGCTTCTTAACCCTCATATTCGTCTGTTCGGCACGGTCGACGAGGAGATGTTGGGCAGGTTCTTCGATCAACTGGCCAAGGCGCTCGAACGCGATGGTCCGATTGTGCTGGAATTGACTACACAGGGCGGCGAAGCTGATATCGGACGGCGCATGGCGCTCCAGATCCGCCTGAGTCGCGAGCATCTGAAACGCGAGATGATCTTCTTCGGCACAACGACCGTCTACTCAGCCGGGGTGGTTGTGATGGCGGCATTTCCTAACACCCACCGCTATCTCGCGCACGATACCGCGCTTCTGATCCATGGCCGCCGCATTGAAAAGGAAGAGTCTCAAGGCGGTCCGTTAACAGCCGTCCTTCAAATGACCAAGGCCAAGATCGCTGAGTTGGAGAAGGGAATCGAATTGGAACGGGCTGGCTTTGCCGAGCTCATTGCCGGTAGCGACGTGAGCGAAGAGGAAATCCGGCGTTGCGCCGAGACGAACTGGTATCTGACCGCCGAGGAGGCACTAAGACGAAAGCTGGTCGCCGGACTTGTCTAGTCAACAACAGCCGACGACCGATGCCTCCTTGGGAGACAACGTGTATCTGGGTCACGCGTATCATAGGTTAATGGCGAGACCTTCCCGATGACATAAGGCTGTCTATCCTCCCGGCACATGAGCCTCAGGAGCGTACCTACCTATGCCAGGAGACGAGAGCGTGGTCGACATCCACAAGGACAGTATCGCCTCGGACGAGAAAGGGGCGCTTGAAGAGATCCTCGACCTCCAGGGTGACCCTGGGCCAGAGCCGGCTCTTCCGCTACATGTCGCAACCTTTCTCGGCGAGAAGCTCCAAACCTTCTAAGCGCAACTGATGAGCGAGCCGGTCCCCGACCGTTTCGTTCAGCTCCTTGCTCAGTTGGATCGGGAGGGTCATAAGGGCGATGGCGACTGAGGACGACATTCGTCAGGAAATGCTGGTCACTATCCCGCACTTGCGTGCTTTTGCCATCTCGCTGAGCGGCAGCGTGGAGAAGGCGGACGATCTCGTCCAGGGTGCTCTGCTGAGAGGGTTGGAGAACCTGGACAAATTCCTCCCCGGTTCGAACATGCAGGCATGGCTACTCACGATCCTGCGCAACCTCTTCCACACTCAGTACCGCAAGCGCAAACGTGAAGTGGAAGATCCAGACGGCGTCATGGCCGGCAAATTGGCGGTAATGCCGGAACAGGGATCACACCTGGACTTCAAGGATATGCAGTCGGCTCTCGCGAAAATCAGCCTGGAGCAGCGCGAGGCGCTTCTGCTCGTCGCTGCCGAAGGTGTCTCGTACGAGGAGGCAGCGCAGATCTGCGACACGAATGTTGGCACGATCAAGAGCCGTGTTAACCGCGCCCGCACCCGGCTGGCGGAACTCCTGAAGGTTGGCGGCGGTGAAGACCTAGGGCCCGATCGCCTGGTCAAAGCTGCCCTGTTCTTGCAGTCGCCCTGAGCGCATTCCCAATGCACGGCAGGCGCAACGATCTGCCCTCCCCAGCCGCGGGTTCGTCAAGACTTACCGTTTGCAGCAGAGTTGGCCCTTGCAGCGGCAGCCGCCGGAGCATTCTCGACAGTCGCCTCGGAACGCTCCTCATTGCCCTCACGAAGCTCATTTTCGGCCCTGAGCCAATGGTCTCCAGGATTTCCCTTGCGTCCCTCGGTTTCCCATATCTCATAGGCCCTTTGCCTGATCCTTTCGTCCCGGCTAATATCGACAGACTCGGCAGACACTCCATCGGACATGATCTTCTCCCTTTTCGTGGACATCCTCCAATGATCGGCCCGCAGAAATGTTCACCTCGTTATCAGTTGGGTTCGGCCGGCTGGGGCACTTTCCCATGAGCAGGGACCCGTCGCGTCTCTTCTCTTTGTGTCCAGATTTGCCTTGGCCTTACGGGCCGCTAGATACGGTTTTCCCGAGGCGGCTAGTGCCTCCTGGAAACAAGTGCCGATGCCACGTTCACCTTCCTCTATCGTGTTCTGGGCTTTTGTTCTTTTAACGTCAGGTGTTGGCGGCTTTCTGGGCTATATCTACTCCGGTGTGTATGACATATCGGCGACCAAGCAGCATACGCCGCTGGTCTACTGGATCTTGAGCACGGCGCGGCGCCAATCGGTCCAGTCGCATGCCTCCAAAGAGCCGCCGCCATTGGACTTAGCCAACGCAGATGTTATCGCCAGGGGGCTCGTCCTGTTCGAGAACCATTGTCTGCAATGCCATGGCGCACCGGGAGTTGCGCCCGGCGTGATCGGTCTCGGAATGAATCCCTCCCCGCCGAACTTCGCCCAAATGGGCCGGGATCTGTCCGCACCCGAGATGTATTGGTCCATCTCGAACGGGATCAAGCTGACAGGAATGCCGGCATGGAGGTTTCGTCTCAGTGAAGACGAGCGTTGGGCCCTTGTGGCGTTCCTGAAAAGTGCTCCGAAGCTGACGCCCGCAGAATACCGGGCACTTCGACCCGGCCGGACATCGGCCCGCATGGGCGGATCGAATGCCCCCGATTCCGAGGCCCCATGGGAGCGGGAGGGCGCAGTGCAGCGCGGTCGGATCGCGATCGGGCAATATGCGTGCTCAACCTGTCATTTCATACCCGGCATCCGGGGCCCCGACGCCCAGGTAGGACCACCTCTGGCCGGTATCGCCGAACAGACCTATATCGCCGGCGTTCTAACGAACGAGCCGGCGCATATGATCGAGTGGCTGCGTCATCCACAGAGGGTCAACCCGCTCTCCGCCATGCCAGACCTGGGCGTGACCGAGCGAGATGCGCGTGACATCGCCGCTTATCTTTATTCAATGCGTTAGGCATCCTACCAACGATCGGCGCTCGTGCAACCGCTCTCGACAGGCGAGGTCTCAGTTAGGCCGACATAGAGGACGCGCTTCGGATGCACCGTCCGACGCACCGCCGCCCCGAAGTCCGGATCGCCTTCGCCCATAGGCGTCGCGAGCACATGCGTGTGGGCGTATAGGTTCTTCGCTGGAAGCATGATGTCGGGATGGGCATCGATCCAGAGCACGGCCAAGTTGTCGCCGTAGCGCTCGCTGAGATAGGCGATCGGCGCCAGATCGACGTGGTAGTCCCCGCCCAGCGTCACGATCGCCTCCGGGCTATGCTGGTCGATAGCCGTGCGAGCGGCAACGAGCTGCTCGAGCAGAGCCTAACGCGAGACGATGCCGCGTTCGACGGGCCGCTCGTCTCTCACGGCGAAGGGAACCGAGACGGTCTCCTCCGGCCCTTGCGGCACAGGCGCGATGGCGGCCAGCGCCCGTCCTCCGATGCGGTAGTTGGGCCCCGGTCACCACCCTGCCACTGCGGCAAGTTGAGGCGCAAAACCTTGCGTGGGTCGATCGCCATGGCTCAAATCCTTCCCCCGGGTTCGCGCGACGCTGATGTGGAAGTGTAATCAACGGATGCCGCCGCGCCACCGCCATGTCGATCGAGGCTTCTCTAGACGTCAGAGACGGGTCGATTACGTTGAAAAACTCCGCCGATCGGGCCGCTGGATTCCCGTCTTAGCTTCTTAACGACTGGGTGCTGACTAGAACCCAAGGCCGCTGGCCTCAGCCCTCGCCCTTCCTCACTCAGGCAGCCGCTGCCGCAGCCAGCCGAGCCATACGGCGCAGGTTTTGAGCGATGTTGCATGAGGTTGCGAACTACGGTGTTCCAGCTAACGGATGTGCCTGATCGCGCACTTCTTCATGGACGCTACGCAGCACCTTACGGTCAGGATGTTCGGGCAGAACAGCGCCTTGAGCTCGCATGGTTGGCAATCCCTTTGAGGCACGGTACTTGCGAATGCCGTCATGAGCACTGTCGGTGTGCGCCACCGCGTAGTTGCGCAGGAACTGTTGCAGTAGCTTGCCGGCCGGACAGGTGTACTGGGCGGACATAGTCAGGCATGAAGCTCTCTCTACTTCTTTGCCGAACACGGCTCCGACAGGCCCCGGTGCACCTGTGCCCCGACGGCGTCCGTCGGCGACGGTGCCCATGATCTTGTTCTTCAGGGTCGGCGTGACCCTGTCCTTCCCCGACTGCAGAGCGTCAAAGGCAGCCTTGGCGACAACCGCCGGATCGTCCTTGCTCTTGGACGCGCCGACCTTCGTGTCGAGCATGTCCGCGCGGTTGAAGAAGTTGGTGTCTGTCACCCCCGGCATGAGCACCGTGACGCCGATGTCCGTGTCCTTCAGCTCGTTTCGCAGTGCCTCGCCGAACCAGCGCAGAAAGACCTTCGTCCCGCCATAGACCGCCTCGAACGGATCCGGCATGGTCGCGGCGATCGAGGACGTGAACAGCAGTTTCCCGCTGTTGCGCGCCACCATGTCCTTCAGGACGTACTTGGTGAGCTGTACGGCACCGCGCACGTTCAGGTCGATCATCTTGAGCTCGGTTTCGAGATCGGTTTCTGCAAACGCTCCACCGAGGCCGATGCCCGCATTGACGCACAGGACATCGACGGGCCTGTTCGGCGATCGAAGCGCCTCGTAGAGGCTTCTGACACCGTCTTCACGCGACAGATCGGCGGCATGGGTCGTGATCTGGGTGCCGTCGGCCGAAAGCTGACGAGCCGCTTCCGACAGGTGTCCGGGATTCTCGGCAGCGATCAGGACGTCATAGCCGTTCCGGGCGAACTGACGAGCGAGTTCGAGACCGATCCCGTTGGAGCCACCGGTCACGACAGCGTAAGGACGTGTGGACGCGTCGCTCACGAGCAATTCCTTTGTTTATCGATCGTTCAACGATTGGATGGCTGCTATTTCTGAGCCGGTGACTGATTGACGGAGCCGGTCGCGCCGCCCCCGCTCTGGTCGATACGCCAGAGCTGCGTCGTCAGGCTCTTGGGCGCATCGGGTTTGAAGAAGGCTGAGTCCTGGATGCGCGAGGTGGTGACATAGACGGCACCGTCCGGACCCTCCGCGAAGGTGTCGGGCCAACGCAGGCGCTTGTCCTGGACCAGGATCCTCGGCTCTGCCTTCGGGCCCGCAGAGAGATCCCGCACCTTGACGGCATCCTCCTCCAGAGCGGTCACATACATGAGCCCGCTCTGGCGGCCGATGAGCAGGCCGTCCGCAACGCCGTTCTTGCCGTAGTCCTCGACCTCGAGGCCGATGTCCTGTCCCGCTTGCAGCCCCTTGGTTTCCAAGACATCCGTGGCGATCCGATAGAGTGTCTTCCCCTTGATCGCCTGCCAGTAGAGGTGGCGGCCATCGGGCGAGAGGGCGATGCCATCCGCCGCGAATTCGACTCCGCGTCCGTCGGGGCGGCGCAGTTCCTTGCCGTCAGCCTTGACCACGAGACCCTTCTCCGGCTGTGTCGAGGGGTGACCGTCGAGGACGCGCTTGGCCTTGCCGCGGGCAAGATCGACCACAACGATCGCGCCCTTCGCGCCGGAATCCGTGATGTAGGCGTGCCGCCCGTCGGGCGAGAAGCGCACGTCATTGAGGTAGCTCCCCTGCGGCGCGACCGTCTCGTCGAAGGCGATGGTCTGCGCGACGCGGTTGGACGCCAGATCGATCCGGACCAGCTTCGGGCCGTTCTGCACCACCTGGGCCTGAGCGGGAGCCGCCGGATCGAGAACCCAGACGTTTCCCCGCTGATCGGCCACCACGCTCTGCACGCAGATCCAGTGGTCCTGCGGCGTCATCTCGTCCTTGCGGGCATTGCGCCAGGCGTTCCAATCCTCGTCGGGGAACGGCTTGATCGATCCATCCTTCATCACCTCGGCAACGGAGATCGGGGAATCCTCGGTCCAACGCGGGAAGTTGACGAAGATCCGGCCGTCCTGCGAGACGGTCACTCCTGTCACCTGATGCGGGAACTCGGCGACCTGCTCGAGCTTGGACGTCGCACCGCCCGGGACTGCCGGCTGCGCGACAGCCGCTCCGGTCGAGGCCATGCCTGCTGCAAGGCAAACACCGGCGAGAAGCCGGACAGAGGAAGTGAGATCTGGCACGAGAGTGCTCCGTAGTTTGGGTTGGAGGCGCGGGCCGGACACTCCTGCGTCCGGCCCGCGCCCATCACCGTGCTGCCCGGTGGTTACTGCTTGGGGCGCTGGGTCGTCGAACCTGTCGTAGAGTGCTTTGCGAAAGCCTCCCTCAGGTCCTTCACCGCGACTTCCTGAGCCTTCTTGGCATCGTCGAGGACGGCATCCATGCCGAAGAACTCGTGCGTCACGCCCGCGTAGACATGACGTGCCGTCTCCACTCCGGCGGCCTTGAGGTTGTCGGCAAGGAGCTTGCCGTCGGATTCGAGAGGATCGATCTCGGCGTTGATGAGCGTGGCCGGGGGCAGTCCCTTCAGGTCGGCCTTGGAATAGAGGTTGAGAAGCGGGCTCTGCTTGTCCTCGGGCTTGCCGAGATACTTGTCGGCAAACCACTCCATGCCGGCCTTGGAGAGCGGCATCGCCTTCTCGTTCTTCTGATACGATGGTGTCGTCATGTCCGTCCCGGCCACCGGATAGACGAGCAGCATGTGCACGGGCATCTGCACCTTCTGATCGCGGGCCATGATCGCTGTCGAGGTGGCAAGATTGCCGCCGGCGGACTCGCCGGCAACCGCCACGCGGGCGGCATCGCCGTTGAACTGGCCGGCGTTCTCCAGCACCCACTTGTAGGCGGCAAAGGCGTCGTCGTGAGCGGCCGGGAACTTGTTCTCCGGCCCTTTGCGGTACTCGACCGAGGCCACGATCGCGTTGGCTTTCTTCGCCAATGCCATGGCGGAGGACTCGTAGGTGTCGATGTCGGCAATGACCCAGCCCCCCCCGTGATAGTAGACGATCACCGGCAGGGGACTGGATGCCCCTTCAGGCGTGTAGATACGGATCGTCTGGGTGCCGCCGGCGGTCGGATAGGTCATGTCCTTCTTGGCCACCTTCATCGCGGCCATGAGGGCGAGCGGATCCTTACCCTGATCCTTGAGCACAGCCTTCACGGCATCGGCGGGGGTGGGCTGGCTGCGGGCCTGCTCGACCGAGAGCTGTTCGATCGGCTTGGCGCCAAGTTCCTGGAGCTTCATCAGCACCGGGCGCATGTCTTCCTTGTCGGCGCGCTGCATGGTGCCGCTGTCCTGGGCCGCCGGCTGGGCTTGCGGCGACTTTGACTGCGCGAACGCCATTGGCGTTCCAAGGCCGAGTAGAACGGTCAGGGAAGCGCCAGTGAGCGCCAGACGGGCATGGGTTGTCATTCTCGCAAATCCTCGATGGGCAGGAGTGTCAGGGTCCAGTTTTTTCGGACAGGTAATGGTCGCGGGTGACAACTATCCCGATATGCCGTTGTTCCGACCTCAACCCTTTGGCCGTGCCCGGGAAAGCTTGAGGGCAGTTTCCGTCAATACGGACGACGACAGGGCGCGACGGTTAGACGATAGAGCACGTCCGCGCGCATGCCGAGATGAGTTGCTTCAGATGACCTTCACCGCGAGTTCGGCGTGAACTCAGAGGACGAAAAACATCACACGGGAACTGCTCCGAATGCTGACTCGTAGGCTCTGCCCGGATTGTTTCGGTCCGCTCCACCCCCCATCCGCTACCGGCGGGATGGGTTAAGCTCGAAGGCTGACTAGGGCTGAGCGAGCCTGCGTGGAGTTGGAAAACGGAGTTCACCGCCATACTGGAGGCACGGGATGGATAATACCCGAAAGTTTGCCGATGCTGTTCTTGCCGGGTTGAAGACGCAGCAAGGCTTCCGCGAGTGGTGGGCCACCATCGACCCGGAGATGCAGAACAAGATCATGGAAGCGATTGGAACTGTTGCTATTGAAGCGTTCGGTAACAGCGAGCAGGTGTCAATGGCAGCAGTCGCCACTCTGTCAATAACCATGTCCGGTTCGGCTTGCCCTCCCGTGGCTCCATGGCATTCCCGATCAGGTGTCAGGTGTCCCCCCGGGATTCCAGCGTTCCTCGGCATGGGAGGCAATCACTCCCAGGTCAGGCTTCTCTGCCACTCGGCGTCCAACTAGGAACTAATCGGCACTCGCCTTCGTTGGTGCCCACCATGGCGAGCTTGAAAGACAACGGTCAGAGGATCCTTAGCGACAACCGCTCTCTCATTCTCGGTGCCCCGATCCTCCTCGGATTCCGGTGGTTTGGCGTTCCGCTTGGATCGTGGGGTGTCAGCGCACTTCGCAGGTCCCTCGGGGTCCGGTGACGGCGTCGCATGCATCACCGCCAGTTCAGCGTAAACGACCAGCCCACAAAGCCGCCGCCGCTTCCCAGCCAGGTCCGGGATGGCCGTGTTCACGCCTACCTCTATGAGGCCGACGGCCATGATTGCGAGGTGGCCCTTGACGAGGCCTGCATTCGGGATTTGGGTGAGCGCAGCCTGCTCTGGGTCGATGTGGGTGCGCGCGACCGTCAGACCCTCGAGCATCTGGCCAGACTCTTCAATCTCGACGACACTTCGGTTCGCGAACTCCTGCGCTCGCAGGACGACCTCTATCTCGACAATTATGGCGAGTACTTCCAGTTCGACGTCGTGGCGCTCAGCCCGTCAGACGACAACGGGCACGAGAAGCTAATGCCTGGGCACAATGCTGTGCACCTGGAGTTTCTCGTCGGGCCGCGATGGATCATCACCGTCCATGACGGGGACTTGCCGTTCCTGGAAGCTTTCCGCGAACAGGACAAGGGCGAAACCCTGATTGGTGCCCTGAGCCCGCCGGCCTTGGTGGCCTCACTGCTGGACTGGCACCTCACCGCCTACTTTGAGGCGCTCGCAGGTCATGAGGCCTTCCTGGATCGACTCGACGAAGTGATACTCACCCGATCCGCCAAGCAGAGCCTGCTGTCGGGCGTCGTCGAGGTGCGCCGGCGCGTGTCGCGGCTCAGGCGTCTTCTCGCAGCCCAGCGTCTTGTGTTCTACGGTTTGTCCCGGCCCGACTTCAGCCATGTGGTGGAATCGGACGCGGCCTCGCATTACCGCTCGCTGGAGCGGCGCTTCGAGCGGGCGGTGGATGCTGTCGACCATTCCAGGGATCTGGTCAACGGCTCATTTGACCTCTTCACCACTCGCACGGCCGAGGCCACCAACGATCTGGTCCGGCGCCTCACCTTTGTGACTGTGCTGCTGGGCGCGATCAGCGCCATTGCCGGGATCTTCGGCATGAACTTCGAGATGCCATACAAGCAAGCGGGCGTGCTCGAGTTCTGGGCGGTGGTCGGGATACTGGTGACCTTGAGCACGGCTGCCACCCTGTTCGCCCGGCGCAGAGGCTGGATCTAGGCAAAGGTCACCTCATCGGGGCGCCCCTTGGCTTTAGTGATCGCGGCCGAGGACCGGATAGCTGGGCCTGTCGACGATTTTCGGCTTTGCCCGGCGATCGGGCGGGCAGGTGCGCATCTATTCCGAGGTCGGCCAAGGGACCGCGGTATAAGTCTACCTGCCGCGCCATATAGGCGACGCTCTCGCCGTCGATCCGCTTGCCACGCTGGTGAACGCTCCGCAGGCCCCAGCAGAGAGAGAGACGCAAGGAGCATTGCGGCAGAGCGGAGCCACCTCATATCCGCCTCATGGGCTGACAGAGAAACCGCAACAGCGTATCCCGAAGCCCCAAAGATACCACGGATCTGGTGGCTTTTACGACCAAACGCCGTTCCGGTGTGCATCAGGGACAGCCCTGAGGTCCTGACATGAAAACCCAAGAACCAGGGAGTTTTGAAGGGCAGCTTTGGGTCCAATTTGTGAAGTTTAGGTATGCCCGCTAAAGGTCCGCTAACCGTGAGAGACCAGATCTTTATGCCTTCATCACGCGACGCTCTGTAGCAACACTGTGGATAAGCTGGGAATGGACGGAGGTTAGGCGTCGAACGACTCAATTCGCCATTCCCGCTCCTAAGATCCGCTCGACCTCCCTGAGCGAGCACTGCCCGCCTCAACGTTTGGCTACCTATTGGCTACCTGGAGGAAAACAGATCAAAGGACAAATGCCGGTAACCCTTTGATATTATTGGTGAGCGCGCTGGGACTCGAACCCAGGACCCTCTGATTAAAAGTCGGGGGCTCCATGAGCGTCCCGAACTAAAATAATTCCCTTTCGCTTCTGCAGCTTAGCCCAAGCGATTGTGTGTGTGCGTAGATGAAATTACTTTGCGCGCGAAGCGTCGGTGGTTTCAGGTCCCCGCAACCAAATCTTCAACCTGGACACAATGCCCTCGACCAAAATCGCCGGGAGCCTTCGACGTTCACGGGAGGCACACAAGTCCAGTAAAGGCCTCCTTGCGAAAACCTTGACGACTATCGCCCCGCAGCGGCAGGCGGTCCCGGCGGCACGGGTTCCCTTTAACCTCGACAAAGCCCCCTCACCCAATGCCTCGGACCGGAAACGATCTAAACGTGGATCCGCTGTTCGAAGGTAGCCGCTTTCACACGACGAATTTCAGCGTAGGTCGAGCGTGTATGGCTCAACGCATGAAGGCCGGTCTCGCAACCGGCCTTCTCGCTGGAACAGATGCCAGATGCTTAAGCAACCAGCTTCATGCCAGGCGTACCGATGGTCCCAACTACGCGTGCTCTCACACGGCGAGCATCACCGGGAAGATAGGCGATCGGGATATCCTCGGCATCGACGAGGCTGATCGTGTTCAGATCGGCTCCGGCCTCCACGGCGCGCTGGGTTGCGATCTCCTGCGCAGCGGCAAGTGCCGCGTCGCGGCTCATGTCGGAAAACACCTGGTCGACTTCGCCCGACACCTGAGCCATCGCGGCGCCGAGCGCGTTCGCGACACCGGCATGCTCCACATGGACCACCTCGCTCACCCCTGAGAGCTCACGCGGCACGAGGAAGGCTCCGCCACCCACGACGATGATCGGCATGTCGCCGGCCGAGGTCTTCATGCGATCGACGCCATCCTCGATCATCTGATGAATACCCTTCAGACGGCTATAGACCAGCGAGCGGTCGAGGTGCTTTACCCGGTCACGATCACCAATTTCGACGATGCCTGCAGCCACCGCGATGTCGGTCGTGGTCAGCGTATCGCCGCCGAAGACGAGCGCCTTCTCAGTGATGCGGTAACCGACGCTCCGCGGGCCGATCCTACCTGTTTCCGGATCGATGATCGTGCCGCCTCCGAGCGCCATCGGCAGGAGGTCCGGCATGCGGAACAGGGTCCTGACGCCACCGACCTCGACGATGTTGTTGGCCTCGCGCGGGAAACCGTTGACTAGGCAGCCGATGTCGCTGGTGGTACCGCCGACATCGATCACCATGCCCTCGGTCCGACCGGACAGGAAGGCGGCGCCGCGCATGGAGTTGGTGGGACCGGATGCAAAGCTGTAGACAGGGTTCGCCGCCGCGACCTCAGCCAGCACAACGGTGCCATCGTTCTGCGTCAGGTAGAACGGGGCACGGATGCCGACGCTGGCCAGGGCGCTCCGGAACGCCTCGACCGTCGTCTGCCCCAGGCTCTGCAGCGAGGCGTTGAGGAGCGTCACATTCTCCCGCTCCAGTAGGCCGATCCGACCCAGCCGATGGGAGAGCGTGATCCTGGCCTCAGGGAGCACCGAGGACACGATCTCCGCCGCTTCGACCTCGCACTCCGCCGTCAGTGGAGAAAAGAGAGCCGTGATGCCGACGGCGGTGATGCCTGCGTCGCGGATGCGCATGGCCGCATCGCGAATCGCATCACGGTCCAGCGGAACCAGCGGACGTCCGTCATATTCATGGCCGCCCGCAACCATGAAGGACAGGGGATTGACGGAGGCGCGCAGATCGGCGGGCCAATCCACCATCGGCGGCAGGGAGGCCGCCGCCGGCATGGCGATGCGGATCGCCGCCACACGGTCCAGCCGTGCGCGCTCCACCACCGCGTTGGTGAAGTGGGTGGTGCCGATCATGACGGCGTCGATATCCAGTGGAGCATCGCCCTGCGCTTTCACAAGACGCTGGATGCTGTTGATCACGCCGGACATGACGTCCGAGGTCGTAGGTGACTTGACGGCTGCCAGAACCGTCGATTTGTCGATCAGGACGGCATCCGTGTTGGTGCCGCCGACGTCAATGCCGATGCGCTTCATGCTGCGAATACCGATTTGAAGTCGAGGTCGTAACCGAAGGCCCTGGGACCGACATGGTCCAGGCCCTTGGGGGTGAGAAGGACGTCCGGTGCCGGCAAGGCAATGACCGTGACCCGCTGGCCGTAGCGGAGCGTCTCAGTCCCGATGGCCTCTCCGGATACGGTGTCCAGAACGCAGATGAGATCCGGCGTCATCACGATTGGCTCGCCGTCGCGGAAACCCACCGCCCATTCGTTCTGGAAGGCGAGCTCGAGCTTGCTGCCACGATCGGCATCGAGGCCCTCCATGGTCGCCGTACCACGCAGGAAGCCGCCGGTCGTCGTGCGGTCCATGTCGGCAACCTTGCCCTTGAACAGGATCTTTCCACCTTCGTGCTCAAGAACCGCGGCGATCGGATCGGCGTGGGCGGCCCGTGCTTCGAGCACCGCCCGGCCGAGGCGGGTTGCCTTGGTGACCGTGTGCAGCACGCCCCATTCCTTCACTTCCTTGCCGGTGCGAGGCGCCTTGCAGGTCGCGGAGGTGGAGCCGACTTCGGTGCAGACCTTGCGCGAGATACGCTCCATCCACTTCCATGAAGCAGCGCGAGCCACCACGACCTCGTTGTCGCGGCAATCCACCAAGCTCAGCGGGTACATCCGCAGATCGCCGATAGCGAAGCTGGTCATCTGCGCTTCGGGGTAGGCGCGTCCCATGGCGTCGGCATCGACGACCGGATAATCGAGGATGGCGCCGGCCAGGAACGGCGAGATCGCGTTGCCGCCGCCAATCTCCACGCTCATGATGGCGCGAAACTTCTTGCCCAGGTACTCTTCCATCACCTGCACGGCGCGGGCGAGGTGTGCCGGGTCGACGAGCCGCTCCTGCCCCACCAGGGGCGCGCCCATCTTGGAGACAACCGCGACATAATCGTCATCGGCCAGGGCGGCCGGGTCGATCAGCTTGCAGGTTTTGCCCTCAGCATAAAGCTGTTTCAGGTTGAGTTGGGCAAGATAGGGACTGCCGCCACCGCCAGTTCCCAGGATCCAGGCTCCGATAGCCAAAGGATCGATTTCGTCTGCCCCGAATTCGCGGATCATTGATCTTCCTCCGGTGATATCGAAAACCGTATCGATCCCAGGAGCATGCCGAAATAAGGGTGTGCACCTAATTGGTCGGGGCACGCAACGACGGTGCGGTCACCGCTTGTTCCACCACCTACTCTCGCTGTACATGTTTATCATGCAGACGAGCACCGAATGTAACATTACTCAGAGCCGAGATGCTGGTGCGCCAGCCCTGCTGAACGTGGCATTCGTCAGTGTCGGACAAACGCCACGCTTCGATCTGGTCCCCGACCTCCTGGCTCAGCTCGATCTCCCGATAGCGGCCACCGAGTTCGGCTGCCTGGACGGCTTGTCCGACGAAGAGATCATGGCACTCGCACCGCACCCGTCCGAGCAGGCCATCGTCTCGCGCCTTGCAGATGGAAGTGATATCGTTCTGTCCAAACCGGGCGTGGCCGAGCGCATGGCGCAGATCGTATCCCGATTCGCGCCTTCGGATTTCGACCTCGTGGTCATTCTCACCACAGGGCTTTTCAGGGATTTCGAAAGCCGCTGCCCGACCGTGAACGCTCAGCGAGCCATCGAATCCGGTATCTTGTCCCTGGCCTCCCAAGGAACGGCAGTCGGCCTGATCCAGCCGCTCGCGCAGCAGGTCGATGAGATCGCCCTCCCCGCCTTGTCAGCCTACCGGGTTCTGAAGAGCCACGCATCACCGGGCGACAAGGGCGCGCTGGCGCGGGCCCTGGTCGACCTTGCAGAGAGCGAAATCATCGTCCTGAATTCCGTAAGCTTCACCGATGCGGACCGGATGATGGTGACCCGGGCCAGCGGAAAGCCTGTGGTTCTTGCGCGCCGACTTGTGGCAGGTGCCATGAGGCTCCTTCTCGATGGGCGCCCGGAAATGCCCCGCTCTTACGATTCCTCGCCGATTCTGGCAGAGCGGCTGGCGCGTCTGACCCCGAGGGAGCGGCAGGTCCTTTCCCTGGCAGCGGAGGGCCTGTCCAACAAGGCGATCGGACGCCAGCTCGGCATCAGCCCGAAGACCGTCGAGATCCATCGCTCCAAGGTCATGAGCAAAATGGAAGTGTCCTCGACGGGAGCGCTTATTCGGCTCATCGTTTCGGCAGAGCACCCTGGTTTTTGAGGCAATTGCCAGGTTTTTAGCCATTAGTATTTGTACGGGCATTCCCCTATAGCCCGATCCGCCTGCCAAATTTAGCCTGCTTCAATCTACTGAAGCGGGATGAAGATATGACGAGAAAGCTGCGGCTTGCATTCGTGACCATTGGCGAGACTCCGCGGGTCGACATTGTCCCCGAAATGCTGGCGGATATTGGCGGCGACGTGGAAGCTGTCGAATTCGGTGCGATGGACGACCTCACGGAAGCGGAGGTCGCTGCGCTGACCCCGCTCTCCGGCGAAACATCGTTCGCGACGCGTCGGCGGAACGGCAGCGAGGTTACCATCTCCAAGGAGCGGATCGAGATCCGTCTCGAAGAGCTTCTCCAGCGTATCGACAACGAAGGCTTTGATGCCGTCGTTCTTCTCTGCACAGGCACGCATGTCGCTCCCCTGAAAAAGACGCTGATGATCGAGTCGCAGCGCATCGTCGATTCCATGGTCGAGGCGATGGCGGCCTCCTCGAAGCGCCTGGGCGTTTTGCTTCCTTTGGAGAGGCAGATCGAAGAATTTCCTAAGCGTCACGTCTTCAACACGACCGCGACGCTCGCCGCAGCATCGCCCTATGCCGGGGACGACATGGCAGACAAGGCGAAGTTGCTAGCAGGGTGCGATCTCGTCGTCATGCATTGCATGGGTTACTCGAACGCCATGCGCGCGGAGGTTCGCAGTGCGATCTCCGCCCCCGTGCTTCTGTCGCGCCGGATCGTTTCCGGCGCCATCCGTCAAATCCTCTGACAGTCAACTGAAAAGCTAAAGGGAACAGGAGAGAGTGATGAGGAACTGGATTTTCGGAGTTGCTGCGGCAAGCCTCATTGCCGGCATGGCGCAGTCCCAGCCGGCCTTCGCATTCGAGCGCGTGGAAGGCGGCAAGGTCATCGTGTTTGGCGGACGCCAGCAAATTCCCGTGCTCGATCCGCACGTGCGCTACGACTGGTCGACACGCATGATGCAACAGGCCGTCTACGACGCGCTTGTGAAGTACGAAGGTAATCCCGCCGAGATCAAGCCCTGGCTGGCCGAGCGCTGGGAAACCAGCGAGGATGGCAAGACCTGGACATTTCACCTGGCCGGCAACGCCAAGTTCCACAACGGCGATCCAGTCGATGCCGAAGCCATTCGCTACTCGTTCGAGCGCGGCCTGAAGCTCAACAAGGGCGTGGCCTGGATGCTGAAGGACTTTCTCGATCCGGAGGGCGTCGAGGTCGTCGATGCCCGCACCGTTCGCTTCAAGCTGAAGTCCCCCTACTCCGCTTTCCTGTCCTTCCTGCCCTGGTGGTACGTGGTCAACCCGAAGGAAGTGAAGGCCCACGAGGTGGACGGCGATTATGGCCAGAAGTGGCTGACAGACAATGCCGCAGGCTCAGGCCCCTTCAAGCTGAAGCGGTGGGAGCCGAACGTCCTGTACGAAGTCCAGGCCGTCAAGGATTACTGGAAAGGCTGGCCGCAAGGCGAAGCCAACCGTCCCGCGGGCGTCATCTATCGGATCGTCCGGGAGCCCGCAGCTCAGAAGGCCGCTCTCCTGCGCGGCGAGGTCGACATCGTCGAGGGCCTCACCCCGGACGATTACGTGCAGATTGCGAAGCAGCGTGGTGTGACCATCCAGGATCACCCGGGCATGACGACGTTCAGCATCAAGTTCAACAATCAGCAGGGCCCGACTGCAGACAAGAACCTGCGCAAGGCGATTGCCTATGCCTTCGATTACGACGGCCTCGTGCAGATCTACAACGGCGCCGCTAAGCTCCAGACAAGCCCCTTCCCGAATGCCCTGCGCGGTCATGTCGATGTACCGAACCTGCCGCGGAAGGATCTCGCCAAGGCAAAGGAGTTTCTTGCCAAGTCGCAGTATCCGAATGGCGGCCTGACTCTCGAGTACTACCACGTGGCTGGCCTGGAGGAGGCGCGCCGCATCGGCCTTCTGCTTCTCGACAATCTGGCTCCGCTGAACATCAAGGTGGAGTTGCGTCCCGAGCAATGGCCGAACATGGTTGCAAAGGGGTCCAAGGTTGAGAGCTCGCCGGCCATGAGCTCGGTCTACGTGACGCCAATCTCAACCGATCCAGACGCGGTGGCTTATCAATACCATCCGAATTCCTATGGCCAGTACTTTGCCATGTCGTTCTATCAGAACCCCGATGTCACGGCGAAGATCGATGCTGCACGCCGGAGCAGCGATTGGAACGAGCGCGCCAAGCTCTATGAAGAAATTCAAAAGCAGATCGTCGAGGATCAGCCGGAAGTGTTCGGCATGATGCAGGACCGCCGCTGGGCGCACCGGGATTATCTGAAAGGCTTCTCTTTCAGTCCGGTCCGCTTCACGGGCGAGGTGGATCTCTATCCTCTCTGGGTCGAAGCCAAGTAATGAACGCAGCCAAAGATTTGGCGCAGTTCGACTGCTCACGTGACGGATGCGGGGTCTCAACGACCCCGCATTCCGGGAACATTGTTCTCGACGGAAGGACATGACGCCATGCTGACGTTCACCTTCCGCAAGGTTGCGGTGCTGGTTGGCACCATGCTCGGCCTTGCGGCCCTGACTTTCCTCATCACCAACGTGGCGCCGGGCGATCCGGCGCGCCTCGTTGCAGGACCTGATGCCACCAACGACATGGTCGAAACGATCCGTCAGGAATATGGTCTGGATCGACCGCTCTACGCGCAATTCGCAATTTATATGGGTGACCTGCTGACGGGCGATCTTGGTCGTTCCATTGTCTCCACCCGCCCGGTCATCGATGAGCTTGCGCGCTACGTTCCCGCGACCCTTGAGCTGGTGCTCGTTGCGATGGTGCTGGGCATCCTGGTCGGCGTGCCCTTCGGCATGCTCTCCGCCGTCTACAAGGACAAGTTTCTCGATCAGGTCACGCGCATCTTTTCCATTTCCGGCGTCGCCCTGCCCGCCTTTTGGTTCGGCATCCTGCTGCAACTTTTCTTTGCCGTCCGCCTGGAATGGCTGCCCGTCTCCGGCCGGCTTCCGCTAACCGAGCTGCCGCCTGAGCCCATCACCCATCTTCTTCTGGTAGACAGCCTTCTGCGTGGCCAGTTCGACACGTTCCGGGCTGCCCTTTCTCACGTCATTCTGCCCGCGATCGTCTTGTCGTTCCCATGCCTGGCATCCATTCTGCGCGTGAATCGGGCCGAGATGATCGAGGTCCTGCAATCCGATCACATTGTGGCCGCCCGTGCGCATGGCATCAGCTCCTCCCGGATCGTCATGATCTACGCACTCAAGAACGCCCTCCTTCCGACACTCGCCATGATCGGCCTCCGATTCGGCTGGATGCTAGGTTCGACCGTACTCGTGGAGACCGTGTTCGACTGGCCCGGAATCGGCCTCTATGCCGTGTCCTCGGCTCTGGCCTCCGATTTCAAGCCAGTTGTCGGCGTCACTCTCGTCATCGGCTTCTTTTTCATGATTACGAACACGCTGGTCGACTTGGCCTATGCCTGGATCGATCCTCGCCTGAGGAGCGCGTGAAATGTCGGCTGAACTTCAGAGCACCGCCGTGCACGTTCCGACGTTCAGAGAGCGCCACGCCAGCACGATCCGCCAGTGGCGCCTCTATGTCCACCTGTTTACCGGCAGCTTCTCTTCGATGCTGGGGCTCGCGCTCGTGCTGCTGTTCCTCATCCTGGCGGCTTTCGGACCGATGCTGGCCCCCTATCCCGAAGATACGATGGGCGCAGTAAAGCTCGGCCAGCGTCTGCTTGCCCCGAGCCTCGCGCATCCCTTCGGCACGGATGAAATGGGCGCCGACATCCTCTCACGCGTCATTGTCGGTGCGCGCACATCTTTGTGGATTGGCCTCGTCATCACCGGCATCGGCGCGGGCATCGGTGTGCCGCTTGGCATCATCGCCGGTTACAAGGGCGGTTTCGTGCGCGCGGCGATCATGCGCGTCACGGAACTGTTCCTGGCAGTTCCCGGCCTCGCGCTCGCCCTTGCCATCGTTGCCGCACTCGGGCCGGGCATCACCAATTGCGTGATCGCCCTCGCCATCGTGTGGTGGCCCGGATATGTGCGGCTGGTCGAGGCGAAGACACTCTCCATCAAGGAAGAGCTTCACGTGGAAGCCGCCCGCGCGCTCGGCGCGAAGACGCCCTGGATCCTGCGCAAGCATATCCTGCCCAATTGCATGACGCCGATCGTCGTCAAGGCCAGCATGGACATGGGCATGGCCATTCTCTCGGCCGCAAGCCTCGGCTTCATCGGCCTCGGCGCCAAGCCCCCTCATCCGGAGTGGGGCGCGATGATCTCCGTTGCTCGCACCTACATGCCCGACTGGTGGTGGTATTCGGCATTTCCGGGTCTCGCAATCTTCCTGACCGTGCTTGGATTCAACCTTCTCGGCGATGGTCTGCGCGACATCCTCGACCCTCGGAGCCGTGGCCGATGACAGCTTTGCTCAACATCGACAACTACCGCCTGGACATCCCGACATTCGACGGCGTCCTCAAGGTGCTCGACGGCATCGATATCGCGCTTGAACAGGGCGACACTCTGGGGATCGTCGGAGAGAGCGGCTGCGGCAAGACCGTTCTCGCCCGCTCGATCATGGGCATCGGCCCTCGCAACGCCAGGCGCGTGTCGGGACACATCGTTTTCGATTCCACTGCTCTCGACGAGTTGAGCGAGGCGGATTGGCGGCGTGTGCGCGGCGTGAAGATCTCCATGATCTTCCAGGACCCGATGACGTATCTGAACCCGCTGCTGACGATCGGCCGACAATTATTCGATGTGATCACGGCCCATTATCGGGCACAGGGCAAGCCCGCTCCCGCGAAGACTGACCGGCTGGCACGCTGTGTGCGGCTGCTTGAACAGGTCCAGATCGCCGATACGCAGCGTGTGCTCAAGAGCTATCCTCACCAGCTCTCCGGCGGCATGCGTCAGCGCATCCTGATCGCCATGGCATTGGCAGGCGAGCCCAAGCTGCTGATAGCGGACGAGCCCACGACCGCGCTGGACGTGACGATTCAGGCGGAGATCCTGAAGCTCCTGCGCGGTCTGGTCGATCGCCTCGGCCTGACCGTCGTCATGATCAGTCACGACGTTGGCGCGATTGCCGCCCTCTCCCGCCGTGTGGCGGTGATGTATGCGGGCACCGTGGTGGAGCAGGGAACGGCCAAGAGTATCCTCACGAGGCCGCGCCATCCCTATACCCGCGGCCTTCTGGCAGCACTTCCCGACATCGAGGGGGACGCGCAGCCGCTGGAAGCGATCCCGGGCACGATCCCGAATCTCATCAATCCGCCGTCCGGGTGCCGCTTTCATCCCCGCTGCCCGCGAGCCACGGCGATCTGCCGTCAAGAGAAACCCGAAACGCGTAGCGTTGGAGCCGATCATGTCGTCGCTTGCCACCATGCTTTCGACTGAGACGGGGCCGGAGGCGGAGCCCCTCCTCTCCGCTCGCGATCTCACCAAGGTCTTCCATACCGGAGGGCAGGACTTTCGCGCCGTCGATGGCGTCTCCCTGGACGTCAAGCCTGGAAAGGTGCTCGGGATCGTCGGCGAGTCAGGATCGGGCAAGTCCACGGTCGCACGTATGGTGATGCGGCTGATCGAGCCGAGCTCCGGACAGATCATGTTCGAGGGCGAGAATCTGACTGCCAAATCGGGAGAGGCCCTGCGCCAAACCCGCCGGCATATGCAGATCGTATTTCAGAATCCGCATTCCGCGCTGAACCCGCGCGATACGATTGGGAGCGCGATCGCGGAGCCATTCCTAGTGCAAACCAGGATTCGAGGCGCGGAGCTTGAGCGCAGGGTCGAGGCTCTGCTCGATATCATCAGTCTACCGAAGGCATTCAAATACCGATATCCGCACGAGCTTTCCGGGGGGCAGAAGCAGCGCGTCTGCATCGCCCGCGCCGTTGCCTTGGAGCCCCGCCTGCTCGTCCTTGACGAACCGACCTCTGCTCTCGACGTTTCAGTACAGGCTCAAATCCTCATGTTCCTGCAGGATCTCAGAGTTCGCCTGAACCTGACGTATCTCTTCATCTCCCACAATCTGGCCGTCGTCCGACATCTTTGCGATGACGTGATCGTCATGAGCAAGGGTAGGATCGTAGAGAGTGGGTCTACCGATGCCGTCTTCAAATCGCCTCGTGAGGCCTACACTCGGAAACTGATCGATAGCGTGCCTCGTATTCCGCGGCTTTGCGTTTAATCTGCTTCTCGTGTTGCCGGGTTCGCCAAGCCTCAATCACAATCCGCGGGACCTCAGTCGAAAAAAGTGCCATCCTCTTCGGCAAGATAAGCCCGGGCGAGTTCGGGGATGAGGTCAAAGCCCATTCCCGGCCGGTCCCAGACCGCAATCATGCCGTTCTTCACGACAGGCGACGGCAGGCCCTCGATGATGTCGGGCCACCATGGAGCATTGGCGCCGGGGTACTCGAAAGCGATAAAATTGTGTGGCAGCGTTGCGCAAACCTGGACGAGCGCGGCGAGGCCCAGAAGACCATTAGCGGTCCCATGAGGTGCGATCAGAACACTGTGGAGGTCGGCATACTCAGCAATCCATTTCAGCTCTGCGATGCCGCCGACATCGCAGGGGTCCGGCCCAATGACGCGCACGGCCTTCTTCTCGATCAGCTCCTTGAAGTTCTGCCGCAGATAGATCTGCTCACCGGTATGAATGGGTGTGGAGGTCGAGAGCGTCAGCTCCCGGTACATATCTGCATCGACATAGGGGATGTAGTCACCGGTGAGCATGTCCTCGAGCCACAGGAGGTTGTAGGGTTCGACGGCACGCGCGAAGCGAATCGCATCCGAGAGCATCCAGCCGGGCCCACAGTCGAGAGCGAGGCCGACGCGATCGCCCAGCACCTCCTTCATCGCCGCTACGCATTCGACGGTATGGGACAATCCACGCTCGGTTAATGGCCCCCTGTCGAGCGCGCCGTGGAAGTGACCCAGCTCGGGTTTTCCGTAGTAGTATCCCGGCACCTCGCGCTTCATCGGGCTGTGGAAGGAAATGGGTTGTTTGATGATGGTGAAGCCCTCGGGTAGCGCCATCATGCGGCGCACATCCTCCGCATAATCCTTCGGGCCGTAACCTGTCATGGGGAAGCGCAGCGAACCATTGTACACACGAACCTCATCCCTCACCTTGCCCCCTAAGAGCTTGTAGACCGGTACTCCGGTGGCCTTGCCGGCAATGTCCCACATGGCCATCTCGATGGCGCTCACGGCGCTGCCATATGGCTTGAATGCACCGCGCTGACGGATGCGCAACATTACCCGCTGAACGTCGGTTGGGTCGGCTCCGATCAAGGCCTCACGGAAGGAGAGCACATGCGGCTTGATGAACGCCTTGTGATGCTCGATCTGCGCGTAGCCGCTGATCCCCTCATCTGTCACGATGCGGATGATGGGATGGCCATCCATCAGGGCGCATTTCAGGTCGACGATCCTCATGAATAAATGCTCCTTACGGAGAGCGCTCACGAGCCTCCCGGGGCTTTCCAGGCGAGATACTCGGCCTCTGCGTCCGCACGCAAAGGGTAGTATTTGCGCAAGTCTCCGCCCTGAGAAAGACGGAGCCGCGAGAACTCCTCCCACTCGGCATGCCTGCTGCCGACCTCGATCACCTGTTCGGCCAATGAGATAGGAACGACCACCGCACCGTCATTGTCCGCGACGATGATGTCACCCGGCACGACGAAGGTGTTGGCGCAGGCAATGGGCACGTTGACGGCAAAAGGAAAGATGTTGGTCTGGGCATGAAAATTGGGCGTGACGCCACGGATCCATAGGCCGACACCGAGGTCGCGAGCCTTAGCCGAGTCGCGGATGCATCCGTCGATCACCACGCCCTCGCCGCCGAGACCAACAAAATAAGTGAGCATCATCTCGCCGAAGATGCCGCTATCCATGTCACCGCGGGCATCGACAACGACCACGTCTCCTTTTTGCGCATGATAGAGCACGTGACGATGGAGTTGCTTCTCGGGATCATCATACTCCGCGGAGCCGAACTGATCCTCGCGCATGGGCATGAATTGCAGCGTCAGTGCTGGGCCGGCTGCGATCCTGCCAGGAGTGAAGGAGCGCGGCCCGGTGATCGCGGCATTGCGGATACCGAGATTGCGCAACTCGCTCGAGATGGTGGCGGTGCCGATCTCCCGCAGAGCTTCGACGAGGTGGCGGTCGGGACGCTTGATGTCCGGCGTTTGGATCATGATAGGCTCCTCTCGCAAATCGGCCTAGTCGTCCCAGATGGGTGCCTTTTCGGGGTTGATGCTGCGTTCGCCGCGATGCAAGGCGCGTATCGCCTGCATGTCCTCAGCATCCAGAATGACGTCGCGTGCCTGCCAATTGGCACGCAGGTTAGCCTCGCTGGCCGACGCCGGAATGACCAGGTGCCCCTCCGCCACCAGAAAGGCGAGCGCAGCGGCCGAGGCCGAGACGCCATGCTTATCGGCGATCCGTCGCAGCACAGGATCAGATGCCACAGCACCACGACAAAGCGGCTGGTATGCAGTCAACGTCAGGTCTTTGCTTCGCGCATAGGCAGTCAGCTTCGGCGCCTGCATATAGGGATGGATCTCCACTTGATTAGTGGCGATCACGCCAGGCCCGAGCAAGCGCTCCGTGCGCTCCAGCAGGACGCCGGGGAAGTTCGAGACTCCGATCAGCCTTGTGTGACCGCGCCGCTGTGCCTCGGCCAACGCCAGCATGTAGTCCTCGAATGGGATAGCATCATTCTTGCTTGGCCAGTGGATCAGAAGAAGGTCGACGGGACCGACGCCGATTGTCTCCAGGCTGTGCTCGACGCTGTCCATGAATCGCGACTTGTCGAGCTGCGTATCTGCCACTTTCGTGGTGATGAACACCTCGGAGCGAGGAAGGCCGCTACGACGCACGGCATCACCTACGCTGGCTTCGGTGTCGTAGCTCTGTGCTGTGTCTATATGGCGATAACCGACCTCCAGGGCCTTGAGGATGGCCAGCATGCCGTTCTCGCCTGTGCGGCCATATGTGCCCAACCCGAGTTTTGGAATCTCAACCATGGTGTGACATCACCCCTTGGTAGCTCCGGCGGTGAGACCGCCAACGAAGTGTCTCTGGAACACGAGAAAAAGGAGCGCGATCGGAACCGTCATCACCATCGAAGCCGCCATAACGGCCCCCCAATCCGTATTGAATTCTGTCGAGAATTCCGCAAGCCCGATGGGCAGGGTCTTCACGCGCGAATCCGTCGCAAAGCAAAGGGCGAAGATGAATTCGTTCCAGGTCGTGATGAAGGCATAGACCAGGACCGCCACGATGCCGGGTAGCGACAAAGGTAGCGTGATGCGAAATAGGATGCCAACGCGACTCGCACCATCGATGATCGCCGCCTCCTCCAATTCGAGGGGAATAGCCTTGAAATAGCTCGTCAGCATCCACACGCTGAGCGGGAGCGTGATGATCATGTAGACAAGGATGAGGCCCCAATAGGTATTGACCAGTCCCAGCACCCTCAAGGTGATAAAGAGCGGCACGATGATCGCCGCCGTGGGAAGGAGTTGCCCGACGAGGATGCAGGCCTGCCAGAAGGACCTCCCTCTGAACCGAAACCGGGCGAAGCCATTGGCAGCGAATACCGCAAGGACCAGGGCAAGACCCGTAGCAGCGACCGAGACGATGATGGAATTCAGGAAGTAGCGCGGGATGCGGCTCTCGAACAGAACCTTATGATAATTCGCCAGCGTCGGATGTTCCGGCCACCATTGCGGCGGAATGGTGTAGAGCTCGTTCAGTACCTTAATCGAGGACAGGCTCATCCACACGAACGGGAACAGGCAGACGAAGACGAGCACGATGCACCCGAGAAAGATTGAAGGGCGATTGAGCCCGGGCCGCCTCAAGGATCTGCTGGTGAACCGCGAGCGTCTCACTGGACTTCTCCCGGCTGGCTGGCGAATGCCTTGCTGTAGGCGAGCACGATCAACATCACGACCGCGAAGAACATCACGCTCAGCGCCGCGGCCTGATTGAACTCGACGTTCTCGAAGGCAAGTCGGAAGATCTGAATCGGCGTGATCACCGTCCGATTGGCGGGTCCCCCCCTGGTGATGGCGTAGATGATCGTAATGGCATTGAGCGCCCAGATCACCAGCAAGAGCGTAACCGCGGTGATTACGGGCCGGATCTGCGGCAGCATGACATGGCGCACCTCTTCCCAATAACTCGCTCCATCCATCCGGGCAGCTTCGTAGAGTTCCTGCGGGATGGTCTGCAGCCCAGCAAGCACCATGATCGCCACGAAGGGAAAGAGCTTCCACACATTGATGGCGATCATCGCAGGCATGACCGTATTGGATCGGGTGAGCCAGCCCACCGGTTCGTCGAGCGCTCCAGTACTTGTGAGCATATAGTTGATGATGCCGAACTCGGTGTGAAACATCCACGCCCAGGTCGTCGCCGCGACGATCCCCGGGATCACCCAGGGAATGAGAGCAATAGAGCGCACGAGCGCGCGGCCCATAAAGTTCTGGTTGAGCAGGATCGCCGCGGTGACCCCTAGCAGCACCTGGAAAAAGATGGAGCCCGCAACCCACCACAGCGTGTTCCACAATGCCTGCGTGGTCACACGCGGGCGCAGCACGGCGGAGAAGTTCTGCAATCCCGTGAACTGCCCCTGATCGTTCGTCACGCTCAGCCAGCCGGTATAGAACACCGGGTAGGCGATGAGCATGAAGAGTACGATCAGCGCGGGCAGTGCGAAGACAAGACCCGTATTCGATTTCACGGCATGTGACTCCGATCTTCGGGGAGGGCCGGCTCCTTGAATGAGCCGGCCCTTCTCCTTCAAGACGGCTAGTTAAGCAGCGCCTGGATCTCTTCGTTGGCTTCATCCATCGACTTCTGGACACTCTGGTCGCCAAGCAGGATGCGCTGGATGCCATCGAAATAGGCCTGAACGATCTTCACCCAGTTCTTATGCACCGGAACAGGCCGCCCATAGGGCAGCATCTCGGCGAAGGGTTTAAGCATGGAATCGTCGAAGCGTGGGAGCTTGATCGAGGACGTCCGGGCTGGGAAGGTATCGGTGTAATAGCCCTGGTTTTCGGTCGTGTTCAGGAACTGAAGGAATTTCTTTGACTCGACCGGGTTCTTTGCACTCTTCGGAATGACATAGCTCCAACCGCCCAGGACCGCCGCAGTCTGCTTGCCGGCCGGTGCGGGTATCATCATCGCTCCTAGCTTGATGTTGGGGTTCTCCTTCTGGATCGCCGGAAGATCGAATTGGCCGGACTGATAGGCGGACACCGTGCCGGCGATGAAGAGACGGCGCAGCGCGAGGCCATCATTCTCGAGTGTCGACTTGGGCGCGAGACCCTGCTTGTAGAAGTTCGTGTAGAATTCGACCGCCTTCACCGCTTCCGGCGAGTTCAGCACCGCTTTCTTCATGTCCGGCGAGATGATGTCGCCGCCATTCATCCAGATGAAAGGCAGTGAGCGGAAGATCGTGTTGCCGACCTCGCCGCCGCCCGTAATACCAAAGCCGTAGCGGCCGCTCTTCGTGAGCGCCTTGGCCGCCGCAATCAGGTCATCCCAGGTCTTCGGCGGCTTCTCGGGGTCAAGGCCGGCTTCCTTGAAGTGATCCTTGTTGTAGATCACTCCATGCGTCTCGATGCGATAGGGCATCGCCCAGATCTTGCCGTTCCAGCTGACGTAATTGATGGCCGCCTTGACATAGTCCTCCTTGTCTTGAATCGTGTCGTCGAGCGGCACGATCAGATCTCCTTGCGCGTATCCGTTCACCCAACCATGCTGAACCTCGATAATGTCCGGGGCAGCACCGGATCGCATGGCGGTGAGCACCCGCTCGGGGAGGCCGTTCGCGACAGTCACCTCGATTTTGATGTTGGTCCCGGCATTGGCGGCCATGTATTTCTGGGCGAGCGTGCGCGCCCTCTCCTCGCCCCAGTTGGGAGCCCACCACACCACGTCACCGGCCTGGGCACCTGTGTTCATCGTAACAGTCGACAGCACGGATAGAGCGAAGAAGCCTGCGAGTTTGAGCAATTTCATCGTTTCCTCCTGTGCCCCTAATTATTGAACCCTCGGTTATGCGTTGGAACGCTGATGGTCCGAGGCGTTCCGACTTTCTCACGACGAGATTGCGCGGCCGACCAGGATGGTCCGAGCATCGGTGCGAGCCCGATCAAGGCCTTCATGTATCCGACGGTGTAGGCATGGCCCGCATGCCAGGGCGCGGCGCAGGTGAGATCCGGCACGTGATCAGGCACGAGCACGCCCTCGAAACCCTCGTCGCGGAGGATGCGGACAATTTCCGTCATGTCGACGTCGCCATCATCGATAAAGGTCTCGACATAGTTGGGTACGCTGCCACGCACGTTGCGGAAATGAACATAGGCCAGCGCCTTCCGGCGAGCGTAATGGCGGGTGCTTTCGTAGATGTCGCAGCCGGGCATTTCCTGGAGCGAGCCGATGCAGAACTCCAGGGCATTGGCGCTGCTTGGCTCCAGTGCGAGCAGGCGGTCATACTTCTCTGGCCGGTTCACGAGCCGCGCCGTGCCGCGCAGGGTCTCGACCGGCGGATCGTCCGGATGGGCGGCAAGACGCACCCCCGCCTCCTCCGCCACCGGCACGAGCTCCGCCAGGAACCACGCGAAGCGCTCCCAAAGCTCCGCCTCCCCCACAGTGACGGGAGCGGCAGCCGGATCACCGTCGCGGTAGCGCATATTCCAGACCATGCCGTCAGGGATGGGTGTGTCCCGCTCCTCCTTAGTAAGGTTCATCACCACGGTCATCGCACCGCCGCGCGCAGCCCGACGCTTGCGCCAGCCCCATACGCCTGCGATGGAAAAATTGTAGCCGATGATCGGGATGCCGACCCGCCCTGCATCACGCACCAATTGCTTGAGTCCATCCATCTGCGTAGCCCGGTTCGGGCCATCGAGCAGGATGTCGGACCAGAAGGCCGGCGAGAAATTTTCGAGCGCGGCGATCCGAAGCCCGTGCCGCGCCAGCATGGCGGCGGCGGCTGCCATCCTCTCATAGTCCCATAGTGGAGCCCCGTGGCAATCCTTGAGGATCGGCCCCACCGAATCCCCCCGCAAATAGGGTTCTGCATCAGGACCAGCCGCGTAATCGTTGAAATGAACGACCACGTCGGTCACCCCGAGCTGAGCAGCAAACATGGCGCCATCCTCGCTCAGATTGTCTCCACTGAGGGTCAGGCCGACGCGCATTGAAGCAGACTCCTCCTGCTAGAGTTGATCCTTGTTCATGACGTCCACACCAGTGGCCACGCCGCTTAGATTGATGGAGCCGTCGAAGAGCGGCACGTCATGGGCCGCATAGGGGAAGCGGGCGCACGCCGCCTCGTTGAGCTCGACGCCGAGACCCGGCGCCGTCGGAGCGAGCAGATGCCCGTCCTCGAACACGAGTGTCTCCTTCACCAGTTCCCTGCGCCATGGCACGTCAGTGCTGATGGTCTCGAACACAGAGAAGTTCGGGATGGCAACCGCCGTATGCAGCGTCATGGCGTTCATCACCGGGCCTACGGGATTGTGAGGTGCGACGGGGATGAGATGCAGATGAGCGAGATGAGCGATACGCTTGGTTTCCGCAAGCCCGCCCGCGTGCGATACGTCGGGCTGCAGGATGTCGACCGCCTTCTTGGACAGGGCTTCCAGGAAGCGGATCGGCTCGTACCAGCGCTCGCCCGAAGCGATGGGCACGGGTGAGTTCGCTCGCACTTCAGCAAGTGCATCGATAGATTCAGGGGGCGTCGGTTCTTCGATCCAGGTCAGGTCGAAGCGAGCGAGCGCCTTGCACATGGCGATGGCGGTCGGGACATTGAGGCGCCCATGGACGTCGAGCATTAGGTCGATGTCGGGCCCAACCGCATCCCGGACCGCCTCCACGATTGCGACGGTGCGGTGGCGCTGCGCGCGATCCATTTCGAGGTCGGACGCCTCGAATGGGTCCCATTTGAGCGCATGATAACCCATAGCGACACCACGCTTCGCCGCTACGTTATACTCCTCCGGCGTGCGCGCGCCGAAGAACCAGTGATTGGCATAGCAGGCGACCCGGTCACGGTACTTGCCGCCCAGGAGTTCGAACACCGGCACGCCAAGCGCTTTGCCCTTGATATCGAGCATCGCAGCCTCGACCGCACCAAGCGCTGTACGGAAAACCGCGCCGGTGCGCCAGTAGCTGTCGCGATGGAGTTGCTCGACAAGCGCGTCCGATCGGAAGGGATCGCGACCGATGAGCTGGCGCTCCAGCTCCTCCAGCGCGGCCGTGACCGCGAGCGTCTTCCACTCCAGCGTCGCCTCGCCGACACCGTCGATGCCTTCGTCAGTATAAAGTTTCACGAAGACGAAGTTCGTCCGCGAGACGTTGGCCACGAATGTCTTGAGGCCGGTAATCTTCATGGCAACCGCCTAGTCGCCAGCCGCCATGCGAACGATGGCCTTGGCCTGGAGGCTGTCGGGCATCATCTGCATCAGTTCGATGCGATGACCGTCAGGATCCTCGATCCAGGCCTGCCAGTTGCCGTCCGCACCCATTTGCCTGTCTCTGATCAGTGGCACGCCTGCGGCCTCCAGCTCACGCAGCGCGACGTCGATATCCGCAACCTCAAGGCAAATGTGGTTGAATCCCACCGCATCGCGCTCAGACGCCCGCTCGCCCACTCCCTCGGGAAACACTTCGAGAAACTGGGTATCGGTGATGCGCAGATAGAGCAGCCACAAGCGGCCGTCCCGGTCGAGCCGCATCATCTCGCGCATGCCGAGCTTGCCGGAATAGAAGTCGAGGGTGCGCTCCACATCCTTCACGCGGATGGCCACATGGGTGATCGACGATACCGTCAGCATCGGCATTTCCTCCGGCCAGGCAGCCGTTCGATCGGCTTGCTCAAATTTTATTATTCAAATATGAATAGTTAGAATTCATATTTGGATCATCTTAAGAACGAGCCGGATCACAAGTCAATGAGGAAAACGAGGACCGTTGCACCCCGAAGTATGGATGCCGCAGCGATCCAGCACACCATTCCGGCCATCGACCGCATGATGAGCGTACTATCCGTCCTGGAGGATCAACGAGACGGCGCCTCGATAACGGCGCTGACGACTGCCTTGGTGCTGCCCCGCAGTACGATCTATCGAATTCTCAACACCCTGGAGGTGCACGATGTCGTGCAACGCGACGGCTCCGGCATCTATCGGCTGGGCCAGCGTCTGCGGAAGCTCGCCGCTCACGTCCCGTCCGGCGCAGCCGAACTCGATCTTGCCGCGCTGGCTCAGCCCTTCCTCGATCAGATCGCGATTTCCGCAGGGCATAGCGTCAAGCTGTCAGTGCTTGAGGGCGGCGGCGTGCTGGTGCTCGCAGCGGCGCAGGGCCGACGCCCCTATGCGCTGGGGGTGACGCCCGGCCAGCAGATGCCCATCAATGCGGGCGCAGCCGGCAAGCTTCTCTTCGCCTTTGAGCCGCCCGAGAGGCAAGCGGATTGGCTCTCCCGTCCTCTTTCCGCCTTCACCTCACGAACGGTCACCGATCCCAAGCGACTCAAGGCGGAAGCAACACGCATCCGCCGCCAGGGCTGGGCACAGGACCGTGGCGAGAGCGCGCCCAGCATCTACGCCTACGCGGCACCGATCCGGGATCATAGCGGACGGGTGCTTGCCGCGCTGAGTATCCCGTTCCTTCACGGTACCGAATCCGAGCAGGCCGAGAATATCCGGCACGCCGTGATCAGCGTGGCGCACGAGATAAGCACGGCATTGTCTGGCTGACGCCGTCCTTGGCTGCGTGAGCGTTCAGAGTCGTTTTCCGGTCTGCTCGTCGAAGAGGTGGACGAACTTCGGATCGGGCGTGATGCGGATCT
>NZ_JAERQD010000035.1 GCF_016735695.1 Microvirga zambiensis WSM3693 | reverse complement strand
CCTACTAAGATCCGTCTCACCCGAGACAGACGAAAAGGCCCGGGTCACCCCGGGCCTTTTTTGTTAGGGCCTTGCGGGAGGCCGCCGGGCCGGGACGGTCACGTCAGGGACATTCACGGAGTATCGGTCCGTCGATTCGACCGACCTGGATTTTCACGTGTCCGACAAATCGATCCAGATTCGTGTCGTAGACATCCCGATAGAGACGCCAGATCTGCTCGCCATTGAGTCCGATTCTGTCCAGGTCCAGCAGGACCAGCAGGCCTGAAAATGGATCGTCGACGATCCTTCCCAGGACGGAGGCCGCCCCCAAATTGCCGGCTGCGAGCTTCGTGATGGCCCCTTCGATGGTGTCCGTCGCTTCGATCATTCATCGACGATAACACCACTCTCCCGTGCGACAATAGATTGCGAAGCTTGCCGCGATCGGCGCCGAATCCCTCCCCCCGTCACAACCCGCACGCCTTCAGGCAGCTCTGACCTGACGTGCATCCAATAAAAAAGCCGGAGCCCGAGGGCTCCGGCGAAGGCAGGCTGCGGAACCGCAGCCGGGAGGAAAAGTCGTGCTCCTTAGACGGAGTAGTACATCTGGAATTCGACCGGGTGCGGGGTCATCTCGAAACGGGCAACTTCCGTCATCTTCAGCTCGATGTAGCTGTCGATGAAGTCGTCGTTGAAGACGCCGCCGGCCTTCAGGAACGCGCGGTCCTTGTCGAGGCTGGCGAGGGCTTCGCGCAAGCTACCGCAGACGGTCGGGATCTTCTTCAGCTCGCGCGGCGGCAGATCGTAGAGATCCTTGTCCATCGCCTGGCCGGGATCGATCTTGTTGATGATGCCGTCGAGACCGGCCATCAGCATCGCCGCGAAGGCGAGATACGGGTTGGCGGTCGGATCGGGGAAGCGAACCTCGACGCGCTTGGCCTTCGGCGAGGTCGTCCACGGAATACGGCAGGAAGCCGAGCGGTTACGGGCCGAGTAGGCCAGCAGCACCGGAGCCTCGTAGCCCGGGACGAGACGCTTGTAGGAGTTCGTCGACGGGTTGGTGAAGGCGTTGAGCGCCTTGGCGTGCTTGATGATGCCGCCGATGTACCAGAGGCATTCCTGGGACAGGTCGGCATACTTGTTGCCGGCGAAGAGGGGCTTGCCGCCCTTCCACAGCGACTGGTGCACGTGCATGCCCGAGCCGTTGTCGCCATAGACCGGCTTCGGCATGAAGGTGGCCGTCTTGCCGTAGGACTGGGCGACATTGTGGATGCAGTACTTGTAGATCTGCATCTCGTCGGCGGTGCGAACGAGGGTGTTGAACTTCGTGCCGAGCTCATGCTGGGCGGAAGCCACCTCGTGATGGTGCTTCTCCACCGTCACGCCCATGGCCTTCATGGCAGCCAGCATCTCGCTGCGCATGTCCTGAGCCGAGTCGAGCGGCGGAACCGGGAAATAGCCGCCCTTGGTCGGGATGCGGTGGCCGAGATTGCCGCCCTCGTAAGGGGTGTCGCCATTGATCGGCAGCTCGGAGGAGTCGAGCTTGAAGCCGGTGTTGTAGGGGTCGGCCATGAACTTCACGTCGTCGAACACGAAGAACTCTGCCTCGGGACCGACATAGACGGTGTCGGCGATGCCCGTGGACTGCAGGTAGGCCTCGGCCTTCTTGGCGATGCCGCGCGGATCGCGGTTGTAGGGCTCGCCGGTCGCCGGCTCGAGGATGTCGCAGTTGATCGACATGGTCGAGGCGGAGAAGAAGGGGTCGATCTGAGCGGTCGTCGGATCGGGCATGAGGGTCATGTCGGATTCGTTGATCGCCTTCCAGCCGGCGATGGAGGAACCGTCGAACATGATGCCGTCGGCGAACAGGTCTTCATCGACCATGCCGACGTCGAAAGTGACGTGCTGCCACTTGCCGCGCGGGTCGGTGAAACGGAAGTCGACATACTTTACGTCGTTATCCTTGATCGCCTTGAGCACTTCCTTGGCGGTCTGCATGGTCGTCAGGTCCTCTTCTGCCCTTTTAGGATTGTCCTCGGCCCGGAAAGGCCTCGGCATAGGAAAGCAAGCTTAGATCGCGTCGGATCCGGTCTCGCCCGTGCGGATACGAACGGCCTCTTCGACCGTCGAAACGAAAATTTTGCCGTCGCCGATGCGCCCGGTCTGGGCGGCCTTGCGAATGGCCTCGATCGCGCTCTCGGCCATCTCGTCGTTGAGGACGATCTCGAGCTTCACCTTGGGCAGGAAGTCCACGACGTACTCCGCCCCCCGGTACAGCTCGGTATGGCCTTTCTGGCGACCGAATCCCTTGGCCTCGATGACGGTAATGCCCTGAAGGCCGACTTCCTGGAGAGCTTCTTTGACTTCATCGAGCTTGAAGGGCTTGATGATGGCTTCGATCTTCTTCATCCGGGTCCAACCGCTTTTCGTTCGAGGTTTTGCCGCTTTTAGCACCAGCAAGAGGCGCCTTCCATGCGTTCGTCGATTCAAACTCGGCCATTTTGCCGACTTCGTGAGCATATCATGATCAAAGTTTGTGCAGTTGCGGAAAACCTCGCCAAATCGTCGAAAACAGGTCCAATTTGCTCTCATGACAGCCCCTGAACTCGTTCTGAGCCCCTCCGAAATGAAGCAGGCGGACCTGGAAGCCGTCGCGAGGGGGATTCCGGGCATCGAGCTCATGAGACGGGCAGGGCGGGCGGTGGCGGATTCTGCCGAAAAATTAGTCTCTTCGGGCTCTCGGATCGCCATTGTCGCCGGCCCTGGACAAAATGGAGGCGATGGCTTCATCGCGGCGACAATCCTGGCCGAACGAGGCTATCGCGCCTCGCTGTTTCTCCTCGGCAGCCGGGACCGCCTGAGGGGCGATGCGGCGGAAGCGGCGAGGGGCTGGACCGGAGCCGTCCTGGAAGCTGAAGACGCCTCCTTCTCCGAGGCAGACCTGATCGTCGATGCGCTGTTCGGCACCGGGCTTGCTCGCGACCTCGACGGCGCAGCGCGCCATGTGGTCGACCGGATGAACGGATCGGGCAAGCCGATTCTGGCGGTGGATCTTCCCTCGGGCATCGATGGTGACGCGGGAGCGGTGCGGGGCATTGCGGTCAAGGCTGCCTGCACCGTGACCTTCGCGGCGCGCAAGCCCTGCCACCTGCTCCTGCCGGGCCGGGCCTTCTGCGGGGAGGTCGCGGTGGCCGATATCGGTATCGGCCGCGAGATCCTGGCGGCGAAGGGCGGACAGCTCTTCGCCAATCATCCGGATCTCTGGTTGCGGGTGCTGCCGCAGCCGGGGCTCACATCCCACAAATACGAGCGCGGCCACACCCTCGTCGCATCCGGCGGAGCGACCCGGACCGGTGCGGCGCGGCTGGCGGCGCGGGCAGCGCTTCGCATCGGCTCCGGGCTCGTGACGGTGGCCTCGCCGCCCGAAGCCCTCGGGGTCAATGCGGCGCATCTCACCGCGATCATGCTGCGAGGCTGCGACGGTCCGGAGGGGCTGCATGCCATCCTGCAGGATACCCGGCTCAATGCCCTCGTTCTGGGGCCCGCGCTCGGGGTCCATGCCGGCACGCGGGCGATGGTGGCCGTCGCGGTCCACGCCAGGCGCCACCTCGTCCTCGACGCCGATGCGCTGACCTCGTTCGAAGGGCTGGCATCGGAACTCCACGGGGCCTTCCGCCATGCTCCGACGGTGCTCACGCCGCATGACGGGGAGTTCAACCGCTTGTTCAAGGGGCACCCGGATATCCTTGATCCGGAATCGAAAATCGTGCGGGCGCGGCGGGCCGCTGCCTATACGGGCGCGGTGGTGGTGATGAAGGGGGCGGATACGGTGATCGCGTCGCCCGACGGCCGAGCAGCGATCAACGAGAACGGCACGCCTTATCTCGCGACGGCCGGTTCCGGCGATACGCTCTGTGGGCTGATTGCCGGGCTGATGGCGCAGAATGTGCCCGCCTTCGAGGCCGCCTGCGCCGGGGTCTGGATCCACGCCGAGGCGGGGAGCAGTTTCGGCCCCGGACTCATCGCCGAGGATCTGGCCGATCTGGTGCCGGGCGTGCTGCGCGGGCTGCTTAACTGACCTCGATCCAGGTCCACAGGCCGGCATCGAACCGCTCCATCACCGTCGAGGCGAGGAGCCATTTGCCCGGATTGTCGGCGACGAAGGCGATGCGGACCGTCTTGTTCTCCGGCACCTGTACCGTGTCGAGGAAATAGGGCTCCCAGCCGTCGTCGAGGGCATGCAGCAGCCGGAAGCAATGGCCGTGCAGGTGCATGGGCTGCATCAACGCAGTCTGATTGACGAGCGTCAGCACGACCGGAGTGCCGCGCTTCACCTTGACGAGTGGTGCACCCGAGGGCTTACCCGCAGCGCCGTTGAGCGTCCAGGGGACGTTCGGGGCTGCCGGATCGCCCTTGATCGTAACGTCCTTTCGGGTGGCGCTCTGAAGCCTGATCGTGTCCGGCAGGCGCGGGTTCTGCGGGAGCGGCGCGATGTCCGGCAGGGCCGGGCGCTTCTCGCCGACGGTGACGATCTCGGCGAGGGGCATGCCGTCTCCGAGCATGGCCGTTACCGCGCCCCTCGCATCCGCTTCCGATGGCAGGTCCACCAGAAGGTCGTAGCGGGTGCCGGGGGCGAAGGGCAGAGAGGCGCGTAAGGGTTCGAAGGTGCCCGCCGCCGGCTGTCCGTCGACGGCGATCACATAGGCCCTCAGCCCGTCGAGGCGCAGACGCATGGCCCGTGCATTGCAGGCATTGGCGAGGCGAAGGCGTAAGCGTCCACCCGGCGGCGCCTCGATCCGCTGCGGTGTCGCGGCCCCGTTCACGCTGAGCCAGCTCCCCAGACGGCCGGCGGGAGTCGCCTCCGCCGGCTTCTCGAACGGGACGAGTGAACCGTCGTCGTTCAGGCGCCAGTCGTCGATCAGCAAGGCGACGTCCTTGTCGACCTGCGGCGGATTCCGCTCCTCGACGACCAGCAGGCCCGAGAGACCGCGCTCCAGGGGCTCGGCACTCCCGCCGAGGACGCATGGGCGGATCAGGAAGGTCCCGGCATCGGGTGGCGTCAATCGGTATTCGTGGCTTCGGCCAGGGGGCACCGGCTCCTGCGTCAGCCCGCCGACGCCATCCATGGCATTCGGCCCGCGCAGGCCGTGGAAATGCAGGGAAAGGGGCAGGGGCGTCTCGTTTCTCAGCGACAGCCGCAGGTCCTCCCCCTGCTTCACCTTCACGATCGGACGCATGGAGCCGTCGAACCTCCAGACCTCAGCCTCGGCCGTCGCGTCGGTGCGCAGCTTCATCGGCGCGGGCTTCGCCGTCAGGATGGTTTCGGACCCGGAGGAGGTCTGCGACCGCCCCGGCCGAGGCAGACCGACCAGGGTCGTGGCGAGACCGGCGGTGACGGCGCGGCGGGTGATCATGGAGCGGGCTTCTCGCGTGGCTTGAAGATCGTGCAAAGGGGTACAGCCTTGAACGCGAACGGCCAAGTTTGGTTGCCATTTGGCCGCATGCGAACTTTTTTGACGCCAAGAACTTTTTTGATGCACTGTCTTTTAACCGTGCTATAGAGCCGCGTCCCGGAAGAGGGGTGCGTCCGCGCGCCGCTCGCGCGCGGGCGTGGCGGAATTGGTAGACGCACTGGATTTAGGTTCCAGCGACGAAAGTTGTGGGGGTTCGAGTCCCTCCGCCCGCACCAATCCCGCCAGGGTTGGTTATCCGGAGGCTCCGTGTGGCCTGGTTGACGGCATCAAGCCGCATCGGCCGGAGCCTGACAGAAATTTTTCGAGCGAATGAAGGCGAATAATACCATGCAGGTGACGGAAACACTGTCCCAAGGCTTGAAGCGAGAGTTCAAGGTCGTGCTCCCGGCCACCGAGTTGGAAGAGCGTCTGACCAGCGAGCTGAGCACCCTGAAGGATCGCGTGCGGATCAACGGATTCCGCCCGGGCAAGGTGCCGGTGGGCCACCTGCGCAAGGTCTATGGTCGCTCCGTGATGGCCGACGTGCTGCAGAACGCCGTCAACGAGGCCAACCGCAAGATCGTCGAGGACAACGGCCTGAAGCTCGCCCACGAGCCGCAGGTTCAGTTCCCCGAGAGCCAGGACGAGGTCGAGAAGGCCATGGACGCCAAGGGCGACCTCGCCTTCACGGTGGCCCTCGAGGTCCTGCCGGTCTTCGAGCTCGCCGACCTGTCGGACGTCGCCGTCAAGAAGCCGGTGGCCGAGATCACCGACGCCGAGATCAACGAATCGCTCGAGCGCATGGCCAAGCAGAACCGCTCCTTCGAGACGAAGGAAGGCGCTGCGGTCGATGGCGACCGGGTCGTCGTGGATTTCGTCGGCCGTATCGACGGTGCCGAGTTCGAAGGCGGCAAGGGTGAGGACATCCGGGTCGAGCTCGGCTCGAACACCTTCATCCCGGGCTTCGAGGACCAGCTCCTCGGCCTCAAGGCCGGCGATACCAAGCTCGTGAAGGTCACCTTCCCGGTGAATTACATGGCCGAGCACCTGGCCGGTAAGGACGCCGAGTTCGACGTCACCGTGAAGGAAGTCGAAGCTCCCGGCGAGCTGAAGATCGACGACGAGATGGCCAAGGGCTTCGGCATGGAGTCCCTGGACAAGCTCAAGGACGCGATCCGCGACGCCATCAAGCGCGATTTCGATGCTCAGTCCCGCCGCAAGGTGAAGAAGGAGCTTCTCGACGCCCTCGACGCCAAGTACAGCTTCGAGCTGCCGCCGACCCTCGTCGAGCAGGAGTTCTCGGCCGTGTGGGCGCAGGTTGTCGGCGACATGAAGTCGAACAACCGTACCTTCGAGGACGAGAGCACCACCGAGGACGAGGCGAAGGCCGAGTACCGCAAGATCGCCGAGCGTCGCGTGCGCCTCGGTTTGGTCCTTGCACAGATCGGTGAGAAGTCCGATATCAAGATTTCCGACGATGAGGTGACTCAGGCCCTCATCGAGCGGGTCCGCCAGTATCCCGGCCAGGAGCGTCAGGTTTGGGAGTTCTACCAGAAGAACCCGCAGGCCCTCGCTGAAATCCGGGCTCCTCTGTTCGAGGAGAAGGTCGTCGACCAGATCCTGTCGCAGGTGAAGGTGAACGAGGAGACCGTCTCCAAGGACACGCTCTTCAGCGATGAGGACGAGGGCGGAGAGAAAGCCGGCAAGGGCGAGTAACGCTCCCTTAAGCGTCTCGTTGCTTGCATGAAATGCACGGCCGCGGATTCGCGCGGCCGAATTGGAGCAGTGAGACAATGAGAGATCCGGTAGCGCTCTTTAACAATACGCTCGTCCCGATGGTGGTTGAGCAGTCGAACCGCGGCGAACGCGCCTTCGACATCTATTCGCGCCTCCTGCGCGAACGGATCATCTTCCTCACGGGTCCCGTCGAAGACTACTCGGCCTCGCTGATCGTGGCGCAGCTCCTGTTCCTCGAGGCCGAGAACCCCAAGAAGGAGATTTCCTTCTACATCAACTCGCCCGGCGGCGTCGTGACCTCGGGCCTGTCGATCTACGACACCATGCAGTTCATCCGCTGCCCGGTCTCGACCCTCTGCGTCGGCCAGGCCGCCTCCATGGGCTCCCTGCTGCTCACCGCCGGCGAGAAGGGCATGCGCTTCGCCCTCCCGAATGCCCGCATCATGGTCCACCAGCCCTCCGGCGGCTACCAGGGCCAGGTCACGGACATCATGATCCATGCCCGCGAGAGCGAGGCCCTCAAGCGCCGGCTGAACGAGATCTACGTCCAGCACACCGGCCAGCCCTATGAGGCGGTCGAGCGGGCCCTGGAGCGCGACAACTTCATGACCGCCGAGGCCGCCCAGGAATTCGGGCTGATCGACCAGGTCATCGCCAAGCGTCCCGAGCCGGCAGCCCCTCCGGCCTAACCCTTAAAACCTGGGGACAAATTCCTCCCAGGTGCGTCTTTTTGCCGAGTAATCCCGTTTCTATTGATCACGCGCCCGCTGCGTGATTGCATGTGGATTCGGGAGACGTGGCGATTTGGACGATCAATTCTTAGCGACGGAACATTTTGTTAGCTCTGTCGCTCATAATTTAAAGGTGCTGGGCCGGCACGGACCGCCCCGGTACGGATTGGAGATGTGATAATGACCAAGGCTGGCGGCAACGACTCCAAGAGTACGCTGTACTGCTCCTTCTGCGGCAAGAGCCAGCACGAGGTTCGCAAGCTGATCGCTGGCCCGACGGTTTTCATCTGCGATGAATGCGTCGAGCTGTGCATGGACATCATCCGCGAGGAGTCGAAATCGTCTCTCGTGAAGTCCCGCGACGGGGTACCCACCCCGAAGGAGATCAGCCGCGTCCTCGATGACTACGTGATCGGCCAGGAGCACGCCAAGAAGGTGCTCTCGGTGGCGGTCCACAACCACTACAAGCGTCTGGCCCACGCGACGAAGCACAACGACGTCGAACTGGCCAAGTCCAACATCCTGCTGATCGGTCCCACGGGCTCGGGCAAGACCCTGCTCGCCCAGACCCTCGCCCGGATCCTCGACGTTCCCTTCACCATGGCCGACGCGACTACCCTTACGGAAGCAGGCTATGTGGGCGAGGACGTGGAGAACATCATCCTCAAGCTGCTCCAGGCCTCCGACTACAATGTCGAGCGGGCCCAGCGCGGCATCGTCTATATCGACGAGATCGACAAGATCTCCCGCAAGTCGGACAACCCCTCGATCACCCGCGACGTATCGGGCGAGGGTGTGCAGCAGGCTCTCCTGAAGATCATGGAAGGCACGGTCGCCTCCGTGCCTCCGCAGGGCGGCCGCAAGCATCCGCAGCAGGAGTTCCTGCAGGTCGACACCACCAACATCCTCTTCATCTGCGGCGGCGCCTTCGCCGGGCTGGAGCGGATCATCGCCGGCCGGGGCAAGGGCACGTCGATCGGCTTCGGCGCCAGCGTGAGCTCGCCCGACGATCGCCGGACAGGCGAGATCTTCCGTGAGGTCGAGCCCGAGGACCTGCTGAAATTCGGCCTGATTCCGGAATTCGTCGGCCGCCTGCCGGTCCTGGCGACGCTGGAAGACCTCGATGTCGACGCCCTGAAGACCATTCTGCAGGAGCCGAAGAACGCCCTGGTGAAGCAGTACCAGCGCCTCTTCGAGATGGAGAACGTGCAGCTGACGTTCCAGGACGAGGCCCTGACCCTCATCGCCAAGAAGGCGATCGAGCGGAAGACGGGTGCCCGCGGCCTGCGCTCCATCATGGAAGGCATCCTGCTGGAGACCATGTACGACCTGCCGGGCCTCGATTCCGTCGAGCAGGTGGTGATCGGGTCCGAAGTGGTGGAGGGCAAGGCGAAGCCGCTCTTCATCCACGGCGAGCGTACCGAACAGGCGGCCAGCGCCAGCGCGTAAGGGCGGCGGGGCCCGTCCCATAAGCTGTACCGTTGCGGGCAATCGTCTTGAAACACCTTGTCCGCAACGCCACATTATCTCTTGCGCCGGCCCTGTCCGCTCATTTCCGGAGGGGCAGTCCGGCGTACCGGATGCAGCCATAAAAAAAGCCTGAGCATCCCGGTTATCCGTCCGACATTCAGCTCATCCGAGGGGGTCGTCGGACGCAGTGAAAAGGAAGTCGTCTCATGACACAATCGAAGCCACGTCAGCCTGTCGTTCCAGGCTCGACCGGAACCTATGCGGTTCTGCCTCTGCGCGACATTGTTGTCTTTCCGCATATGATCGTGCCGCTCTTCGTCGGCCGCGAAAAGTCGATCCGCGCGCTTGAGGAGGTGGTCAAGGGGGACCGTCACATTCTTCTGGCAACCCAGATCGATGCGACGGATGACGATCCGGCAACGGATGCAATCTACAAGGTCGGTACCCTGGCCAACGTGCTCCAGCTTCTGAAGCTGCCCGACGGTACCGTGAAGGTGCTGGTGGAGGGCGCGAGCCGCGCCGAGGTCAAGAACTACACCCGCACGGACGAGTATTACGAAGCGGAAGCCGAGGCATTGCCCGATTCCCTCGGCGATCAGGTCGAGGCCGAGGCGCTCGCCCGCTCCGTCGTGTCCGAGTTCGAAAACTATGTGAAGCTCAATAAGAAGGTGTCGCCCGAGGTCGTGACCGCGGTGACCCAGATCGACGAGCCCGCGAAGCTCGCCGACACCATCGCTTCGCACCTTGCGATCAAGATCGCCGACAAGCAGGCGATCCTCGAGACGGCGACTGTCGCCCAGCGCCTGGAAAAGGTGCTCGGCCTGATGGAGAGCGAGATCTCGGTTCTGCAGGTCGAGAAGCGGATCCGCACCCGCGTGAAGCGTCAGATGGAGAAGACGCAGCGCGAGTACTACCTCAACGAGCAGATGAAGGCGATCCAGAAGGAGCTCGGCGACGACGAAGGTCGCGATGAGCTGGCCGAGCTCGAGGAGAAGATCGAGAAGACCAAGTTCACGAAGGAAGCCCGCGAAAAGGCGCTTGGCGAGCTGAAGAAGCTGCGCCAGATGTCGCCGATGTCGGCGGAAGCGACCGTCGTGCGCAACTATCTCGACTGGCTGCTGGGTATTCCGTGGAACCGCCGCTCGAAGATGAAGAAGGACCTCAAGGCGGCGCAGGATCTGCTCGATGCGGATCATTACGGCCTCGACAAGGTCAAGGAGCGCATCGTCGAGTATCTCGCGGTCCAGCAGCGTGCCAACAAGCTGACCGGCCCGATCCTGTGCCTCGTCGGCCCCCCCGGCGTGGGTAAGACCTCGCTCGGCAAGTCGATCGCCAAGGCGACCGGCCGCGAGTTCGTGCGCATGTCGCTCGGCGGCGTCCGTGACGAGTCGGAGATCCGCGGTCACCGGCGGACCTATATCGGCTCGATGCCCGGCAAGATCATCCAGTCGATGCGCAAGGCCAAGACCTCGAACCCGCTCATCCTGCTCGACGAGATCGACAAGATGGGCATGGACTTCCGCGGCGATCCGTCGGCGGCCCTGCTCGAGGTTCTCGACCCTGAGCAGAACAACACGTTCAACGACCATTACCTGGAGGTCGATTACGACCTGTCCAACGTGATGTTCGTGACGACGGCGAACACGCTGAACATTCCGGGTCCGCTTCTGGACCGCATGGAAGTGATCCGCATCGCCGGCTACACCGAGGAGGAGAAGGCCGAGATCGCCCGCACCCACCTGATCCCGTCTTCCATGAAGAAGCATGGTCTGGCGGAGAAGGAATGGAAGATCGGCGACGAGGCGCTGCTCATGCTGATCAGGCGCTACACCCGCGAGGCGGGCGTGCGTAACCTGGAGCGCGAGCTCGCCAACCTCATCCGCAAGGCCGTGAAGGAGATCCTGATCTCCAAGGTCAAGGCGGTCGAGGTCACCACCGACAATCTGCCCGAGTTCTTAGGGCCGCCGCGCTATCGCTACGGCGAAGCCGAGACCGAGGACATGGTCGGTGCGGTCACGGGCTTGGCCTGGACCGAGGTCGGCGGCGAGCTGCTCACCATCGAAGGCATCATGATGCCGGGCAAGGGCAAGATGACCGTCACGGGCAACCTGCGTGACGTCATGAAGGAATCGATCTCGGCGGCGGCGTCCTATGTCCGCTCCCGCGCTCTCGATTTCGGCGTCGAGCCGCCCATGTTCGACCGTCGTGACATCCACGTGCACGTGCCGGAAGGCGCGACGCCCAAGGATGGCCCTTCGGCCGGCATCGCCATGGCGACCGCCATCGTCTCCGTCATCACGAGTATCCCGGTGCGCCGCGATATCGCCATGACGGGCGAGGTGACGCTGCGGGGCAGGGTGCTTCCCATCGGCGGCCTGAAGGAGAAGCTCCTGGCGGCTCTGCGCGGCGGCATCAAGAAGGTGCTGATCCCCGAGGAGAACGCCAAGGATCTGGCCGACATTCCGGCCAGCGTGAAGAATGGCATGGAAATCGTGCCGGTCTCCATGATGGATCAGGTGCTCCAGCATGCCCTCATCCGGATGCCTGAGCGCATCGAGTGGGATGAATCCGCGATGCTCAAGGACCCTAAGTCCGGCGTCGAGGACGACGCGGCCGGCGTGGTCGCGCACTGAGCCCCTGAGGGTCTAACCTAACGTTAGGAGCCCCCGAATGCGAATTCGGGGGCTCCTTTTTTGCGATGCAAATCAAAAAAACGCCTCATTTCAGCCACTTCAGGGCTTGCTTACGGACAAGCTTTGGGCCAAACGAGTGGTCCCTGAAACGGTGGACCATTGCTTTTGCGTCCCCGTGATCATTGGAGGATATGACGATGAATAAAGGCGAGCTCGTTGCGGCCGTCGCCGACAAGGTGGGCCTTTCGCGAGGCCAGGCCGGTGAAGCGGTCGACGCCGCCATCGAGGCGATCACCGGCGCTCTGAAGAAGGGCGACGAGGTGAAGATCGTCGGTTTCGGCACGTTCGTGGTGACCAATCGCGCTGCCGGTGAGGCACGCAATCCGCGCACCGGAGAGAAGGTGAAGGTTCCGGCATCCAAGACCCCGAAGTTCCGCGCCGGCGCGGGCCTGAAGGACGCCGTCAACGCGAAGTGATCGCTCCAAGGGGCGATGAGAGAGCGTAAGGCACCCGACCTGTCCGATCTGTGAATTCCACTTTCGGGCCGGATGCTTTAGCAAAGAGGGCCGACGACGCTTGCGTTGTTGGCCTTCTCTTTTTATGTCAGGCCCATCGGGCGGTTAGCTCAGCTGGTAGAGCATCGGTTTTACACACCGCAGGTCGGGGGTTCGATCCCCTCACCGCCCACCATTGCCCCCATCGACCGGCCCTGGGCCGTCAGCCGCGCCCGTCTTTCCAGAATCCTTTTCATTTTACGTACCGCCCGTGACGTCGAATGCGACCGAAGTCGCTCCCCATCAAATCCTGTGAGAATCGGTATCCAAACCTTGGTACGGAATCGAAATCCAGGTCCTGTGCGCTACCACACATAAATATATGTTATATCATATAAATATCGTAGCATCATGACCCGCTTAGCAGGCGTTCAAAGCACGGCGTCTCGGCTTGGTCCAACGTCGGCATTTCAATGGGAGGGTGCGATGGGTGTGTTCTATGCTGAGGGCGAAGAAACCGTCTTCGGAACGGGCGGACGCGATACGATGTATGGAAATGAGGGCAACAACAGGCTTTTTGGCGATAGCGGGAATGATCGTCTCTACGGAGGTGCAGGCAATGACTATCTGGCCGGATCGAGTGGCCGGGATACGCTGACCGGCGGCGAGGGATATGATGATTTCTACTTCGGCCTCTCGGCGCTCTCTAAAAAATATGACATCATTACCGACTACAACAAGAAGTTCGATGCCATTCTTCTCTCACAGTACACCTTCGTTGGCATCGGCAAGGTCAACGGCTGGATGAAGCCGAGCGCGTTCTGGCAAGGCACCAAGGCGCACGATGAGAACGACCGCGTCATCTACAATCCGAAGAACGGCATCGTTTACTACGACCCCGATGGGACAGGTTCGGCGAGCGCTACGCCTTTCTTGAAGGTGGGGGCCGGTCGGAAGATGTCGGCGAAAGACTTCTGGGTGGACTTCTGAATATGCGGGTGCTGGCAGCGGAGCGGTTGTTCTGCTGCCTTCGCCGAGCTGCCTTTGCCCAGCTGCTTGCTCGCCTAGCCGACAACTGTTTCTGCCCACGGCCTGATTTTCAGGGTTGCGCGACCCGCCCTAAGAAGTTAGAGCATCCAAGCCTTTCGGCAGTCGGAGCGTAGCGCAGCCCGGTTAGCGCACTAGTCTGGGGGACTAGGGGTCGGAGGTTCAAATCCTCTCGCTCCGACCATTAAACCTCTTGAGAGTTCAAGAGTTCTGGCAGAGCCGGCCTGCCTTCACAGGTTCCGATGATCTGCTCTTCCATCGATCGCGATTGCTTCGTGCTCCATCCCTGCAAGATGGCTGGACTTCGACGCCGCATGGAGGTGGTCTCAGGGGTCGATCGACCTTTCACGGCTTCTTGACTGTGAGTTGTGCTCTCGCCGATGATCCTGCCAGGAAGATCTGCCGCAACATCCTCGCCCGACCAGGACCTTCCTGGGCTGTTTCGAGAGGCCGGTGGATGAGGGCAGGAGACCGCATGACTCTGCATCAGCACATCCAGAAGCATTGGAAGACCGCAGCCGTTCTCGTCGTGGCCGGCATCCTTGCCTACAGCGTCTCCTATTTCTGGTGATGCGACGATTGCCTCGTTCCGAGGTTGGGGAGAAAAGCGATGTCGAGACCACCAGGCGGACGGCGTCCGACCGATCCCTTGAAAGCAGCCGAGGCCGCTTTCAAGAAGGCGACGGCAAAGCCTGTCGAAGGGCCGCCGAAGGTTGCTGCGATTCCAGGTGTGAAGGAGACCGTCACTCTGCGGATCGACCAGGATGTGCTTGAGTTTTTCCAGGCGGATGGACCGGGCTGGCAGGACCGCATCAATGCCGCTCTCAGGAGGGCGGCCGGAAAATCTGCCGACTGAGATCTGGCAGCCACGCTGAAACCCAATGGCCTTGCATGGGTTGGCATTGGAAGACGGCGAGGGGAATGAGCGGGCAAACGGAGCCTAGCCGTGCCGATTGACGATGAACAGTTTCGGGGGCTCCGGCTCCCCAACACTTTGGATCTCCCGCCGAGCCATACGGCGTCGATGGTCGGGCATTTCCTGAAAGGGATGTATGCCGATGTGCTCAAGGAAGAGCATCCTCGCCATCTGGCGCAACTGATTGCGAAGCTCGAGGATGCCGAGCGGTCGTCGATGAGGGCGAGCGAACGGTGATATCGATTATGCTGAATTGATTGCATAACTCGCATTTCCGCTTCGGTGGCTATACGCGGCCAGTGATGTGGAAATGCGCCCCAACCTCCGCCCTATGAGGCAACCCCCTGGCGCCGCCACGTGTCGAGATCGTCCAGCGACACGTTCGATCCGCACAGCACGAGGCCGATCACGCTGTTCTCCGGCAGCGTTGGCGCAATCTTCTGGGCAGCGGTGAGAACGCAGGCCGCGGCCGGCTCGCAGAGAAGCTTCTCGGTCTGAAGGATCCAGCTCAGGTCCGCGATGGCAGGCTCGTCGTCGACGAGGACGATTTCCTTGAGGAAGAGCTTTGCCGCAGCAAGGGTCCGGTTGGTGGCGAAGGGCGCGCCGAGCGTGCGGGCAATGGAGGTCGGGCGGATCGTCACCGGCTTGTCCGCCTTGAGCGCCTCCGTCATCGTCTGGGCGCCCGTAGTCTCGACGCCATAGACGGTCACGGACGGATTCTTGGCCTTCAAGGCTGCCGCGACGCCCGACATGAAGCCGCCGCCGCCGATCGAGACGAAGACATGCGTCAGATCGGGAGCATCGTCGAGGAAATCGAGCCCCACCGTGCCGTGACCTGCGATGATGGCCGGATCGTCATAGGGGTGGACGAAGAGCCGGCCGCGATTCTGGTATTCCTCCGCCTTCGCGAAAGCTTCCGACGCGTCGTCGCAGAGTTCCACCCGGGCGCCGTATTTCGTGGTGAGCTCGATGTTGAAGCGTGGCGTCACCTTCGGCATCAGCACCAGCGCATCGAGGCCGAGGGTCCCGGCCACCCGGCCGACGGCGATGGCATGGTTGCCGCCCGAGACGGTGACGAGGCCGCGCCCGCGTTCCTCGTCGCTCAGCGTCAGGACCTTGTTGAAAACGCCGCGGACCTTGAAAGATCCGGCGAGCTGCAGTGCCTCCATCTTCAGGATCGTGCGCCGGCCGAGGCGCTCGGAGACTTCCGTGCTCTCGAAGGCCGGCGTCCGCCGGACGCGTCCGGCGATGCGGTCGCGGGCCGCTTCGATATCGGAGAGCGTCACGTCAAAGGCGGTCATGTCGTTATCCATTCGGCTGGGGCGCGGCATGCGAATTCGAGCAGACTGCCATCGAGGCAGCATGCGGGTCTCGACCTTCGAGCGCGCCGGGGAGGGCGGGTCGTTTATGCGGGGGATCATGACGGCGCTGCGCCTGCCCCGTCAACGGGCGCAATGGGGTTGCATACCGATAAAACAGCTTGACCGCAGGTTCGATCCGATCGGATGCTCGGGCGCAACCAAGGAGAAGACCTCGATGTCCCTGTCACCCCGCGAAATGCTCGCGCGCCTGATTGCCTTCCCGAGCGTTTCGACCAGCAGCAATCTCGACATCATCGAATTCTGCCGGGACTGGCTGAACAGCCAGGGCGTCGAGAGCCGCCTCGTGATGAGCCCCGAGGGCGACAAGGCCAATCTCTACGCCACGATCGGGCCGCAGGTCGAAGGCGGAATCGTCCTGTCCGGCCACACGGACGTTGTGCCGGTGGAGGGGCAGAACTGGTCGACCGATCCCTGGACGCTGACGGAGAAGAACGGCCGCCTCTATGGGCGCGGCACGGCCGACATGAAGGGCTTCGATGCCCTCGTCCTGGCGCTGGTGCCCGAGATGGTGCGTGCGCCGCTCAAGCGGCCGGTCCACATCGCGCTCTCCTACGACGAGGAGATCGCCTGCCGGGGCGCGCCTTCCATGGTGCGGGAGATGGCGGAACGCATCGCCGCGCCCTCCGCGGTGATCGTCGGCGAGCCGACGCGCCACGCGGTGGTGACGGGACACAAGGCGTCCGTGCAGCTGCGCACGCAGGTGACCGGGCATGCCGTTCATTCGAGCCGGATCGACCAGGGCGTCAGCGCGGTCATGAACGCGGCGCGCCTCATCGCCTGGCATGACGACGTGATGGAGGAGAATCGGCGCAGGGCCGATCCCAGCAACCCCTTCGAGCCGCCCTACACGACGCTGCATTGCGGCGTGGTGGCGGGCGGCAGCGCCGCCAACGTGGTCTCGTCCTCGGCCTGGTTCTCCACTGACATCCGTGCCATCCCGACCGAGAGCCCGCTCGATTACATGGAGCGCTACAAGGCCTATATCCGCGAGGTCGTCGAGCCGCGGATGAAGGCGATTGCGCCCGAGACCGGCGTCGCCGTCGAGCTGATCGCGGAGGTCCCGGGTCTCAGGCCGGAAACGGACGGCGCGGCCGAGCGCGTCATGCGCCGGGTCACCGGCGACAACGGGACACATGTGGTCGCCTACGGCACCGAGGCGGGCCTGTTCCAGCGGGTCGGTTGGTCGACCGTGGTCTGCGGCCCCGGAGATATCGCCCAGGCGCATCAGCCGGACGAATATCTCGAGATCAGCGAATTGGAGGCCGGCGAGCGGGTTCTGCGCCGGATGATCCAGGATCTCTGTGCCTAATTGCTGAGCATCTTGGCCCAAGTCGGGGCTGGACCGTCGGCCACTTTCCTGCCTAACTTCATGCCCGGCGGAAGGAACACGGCAACAATCCGGGCTTCCGAGAAGAAAGAACACCGCGCAAAGACGCGGGCTTCCAGAGGAGAAAGAGACATATGACGATCCGTTCGAAATTTCTCGCGGCGACGGTCGCGACGCTCATGGTCGGCGTCGCCGTACCGGCGATGGCCGTGACCCTTCGCTATGCCAACCAGGGCGATCTGAAGTCGCTCGATCCCTACACCCTCAACGAGACCACCACGATCGCCCATCACGGCCATGTCTTCGAAGGCCTGACGAAGCGCGGCAAGGATCTGGCCATCGAGCCGGGCCTCGCCGAGCGCTGGGAGATCAGCGAGGACGGCCTGACCTGGCGCCTGTTCCTGCGCAAGAACGTGAAGTTCCACAACGGCAATCCGTTCAATGCCGACGACGTGATCTTCTCGGCCACCCGCGTGCGGGCTCCGGGCTCGAACTTCCAGACCCGCGTTCCGAGCGGTTCGGAATGGGTGAAGGTGGACGACTACACGGTCGACGTGAAGCTGAAGTCGCCGAACCCGATCATGAATGCCCAGTGGGACACCTGGTACATCATGGACAAGGAATGGTCGGAGGCGAACAACAGCGTCGCGCCGACGCCCGCCGCCGCGACGACGCCGAGCTTCGCCTCGCTGAACGCCAACGGCACCGGCCCGTTCAAGATCGAGAGCCACCAGCCTGGCGTGAAGACCGTCTTCAAGCCCAACAAGGATTGGTGGGGCAAGGTCGAGCACAATCTCGACGAGATCGTGTTCACGCCGATCGCCTCCGACGCGACCCGCGTCGCCGCGCTGCTTTCCGGCGAGGTGGACGTGATCGAGCCGGTTCCGCTGCAGGACGTCCAGCGCGTCAATGGCACGGCCAACGCCAAGGTGCTGGCGGGCCCCGAGCTGCGCACGATCTTCCTCGGCTTCGACCAGACCCGCGACGAGCTTCTGTTCTCGAACGTGAAGGGCAAGAACCCGTTCAAGGACAAGCGCGTGCGCGAGGCCTTCTACAAGGCCATCGACATCGAGACCATCAAGTCCCGCGTCATGCGCGGCATGTCCACGCCGGCGGCCCTGATGATCGCGCCGCAGCTCTTCAGCAAGGCGGGCGACTTCGTGCGTCCGAAATACGACGTCGACGGAGCGAAGAAGCTGCTCGCCGATGCGGGTTATCCGAACGGCTTCGAAATCGGCATGGACTGCCCGAACGACCGCTACGTCAATGACGAGGCGATCTGCCAGGCGGTGGTCGGCATGCTCGCCCGCGCCGGCGTGAAGGTGAACCTGATGGCGCAGCCGAAGGCGCAGTATTTCGGCAAGGTGCTGAAGTCCGGCAATTACAACACCTCGTTCTACCTGCTGGGCTGGACGCCGGGCACCTTCGACAGCCACAACGTGCTGTTCGACATCGAAGGCTGCCGCAACGATCCGAACTCGTCGCGCGGCGAGTCGAATCTCGGCAATTTCTGCAACAAGCAGCATGACGAGCTGACCGACAAGATCCTGGTCGAGAGCAACAAGGAGAAGCGCGACCAGATGATCAAGCAGGCCTTCCAGATCACCTTCGACGAGTACGGCTACATCCCGCTGCACCAGCAGGCTCTCGCCTGGGGTGTCTCGAACAAGGTGAACATGGTCCAGCGCGCCGACAACCAGGTGCTGTTCTACTGGGCGCAGAAGAAGGAATAGTCCGCGCCTGATCGCTCGTCCCGGGCAGGACTCTGCCCGGGACATTTCTTTCGAAAGCCTCAGGCGACGTCGTTGGCCTGGGGCGAAGCGATCTAGAGATTGTTCATGTTTGCTTTCATCATCCGACGAGCCCTTCAGGCTATCGGCGTTCTTCTGGCCGTCGGGATCATTTCCTTTGCGATGTTCCGCTTTGCCGGCGATCCGGTAAACCAGATCGTCTCCCTCGATACTCCCGCCGCCGAGCGCGAGCAGGTGCGCCGCTCCCTCGGTCTCGACGATCCGGTCCCAGTGCAGTTCGCGCGTTATCTCGTGCAGGCCGCCCAGGGCAATTTCGGCATCTCGTATCAGTTCCGGCAGCCCGTTTCGACCCTGCTGGCGGAGCGCATGCCGGCGACTCTAGAGCTCGCCATCTGCGCGACGATCTTCGCCACGGGCTTCGGCGTGCTGATGGGGGTCTATTCCGGTCTCAAACGCGACAGCGCTCTCGCGAAGCTGTTTCAGACCATCTCGCTGATCGGCATCTCGCTGCCGACATTCCTGATCGGCATTCTGCTGATCTATCTGTTCTCCGTCACGCTCGGCTGGCTCCCGTCCTTCGGTCGCGGCGACACCGTGCGCCTCGGCTGGTGGACGACCGGCCTTCTCACATTGTCCGGCCTCAAGGCGCTGATCATGCCGTCGGTCACTCTCGGCCTGTTCCAGATGACGCTGATCATGCGTCTCGTGCGGGCCGAGATGCTGGAGGTCCTGCGCGCCGACTACATCAAGTTCGCCCGGGCGAGGGGGCTCACCACGCGCGCCGTCCATTTCCGGCACGCGCTCAAGAACACGCTGGTTCCGGTCATCACCGTCGTCGGCCTGCAATTCGGCTCGGTGATCGCCTTCGCGATCATCACCGAGACCGTGTTCCAATGGCCGGGCATGGGCCTGCTCTTCGTCCAGGCCGTGCAGAACGTCGATATCCCGATCATGGCGGCCTACCTGATGCTGGTCGCGCTGATCTTCGTCGTGATCAACCTCGCCGTCGACATCCTCTACACGATCGTCGATCCCCGCCTGAGAACGACCATCCGGCAGCCGGCCTGAGGAGGGGATGATGGCAGAAGCAATCGAAGCGGTGCAGGCCTCCCAGCCGACCACCTGGGCCGGGCGCTTTCTCGACAGCGATGTCTGGGCGAGCTTCAAACGCTCCAGGCTCACCATGGTCGCGGCCTTTGTCACCCTCCTGTTCATGGCATCGGCCGTCTTCGCCGGGCTTCTCTCGCCGCAGGATCCCTTCGATCCGGCGCAGCTTGAACTCATGAACAGCCGTCTGCCGCCGATCTGGGACGCGGAAGGGCAGATGCCCTTCATGCTCGGCACCGACGAGCAGGGGCGCGACATCTTCTCGGCGATTCTCTACGGCCTGCGGATCTCGCTCGCCGTCGGCTTCCTCGGCGTCGCCTTCTCGGCGACGCTCGGCATCTCGCTCGGCCTGATCGCCGGCTATGTCGGCGGCACCACCGATGCGATCATCATGCGCATCGCCGACGTGCAGCTGACCTTTCCGGCGATCCTGATCGCGCTCCTCGTCGACGGCGTGGTCAAATCCGTGCTTGGCGGGCAGCTCGACGGCGCCACGACGCTATCCGTGCTCGTCTTCTCCATCGGCTTGAGCTTCTGGGTGCAATACGCGCGCACCGTGCGCGGCTCGGTGATGGTGGAGAAGAACAAGGACTACATCGCCGCAGCCCGCCTGATCGGCCTGCCGGCGCCGGTGATCATGTTCCGGCACGTGCTGCCCAACGTGCTCGGGCCGGTGCTCGTCATCGCCACCATCAACCTGGCGCTTGCGATCATCACCGAAGCGACCCTGTCCTTCCTCGGCACGGGCATGCCGGAGACCATGCCGTCGCTCGGCACCCTGATCCGCATCGGCAACAATTACCTGTTCTCCGGCGAATGGTGGATCGTGGCCTTCCCCGGCATCGCGCTGGCGCTTCTCGTGCTCGCCATCAACCTCGTCGGCGACTGGCTGCGCGACGCGCTCAATCCGAAGCTGCGATGAGAGAGAAACTGTCATGACCGAACCAGTCCTCTCCGTCCGCGATCTGCGCGTCGAATTCGTCACGCGGCGCGGGATTCTCAAAGCCATCGACGGCATCTCCTTCGACATCGGCAAGGGCGAGGTGCTCGGCGTCGTGGGCGAATCCGGCGCCGGCAAGTCCGTCACCGGTTCCGCCGTCATCGGCCTCATCGATCCGCCAGGGCGGATTGCCGGCGGCGAGATCCGGCTGTCGGGCATGCGCATCGACAACCTGCCGCCGGAGGAGATGCGAAAGGTGCGCGGCAAGCGCATCGGCATGATCTTCCAGGATCCGCTGACGAGTCTCAATCCGCTCTTCCGCATCAGCGAGCAGCTGGTCGAGACGATCCGCACGCACACCAATCTCTCCGCCTCCGCAGCCCGCAAGCGCGCCATCGATCTTCTGACCGAGGTCGGCATCCCGGCGCCGGAGCGGCGCATCGACAGCTATCCGCACGAGTTTTCGGGTGGCATGCGCCAGCGCGTGGTGATCGCGCTTGCGCTCTGCGCCGAGCCAGAGCTCATCATCGCCGACGAGCCGACGACGGCGCTCGACGTCTCCGTCCAGGCACAGATCATTGCGCTCCTGAAGCGCCTCGGACGCGAGCACGGCACGGCGATCATGCTGGTCACTCACGACATGGGCGTGATCGCCGAGACCGCGGACCGCGTCGCTGTGATGTATGCCGGCCGCATCGCGGAGATCGGGCCCGTGCGCGATGTGGTGCAGAACCCGCTCCATCCCTATGCCAAGGGCCTGATGGGCGCGATCCCGTCGCTCGAGAGCGATACGGATCGTCTCGTGCAGATCCCGGGCTCCATGCCGCGCCTGTCCGCCATTCCGCCCGGCTGCGCCTTCAACCCGCGCTGTCCTTATGTCTTCGACCGCTGCCGCGTCGAGCGTCCGGAGCCGATCCAGCACAGCGAGCACCGCGTCGCCTGCCATCTCTACGATCAATCCCATATCCGGTCGGAGGCCGTCGCGTGACCGAGCGTTCCTATGTCGAGGTCAAGGACCTGCGCCGCGTCTTCGACGTCTCCAAGCCCTGGCTCAACCGGGTGCTGGAGGGCGGCGAGAAGCAGTATCTGAAAGCGGTCGACGGTGTCTCCTTCGCCATCGAAAAAGGCGAGACCTTCGCCCTCGTCGGCGAATCCGGCTCCGGCAAGTCGACGGTGGCGCGCATGGTGGTCGGCCTGCTGCCGCCCTCCGGCGGCACGGTGTCGATCGATCGCGTGGGGATGTCGGGCAAAGCCGACAGCGCCGAGCGGCAGCGTCTCAGGCGCCGCATCCAGATGATCTTCCAGGATCCCTATGCCAGCCTCAATCCGCGCTGGCAGGTGGACCGCATCGTCGCAGAACCCATCCGCGCCTTCCACCTGATCGACAGCGAGAAGGACATTGCCGCCCGCGTCGGCGAGCTGCTGTCGCTGGTCGGCCTGCATCCGGCGGACGGCACGAAGTATCCGCACGAGTTCTCCGGCGGCCAGCGCCAGCGTATCGCCATCGCCCGCGCGCTTGCCTCGAATGCGGAGTTCATCGTCTGCGACGAGCCGACTTCGGCCCTCGACGTGTCCGTCCAGGCGCAGATCCTGAACCTGATGCGCGACCTACAGGACCGGCTCGGCCTGACCTACCTGTTCATCAGCCACAACCTCGCCGTGGTGCGCCACATGGCGACGCGCATCGGCGTGATGTATCTCGGCCGCATCGTCGAGATCTCCAATGGGCGCGAGCTTTTCGCCCATCCCAAGCATCCCTATACGCGCATGCTGCTCGATGCGGTGCCGGATGTGGGCATGACCGGACGCCAGCGCATTCCGGTCAAGGGTGAGATCCCGAACCCGATCAACCCGCCCTCCGGCTGCACCTTCAACCCGCGCTGCCCCTTCGCCAACGACCGCTGCCGGACAGAAATCCCGGCGCTGCTCGGAGGCGTGGCCTGCCACGCGATCCATGAGGGGCGCCTGTCGATCGACGCTGCGGCTTAAGGGGCGTGAAGGGCCCGTCGTCGAGGTCCGGGTGGTTGCCAGAGCCGATCGTGACGGGTGATTGTCTCGGCGACAGCCTGCGTTGCTATCCTCCAGGTCATGGCCGAGGCTTGTCCCGGCCCTCCCGATCCTGTGAAGCGTCAGGCTTTTCGGATCGGGATCACCAGCACGAGGCCGGTGATGACGTGGAAGGGAGGGCCGGGACGGACTTCGAAAATAGTTGACTCAGTCAACAATATGCCCGACTCTGGTTGTCAGGGGAGGCGCCCATGTCTCACATGCCGCAACTGCCGACGGACGATGAGATCGAGCAGGTCCGCCGTTTCAACCGTTTCTACACCCGCCATATTGGATTGCTGAGCGAAGGCCTGCTCGAAAGCGAGTTCTCGCTCACCGAGGCGCGCGTGCTCTACGAGCTGGCGCACCGCAGCCCCGTCAACGCCGCCGATCTCGGTCGCGAGCTCGGGCTCGATGCCGGCTATCTCAGCCGTCTCCTGAAGCGGTTCACGGCGCGGGGCCTGATCGAGCGGACGCCCCTCGAAGGAGACAGGCGTCAGGCTCTGCTGTCGCTGACCGATACAGGCCGCGCCGCATTCGCGCCCCTGAACCGAGCCTCCGCCGCCCAGGTCGCATCGATGCTGTCGGATCTCTCGGGAGCCGAGCGTCAGCAATTGGTGCGGGCCATGCAAACGGTCGAGCGTCTGATCGGCACCGCGCCGGTGCCGAAAATCCCTTACATCCTCCGTCCGCACCAGATCGGCGACATCGGCTGGATCGCCCGTCGCCAGGGCATGCTCTATGCCCAGGAATACGGCTGGGACGAGACCTTCGAGGCCCTCGTCGCCGAGATCGCCGCAGCCTTCGTCAAGAATTTCGATCCGGAGTGGGAGCGCTGCTGGATTGCAGAGCGGGAAGGGGAGGTCGTCGGCAGCGTCTTCCTCGTGCACCATTCGGACGAGGTCGCGAAACTCCGCCTGCTCTATGTCGAGCCATCGACGCGCGGGCTTGGCATCGGTCGCCGTCTCGTCGAGGAATGCATCGCGTTTGCACGGGCCAAGGGCTACCGGACGCTGACCCTGTGGACGAACGATATTCTCGGTTCGGCGCGCAAGATCTATCAGGCGGCCGGCTTCCGGCTGGTGAAGGAAGAGGCGCACCATTCCTTCGGCAAGGATCTCGTCGGCCAGACCTGGGATCTCGACCTTTGAAGCGGCAGGAAACGCTCGCATTGGCGGCCGCGGCCATCACCGGGGTTCAGGTCGGTGCGGCATTGGTGGCGACGCGGTTCGTGATCCAAGATGTCGGGCCGGCCTCCCTGGCCTTCCTGCGTTATGCCGTCGCCGTTCTCTGCCTGATCCCGCCTCTGCTGATGAGCGTGCGGACGCGGTTCGCGCTGCGCGATCTTGTCGTGGTGATGGCTTTAGGCATCGTGCAGTTCGGTGTCCTCATTGCGCTGCTCAACCTCGGTCTCCACTACATCTCCTCCACCCGCGCCGCGCTTCTGTTCGCCACGTTCCCGCTGATGACCATGGTCATCGCAGCTCTTCTCGGACGCGAGAGTCTGACCGGCAAAAAGGCTGCGGGCGTGGTGCTGACCATCGTCGGTGTCGGCATCGCGCTAGGCGAGCGGCTATTCAGCGAGAGTGCATCAGGCGAATGGGTGGGTGCCGTTCTGGTGCTGACGGCGGCCCTTTGCGGTGCGCTCTGTTCGGTGCTCTATCGGCCCTATCTTGCACGTTACCCAACCCTTCCTGTCGGCGCCTGGGCGATGTTGGCGTCGGTGGTGTTCCTCTCCGGCTTTGCCGGACTGGAAGGCCTGTTCACGGAGACGCCGCGCCTCGGTGCGAAGGGATGGATCGTTATCCTCTGCATCGGCCTGTCGAGCGGCGTCGCCTATGTTCTCTGGCTATGGGCACTCAAGAACACGACGCCGACGCGAGTGACGGTCTTCCTGTCGCTGAGTCCGATCACGGCGGCTCTGCTCGGCGTCGGAATCCTGGGGGAACACCTGACGGCCGGCGTTCTTCTCGGTCTCGCCGGTGTCGTGGCTGGGCTCTGGCTCGCGACCCGTGCGGTGCCGGACACCAAGTAATCGTGGCGCATTGCTGGCAATCCAATCCGGTGATGAAAATTTTCTAACTTTCTGATGAATATTTTGTAATGAGATTTGGATAGTGCCCAGCTTTCGCGCCCAGGACGCATAGGAACGAGGCATAAATATCGCGAGTTTCCCTTGAAAATCAACGAATACAAACTGGGCAATTACGAAGCTTTGCTTTTCACAATCGGCGTAATCACAACTGTGTGTGGCGAAATTACCTAGGGAAACGTTCTCGACCGGATGCGTTGAGCTAATGTCCTTTGTGGCGAGCGGCCATGTTTAAATAAAGCACAGGAGACATTGATGAAAAAGCTCGCGATCTTCGCCGGCGCAGGTCTTATGGCGTTTGGCATCATCGGAACCGCCTCGGCGCAGCCGTCACCGATTTCCGGTACCCCAGGCTCCCTGTTCCCAGATGCCGCTCCGCATGAGATCCAGTATTTCAATGGTGTGCCCTGCCGCACCATCCTGGATCCGAATACACGAGACACCCGCATTCCGATCGCTTGCGCAGGCGGTGTTGCGGTTGCACCGATGGCGGCAGCTCCAATGGCGGGTGATGTGGTGGCCACGGGCAGCATTGCTCCGGCGCCGATGGGTCCGATGATGGGTGCTCCCGCTCCCTATGTGTCTGCCGATCCTTATGCGGCGCCTCATGAGGTCCGGACCGTCAACGGCGTGCCTTGCCGCACCGTTTATGATCCGCAGACCGGTGGCCGAATTCCGGTTGCTTGCGGGCGGTAGCGCATAGGACCTAAAAGTGGAATCCACTTTTAGGAACAATCCGATGCTCCGCTCTTTGGAGAGCGCATCGTTGAACGCAGAAAACCGCCTACACCTTTCTGCACGATGCGCCAGAGACCGATCACACCGACAACGAGACGCGGGCCAACTGGCCCGCGTTTTCTTTTATCGGAGCGAGAATGTGCCTACTCGGCTGCCTGCTTCAAAGGCAGGAAGCCGATGGGCTGGCGTTGGGGGCCTGTCTGTTTGAGGGTCCGCACCATGTCCTCGTATTCCCGCTCCATTTCGGGCGTCACCGACGGGCGGGTTTCCCGCAGCGCCTGTTCGAAATGCGCCATCGTCACCGTCTGTGCCTCGAGCGACTCGCGAAGCGCGAGGAGGCCCGCGCGGCGGGTCAGGTCTTCGAGATCCGCGCCCGTGAACCGGCTCGTTCGCTCCGCGATGGAGTCGAGATCGACGTCGGGTGCGAGCGGCATGGACTTCGTGTGGATGCCGAGGATGTGCCGGCGGCCGAGCGCATCGGGAACGGGCACATAGATCAGCTCGTCGAAGCGGCCCGGTCGGAGGAGGGCAGGGTCGATCAGGTTCGGTCTGTTGGTGGCTGCCAGAACCACGACACCCTGCAGCTCTTCCAGGCCGTCCATCTCGGCCAGAATCGTGTTGACCACGCGCTCGGTCACCGCAGGTTCGCCGAGCCCGCCGCCGCGGATGGGGGCGAGGGAATCGATCTCGTCGATGAAGATCACCGTCGGGGCGACCTGCCGGGCCCGGGCGAAGAGGCGGGAAACCTGCTGCTCGGATTCGCCGTACCATTTCGACAGGAGATCGGAGGATTTCGTCGCCACGAAATTCGCCTGCGCCTCGCGGGCAACGGCCTTGGCGAGAAGTGTCTTGCCGGTTCCGGGAGGGCCGAAGAGCAGGAAGCCCTTGGCCGGGCGGATGCCGAGTCGGCTGAAGGATTCGGGGCTCTTGAGCGGAAGCTCCACACCCTCGCGCAGCCGCGTGCGGGCTTCCTCGACGCCGCCGATATCGTCCCAGGTCACGTTCGGCACCTGGATCATGATCTCACGCAGGGCCGAAGGCTGGACGCGCTTCATGGCGTTGAGAAAATCCTGCCGCGTAACCTGAAGGCTCTCGATGACGTCCGACGGGATGCCGTCCCTGAGATTGATGCCGGGGAGCACCCGGCGCAGGGAATCCATGGCCGCCTCGCGGGAAAGCGCGGCGAGATCGGCACCAACGAAGCCGTAGGTGGTGCGGGCGATCTCGTCGAGGCTGACGTCCTCGGCCAAGGGCATTCCGCGGGTGTGGATGGCGAGGATTTCCCGCCGTCCCGGTTCGTCGGGAACGCCGATGACGATTTCCCGGTCGAAGCGTCCCGGACGGCGCAGGGCTTCGTCGATGGCGTCGCGGCGGTTCGTGGCGCCGATCACCACGATGTTCTGGCGCGGCTCCAGCCCGTCCATGAGGGTGAGGAGCTGCGCCACGATACGCCGCTCGACCTCGCCCTTCGTTTCCTCGCGTTTCGGCGCAATGCTGTCGATCTCGTCGATGAAGATGATGGCGGGGGCATTCTGCTGCGCCTCCTGAAACACCTGCCGCAGCCGCTGCTCGGACTCTCCGTAGTGCTGGCCCATGATCTCCGGGCCGGCGATGTGGAAGAACTGCGCCTCCGTCTCGTTGGCGACCGCACGCGCCAGACGGGTCTTGCCGGTGCCTGGAGGACCGTAGAGCAGCACGCCCTTCGGCGGGTCGATGCCGAGACGCTGGAAGAGTTCCGGATGGCGCAGCGGCAACTCCACCATCTCGCGTACTTGGTCGACGGTGCTGCCGAGGCCGCCGATATCGTCATAGGTCACATCCGCCCGACGCGCCTCCTTCGGCTCCTCGAATTGCGGGCGCAGTTCGATCTCGGTCTCGGCCGTCACATGCACGATGCCGCGCGGCTGGGTCGAGACCACCACGAGGCGGATCTCCTGCAAACCGTAGGCCGGGATGTTGAGAAGGCCGCGCATCTCCTCCGGCATTCTCGGATCGGCCGAGCGCTGCGAGTAGACCGAGGTTGAAATCACGTCGCCAGCCGTGACCGGGCGCTGATAGAATGTGCGTTTCAGGGCATCGCCCGATCCCTGCAGACGCAGGCCCTTCTGGGCTGGAGCGAGCACGACCCGGGTCGCGGGGCGAACCTCGGCCCGCTTCACCTCCACGTGATCGCCGCTGCCGACCCCGGCATTGACGCGCTGCAGGCCGTCGAGGCGGATGATGTTGAGGCCCTCGTCTTCCGGATAGGGCGTGACGGCGATGGCGGTGGTGTGGCGCTTGCCGACGATCTCGATCGCCTGGCCTTCCTGCATGCCGATCTCGGCCAGCGCCTGGCGGCTGATGCGCGCGATGCCCCGGCCCGAATCGTCCGGCCGGGCATTCGCGACCTGAAGGCGTACACTCTGCCCTTCCTCTGCCATGGCTTATGTCCCCTTGTTCGTACAAGCGATCGCGCGATGGCAGGTAAGGGGAAGAGGCTTGGAGCTTACGTCTTCCAGCTGCCACGCATCGAAGGTTTCACAGGCTGCATCAGGCAGCGAAACCGCAGGGCAAACGCAAGATGACTCGAATTGTTGCAGGTGACGGAGGGGAGAGGGCCATCACCTCTAGAGCATTTTTCGGCGAAGTGGCTCCGGTTCGTCGTCAAAAAATGCGGCAAACCAGAGAAAAGAGGTGATTCCACGCAAGTGGAAGCAGCTCTACGACGAAATCCCCTTCGGCGATGCCCAGAGCTTTCTGAGCGAAGCCTCCACGTCGTCTTCCTCATCGGGCGCGGTCAGCATGGCGCGCGGCATCGGCATGAAGGGCGCGATGGTGGGAAGCTTGGGACTGGCCTCGGCGGCTTCGCCCGCCTCGGAATTGGCGGCAGGGGGATCGATCAGCTCCCAGCTCTCGAAGAGATCCATCGCCGAATGGCCGGGGAGGTTCGGCCCGAGATACGGAACGATTTCGACCCAGGGGCGGCCGCTCGGCCGGGGCTTCACCTTGGTCACGCGTCCGAAGAAGCTTGTCAGGGGGCAGCGGACGAAATCGCCAGGGACGGGCATCCGTGTCTTCTCGAATTCCAAGGCCGTCTCGGCCTCCTCGAGCTCGGATCTGAGCTTGGCTACGCGCTCCACCAGCTCGGCAACGCGCCTCGTACGTGTATCCCTCTGATCGTGGCTGAACGCCGAGACCAGAGACAAGCTCTTATCGGAACCGAAATCCGTCACCGAAAATGCCCTCATCGGGGCTCCTCCATCTGTTCATTCGATTGTGGTGCGTACGGGCGCGAGAGCAAGACGCCCTGATGGCGCAGATGGAACCCAACCTCGGTTCATCAGGGTTAATGGAAAGGGCGAGCTTGAGAATTGGAGGTGGTATGGGCCCGACGGGTTATTGGAGGACGGGATTGGCCGGCTTCGCCGCTCTTATGGCAATTCCGCTCGCCATGGCGCAGCAGCCTTTGGCTCCGCCGTTGCCGCCGCCCCGGCCGGATCGCCTGCCTCCTCCGGTGGTTTCCGAGCCTCGGGCCGAGAAGCCGCTCCCGAACGAAACCGTTGCCGCCCGCAAGAGCGACCCAGCAAAGGAGCGGGCTGAAGAGGCCTGTCTCGACCGTCTGAAACAGCTCGGCCTGAAATTCGAGCGCCGCCCTCCGGTGCAGGAGAGCAGCTGCGGGATCGAAAATCCCGTGCTCGTCTCAGGCCTGCCGAACGGCGTCGGCGTATCGCCGGCATCGCTCATGGGCTGCCCGGCTGCGGAAGGCATCTCCCGCTGGCTGGGTGAGGTGGTCATTCCCGAGGCGGAACGCCAATTGCAGAGCGTTCCGACCAAGCTTCTCATCGGCACTTCCTATCAATGCCGGGACCAGCGCAACGGCGAAAAGCTCAGCGAACATGCCTTCGGCAACGGACTCGACATCATGGGGCTCGAATTCGCGAAGCGCGCGCCGGTGACGATCGGCAAGCATGCAGATAACGCCCCGGAGGCCGCTTTCGAGATGTCCATCCGCAAGGGCGCCTGCCCGATCTTCAACACGGTGCTGGGACCTGGATCCGACGCAGATCATGGCGATCATCTGCATCTCGATCTGCGGCAGCGGAAGGGGGATTACCGGATCTGCCAATAGGAGCGCTGGAACAGGCGGGCCGCCAGGGCTTTGTCGTGCATGATTTGGTTTCCGGAGACATCCATGAAGATCGTTGCGTATGCCTTTCTCGGGCTCGTCGCAGTCACGAGCCCTGTCCTTGCTGCATCCGAGAGGTTGAACCTCGAATCCGTGAATGGCGCCACCTGGTCGACAAAGGGCGGCAAGAGCAAGGAAATCGACCCGGTTCTCGTGAAAGTTCAGGTTCTGCTCGACCGTGCACGCTTCTCGCCTGGCGTGATCGACGGTCACCACGGCGACAATCTGAAGAACGCGATCAAGGCCTTCGAGAAGGAACACGATCTCAAAGCGGACGGCGATCTCGACGATGAGGTGTGGGCGAAGCTCAACGAGGCCTCGGCCGATCCGGCGCTCGTCGAATACACGATTGCGGCCGAGGATGTGAAAGGTCCCTTCGTCGAGATCCCCGACAAGCTGGAAGATCAGGCAAAGCTCGACCGGCTTGCCTATTCCAGTCCCGAGGAGCTCCTGGCCGAGAAATTCCACATGGATGTGGATCTGCTCAAGGCCCTCAATTCCGGCAAAGCCCTCGACAAGTCCGGCTCAACCGTCGTCGTTGCCAATGTCGCAGCCGCACCCGGCTCGAACGGCAAGAAGGACAAGGCCGCCAAGATCGAGATCGTCAAAAGCGAACATGTATTGCGCGTGCTGGGCAAGGACGGAAAGGTGCTGGCGGTGTATCCGGCCTCCATCGGCAGCGAGGAAAAGCCGGCGCCGAGCGGAAACCATACCGTGCGCGCGGTCGCGTCGAATCCGAACTACACCTACAATCCGGATTATGCCTTCAAGGGCGTGAAGGCGAAGGAAAAATTCGAGATCAAGCCGGGCCCGAACAACCCGGTCGGCAGCACCTGGATAGACCTCTCGGTCGAGAGCTTCGGCATCCACGGCACACCGGACCCCGAGAAGGTCGGCAAGGCCCATTCGCAAGGCTGCGTGCGGCTCACGAACTGGGATGTGGAGGAGCTGTCGAAGATGGTGGAGAAGGGGACGCCGGTCGCGTTCCTGGACTGAGCGCCCCCGATTCCAGGCGGTCAGTCGTCGTTGGCGGAGTTCAGCTGATCGGGCCGCAGGCCTTCGTCCACTTCGGAATCATGCGCCTTGACGAGCCATTCCAACTGGTCCTGGACGAATTCGGGATCGCTGTGAAATCGCATGGCGCAGGCCACCAGGAAGATCGCGATCTCCGGCAAATCCTTTTCCCCCAGATCCGGAAGAACCAATTCGAGCTCGGTCATGTCGCCGGAGGTCAGAATGGCCGCCTCGTTGGGAGGAATGACTGTGCCGATTTCAGAGTCTTGAGCCATTGAGCCGATCGAGGCCTTTCGTAGATGTGTCCGTGAGGGTTTCGACGGAGACAGTGCGTCGCCGCCTCATTGGCGTTGTTCTAAGGCGGGGGCCGGAGAGGTAAAGGCGGCCGATGGGCCCAGATAAGAGAAAGCCCTGCCGCGTTTGAGCGGCAGGGCCATCGGATTCGCGGGAGGCGCAGAGCTTACGGATACGTGCAGACGTAGCGCATCCCGTTATTGGCCATGAATGTGCCGCTCGCCGGATCGTAGGAGCGGTACTTGCGGGCGCAATAGGCCGCGACCTGTGGATTGACCACGCCGGGAGGCGGCGGAGCGGCCGGCTGAGCCTGGGCCTGGCTGGCGATCGCGCCGCCGATCAGGGCGCCGGCCGCAAGTCCGGCAACGCCGGCAGCGACGGCGGCGCCGTTGTTGTTGCGCCTGTAATAATATCCATCCCGATAATAGGGACGGGGAGCATAGCCGCGGCGGTAATAGTATTGCGCGTAGCTCTCGTTCGGATAGGCCTTCTCCACCTGCGGCAGGGAACGGCCCTGGATCGGGCTCGCAACTGCGGGCAATGCGGACGCGAGCACGGCCGCTCCGACCAGAGTCGTTACGAATTTGCGCATAAGGAACTCCTCGTTTCGCAGAATACCGGGCCGCGCGCCCGGTCTGACATACGGCATATCATAGCGTTGCCGGCCAAGCTTGAAAAGCTTTCCGGTAAATACGGCAAGTGTCGCATAGGTTCCGTAATCGGTTCCGAAGCGAGGAATGCAGTCATGTCGTAGGAAGTATTGCGGTTCGAGCAAACGGCAAGAGACCAATTATAACAAGGTTGCATTTAAGATTTCTTCGCAATTCCCTTCATGATTGCATTGGGCGAGCGCTACGAAAAACCTCAAGGGAAGTCGATGAACGTCGCTCGCCGCCGGCACTGGATTTTTTGCACAAAATCGCGGAAGATGCGGACGTTCTATTATAATCTGTCGTGAAATAGGAAATCATGCAGCGCCCGGCCGCCTTTTCGTCCTTGCTCGTCTTCTTCGGATTGGCAACGCTGTCTCATGCGGCCGAGCCTCTCCCGCCGGCGAAAGGCCCGGTGATCCTGACGATTTCCGGGAATGTCGACCAGACGAACAGTGCCGCAGGGGCGCAGTTCGACAGGGAGATGCTCGAAACACTCGGCCGTGCCTCCATTACCACGCGGTCAGAGGTGTCGAGCATTCCGCAGGTTTTCGACGGCGTGCCGTTGCGGGCGGTTTTGGAGCGGGTGGGCGCGAAGGGAAATGCGATGAGAGCGACCGCTCTCAACGACTACGTCATCGTGATCCCTCTCGAAGATCTGCAGTTCGATCCGATTCTCGCGATGCGCGCGGATAATCGCGTTCTGACCGTCCGGGACAAGGGGCCTCTATGGATCGTCTATCCGAGAGATGCCCACAAGGTCCTTCAGGATATACGCTACGATTCTCGATGGGTCTGGCAGCTCAGTAAGCTGAATATCGAGTAGTGATGAGATTGAATCTGCATAGCTACAAGGCGGCTTTGGTCACGCTCGCGGCGATGGCGAGCCTGATCGTCTGCCTCGGATTCACGGTTGCCCGGCTGTTCGAGCTCGAGCGCGAGTTCCGAACGGATGCGATGTACGCCAATACCTGGTATGTCACGCAGGCGCAGTTCGAGGCTGCGATTTTCGCCGAGAGCCTTGCGCGCGCGGCCGGCGGCGAGACGTTCGCAAACCCGGAGCACGCTCCTTCCTTTCGCGCCGACATTCTGATCAGCCGTCTCGCCGTCCTTCTCGAAGGACCTCAGGGCCGGACATTGGAAATCCTCGGGGTCTCGTCTGACCTCAAGCAGGCTTATCTCCAACTGACGATGGCGGACGATATCCTTCAGGGGACCATCGACCACGAAGCGGCGACGCGATTGCGTGAGCAGATCCGGGATCTTTCCTACAAGCTCCGAGATGCCGCCAACAGGATCGTCTGGCTCAGTCGAGAAGAGGCCGTCGCAAAGCGCTCCAATTACCTGCAGGTGGTGTTCGAGAGCGTCGCCTATCTCTCCGGCATCGTTCTCTGCGCCGCGTTCCTGATGGTGCGGCTCTTCAAGGGCGTTCAGGAAGCCAGCCAGGCGAAACAACTGCTCAAGCAGGAGCAGGAGCTGTCCGACCTCGTGATCAGCAATATCAGCAACCAGGGCATCGTCATGTTCGACGGTCAGCTGAGATGCCTGCTCTGGAATCCGGGCATGGAGGACCTTCTGACCATCAAGCCCGATCAGGCGGTCGGCCGGCGGATGCAGGATCTGGATCGGCTTTTTGCAAAGGAGGACGTCGTCGGGGCGCTGACCCGGGCAACGGAAGGAACGAGCTCGATTTTCGAGGACGAGTCAGCCGCCTCGGAGGGGCACGAACGCTGCCTGGAAATCAACTGCTTCCCCGTCTTCATGGCGGAGCGCAAGCTCGGAATCGCCTTCATCCGCGACGTGACCGAGCAATGGCTCGCCCGCAAACAGGCGGAGCGGCAGAACTTCGACCTGGAGATCAAGGTCCTGCAGAGAACGGCTGCCCTGCGCCAGGCCGAGCGCCGGCTGATCGCCGCCATCAATTCCGCCTCCGAGGGATTCGCCGCCTTCGACTGGACCGGCAAGCTGCTCTTCGCGAACGATCAGATCTGGGCGGCGGCCCCCGTTTCCCTCTGGTGCCGCGAGGAGATGAGCCTCACAGCGTTCCTGCAGTGCTTTGCCATGTGCGAAGGTGCGGATCGGCGGCTCGTCAATGCCCAGTCGCCCTTCGAGGAGCTCGAGTTCGATCTCCTGATGAAGAAGGACACGTGGTCCAGGCTTTCCCTTACGAAAGCTGATGGCGCCACGATCTTCGTGCGCCTGACCGACATCACCGGCTACAAACAGGTGGCCAGGGCCCTTGAATCGGCGCTCGCGCGCGAACGCGAAACGACGAATGCCTATCGCAGCTTCGTCTCCATGGTGTCGCATCAGTTCAGGACGCCCCTGGCGATCCTGGATTCGAGCGCGCAGCGCATTCTGCGCCGCGGCGCGGCCATGACGGAGGACGAACTCGTCACCCGCATCCAGAAAATCCGTAACGCGGGAACGCGGCTGACACGGCTCGTGGACAGCGTCCTGAACGCGGCAAAACTCGATGCCGGTACGATCGAACTCAATCCGGCCTCCTACAATCTCGTCGATCTGGTGATGGATATCTGCGAGCGGCAGAAAGAAGTGAGCGCTCAGGCCGATATTCGCTTCGACGTTCCCGATCTCCCGGCCCGTGTCTATTGCGACGGCATGCTCATCGAGCAGGTTGTCGTCAATCTGTTGTCGAATGCCATCAAGTATTCGGGCAATACACCTGTGGTCGAAATCAAGATTTGGATGGACGGGTCGCGGGCTTTCTGCTCTGTACGCGACTGGGGCATTGGAATTCCGGCGGATGAACTGCCGAAGATCTTCGACAGGTTCTATCGCGCACGCACGGCGTCTGGCATCGCCGGGACGGGGATCGGGTTAAACTTTGCCCAGAGGATCATGCATCTGCATGGGGGTGAAATTCAGGTTGAGAGCTATGAGGCTGCCGGCTCCTTGTTCACGTTCGACCTGCCGATCGCCAATGCCGACCAAACGCAACAGGCAGCATGAGTGACTGACTCCAATGACGACAAAAAAAACAATTCTTTGCGTCGAAGACGAAGATGACCTGAGGGGCGACATTGCCGAGGAACTGGAGGCTGCGAATTATCGTGTGCTCCAGGCTGCAAATGGCAGCGAGGCGCTGAGCCTGCTCGAGAAGCACCGACCCGATCTCGTCCTGTGCGACATCACCATGCCGGGACTCGGTGGCTACGATGTGCTCAAGGCCTTGCGCGAGCAGGGGACCATGGCCGACGTGCCCTTCATCTTCCTGACGGCTTTGGCCGAGCGGAACGACGTCCTGACCGGCAAGCAGGCCGGCGCCGACGATTATCTCGTCAAGCCGATCGACTACGAGATTCTGCTCGCGACCGTCGCGGCGCGTCTCGATCAGGTGGCCCGGGTCCAGACGAGTGCCGTGCACCGCGCCGAGGAATCCTGGCAGGAAATCCTCAAGTCTTCGAAGGGGCGAACCGTCGATGCCCTTTACAAGGCAACCTTCGCTTTCGACCGGTTCCTGGTCGGCGTGGTGATCGTCGACGAGGCCGGGACCGTCCGCGTCATGAACAAGGAAGCGCAACGCATCCTGGCGGAGGAGGACGGTCTGAGCGTCACTCAGGGCGTGCTGAAGGGCACAGCCGTCAAGCAGAACGGAAAGCTTTATTCCGCGATCGAGAAGGCATTCGAGGAAGAGGCCCTGGACGAGATCGTCTCGTTTCCGCGCAATTCGGGCGGCCGGCCCTATCTCGTGCTCATCCCGGGCCAGCGCTTTTCCGTGGAGGAGCGGCCGGAAGCCGTCGTGCTGCTCGTCATCGACACGGAACAGCGCGCCAAGGTCTCGGGCGATACGCTCGTCAGGCTCTACAACCTGACGCCTTCGGAAACGCGGGTCGCGCTGATGCTCATCGACGGCAAGCGCCTCGATCAGATCGCCGAGGAGCTCGAGGTGGCGCAAACCACCGTCGTCTTCCACCTGAAAAACCTGTTCCGCAAGACGGATACGAATCGGCAGGCGGATCTGGTGCGGGTGCTTCTGTCGGTGCCGCTGCGCAGCGCCGGGACCTGATTATCGCAAGGTAAATGGGCGTTAATCACTCGCTCACCATTCCGGCACAAATGGCTCACGCCCAAGCTTTGCCACAATCCGTTCAGCTTTCAGAGAGGTTTTGAACAGTATATCTCATGACATGAAGAGGAAGGCAGGTGGCCTCCCTCCTGTCGAGGTGACGATCATGAAGATCTTCCGTCTTGTCTCCGGTACCGCTGCGGCTCTTGCCCTGGTCACCGGTCTGGCGGCCGCTCAGCCGGCCGCCGCCCGCGACCGTCTCTCCCCGGGTGCCGCCGTGGCTCTCGGCGCGCTGGGAGGTCTTGCCGTGGGCGCCGCCGTTGGCGCTGCCGTCGCTCAGCCTCAGCCGCCCGTGGTGTATCGCGCTCCGCCGCCGCCCCCGCCGCCGGTCTATGTGGAAGAGCGGGCGCCCGTTTACTACGAGCGCCCCGTCCGCGAGGTCTATGTGGAGCGCTGCTACACCGAGCGCTACCGGGAATGGGTTCCCGGCTGGGGCTGGGAGCACCGCAACCGCAGGGTTTGCCGCTGATTTTCTCAAAAAAAGGCCCGCTTCGAGCGGGCCTTTTCTTATTCAGGGATCGAGCAGCCGGAGGCTTGATGGCTGCTGCGGTCAGGATTTATCCGGCTTCGCCATCCAGCGGACCAACGGCAGGATCGGCACCACCCAGATCAGGCCGAGAACGATATAGGCGACGGTCTGCACCAGCTTCGGCGCCTGCGTAATCCGGCCTTCGGCGATCGCCATCGCGAACAGCGCATAGAAAATGATGAAGGTGAGCATCGCCACCGTCCCGATCAGCTTGCGCGTGCGAATGCCCATGGCGGAAATCCTCGATGTCCTCATTCAATGCCCGCCATCGCGGTGCGTCACCGGCATGAATTGCCTCCCGGAGGCACAGCCTCTATGTGACGTCCATATCCCGGGTTCAAGCCCAAATCGACGATGAGAATGAGCATGGCTGTCGCAGCCTCCACCGAGGGCATGCCGCTGGCGCGCGCGCCGCAAACCCGATCTTTGTCCGCCGTCCGCATCTGGATCTACAGCCTTGCGGCGCTGGTCGTGCTGATGGTTTCGGTCGGAGGTGCTACCCGCCTGACCGGCTCCGGCCTCTCGATCACCGAATGGAAGCCTGTGACCGGCGCGATCCCGCCCCTGACCGAGCAGGCCTGGCTCGCCGAGTTCGAGAAATATCGGCAGATTTCCCAGTACGAGCTCGTCAACAAGGGCATGACCCTGGCCGAGTTCAAGTTCATCTACGGCTGGGAATGGGGCCACCGCCAGCTCGGCCGCCTGATCGGTATCGTCTTCTTCCTGCCCCTGATCTGGTTCTGGTTGCGGGGAACGATCAAGCACAGGCTGGCGCTGACGCTCCTCGGGATCGGCGCCCTTGGCGGCCTTCAGGGCGCCATCGGCTGGCTCATGGTCGCCTCAGGCCTCGAGCCGGGCATGACGGCGGTCGCGCCGATCAAGCTCGCCTTGCACCTGACGGTGGCCAGCATCATCCTGGCCTGCCTCGTCTGGGTGGCGGCCGGGCTGAGGGACCGCTCCGAGACGGCTCATCTCGAGGTCAAGGCGGGAGCCGTGCCGCGCATTCTCGTTTCGCTGATTCTGTTCCAGATCGCCCTCGGCGGCCTCGTGGCCGGCTCCAAGGCCGGCCTGACCTACAACACCTGGCCATTGATGGATGGTGCTCTCGTCCCGCCGGCTTCGGCGCTTTTCGTGGTCAAGCCTTGGATCGAGAACTTCGTCGACAACGTGGTGCTGGTACAGTTCAATCATCGCCTCGTCGCCTATGCCATCGTGGCCTTTGCCGTCTGGCATGCCTTGACGATTCGTCGACGTGGCGCCGTGTCCAAGACAGCGAAGCGAGCAACGGCGATGGCTGGATTGACGCTGGCGCAGATGGTGCTCGGAATCGTGACGCTGCTGCTCGTGGTGCCCCTCTGGGCCGGGCTGGCGCATCAGGTCTTCGCCATGGTGGTGCTCGCAATGGCAGTGGTCCACGCGCGCGTGAGCGCGGCTTAGCGAAAAACAAAAGGGCGGCCTCGAGGGCCGCCCCATTCATGATTCTAAAGGCGTTTAGCGGATGACCTGAACGACGCGGCGGGTGCCGGGATCGACCAGAACCGGCGTGTCGTTCACGACCGTATAGCGATAGTTCTGCACGCCGTACTGGGCCGGAACCTCGTAGTAGGTCACGCCCGAGGACGGGAGCACCGCACCGACGCGCACCTCTTCCTGATAGCGGTAGGACGGGACGCCCTGGGTCACCACATACTGGCGGAACTGCGGCTGCTGCTGATCGGCCAGACCGCCGACGATGGCGCCGGTCACGCCGCCGACTGCAGCACCGATGGGGCCGCCGACGATGGCGCCGCCGACGGCGCCCGTGGCCGCACCGGCCGCTGCGCCGCCGGACTGGGCGAAGGCGCCGACCGGGGCGAGGGCGACGAGAACGGCACCTGCAAACAAGATCTTCTTCATGTGTCAGCTCCTAGACTGGTGAAGTCTGGTGCTTAACGGCCAAGCGGAGCGGTGGTTCCGAGTCGGAAAAACGTTTCAAATCGGGAACAAAACTCATGTATCGCCGAGCTTGCGCGGCTTGGAATGCCTGGGAAACCAGCGACCGTGGCGCTTTCCCATGGGAAGCTTGGGCAGGCGGCGCATCGTTCGGAACAGGGCGATGGATGCTGTCGAAAATGAAAAATCGCAGTGGGAATAGGGCTTGAATTAGGAAATCAGTACTTGCCCTGCTACAGGTGAACAATATTAAGATGTGATTAACCCTCAAGCGCAGTGCTGCAGGAACAGGCTGATAAGGAGTCAGGCATGAATGTGCTGGTCTTTGCTTCGCGGAAAGGCGGCTCGGGAAAGAGCACGCTTGCTGCTCACCTCGCGAGTTATATCGCCAACCCTTCGCGCCGGACATTGCTGATCGACAACGATCCGCAGGGCTCGCTGTCGCTCTGGCACAAGATCCGCAGCCAGGAACATCTCGGCCTCAGGCACAATACCCGTCATATCGGTGATGCGCTTAGGGATGCCAAGCGCGAGGGTTATGAATGGGTGCTGGTTGACACGCCGCCGAACAAGTCCTCGATCGTTGCGGATGCGATCAAGCACGCCACGCTGGTGATTATCCCGACCCGCGCGAGCCTGTTCGACATCGCGGCTCTCCAGGATACAGTCGCCATCGCCCGCGAGCATCGCAAGCCTTATGCCGCCGTGATCAACGCCGCACCGGCCAGGCACGGCGATGCGGAGGCCCATGTGGTGGCCGATGCCCGCGGCGCGCTGAACGCGCTTCAGGTCCCCGTCTGGGCCGGCCAGATCACGCATCGTCCCGAGCTGACGCTGTCTCTCTCGACGGGCGAGGGCGCGCGCGAGTACGATGCGCATTCGCAGGGTGCGGACGAGATCGGCCGTCTCTGGACGGCCCTCGAGCGCTCGCTCAACGCGATCCACAACACCTACAAGAAAGCTGGCGCATCGCGCGCCGCATAAGTTTCGGTTTCAGTGCAGCGAAAAGGGCGGCCTGAGAGCCGCCCTTTTTGTTTGCCTTACTGTCATTCCGGGGCCGCGTAGCGGAGCCCGGAATCCATAACCGCTGACAATGCGGAAAAGAAGCGCAGCGTTGCCCGCCCTTCCGAGAGAGGTCGTGTTTATGGTTTCCGGGCTCCGCTACGCGGCCCCGGAATGACAGTGTGTCTCTAAGTCGGACGCAGCTTACGCAGCGTCCAGAGCCTGATTGAGATCGTCGATCAGGTCTTCCTTGTCTTCCAGGCCGACGGAGAGCCGCACCACTTCGGGCCCGGCACCGGCTTGCGTCTTCTGCTCGTCGCTGAGCTGGCGGTGCGTGGTGGAGGCCGGGTGGATCACCAGCGAGCGCGTGTCGCCGATATTGGCCAGATGCGAGAATAGCTTCAGGTTCGACACCAGCTTTACGCCCGCCTCGTAACCGCCTTTCAGGCCGAAAGTGAACACCGCGCCCGCGCCCTTCGGGCAATATTGCTTGGCGAGGTTGTGATAGCGATCGTCGCGCAGGCCGGGATAGCTGACCCAGGATACCTTGTTGTGGGTCGAGAGATGCTCCGCGACGGCGAGGGTGTTGTCGGCATGGCGCTGCATGCGCAGCGGCAGGGTCTCGATTCCGTTGAGAATCAGGAAGGCGTTGAAGGGCGATAGCGCCGGTCCAAGATCGCGCAGGCCGAGCACGCGGCAGGCGATGGCGAAGCCGAAATTCCCAAAAGTTTCGCCGAGCACCATGCCGCCATATTCGGGGCGCGGCTTCGAGAGCATGGGATAGCGGTCGTCGCCGGCGAAGTTGAACGAGCCTCCGTCGACGATCACGCCGCCGATGGAATTGCCGTGGCCGCCGAGGAACTTGGTGGCGGAATGGACGATGATGTCGGCGCCATGCTCGAACGGCTTGATCAGGTACGGCGTCGCCATCGTGTTGTCGACGATGAACGGGATGCGGTGCTTCTTGGCGATCGCCGCGATGGCCTGAAGGTCCACGATCACACCGCCCGGATTGGCGATCGATTCGACGAAGATCGCCTTGGTCTTCGGCGTGATGGCGGCCTCGAAGCTCGACGGGTCGTCGGCATTGGCCCAGGCGACGTTCCAGCCGAAGTTCTTGTAGGAATGGTTGAACTGGTTGATCGAGCCGCCATAGAGCTGCTTCGCCGCAATGAACTCGTCGCCGGGCTGGAGCAGGGTGTGGAACACCAGGAACTCGGCTGCATGGCCCGAGGCCACCGCAAGAGCGGCGGTGCCGCCTTCCAGTGCCGCCACGCGCTCTTCCAGCACGGCACAGGTCGGGTTGCCGATTCGGGAATAGATGTTGCCGAAGGCCTGCAGACCGAACAGCGAGGCCGCATGATCCACATCGTCGAAGACGAAGGAGGTCGTCTGGTAGATCGGCGTCGCCCGCGCGCCCGTCGCGGCGTCAGGGGCTGCTCCGGCATGGATGGCGAGCGTGTTGAAGCCTGGCAGGCGGTCGGTCATGGGGCGTTCCTCTAGGAGAAAAAGTCCGTTCTATTTATCGAACGGATCGTTCTTTCGTCAAGGAGAGTGTTGGGTTGCCCGTTTGTCTTCCCCGGCGGCCCGGAGGGTCGGAAAGGGGATCCACGATCAAGCGCTTCGCTGATGGATTCCCTTTCCCTCCGCTGCGCTCCGGCCGGGAATGACACCAGGGATCAAGGCCGGTTGAGGCTGAGCTTCTGGAACCCTTTGCCCGAGAGAACCGGCTTCTTGGAGCTGATCATCCGCGAGTTCACGCCCTGCCAGGAGATCTCGCCGGAGAGGCGGCCGAACTCGATCTTCGGGCAGCGGTCCATCACCACCTTTAGGCCCTTGGCTTCGGCCTTGGCGGCCGCCGCATCGTTGCGGACGGAGAGCTGCATCCACAGGACCTTGGGCAGCGGGTCGAGGGCAAGGGCCTCGTCCGTGATCGGGCCGGCGGCTTCCGAATTGCGGAAGATCTCGACCATATCGATGGGGAAAGGCACATCCTTGAGAGAGGCGTAGACCTTTTTTCCGAGGAGTTCGCCGCCCGCGAGGCCGGGATTGATCGGGATCACGTCGTAGCCGCGCTCCAGCAGGTATTTGGTGACGATCCAGCTCGGCCGGGCCGGGTTCTGCGAGGCGCCGACCAGCGCGATGGTCTTCACGCTGTTGAGGATGCCGCGAATGTAATCGTTCGGATAATTGTCGTGGTTCATGGCTGGAACGTATGGGATAGGGCAGGGCAGTTCAATGAGCATTTGACGCATGGCTTCGCACCACCCGATCATGACCAAGGACGAGCTCGCGGCCTTCCTCGACCGCGAATTTCCGCAGATGCACGCAGGCGGGCGCAGCTATTTCATCGACGAGATCGGCCCGCTCTCGGCCCGGATGCGGATGGACTACCACGAGCGCCACCTGCGGCCGGGCGGCACCATCTCGGGGCCGGCCATGATGGCACTCGCCGATCTCGCCCTCTACGCCGCGATTCTCGCGCATATCGGGCCTGTGGCGCTCGCGGTGACCACGAGCCTCAACTTCAATTTCTTACGAAAGCCCGAGCCCCGCGCCCTCATTGCCGATTGCCGTCTGCTCAAGCTCGGCAAGCGGCTGGCGGTGGGCGAAGTCTCAATCTTTTCCGAAGGCATTCCGGAGGTGGTCTGCCATGCGACCGGGACCTATTCGATCCCGGAGCGCCGTTAGCGGCCTCGGCCTCGAAGCCTGGCTGTTAGATGCGATAGTTATCCGAGCATGGCGCAGCCATACCTCTCCCCGGCGGGGAGAGGTCGAGCGGAGCGAGGCTGAGGGGGCATAGGCTTTCCCGGATAAATCTGTAACCCCTCACCCGGACCTGACGGTCCGACCTCTCCCTCTGGGAGAGGTGAGCGCGAGCCACATTCGCATAGGCTATGGCTCACACCCCCACCCTAGCCCTCCCCACAAGGGGGAGGGAAAGGCCACTGCGCTTTACAACGAATGACGAGATAACTTTCACGCCTTCGGCGGCACGAGCGCGTCATCGATCTCCCGTGCCCGGATCGCCGCCGGGCGGTTGCCGATCCGCTGCCAATAGGCCTCGTAGGCGGGACGTTTTTCCAAAGTGCCGAACATCATGCCCCAGCCGATCTGCGAGCCGACATAGACATCCGCCGCCGTGAAGCGGTCTCCTGCGATGTATTCGGACTGGGAGACGGCGTATTCCAGGGCGTTCATCACATCCTCGACGCTGCCATAGCCGACCGCACGCTGCTTGTCGGTGGGCACTTCGAAGCCGAAGGCCTTGTTGCTCAGCGCGGCCTCCACGGGGCCGGCGGCAAAGAACATCCAGCGGTAATAAGGCCCCCGGCGGGCATCGCCCGGAGCCGGTGCGAGGCCGGCCTCGGGAAAGGCATCGGCCAGATAAGCACAGATCGCGGCCCCCTCGGTGACGACCGTTCCCCTGTGCAGGATGGCGGGCACCTTGCCCATGGGATTGACGGCAAGATAGCCGGGGGACTTCATCTCCTTCCCGAAGCCCAGAATCTCCGTCCGATAGGCGCAGCCGGTTTCCTCCAGCATCCATCGCACGATGCGGCCCCTCGACATGGGATTGGTATAGAAGACGAGTTCCTCAGCCATTCGAAAGCCTCAAGGTATGATAAGGGAAGCGGTACAATAGCTTCGTCCAAGGCGTTCAGCAAATTGGTGTGGTTTTCTGATACCACATATACGGTATTTAAATACCTTCCGAGGTTAAGTTATTGTATTTTAATAGATATTTTGTATGTTTCTGTCAGCTGATGTCTGTTGACTTGCCAGGCATAAAACACTAAACACCCCTCACTCGCCGCCGCATCTCGCGGCGGTTTGTCGTTTTTCAGAACCTGAGCCGAAAGGCTCCAACGGGAACCAGCGCAATGAAGATTACGACTTCGCTGAAGCCCGCCGAGGTCGAGAAGAAGTGGGTTGTCATCGACGCGAAGGGTCTCGTCGTTGGTCGTCTCGCTTCGATCGTTGCCATGCGTTTGCGTGGCAAGCACAAGGCGAGCTACACGCCCCACGTCGACTGCGGCGACAATGTCATCGTCATCAACGCCGATAAGGTGGTGTTCACCGGCCGCAAGCGCGAGCAGAAGGTGTACTATCACCACACCGGCTATCCCGGCGGCATCAAGGAGCGCACCGCGCGCTTCATTCTCGATGGCCGTTTCCCCGAGCGCGTGGTCGAGAAGGCTGTGGAGCGCATGCTCCCCCGCGGCCCGCTTTTCCGCCAGATCATGGGCAATCTGCGTGTCTACGGTGGCGCTGAGCATCCTCATACCGCTCAGCAGCCGGAAGCGCTGGATGTCGCTGCCCTCAACCGCAAGAACGTGAGAGCTTAATCATGGCGACCCTCCAGTCTCTCGCCGATTTGGGCCAGAACGCCCAGACCGCCGCTCCGGAAGCTCCGAAGCACGTCCAGAAGCTCGACTCGCTCGGCCGCGCCTATGCCACCGGCAAGCGCAAGGACGCGGTTGCCCGCGTGTGGATCAAGCCCGGCTCGGGCAAGATCGTGATCAACGGCCGTCCGGTCGAGGTGTACTTCGCCCGTCCGGTGCTGCGCCTGATCCTGTCGCAGCCGCTGCAGGTCGCTCAGCGCGATGGCCAGTACGACATCACCGTCAACGTCGATGGCGGCGGTCTCTCCGGCCAGGCCGGCGCGGTCCGTCACGGCCTTTCCAAGGCGCTGACCTACTATGAGCCGGAGCTTCGCGGCCCGCTCAAGAAGGAAGGCTTCCTGACCCGCGATCCGCGCGTCGTCGAGCGTAAGAAGTACGGCAAGAAGAAAGCCCGCCGCAGCTTCCAGTTCTCGAAGCGCTAAAGCATCGGACCCAAAAGTGGATTCCACTTTTGGGATCCATTCGATGCTTCTTCGTTACGTTGGCGCATCGTTCTTCGCGGAAAACCGAAGCCACTTTTCCGCACGATGCGCTAAGGCTTACTCAGCCATATGGTTTGGAAAGGGCGGTCCTCGGGCCGCCCTTTTTCATGCGTCGTTCTGACCGCCGCACGCGTGCGGCGGCTCCGCGTTTCCTCCTCGCATCGGAGACCGAACGCCCATGGATGACCAAGACAAGATCGCGAAGGACTTTCAGGAAGCCGTCAACATGGCGCCGGCCGAGCTCGAGAAATGGCTCGAGACGGATGAGAGCCGGTCTGTCGGCTGGACGAAGGAAGGCGAGGGTGAGTCCGTCGGCCACCATTCCGGGCGCCGCATCGTCGCGATCAAGCGCAAACAGAAGGCCGAACTGGACGAGGACGACTACGCCCATATGCGCAAGGTGGTCGGCTACGTCCATCGGCACATGGCGCAGCGTCCCGACAGCGAGATCAAGGACAGCCGCTGGCGCTATTCCCTGATGAACTGGGGGCACGACCCGCTCAAGTGACGCCCGGTCTCACGCCAGGGCGCGCTCCAGCTCCGCCTTCGTCATGCGCGAGCGGCCGGGAAGGTTGCGCTTGCGCGCCCGTTGCATGAGCTCAACTTTCGTCGTCGCGGTTCCGCCGGCGCTCTTGCGCGCGGCAGCGGCCTTCTTGGCGATATCGCGGGGCTGCTTCGAGACCTGCTTGCCCTTGCGCGTATCGGTGCGCTTCTTGTCGCTGGTTCGCTTATATTCCGTGTCGGTCAACGCCTCGCGGCTCTTGCGCGGCAGGTAGCGTTCCCCAGTCTCGCCGCTCCTCTTGCCCGACTTGGTGCCCCAATCCTCGTCCTGCCATTGCTGGAGATGGTTGTCCTTGGACTTACGGCCCTCATAGCCGCCGCCTTTTTCCTTGTATTCGGCGACGGCCATCTGTGCCTTGCGTGCAGACCATTCCCCGGGCTTGCCGCCCTTGGCCCCGCGGGTGATCTTCGCCTTCACCGTCTCCCAGAGCCTGGGATTGGTCTTCTTCGCCGTTGCCGCCATGAAAACCGCCTGTCCTGTTCGGAGAATGGAGGGGCAACCGCGCCGATCCTGCGCCGGTTCCTTGACAAGCGCAGCCGTCTCGCCGCATAGGTTTGGCATGTTGATCGTTTCAGACATCCGACGTCGCCTCTTCGCTGCGCCCGCGCGCCTGCGATGACGGCTGCCCGTCCGTCCGTCTAGCAAGCCGCGCCCTCTGCGCGGCTTTTGTTTTTCTGAAACCTTGAGGGGCTCAGGCGTTACGCCCTATGTCAGTCCCGACCGACAGAATGGATCGACTATGACCGCGACCCTCGACAGAGCCTCAAACGCTGAGCTCAAGACAAAGACCGTCTTCATCGACGGCGAGGCGGGCACGACCGGCCTCGGCATCCGCGAGCGGCTGAAGGACGTTCCCAATGTCGCCATCCGGAGCATCGACCCGGAGCGGCGCAAGGATCCGGCCGCCAAGCGCGAGATCCTGACGCAAGTCGATCTCGTGGTGCTCTGCCTCCACGACGACGCGGCCCGGGAGACCGTGAGCCTCGTCGACGACTTGCCCGGCCACAAGCCCCGCATTCTCGACGCCAGCACCGCGCACCGGGTCAGTCCCGGCTGGGAATACGGCTTTGCCGAACTCGAGCCTGCCCAGCGCAAGGCCGTCGCCGATGCCGACAGGGTCGCCAATCCCGGCTGCTATCCGACCGGCGCCATCGCGCTGATCCGGCCGCTCGTGGATGCAGGCCTCATCCCGACCGATTACCCGATCAGCGTGAACGCGGTCAGCGGCTATAGCGGCGGCGGACGCTCGATGATCGAGGCCTACGAGGCCGGCACGGCGCCGTCCTTCGAGCTCTACGGCCTCGGCTTCGAGCACAAGCATGTGCCCGAGCTGCAGAAATATACCGGCCTGACCCGGCGGCCGATCTTCATCCCGTCCGTCGGCAATTTCCGCCAAGGCATGCTGGTGAGCGTGCCGCTCCATCTCGACCTGCTGCCGGGCAAGCCGAAGGCAGGCGATCTCGAAGCGGCGCTGCTGGAGCATTACAAGACCGGCGGGCTCGTCAGCGTGGTGCCGAGCATCCGGGACGGCAAGAAGATCGAGCGGATCGAGCCGGAGGCGCTGAACGACACTGATAAGCTCGAACTCTTCGTGTTCAAGCACGACAGCTACAACCACGCCGTCCTGGTCGCGCGGCTCGACAATCTCGGCAAGGGCGCCTCGGGTGCCGCCGTGCAGAACATCCAGCTCATGCTGGGGCTGATCTGAGGCCGGGCAATATCCGCGTTGTCATCACCGGCCTCGTGCCGGTGATCCCGATCGCATAGAGCGCAGCGCTTTTCAGCATCGGGATGGCCGGGACAAGCCCGGCCATGACGTCGAGGGAGCAGCTAATGCCCCTTCCAGCTCTTGCCGATGTCGGTCGCATGCCCCTTGAACCCGACGACGCTCTGGCGCTGCTCGCCGAGGCCTTCGATGCCGAGGGCGACCACGTCGCCGTCCTTGAGGAATCGCTGCGGCTTCATGGCCATGCCGACGCCGGGAGGCGTGCCCGTCGTGATGACGTCGCCGGGCTCCAGGATCATGAAGTGCGACACATAGGAAACGATCTGCGCGACGTTGAAGATCATGGTCTTCGTCGAGCCGTTCTGCATGCGCTCGCCGTTCACGTCGAGCCACATGGCGAGGTTCTGCGGATCGGGGATCTCGTCCTTGGTGACGAGCCAGGGACCGAGAGGGCCGAAAGTCGGGCAGCCCTTGCCCTTCGTCCACGTGCCGCCGCGCTCGATCTGGAATTCGCGCTCGGAGACGTCGTTGCAGACGCAGTAGCCGGCAACGAAGTCCATCGCCTCGTTGGCGCCGATGTAAGATGCGCGCTCGCCGATCACGATGGCCAGCTCTACCTCCCAGTCCGTCTTCTGCGAGCCGCGCGGGATGACGACGTTGTCGTTGGGACCGACGATACAGGACGGAGCCTTGTTGAAGACGATCGGTTCGGCCGGGATCGCGGCGCCGGTCTCGGCGGCATGGTCGGCGTAATTCAGGCCGATGGCGATGAAATTGCGCACCTGTCCGACGCAGGCCCCCAGGCGCTGTCCCGACGGAGCGAGGGGGAGGCTGTTGGGGTCGGTCTGGCGGATGCGATCGAGGGACTTTGCAGACAGGTTCTTTCCGGAAATATCGGGAACCAGACCCGACAGATCGCGAATCTGTCCTTGGGAATCCAACAGACCGGGTTTCTCTTCTCCGGGTGCCCCAAATCTCACCAGCTTCATCAGGCGCTCCTCTCGTTGCGGCATGGGCATAATTGGCGCGAACGCGCACCGCTACAATGCACGTTCCTGGCGCAAATATGTTGCCGTTATGCCACGAACCCGCACAAAAGGGCGAATTTCCACGTTTCTTCCGGGCTCCCGCGAAGCCAGCCAGTTGGCCGACTATACATCGGTTTACATGTGAACCTTTAGGAAGTGCTGTGCGGTTGCTGATGAGTAACAAAGCATAGTGAAGTTGAATAAAGTAACGAAGCTTGACCTTTAGACAATTTTAATGCCTTGCCGGAGCCTAATAGAGAGATTGCGGCCAAAATTAAGCATTGGCACATTGGAGCGAGACGCGGGATTCTCCCGCACAAGAAGCATAAGGGCAGGAAAACCTCCATGAGTCATCTCTCTCGTTCTTTGTCCCTGGCCGCGGTCTCCCTTGCAGCGCTCATTGCCGCGCAGGGTGGTGCGCAGGCCGGTGCGTTCGCACTCCGTGAGCAGAGCGCCACGGCTCAGGGATATTCCTTCGCCGGCGCCGCGTCCGGTTCGGGCTTCCTGTCCTCGATGTACTGGAACCCTGCCGTCATCACGATGATGCCGGGCATCTGGAGCGAGGGCCATGCCTCGCTGATCATTCCGCGGGTCGACATCAACCCGCTGCCCTCGGTGCCGACCTTCGCGCTCGGCGGCTCTGGCGATATCGGTCAGGACGCGATCCTGGCGTCCAGCTACTATTCCTACCAGATCAACGACATGTTCTGGGTCGGTCTTTCGGCCACCTCGCCCTATGGCCTCGTGACCGATCCGCGCGAAACCTGGTCCGGCCAGCTTTATTCGCGTTCGTCCAGGATCTTCTCGGTGAACGTGAACCCGGTGCTCGGCGTCAAGATCAACGACTGGCTGTCGGTCGCCGCCGGTCCGTCGCTGCAGTATTTCGACATCCGCCTCAAGCGCGCCGCAGGCATCACGCCGGGCGCGCCGAGCCTCATTCTCGACGGCGACGATGTGGGCTTCGGCTTCACGGCCGGTGTCACCATCACCCCATTCGCCGGCACTACGATCGGTATCGGCTACCGCTCGCAGATCGACCATGAGCTCGAGGGAACGGTGAAGGCGCCCGCGGGCGTTCTTGCCCCCATTGCCGCGCAGGTTCCGATCACCGCCGACCTGACCACCCCTGACCAGATCACGGTGGGCATCTCGCACGCCTTCACGCCTGCTTTGACCGTCCATGCCGGCTTCGAGTGGACGAACTGGAGCGTCCTCAAGACTCCGCTCGTCGTCGGACCCGGCGGCGTCGTGGTCACGGATCTGCCGCTCAACTATGACGACGGCTATTTCTACTCCCTCGGCTTCGATTACAGGCTGACAGACCAGCTGACCGTGCGCGCCGGTCTCGCCTACGAGGATTCGCCGATCGACACGCGCGTCCGTTCCACGCGACTGCCCGACAGCGACCGCATCTGGGCGTCGATCGGTGCGACCTATCAGTGGAACGACAAGCTGTCGTTCGACGTCGCCTACACGCATATCTTCGCGAAGGAAGGCGATATCCGCATCGTTCCCGGGCAGCAGGACTTCGAAGGGCTGCCCTTCGTCGCCGAGGCCGATGCCACCGTCGACATCATCTCTGCCGCCGTGCGCTATCGCTGGGACGACCCGAAGGTCGCCATCCCGGCCGCTCCGATCGTGCGCAAGTACTGATCGGTTCCACTAGAGCATCGGACCCAAAAGTGGCCCCACTTTTGGGTCCGATGCTCCACTCTTTGAAGAGCGCATCGTTGAGTGCGGACCCAGCGGGCCGCGCAAGCGAAAACCGGATCCGCTTTTCCGCACGATGCGCCGACGCAACGAAAAGGCCGACATCACGCCGGCCTTTTTCTTTTGGCACTGTGAGGCGGAATGGATCCTACGACTTCGTCAGAACATAAGTGCCCGGCGCATCCCCGAGCGGCTTGAGCTTTCCACCGCCCGGCTTCCTTGCCGCCACCATGCGCGGCGCCTGCGCCTTGATCCATTCGAGCCAATAAGGCCACCAGGAACCCGCCGTCTCGGTCGCGTTCTTCATCCAGTCTTCCAGTTCGCCTTCGGCCGGGCCGCCGGTCCAGAACTGATACTTCGGCTTGTTGGGCGAGTTGACGACGCCGGCGATGTGCCCCGATCCGGCGAGAACATAGTCGACAGGCCCGCCGAAGGCCTTGGAGCCGAGAAACACCGAACGGGCAGGGGCGATGTGGTCTTCCTTCGTCGCCAGATTGAAGATCGGCACCTTCACCTTCTTCAGATCGAGCTTTAGGCCCGCAAGCTCCATCTCGCCTTTCGCGAGCTTGTTCTCGAGGTAGCAGTTGCGCAGATAGAAAGCATGGTTCGCAGCCGGCATGCGCGTCGAGTCCGCGTTCCAGTACAGCAGGTCGAACGGGAAGGGCGATTGACCCTTCATGTAGACGTTGACCACATAGGGCCAGATCAGGTCGTTCGGCCGCAGCATGTTGAAGGCATTGGCCATGCGCGAGCCCTCGAGATAGCCGCGCTGTTTCATGGCGGTCTCGAGACTGCGGACCTCTTCCTCGCCGGCAAAGATCTTGAGGTCGCCCGCGTGGGTGAAGTCCACCTGTGCGGTGAAGAACGTGGCGCTGTCGATCCGCTTGTCCTTCTTGGCGGCCATGTAGGCGAGCGTCGTGGCCAGCAGCGTGCCGCCGACGCAATAGCCGATGGCCGTCACTTTCTTTTCGCCCGTCGCCTGCTCGATCGCATCGAGCGCCGCGAAGATGCCGTCCTGCATGTAATGCTCGAAGCCCATCTCCGCATGCTGCTCGGCGGGGTTGACCCAGGAGATGCAGAAGACGGTCAGCCCCTGCGAGACGGCCCAGCGGATGAAGCTCTTCTCCGGGTTGAGATCGAGAATGTAGAACTTGTTGATCCAGGGCGGCACGATCAGGAGCGGACGCTTCAGCACCTTCTCGGTCACGGGAGAATACTGGATCAGCTCGATCAGCTCATTGCGGAATACGACCTTGCCGGGCGTGGTCGCGATGTTCACGCCGATCTTGAAGTTGCTCGGATCCGACTGGCGGATCTTCAGCTCGCCGCGACCCGCCTCGATATCCTCGGCGAGCATCGTGACCCCGCGAACGAGGTTGGCGCCGTTCTCCCGCAGGGTTTCCCGAATGAGTTCGGGGTTGGTCAGAAGGAAGTTGGAGGGCGAGAGCGCGCTCGACAGCTGCTTGAGATAGAACTGCGCCTTGTGCCGCGTGCGCTCGTCGAGCCCGTCCGCATCCTCCACCAGATCCTCCGCCCAGCGCGACGAGATCAGATAGGCCTGTTTCAGGAAATCGAAGACCGGGTTCTCGGACCATTCCGGGTCCTTGAAGCGATTGTCCCTCGCCTCCGGCTCGGCCACCGGCTCGGCGGTCTCGCCCTGAGCGCGCTTCAGGGTCGAGGCCCAGAGATTCAGGAACTGGGTGCCGAGGCGCGACTGCGCTTCGAACGCTCTCTGCGGGTCGCTCATCCATGCCTCAGCCACCCGGCCGAGGGATTTCATCGCTTCGGAAGCATCCCCCGCAGCCGGGGGCTGGCCTTCCTGAACGGGCTTGAGATAGGCGGCTGCAGCCTTGCCTGCTCCCTCGATGAAGCGGGCCATGTTGCGGGAGAGTTCTTCGAAATCCGGGGTGGAGGATTGAAGCTTCTCCTCACCGTATGGCTTGTCCATAAGGCGATCTCCCTCTATCGCAGCAGCATTGCCCGCAAGCCGCATTTCCGACATCTTACCGTTCGACCTGTCGGATATGCCAGCGTCAAGTTGCAGCTCTTAGGTATCACAATGCGTATGACGCTTTTTTCGATCCACCGCCGGTCGTCCATTGCCCTGGCGATGCTGGCGGCCTCCGGGGTTGCAGGCTGCAACGGCAGCTTCAACCCTGTCCGCGATGTGGCGTCCTCCTTGGGCGCCGGACCGCAATCGGCGGCGACGCCCGATTTCGTCGCCCGCTCGCGGCCGGCCAATCTGGAATACATGCCGATCGGCGCCCCGATTCCGGAGCGGCCGACGCCGGCGCGCACGGCGGACGAGATCAAGGCGGCCGAGGCGGAGCTCGACGCCCTGCGCACCCAAAACGAGGCGGCCGGCGCTGCCGCCGCGGAACTCGGCAACACGCCGCCGCCCGAACCGATCAAGCTCCCGGCCAACACGTCGCAGCCGACGCGCCAGAAGATTAATTCCAAGAGAACGCCTTAGAATCTATACCGGAATCCCTGATTCCGCGCGAGGACGAGAACGATGCCTGACTTTTACCGGATTAAGCGCCTCCCGCCTTACGTCTTCGAGCAGGTCAACCGCATCAAGGCCGCCGCCCGAGCCAACGGCGCCGATATCATCGACCTCGGGATGGGCAATCCGGACCTTCAGGCACCCCAGCACGTCATCGACAAGCTGGTCGAGACCGTCGGCAAGCCGCGTACCGACCGTTACTCCGCCTCAAAGGGCATTGGCGGCCTGCGCCGCGCCCAGGCCGGCTATTACGAGCGCCGCTTCGGCGTGAAGCTCAATCCCGACACGCAGGTGGTAGCGACCCTGGGCTCGAAGGAGGGTTTCGCCAACATGGCCCAGGCCATCACCGAGCCGGGCGATGTGATCCTGGTGCCGAACCCGAGCTATCCGATCCATGCCTTCGGCTTCCTGATGGCCGGCGGCGTCATCCGCTCGGTCCCGGCCGAGCCGACCCCGGAATTCTTCGTCGCCGCCGAGCGCGCGGTGGCGCATTCGATTCCGAAGCCGGTGGCGCTCGTGGTCTGCTATCCGTCGAACCCGACCGCCTACGTGGCCTCCCTCGACTTCTATCGCGACCTCGTCGCCTTCGCGAAGAAGCACGAGCTGATCCTGTTGTCAGATCTGGCCTATTCCGAGGTCTATTTCGACGAGTCGAACCCGCCGCCCTCGATCCTGCAGGTGCCCGGCGCGATGGATGTGGCGGTGGAGTTCACCTCCATGTCCAAGACCTTCTCCATGGCCGGCTGGCGCATCGGCTTCGCGGTCGGCAACGAGCGGCTCCTGGCGGCGCTCGCCCGGGTGAAGTCGTATCTCGACTACGGCGCCTTCACGCCGGTGCAGGTGGCGGCCACCGCTGCGCTGAACGGGCCGGATGACTGCATTCGCGAGATGCGCGCGACCTATAAGCGTCGCCGCGACGTGATGGTCGAATCCTTCGCCAAGGCGGGCTGGCAGGTGCCGGTTCCCACCGCGTCGATGTTCGCCTGGGCGCAGATCCCGGAGAAATTCCGCGCCATGGGCAGCCTCGAATTCTCCAAGCTCCTGGTGGAGAGGGCCGATGTGGCGGTCGCCCCCGGCATCGGATTCGGCGAGCACGGCGACGACTATGTGCGCATCGCGCTGGTGGAGAACGAGCAGCGCATCCGCCAAGCCGCCCGCAACATCCGCAAGTTCTTCGACAACGCCGACCAGACGCTCCACAACGTCGTGCCGATGGTGCGCCGGGGCTGATCTCCACCAGAGCGCGCGGCATGCCATTCGGGTGCCGCGCCGCCATGGACATGGAACCTTGAGGGTCGTACAAGCGGCCCGGCAAATCTCAAGGAGCTGTTGTTCGTGACACGTCCCCTTCGGGTCGGCATTGCCGGCCTCGGCACCGTCGGCGCTTCGGTCATCCGCATTCTCGACCGCCAGAACGAGGCTGTCGCCCAGCGCGGCGGCCGGCCGGTCGAGATCGTGGCCGTCTCGGCCCGTGATAGAGCCAAGGATCGGGGATTCGATCTCGCCCGTTTCACGTGGTTCGACGATCCGGTGAAGCTGGCCCGCTCGACCGATGTGGATTGCGTCGTCGAACTGGTGGGCGGCGCGGACGGTCCGGCGCTGGAGACGGTTCGGACAGCCCTGTCGCTCGGCAAGCATGTCGTGACCGCCAACAAGGCGCTCCTGGCCAAGCATGGCCTCGAATTGGCGAAGCTGGCGGAGGAGAAGGGCGTTTCGCTCGCCTTCGAGGCCTCCGTCGCCGGCGGCATCCCGATCATCAAGACCCTGCGCGAGGCGCTTCCGGCCAACCGCATCTCGCGCCTCTACGGCATCCTCAACGGCACCTGCAACTACATCCTCTCCCGCATGGAGCTCGAGGGGCTCACCTTCGCCGAATGCCTGGCGGATGCGCAGCGCCTCGGCTATGCGGAAGCGGACCCGACCTTTGACGTGGAAGGCTTCGACACCGCCCATAAGCTTGCGATCCTGACGAGCCTCGCCTTCGGCACCGAGATCGACGCCGAGGCGATCTACGTGGAGGGCATCTCCTCGATCACGCCGCTCGACCTTGCGATGGCGAGGGAACTTGGCTTCCGCATCAAGCTTCTTGGCGTCGCCGAGCGCACCAGGACCGGGATCGAGCAGCGCGTGCACCCGACCATGGTGCCCCGGACCTCGTCCATCGCCCAGGTCATGGGCGTGACCAATGCCGTCACCATCGATGCCGATGCGGTGCGCGAGCTGACCCTGATCGGACCAGGGGCAGGGGGCGATGCCACGGCATCCGCCGTCGTGGCCGATATCGCCGATGTGGCGACCGGCAATGTGCAGCCGCTCTTCGGCGCCCCGACCGGCCAGCTCGAAAAGGCGCAGCGCGCGCCGATGCAGCGGCACGAGGGCGGTTACTACGTGCGCCTGACGGTGCATGACCGTCCCGGCGTCGCGGCGGGGGTGGCGACCCGCATGGCCGAGGCCGACATCTCGCTCGAGAGCATCCTGCAGAAGCGCTCCGAGATCGCGGCGACGAAGGATCCGCACGGGCGGTCCGGCACGCCGGTGCCGCTGGTTCTCATCACCTATGCGGCCGCCGAATCCTCGATCCGCTCGGCCTTGGAAAAAATCACGGGGGATGGTCTTATCGCCGAGCCGCCCCAAGTCATCCGCATCGAACGCGAGTAACCTCACGCAGGGCCGACAGGCCAGCTGCCGACCTCAATAAGGGAGACGACAAGTCCATGTCGCAGGGCATTACCGTCCAACCGGGCCTCATCATCGAACGCATTCTGACCCTGGAGCTCGTCCGCGTCACCGAGCGCGCGGCGGTGGCCTCCGCAAGGCTGCGTGGCCGTGGCAACGAGAAGGCCGCCGACCAGGCCGCCGTGGACGCCATGCGTCGTGAGCTGAACAAGCTCCCCATCGACGGCACGGTGGTGATCGGCGAGGGCGAGCGCGACGAGGCGCCGATGCTCTTCATCGGCGAAAAGGTCGGCAACAAGCAGGGTCCGAAGGTCGACATCGCCGTCGATCCGCTCGAGGGTACGACGCTGTGCGCCAAGGACATGCCCGGTTCCATCGCCGTCATGGCCATGGCCGAGGCCGGCACCCTGCTGGCCGCTCCGGACGTCTACATGCACAAGATCGCCGTCGGTCCCGGCTATCCGAAGGGCGTCGTCGATCTCGATGCCAGCCCCGAGGAGAACCTCCACAGCCTCGCCAAGGCGAAGGGAGTGAAGGTGAACGAGCTCACCGCCCTCGTGCTCGACCGGCCGCGCCACGCGGAACTGATCGCCGCCATCCGCAAGACCGGCGCGGGCGTCCGCCTGATTTCGGACGGCGACGTGGCCGGCGTGATCTTCACGACGAAGCCTGCGGAAACCGGCATCGACATCTATCTCGGCATCGGCGCGGCGCCCGAAGGCGTGCTGGCGGCCGGCGCCCTGCGCTGCATCGGCGGCCAGATGCAGGCCCGCCTGATCCTCGACACCGAGGAGAAGCGCTCCCGTGCCCTCCAGATGGGCGTCACCGACCCCAACAAGAAATACGACATGACGGACCTCGCCCGCGGCGACGTGATCGTGGCGGCGACCGGCGTGACCGACAGCGCTCTCACCAAGGGCGTCCATTTCGGCAAAGAGGTGATCACGACTGAGACGGTCGTCTATCGCTCCGCCACCGGCACCGTGCGTCGCATCTACGGCGAGCACCGCGAGCTGTCGAAGTTCCACCTGGATTAGCGCTTCAGGCATCTCGTCGATCGTCATGGCCGGGCTCGTCCCGGCCATTTGCATTTCGACCGACTCTCACCTCATCCTGAGGAGGTCGCGGAGCGACCGTCTCGAAGGAGGATCCAGTGCTCTCTGGAGCCTCCTTCGAGACGCAGACTTCGTCTGCTCCTCAGGATGAGGGCAGTGTTTCATGAGACTGGACATCATATGCTTCAAATCCGCCCCTTCACTTCGGACGACCGCGAGGCCTGGGAGCCTCTCTGGCAGGGCTACCTGACCTTCTACAAATCCTCCGTCCCGGCCGAGGTGACGGAGGCGACATGGAACCGCTTCCTGGATCCCGCAGAGCCGATCCATGGGCTCGCCGCCGTCCTCGACGGCCGGATCGTCGGCATCGTCCACTACATCTTCCATCGCTCCACATGGACGACGAGCGACTATTGCTACCTGCAGGACCTGTTCACCGCGGAGGAGGCGCGGGGCCGGGGCGTGGCGCGAGCCCTGATCGAGGCGGTGTACGAGAAGGCGAAGGCCGCCGGCGCGAGCCGGGTCTACTGGCTGACGCACGAGACGAACACGACCGCGCGAGCCCTCTACGACAAGGTCGCCGACCGCAGCGGCTTCATCCAGTATCGGCAGCTGTTCGGCTGATCAGCTGTGTCATCCCCGGCGAGCCGAAGGTGAGGGAAGGGGATCCATTGCGCCGAGCGTGCGAGTGGATTCCCTTCCCCTCCGCTCCGCTCCGGCCGGGAATGACACGGTGGATAGCCGCAGGGGTGCCAGGATGCTTTGACCACAATTCGCGGGTAAGACTGGCGCTGTGACCGAATCATCGCCTCTCCTCCTGCCGAAGCCCTTCCTGGGCGTTACGAATTCTGCTCTCGGGCGAACCTGGGTCGAGCGCTGCGATGCCGCCCAGAGCACGATCGCGCTCGCCATCGCCCAGACCCATGGCCTTCCCGACGTGCTCTCCCGCGTCCTTGCCGGACGAGGCGTCGGCATCCACGACACCGAGGGCTTCCTGAATCCGCGTCTGCGCGACCTCATGCCCGATCCGCATGTGCTGACCGACATGGAAGCGGCGGCTTCCCGGCTGGCCGATGCGGTCCGTCGCAACGAGAAGGTCGCGATCTTCGGCGATTACGACGTGGACGGCGCCTGCAGCGCCGCGCTGCTGGCGGAATACCTGCGCGCCTGCGGGCTCGACTATGCCATCCACATCCCGGACCGGATCACCGAGGGCTATGGCCCGAACGTGGATGCCATCCGGGCGCTGAAGGAGCAGGGGGCCGATATCCTGGTCACCGTCGATTGCGGAACCGCGAGCATCGAGCCTCTGGCCGAGGCGAAGCGGCTTGGCCTCGATCCCATCGTCCTCGACCACCATCAGGCGCCGGAGCAATTGCCGGACGCGCTCGCCATCGTGAACCCGAACCGGCAGGACGATCTGTCGGGCCTCGGCCATCTCTGCGCGGCCGGCGTGGTGTTCCTGTTCCTCGTCGCCCTCAACCGCGCCCTGCGCCTGCGCGGCTTCTTCCAGGGCAGGCCCGAGCCCGACCTTATGGCGAGCCTCGATCTGGTCGCCCTCGCGACGGTGGCGGACGTGGTGCCGCTGACCGGCCTCAACCGGGCCTTCGTCCGGCAGGGGCTGGCCATCATGAAGAGCCGCCGCCGGGTCGGCCTTGCCGCGCTCCTCGATTCCGCCGGCCTCGCCGGTGCGCCGGAAAGCTGGCATCTCGGCTATCTCGTGGGGCCGCGCATCAATGCGGGCGGGCGCATCGGCGATGCGGCCTTAGGCTCGAGGCTGCTGCTGACGGAGGATCCCGTCCAGGCGGCCAAGCTCGCCGCCGAACTCGACCGGCTCAACCGCGAGCGCCAGGCCATCGAAGTGGTGGCGGTGGCCGAGGCCGAAGCGCAGGCCCTGTTCGCTCTCGAGAACATGCCGGACCGCCCCGTTCTGATGACGGCATCCGCCGAATGGCACCCGGGGGTGGTCGGCCTGATCTCCGCCCGCACCAAGGAGCGGTTCCGCCGCCCGGCCTTCGCCTTCACCCTCAATCCCGACGGTACGGCGACCGGCTCGGGCCGCTCAGTGCCTGGCGTCGACCTGGGCTACGCCGTGCGCGCTGCCGTCGATGCAGGTCTTGCCATCAAGGGCGGCGGCCACACCATGGCGGCCGGCGTGACGATCCGGGCGGCCAATCTTCAGAGTTTTCTGGAGTTCATCACCGATAAGCTCTCGGAGCCCGTGAGCGCCACGCGCCTGCGGGACAATTTCGCCGTCGACGCGACGCTGACCGCGGCGGGCGCACAGCCAGCAGTGGTGAGCGCCCTCGAACGGGCAGGGCCCTTCGGACAGGGGCAGCCCGAGCCGGTTTTCGTGTTCCCGCAGCACCGGGTCGTCGAGGCGCGGGAAGTGGGTAGCGGCGGGCACATGCGGGTCAAGATGCGCGGCGGTGATGGCAGCTTCATCGGCGGAATCGCATTCCGCGCGGCCGGCCAGCCGCTCGGGAATGTCCTGTCCCACGGCATCGGCAATCCGCTCCATGTCGCCGGAACTCTCTCGGTCGACCGCTGGGGCGGAAACGAGAAAGTCGAGGTGCGGATCATGGACGCGGCGCGGCCGGAATAATTGAAATCTGGTGCTTGCGGTGCGTCACGAACCCATCTATAGGTTCGCCCACTTCGGCGGCACCGCCCCGAAATTGCGCCCTTCGTCTAGCGGTCTAGGACGTTGCCCTTTCACGGCAAAAACACGGGTTCGAGTCCCGTAGGGCGCGCCACCTTACAATTCCGGAAATCGATATCCTTCCAGACCTCAGCCGGTTCGATAGCTGTGCCAGCGCTAGATCGGGCTGCCTTTGATCTTCGTGACCATTTCCCAATTATTGCCGTTCGCGATCATGCAGGCTTTGCCATCGGGCAGCGTGAGCACCATGGTCCAGGAGCCATGCGAGGAGGCGAAGACCTCCATGACCTGTCCGGGCTGGGCAAGGCCGATCCCGACCCGGCCTTCCTTGTATTGATCGGCAAGCAGCTTCACGAGCTGTTCACGGGGGGCGCAGGCGGTCTGGGCGCCGGCGGACGGCGCGATCGCAATCAGGGCCGCGATAGCCCCGATGGTCGCGAGTGGGTAGCGGATCATGGCGTTCCCTTGACGGTTGACCCGCATTGACCCTCGGCATGGCTCTAAACGCCGGCCAGCGGAAAAAGCTCCAGCTGAGCTGAGTGGAATTACCTCTATCCAAGCGATTTCAGATCGGCTAACGGCTCTGCTATAAAGTGTCGTCTCAGGCCGCTCTCCAACCATGTCGATGTTCCGGAACTTCATCCGCAAATTCACCATGCCGACGATCACGAGCCAGGCGGACCTCGTGCGCTACGTCGTAAAGGTGACGGTTTTCGCGCTCGTCATCTCGCTCGCGGCCGACCTGACCACGCAGATCGTCTTTTTCACGTCATGGACGGCAGTGCTGCGAACGGCAATCGTCACGACCCTGACCGTCGGAGTGATCGCGATCCCCGTTTCCTGGATCTTTGGGCGGGCGCAGCGCGAGCTGCAGGAAACGAAGCGCCGCCTCGAAGCGATCAGCCATACCGATCCGCTTACCGGCCTGCCGAACCGCCGCGCCCTGATCGAGGCGATCAGTTCGCCGACCCCGGCGACGACCGCGATGGTGATTGCCGATATCGATCAGTTCGACGCGATCAACGACAATCACGGCCTTCGGACTGGCGACGTCGTGCTCCAGGCCCTGGCCCGGACCATCGAGGCGCATCTCTCCGATTACGGCCTCGTCGGCCATATGCGCGGCGAGCAGTTTGCGCTCATCTCGTTCGAGACGCCCATCGAGCGAATCGTGAACGTCATAACTGACATGCTGCGCGCGGTGGGGAGGACGCCGATCATCACCCCGACCGGCGCGATCCAGGTGACGATGTCGGCCGGCATCGCGATCCGCGGCCCCGACGACACCTTCGAGAGGCTCTATGGCGAGGCGGACGACGCGCTTTCCGAGGCAAAGCGGGCCGGCCGTAGCCAGCTGAGGCTGTCTGGACGGGCCAGGCAGGCGGCACTTTCCGGCGAGGCGGCCGACCGGATGAACCTCATTCTGAAGCTGTGAGGCAATATGAGGCCCCTTTGCATGATGTATGGGGGTGGGTTAGACCTTCCGTTGAACCTGCTGCCTGCAGACGCGTTTCTCTCGCCATAGATATCGTTGAGCTGAACTCCCATGCCGCGCTATTTTTTCAACATTCGGGACGGCTACGACGTCGACGAGGACGAGGAGGGCATCGAGCTGCCCGATCTCGATGCAGCCCGCGCCGAGGCGCTCGCCACCGTCGAAGAGCTTCGGGACGAGTTGGCCGATGCGGGCAATATCGAGCTCGAGATCACCGACGAGACCGGCCGGCGCCTTCTGACGGTTCCGTTCTTCCGAGGGGGGCAGGGCGGGCGGCGTCGCTAAAGCATCGGACCCAAAAGTGGATTTGCGCTTTTGGGATGATCCCAATGGTTTCTTACTGAATGAGAGCATCGGTCAAGACGGCCCTCCGGGTCCGTCCGATGCTCCAAAGAAAAGGCCCGGCTTCGAGCCGGGCCCTCTCTGCCAATCGACGTCGAGCGATCAGCACTCGGTCTTCTTCTTGGTGGTCGTGTCGCCGAACTCGTCGGTCTTCTGCTTGGTCTCCGTTGTGCAGCCCACGCTGCCCGTGGAGGTCGTGACGGAGGTGGAGGACGTCGTGCTCGGCTCGGTCGTGCGCTCGATCGTGGTCTTGCTGCCCAGGATGCCCTCTTCCTTCTTGATGGTGGTGGTCGTGTCCTGGGCGAAGGCGGCCGTGCTGAGAAGCGAAGCGGCGAGGATAATGACAGTCTTCTTCATCGTGAAACTCCAACGTTAAGCCTGACCCGGTGAGAACGGCTTTCTCTCCGAGGGGTTCCTGCTCTGGTGTTTCAGATGGTTTTTAAGGCTCAACCCGCCGTTAAGACCTGCCAGGCGGTCGCAAACGCGCGGGCGTTGCCGCCGATCTCCTCCACCGACATGGATGGCGTGAAGAGCGCGGAGCCCAGCCCGAAGCCGTTGGCGCCCGCATCGAGGTAGGGCTTCATGTTGTCCGGCTTGATGCCGCCGACGGGGAGCACGACGGTCTCCTTGGGCAGCACGGCTCGCCAGGCTTTCACGACTGCGGGAGGAATGGCCTCGGCGGGGAAGATCTTGATGGCGTCGGCTCCCGCCTTCAGTGCGGCGAAAGCCTCGGTCGGCGTGGCGACGCCGGGGGTGCAGACGAGCTCCTGCTCCTTGGCGACTTCGATCACCTCGATATCGGCGTGGGGCATGACGATCAGCCTGCCGCCGACATCTCGGACGCCGTGCACCTGCTCAGGATTCATCACCGTGCCTGCACCGACCAGCACGCCTTTCGGCATGGTCTTGGCCAGAATCCCGATGCTGCGGAACGGGTCGGGCGAGTTCAGGGGCACTTCGATGATTCGAAAACCCGCTTCGACCAGAACGTTGCCGACGGCCTCGGCGTTCTCGGGCTTCAGGCCTCGCAGGATGGCGATCAGAGGAAGTTCGGTCAGATAATCCCGCAGCACCACATCACCTCCATGCCGCAGCAAGGCGGCCATCGATCCGGTGTTCTAGTTGGCAAAGATGAAAACGGGTTTCAACCTTTTGTCGCCGGCGGCGCGAGAAATCGTGTCAGATGAGAAACGGCGCTGCGGATCGTATCCTGCCCATCGGTGCTGTGCTCGATGAACCAGTCTTCGAGGGCAACACCAGGGTACAATTCCTCGACCCCGGCGAAGAACTGCATGAGCCTCAGGGAATCGAAACCAAGAGCATAAGTCAGTGATGTATCGAGACCGATCGGCGTCTTGCTGTTGCTGTTGAGCGATTGGCAAAGCGCTACGATACGCTTTGCGACATCCCCCTCCGGAGTAGAGGTCACTGGTTTTGCCCCGATTCAATTGACGTAGAGTCATATCGGGAAAACATCTTCGTTCAACAATGAAATGATATAATTCCTTGTGTAATTAATAATAATTGAATGGGTAATTTGGTATAGTATATCCAATTATATTTCTTTGATTGTGGGATGGCGATGCGAACAATTTCTGGTTTCTCTTTCGCATCGCCAAGCGGCGAATTCCGCACCCGCCTATCGGCGGAATTGCGCCGCCCGCGGTTCGTGGATAGAGACCTGATGAACCGCCATCGGATCCGTCCCGGTCCGCATGGGTTTCGTTCGAGCTTAGACATGAAGCCGCCATCGAAGCTGCCGAGCCGCAGCGCCAAGCCCGCTCTCGACCGGATCGATCTCCTGATTCTCGATGCCCTTCGTGACAATGGGCGCATCACTTATCAGGCCCTTTCGGAACGTGTCGGGCTGTCGGCACGACCCTGCCTCGAGCGCGTCAGACGGCTTGAACAAAAGGGGGTGATCCGAGGTTATGCGGCCCAGATTGACCCTTCCGCCCTTGGGCACGACATCATCGCGCTTGCTGGGATCAGCATGCGGGACCCGTCCACGGGGACGCGACAGCGTCTTGAGCGGGCGCTCGCCGCCAATCCCGCTGTGATCGATCTGCAGGTGGTGAACGGCGAGTACGATTATGTCGCCCGCATCGTGGCGCCGACATTGGCAGCCTATGAGACGCTGACGGAGGCTTATCTCGCCGATCCCGGCTTCGGAATCGGGCGTATCCACACGACTTTCGTCCTGAAAACGCTCAAGGATTTCGAGGGCTATCCTGTCCCCGACAACCGGGATTGATCCGAGTGCAGCGGACCGACGACAGAATCGGCTGTGGTCCGTGCGGATTTCAGCCTCAACCGGATCGCATGGGACATAAGCTTATCCATGGAGGATCCCATGGATTTCATCGCTCTCGAACGATCGGTCACCGCACATAATTACGATCCTTTGCCCGTCGTCCTGACGGAGGCGAAGGGCGTCTGGGTCACCGACACGGAAGGCCGGCGCTATCTCGACATGATGAGCGCCTATTCGGCCGTCAGCCTCGGCCATGGGCACCCGCGGATCCTGAACGCCATGATGGAGCAGGCTTCCCGGCTGGCCGTCACCAGCCGCGCCTATCACACCGACATTCTCGGTCCCTTCCTGGAACGCCTCGTCCAGGTCACCGGTCTCGATATGGCGCTGCCGATGAACACCGGCGCGGAGGCCGTGGAGACTGCCATCAAAGCTGCCCGGCGCTGGGGCTATTCCAGGAAGAAGATCGCACCGGACCAGGCCGAGATCATCGTTGCCGAGAACAATTTTCACGGCCGGACGACCACCATAGTCGGCTTCTCGTCCGATGAATCGTATCGCGAGGGATTCGGGCCGTTCGCAGGCGGCTTCAAGCTGGTGCCGTTCGGCGATGCCACTGCCGTCGAACGAATGATGACGAAAAACACCTGCGCCGTCCTGATCGAGCCGATCCAGGGCGAGGCGGGAATCGTGGTGCCGCCGGAGGGCTACCTGAAGGATCTTCGCGCTATCTGCGACCGGCACAATGTCCTTCTGATCCTCGACGAGGTTCAGTCAGGCCTCGGGCGGACGGGTCGCTGGTTCGCCCACCAGCACGAGGACATCAAGCCGGACGGCCTCGTCCTCGGCAAGGCGCTGGGCGGCGGCGTCTATCCGGTTTCCGCCTTCGTCGGCACGCACGACGTCATGAGCGTGTTCAATCCGGGCTCGCACGGCTCGACCTTCGGCGGCAATGCACTCGCCGCCAGGATCGGACTGGAGGCGCTTGCCATCATCGAAGAGGAACATCTCGTCGAGCGCAGCGCCGAGATGGGCGGCTACCTTCAGGATCGGCTGCGCGCCATGCGCAGCAACATCGTGAAGGATGTGCGCGGCCGCGGCCTATGGGTCGGCGTCGAAGTCGATGCGAACGTCGTCTCCGCGCGGTCCGTCTGCGATGCGCTGCTCGAGAACGGCGTGCTCTCGAAGGACACCCACGGCACAGTGCTGCGCTTTGCGCCGCCGCTCACCATCACCCGCGACGAGATCGATTGGGGAATGGAGCGGATCGAGCGGGTCTTCGCCCGCGCCGTTCACTGATGCAAGGGGTAGACGAGCGATGATGAAGAACCTCAAGAAAAAGACCGCTCCCGCAAGCCGCGAACAGCGCCTCGAAGCCTACCAGCCCCTGTCCGGCATGGTCGTGCCGCGCTTTGCCGGGATCTCGACCTTCATGCGCCTGCCGCACGTCGCGCCGACGCAGGCCCCCGGCGAGATCGATATCGCCATTCTCGGGATTCCTTTCGACGGGGCGACCACGAACCGCCCCGGCGCGCGCCTCGGCCCGCGTCAGGTGCGCGAGGCGTCTTCGCTCATGCGCCTCGTCAATTACGGGACGCTCGTCGCGCCTTGCGATCTCTGTGCCTGCGCGGATGTGGGCGATGTGCCGGTCAATCCCATCGACGTGCACGACACCCTGCGTCGGATCGAGGCCGAGGTGTCGTATCTGCATCAAGGCGGCGTGACGCCGCTGTCCATCGGTGGCGATCACATCATCTCCTATCCGATCCTGCGGGCGCTGGGATCCTCTGGACCGGTGGGCCTGATCCACGTGGATGCACATAGCGACACCGGCGACACCTATTTCGGCGGCCAGAAGCTGACTCACGGCACGCCTTTCCGACGTGCGATCGAGGACGGCGTGCTCGATCCGAAACGCATGGTTCAGATCGGCATTCGCGGTACCATGTATTCAGCCGACGAGCGCCGATGGGCCCTCGATCAGGGCGTCCGCATCATCGATATGGAAGAGGTGGCTGAGAAGGGCATTTCCTACGCCATCGACGAGGCCCGCCGCGTGGTCGGCATGGAGCCGACCTATTTCACCTTCGACATCGATTCCATCGATCCCGCCTTCGCGCCCGGCACCGGCACGCCGGAAATCGGCGGCTTCACCAGCCGCGAGGCCCTGCAGCTCGTGCGCGGCTTCCGGCACCTCAACCTCATCGGCGCGGATATGGTGGAAGTCTCGCCGCCGCTCGACCAATCGGGCGGAACGGCACTGGTCGGCGCCTCCATTGCCTTCGAGTTGCTTTGCCTGCTGGCGGAAGCGCGGAGCGAGCAGCGCTCGAGAGCAACACAGCTCGAAGTGATTTGAGCAAGTCCCACTTGTCATGGCCGGGCTTGTCCCGACCATCTCGATACTGAGAAGCGCCGCACTCTTCGTCATCGGGATCACCGGCATCGATCCCCGGATCAAGTCCGGGGAGGTGATGACGTGCTGAGGAGCACGATCTATGACGGCGGATTTTGGCGCATGCATTGCTGCGCGGCGCGCGAAATCCGGGTGCTGTCCTCCGCCGCGGCCGTGCCGGCGAGGAGCCTCTGCCAGAGATCGCGCTCGGGCACCTGCTGCACGATGCATGAGCAGACGGATGGGCAGAGGGCCGGATTGCCATTCTGCGCCAGGCAGATCTGCTGGCAGGCCGCCGTCGTGTTCGGCCCGACCATCTGCGCGACACCGTAGAGAATGCCGAGCAGAACGATCTGATGGATGAGGTAGATGGGCAGGCTCTTGCGCCCCGCCCAGACCAATCCACGGGAGAGCGCATTCTCTGCGCGCCAGCGGGCAAGGCTCATCGTTTGTTGGCGCGGCAGCAACAGCCGTCCTGCGGCCACCCCGATCAGGGTGAGGCCGAACCAGGGAAAGATCGGCACGTAATCGTTGGCAACCGGTTCCGATGCGCCGAGCCCGAGCCAGTCGAGCCAGGGCGCGTCGAGAGCCGGGCTCGTGAAGATTTGCGGTGCGATGAGGCATAAGGCAGCCGCTGCCAGCGTCAGTGCAGGGTGAAGCCTCAGGAAGGGCAGGGCCAGAACGCTCGATACGGCGATGCAGTGAAGGATGCCGAAGAAAATGTAGCTCTCCGGAAAGGCGAAATACGTCACCAGCGTCACCGCGAGAGCCGCTCCGCCGACCTTCATCAGGCGCCTGAGAAACGGCCTCCGGCGGAAGCCCTGGACGTGAGCCAGGACAAGGCCGAAGCCCGCAAGGAAGAGAAACGAACCGGCGATTCCGCGCGCGAACCAGCGCCATGCCGGGATCTGCAGGATGTTCGTCGCGATCAGCTGGAGGAAGCTCAGGTCCCAGCTGAAATGGTAGACGATCATCGCGACGATCGCGAGGCCGCGGGCGACGTCGACGGCGTCCCAGCGCTGGGATGCGGCGGCTCTGGCCCCTGAGGAGGAGAGGGCGGTCAAATCTGCTTGTGTCATGGACAGGGCCATTCCCTCCGGGTCGCGAGGCGTTAGTTTTGTGAAATGACCGAGAGCCATCCTGCGTCAATCGCCACATTCCTGGACATGGTTCAAGAGGCCGGCTTGATTGCCGGCTTTACGGGAGCTGGGATCTCGACGGAGAGCGGCATCCCCGATTTCCGGTCGCCCGGCTCTCCCTGGATGCGCCACAAGCCAATTCCGTTCGATCTCTTCCTGCAAAGCGCGGAAGCCCGGAGAGAGGCGTGGCGGCGGAAATTCGCGATGGACGATCTCTATCGCGGTGCGCGTCCGAGCCAAGGGCACATCGGTCTCGCCGCACTTGCCGCATCCGGCCGCATGCCGGCGGTGATCACGCAGAACATCGACGGTCTTCATCAGGAATCCGGCCTCTCCGCCGACCAAGTCATCGAGCTGCATGGCAACGGCACTTACGCCAAGTGCCTGTCCTGCAACCGGCGTCACGAACTCGATTGGGTGAGACAATGTTTCGACTCCGATGGCGATCCGCCTGAATGCATCGCCTGTGGCGGTGTTCTCAAATCGGCAACCATTTCATTCGGGCAAGCGATGCCCGATGAGGCGATGCGCCGGGCGCAGAAACTCGCGCGATCCTGCGACCTGTTTCTCGTCGCGGGCTCGTCACTAATTGTCTATCCGGCCGCGGCCTTTCCGGCCTTCGCCAAGGAGAACGGAGCGCGGCTGATCATCGTCAATCGGGAGCCGACACCCCTCGATTCTGAGGCGGATCTGGTGATTCATGCGGAAATCGGCCCGATCTTCTCAAAATTTATCACGTAAATTCAAGAACATGCAGATTGCCGAAAATTTCATCGCCGGTTGAGTCGCGTTTCCGGCTTCCCCTGATTCAGGACGATGTTATCCTCTTATTAAGAATCGGGTTCATGATTCGAGTTTGGGTAATTTCATGACTGGCGATTACGGCTCCAATTCTTTTAGTCTCCGAGAGGAGAATCCCTCATTAGATCAGGGTCGCCGCGAAGTTCCGCAGCCGGCCAATGAAGAGGGGGCTCTCGAACTCATCCAGGTCAGTGGTCGGATCAAGTGGTTCGATGTGGCCAAGGGCTTTGGCTTCATCGTGCCCGACGATGGCAAGCCCGACGTTCTGCTCCATGTGACCTGCCTGCGGCGCGACGGCTACCAAGCCGCCAATGAGGGCGCCCGGATCGTGGTCGAAGCAGTCCAACGCCCGCGCGGTCTCCAGGCCTTCCGGATTCTCTCCCTCGATGAATCGACGGCGCTGCACCCCTCGGAACTCCCGCTGCCCCGCACCCATGTCCAGGTCGTGCCCACAAGCGGTCTGGAGCCGGCTGTGGTGAAATGGTTCAATCGCCTGCGCGGCTTCGGCTTCCTCACCCAGGGCGAAGGCAAGCCTGACATCTTCGTTCATATGGAGACCCTTCGCCGCTATGGCATTGCCGAGCTGAAGCCGGGCGAGCGCGTCTTCGTCCGCTTCGGCGATGGCTCCAAGGGCCTCATGGCCGCCGAAGTCCGTCTGGCCGATATGGCCCTGCCGCACTCCCACTAGCGAGCGTTCCCGTGCTGTCGCGTTTTCGGCCTGCGTTCCCGGCCCTGGGCTTTCTCGTTCTTCTCGCAGGGGCTGTCTACGCCCAGGCTTTCGAGCAGCTTTCCATCTCGTCGCAGGGCGGGCAGCGTCAGAGCTTCCGGGTCGAGGTCGCGCGCAACGATGCCGACCGGGCGCAGGGGCTGATGTTCCGCCGGGCGATGCCGGCCGACCAGGGAATGCTGTTCGATTTCGGCCGGGTCGAGCCCGTTTCCATGTGGATGCAGAACACCTATCTGCCGCTCGACATGCTCTTCATCCGCTCGGATGGCACCATAGCCCGCATCGCGGCGAATACCGAGCCGCTTTCGACCCGGACGATCCCGTCCGGCGAGCCGGTTCTGGCAGTGCTGGAGTTGAATGCCGGCACGGCGGCCAAGCTCGGGATCAAACCTGGAGATCGGGTGGAGCACCCGGTCTTCAGGCGCTGAGGCTTTTCTACACCAGAGTCGATGCCGCAACCCTGTTGCGGCCGTCATTCTTCGCCTCATAGAGCAGGGCGTCCGCCCGCCGCAGCAGGGCCGAAAGATCCTTCTCCTCCGGAGAACGTTCGACCACCCCGAAGCTCGCAGTTACCAAGCCGGGTGTCAGGCGCCCGATCGATCGGGTCGCAAGGCCTTCCTGGATCAATCGAGCCGTCTCGACCGCGTCGCTCAGTGGCGTGTTGGGCAGGACGATGCAGAATTCCTCCCCGCCTGTCCGGGCAAAGAGATGGGCGGGGCGCAATATTGTCTTCACGAACCTTGCCACGCCGACCAGGACTGCATCGCCTTTGGCATGGCCATGCTGGTCATTGATGGTCTTGAAGCGGTCGAGATCGAAAAGGATGGCGCAAATCGGCGTCTGGTTCCGCTGCGCGCGGGCGATCTGCTCCTCCGCCCGGCTGACGAGCCATCGCCGGTTGCCGATCTCGGTCAGGGGATCGGTCTCCGCGGCTCTCGCGAGATTTGTCAAGGTCAGGTCCAGCTCCTCGATCGCGTCCTGAACCTGCTCGAGCATATGGCCCGCCTCGTCCGAAAGATCGCGGGGCAGGGTCGGGATCTGCTTGTTCTGGCGATAGTCGCCGAGGGCTCTGGACACGACACGGACGGGAGCCAGCATCCCATTGACGAAGAAAAAGGTCAGTCCCGTGCCGGCAAGGGTCGCAAGCAGCAGCACAAGCAGTTCATTCCAGTGCTCACGGCCGAGGTTCGGATTGGCAATAAGGATCCAGAATGCGAACGCGATCAGAGGAATATGAGTGCCGACGAAGCAGATCAGCAGGATCCGACCCGCGTAACTGCGTGGGCGACCGAGCTTGTTGAACAGTCGGTAGGTCTTCATCGGCCCTCTCGTCCCGCTCGAGATGTAATTATAGGAATATTCCGCAACGGAACATGCCCAATATCCGGTTCACCGGGTCTTGGAAAGATTGCCTCGCCTGCGAAAGCGAGGGCTAGAGCATCGGACCCAAAAGTGGACCCACTTTTGGGATCCAATCCGATGCTCCACTCTTGGGAGAGCGCATCGTTGAACGCAGACCCGGAGGGCCACGTCAGTGAAAACCGGGTCCACTTTTCGCTGACGCGGCCCTCCGGGTCTGCACGATGCGCTAATCCATAAACCTTGCGCCGTAATGCGCTCCGGAGTTCCAGACCAGCTGAACCATGGCCCGGGCGTCTTCCGCCGGGATCTGGAGCTCGAATTTCAGAGGAACGTCGGCCGGGGCCGGGATGATGAGCCTTACGCCCGTCTCCGACAGGTCCCAGACAGTACAGTCGAGCGGTGCCCCGCTGTCCTTGCCGGTGATCCGCCCTTCCAGATAGGTGGAATGGCGCGGTCTCGATCTGCGCTCGGGCGTCCAGGGGCTCATGCTTGCAATCCCTAAGGCGGAAGAATGCTTTCAATATCCGGCGAAGCTGGCGTGAGGGTTTTCTCGAAAGCCGGGAGGAGGGCGGACAAATCGTCCCGTCCCGCGGGGCGGTCCTGTGCCGGGCTGTCGAACCAAAAAGAAAGCGCCTCCCGAGGGAAGGCGCGAAGTTGTGACCCGTAGGGGCAGCCTTGGGTCATCATCTCTCAATGACCGGGCTTGCGAAGAAAAGCTAGATCCAGGATGCGGCTCTTTAGAGGGAGGTATACCTCGGACGATGAAGGCGAACAAAGCTTTCCCATCGCGGAACAATACATTCGGAAAGATCACGAACATCGATGACTTGGCCTTTGTCGGTCTTTTTTCCTGATGCCCTGAATATAATACTTATGTAAAACTTCGATCTTCAGCTCGTCCCTATTGGGCGCAGATGCAGGCAGGCCCGTGGGCAGCGTTAGCCGCTCACGGGCCTGCCGTTTTTGGCGGGTCGGATGCAGGGTCAAATGATTGGCTGCCGCACCGTTCGAGTTGATACGGATGGCAGCTCCTTTCACTTGATCGGGAATGATGTCGGCTCAGACGATGAAGAAATCGGCTGCCGTCAACTTCAGGTTCTTGGAGAGAGTAGCGAATTGCACAGCCTTGCCCGCTCCGGAGCCGTCCGCATCGTAGTACAGCGCGCCCTTCTTGTTGTCGTAGACAAGGTAGTCGTCCTTGTCTTTCGCGGCAGAGCCGACGGTGAAGAAGCCCTTGTTCAATTTGGCCGGATCCGACTCGGTACCCTTCGTGCCGAGCTTTTTGAACACTGCGTTGTCCAACCAGATCGCATCGTATTTCACGTTGAAATCGGTGATCTTGTCCGTGTTGGCAGTCTTCTTGAGCTTGGTATTGAACACGAAAACGTCATGACCCGTACCGCCGGTCAGCGTGTCCTTGCCGTGACCGCCGAAGATCACGTCATTTCCTGCGCCACCCCAGATCTTGTCGTTTCCGGCACCACCCTTGATGACGTCGTTGCCGGCGCCGCTCTTGATGACGTCGTTACCGGCAGTGCCCTTAAGGACGTCATTGGTGGCAGTGCCCGTCAGCTGATCGGTTCCGTCCGGCGTCAGGCTGGTGGTCGGCGTCGGAGCAGGCGTCGACGAAGGCGTCGAATTGGGCACCGGACGTGCGATGGCGTCCGCGCTGCTGTGAATCGAGTTCGGCGCGATCGTCGAATTGACCAGGCCCGTGTTGGCGCCGTAGGTGCTGTAGTGCACGTTGCCGACGCCGGCGAGCACGTTGTTGGTGATCACGAGGC
>NZ_JAERQD010000034.1 GCF_016735695.1 Microvirga zambiensis WSM3693 | reverse complement strand
AAGACGTGGGTGCCCGGGACAAGCCCGGGCATGACGGCGAGGGGGCGGGCATGACGGTGGAGGGGATGATGACGGCGCAGGGTGAGATGACGGCGAGGGAAGCGTGATCCCGGGAGGAGCGTGGCGCTGTCATCCCGGACGGCGCAGCCGAGCCGGGATCCATAACCGCTGGCGCTGCAGGACCATGCGCGACGCGGATCGTCTCATGCTGAGACGGCGTGGGTCCGGATCCCCGCCGCCGCGGGGATGACAATGTCGAGGTGCTGGCGTCTCGTTCTGAAAGCGATCCCGGATTGCCTGAAGCATCCGGGATGACGACGGGAACTCCCGTCGCCGGCAGCACTTCCCCAACCTGACATCACCCGACCGAACCCTATATCCCTGATCCATGGCGCTGCGTTCCACCGACATCCTCACCCAGACCCCGCAAGGGCTCTATTGCCCCCTCGGCGACTTCCACATCGATCCGGTCCGCCCGGTGAAGCGGGCGCTGATCACCCATGGCCATTCCGACCATGCCCGCTCGGGCCACCGTTCCGTCATGGCGACGCGCGAAACCCTTCGCATCATGGGCGTGCGCTACGGCGAGGATTTTGCGGGCTCGACCCAGGAAGCGCCCCTGCGCGAAACCGTCCGCATCGGCGACGTGAGCGTGCGCTTCTCTCCGGCCGGCCATGTGCTCGGCTCGGCACAGATCGCGATCGAGGCGGGCGGCACCCGCATCGTGGTGTCCGGCGACTACAAGCGCGCAGAGGACCCGACCTGCCTTCCTTATGAAGTCGTGCCCTGCGACGTCTTCATCACCGAGGCGACCTTCGGCCTGCCGGTCTTCCGCCACCCGGATACGCGGCAGGAAGTGAAGAAGCTTCTCGATTCCGTCGAACTGTTTCCGGAGCGCGCCCATATCGTCGGCGCCTATGCCCTGGGCAAGGCGCAGCGGGTCATGGCGCTGCTGCGGGAGGAGGGCTACGACAAGCCCATCCATCTCCACGGCGCCATGGAGCGCCTGACCGAGCTCTACAAGTCGGAGGGCATCCCCTTGGGCGACACGCCGAAGGTGGTGGCCGCCGAGCGCTCGAAACTCGCCGGCGCCATCGTGATCTGCCCGCCCTCCTCGATCCAGGACCTGTGGTCCCGGCGCTTTCCCGACCCCGTCACCTGCTTCGCTTCCGGCTGGATGCGGGTGCGGGCGCGAGCCCGGCAGAAAGGCGTCGAGCTGCCGCTCGTGATCTCCGACCATTCCGACTGGGACGATCTCTGCCGCACGATCCTTGAGACCGGTGCCGGCGAGGTCTGGGTCACCCACGGACAGGAGGACGCGCTCGTCCATTGGTGCACCACCCACGGCATCAGGGCGCGGCCCCTGCACATGCTGGGCTACGGCGACGAGGGCGAAGCGGAGGAGACGGCCCACCCTCCCCTCGAGGGGGAGGGTCGCGAGCGGAGCGAGCGGGGTGGGGTGGAAACTCGACCTCCCGATGTTCGCGCTGCCACCCCACCTCGGCCTTCAGCCGATCCTCCCCCTCAAGGGGAGGATATGCAGTGAACCGCTTCGCCGCCCTCCTCGACCGCCTCGGCTACGAGCCGCGCCGCAACGCCAAGCTGCGCCTGCTCGTGGACTATTTTCGCCACACCCCGGACCCCGACCGCGGCTATGCGCTCGCCGCCATGACCGGCGCGCTGATGTTCAAGGAGGCGAAACCCGGCCTGATCCGTGGCCTGGTCGAGGAGCGGACCGATCCGGAGTTGTTTCGGATGTCGTATCACTACGTGGGAGATCTGGCCGAGACCGTGGCGCTGATCTGGCCGGCGCCGGGGCATGAGAGTGTGGCGCCTCCCTCCCCCTTGCGGGGAGGGGTAGGGGTGGGGGTCGGGAAGCAAGAACGAGGGGCGGACAACGCTGTCGCAAGCGGTCCTGCCAGCGCCTCAGAAAGCAGCCCTTTACCCGGTCGAACCACTCCCACCTCTAACTCCTCCCCGCAAGAGGGAGGAGAGATCGGGCCGGGCCACAACAACCCGCCGCCCCATGTCCCGACCCTCTCCGAGGTCATCGAGACCCTCGCGACCACGAGCAAGAGCGACCTGCCGGCGCGGATCGCCGCGTGGATGGACGCCCTCGACGAGACCGGGCGCTGGGCGCTGATCAAGCTCGTCACACGGGAATTGCGCGTCGGCGTCTCGGCCAGGCTTGCCAAGACGGCCGTCGCCCAGCTCGGCGGGATGGAGCCCGACGAGGTCGAGCTGATCTGGCACGGGCTCGAAGCCCCTTACGAGGATCTGTTCGCCTGGGTCGAGGGACGAGGCGAGAGGCCGGAATCCGGCAATCCCGCGCCGTTTCGGCCCTCCATGCTCTCGCATCCGCTGGAGGACGAGGACTTTGCCAAGCTCGACGCCTCCGATTTCCTGGCCGAATGGAAATGGGACGGCATTCGCCTCCAGGCCGCTTCCGGTCACGGCAGCGACGGGCGCCCGGTGCGGCGCATCTATTCCCGCACCGGCGAGGATGTCTCCCGCGCCTTCCCGGACCTCGTCGAGGCGCTCGATTTCGAGGGCGCGATCGACGGCGAGCTTCTGATCGTGCGCGAGGGCCGGGTCCAGAGCTTCAACGTGCTGCAGCAGCGCCTGAACCGGAAAGCGGTGACGCCGAAGTTGATCGCGGAATTCCCGGCGCATCTACGCGTCTACGACATCCTGTTCGAGGGCGAGGAAGACCTGCGTCCCCTGCCCTTCGCGGAGCGCCGCAAGCGTCTCGAGGCCCTCGTCACCCGCCTCGACGATCCGCGCATCGACCTCTCGCCCATGGTGCCCTTCGCCTCCTGGGACGATCTCGCCGCCGCCCGAGGCGACCCTGCCTCGGCCGGTGCTGGTCCGGATGCGGATGCCATCGAGGGCTGCATGATCAAGCGGGCGAGCAGCCCCTACCTGCCCGGCCGGCCCAAGGGCTATTGGTACAAGTGGAAGCGCGACCCCTACCTCGTCGACGCCGTGATGATGTACGGCCAGCGTGGCCACGGAAAGCGCTCGTCCTTCTATTCCGACTACACCTTCGGCGTCTGGCGCGACGGCCCGGACGGCGAGGAGCTGGTGCCGGTCGGCAAGGCCTATCACGGCTTCACCGACGAGGAGCTCCTGAAGCTCGACCGCTATGTCCGCAACCACACGGTCAAACGCTTCGGGCCTGTGCGGGAGGTGGAATACGGCAAGGATCGCGGCCTCGTGCTGGAGGTCGCCTTCGAAGGCCTGCAGCGCTCGACGCGGCACAAATCCGGCGTCGCCATGCGTTTTCCCCGCATCAGCCGCATCCGCTGGGACAAGCCGGCGGCGGAGGCCGACCGGATCGAGACCCTGGAAAAGATCCTGGAGCGCGGCGAGAAGGAGATCCATCCTCTGAAGGACAGAGAGGCAAACGAGGCGTGACGATGCTGAATGTGGAAACCCTCTCCGAGGGAAGCGTGACGCAGCAGGTGAACGGCCGGCTCGTGATCGAAACCGAGGGTCAGGGCTTCACCGAGATCACGGACGCCGTCTCGCGCTGGGTGTTCGGCACCGGCATCCTGAACGGACTGCTGACCGTGTTCTGCCGCCACACCTCGGCCTCCCTGACGATCCAGGAGAACGCCGATCCGGATGTGCGCCGGGACCTGCTGACCGCCCTCGACCGCCTGGCGCCGCGGGAGGCGGATTATGTCCATTCCACGGAGGGCCCGGACGATATGCCGGCCCATATCCGGACGATGCTCACCGACGTGACCTTGAGCATTCCGGTGGTCGAGGGCCAATTGGTGCTCGGTACCTGGCAGGGGATCTACCTCGTCGAGCACCGGGACGGCTCCCAGACCCGCGATCTTATTTTTCACCTGATCGGGGCGTAATCCACATGATTGGATGCTCTGTCTCCATACTTTCCCTTAGAAAAACCAAGGCATTCGAATGCCGCCTTGCTATTTCCTCGGGGAAGCGGCTAAGGCATCATGGTTGCGTCTCGGGGGAGTAGGCCCACGTGCAAAGTCAGACCACCACGATCATCATTGCCGACGACCATCCGTTGTTTCGTGGCGCCCTGAGGCAGGCCATCGCCTCCACCATGCCTCAGGCCCGGGTGGTCGAGGCGAGCGGCATGGAGGATCTGAACGCCACCCTCACCCAGGAGCGGGACGTCGATCTGATCCTGCTCGACCTGACCATGCCGGGCGTGCAGGGCTTTTCCGGCCTGATGTCGCTCAGGGCCCAATATCCCGAACTGCCCGTGATGATCGTGTCCGCGACCGAGGAGCCGACCGTGATCCGCCGGGCCATGGATTTCGGCGCCTCCGGCTTCATCCCGAAATCCGTCGACGTCGACAGCATCGGCGATGCCATCAAGGCGGTTCTCGCCGGCGATACCTGGACCCCGCCGGATGTGGATCTCTCCGCCGCCGAGGATGCGGAGACCGCCGATCTCGTGCGCCGTCTCGGCACCCTGACCCCACAGCAGGTGCGCGTGCTCACCATGCTGTCCGAGGGCCTGCTCAACAAGCAGATCGCCTACGAACTCAGCGTCTCCGAGGCCACGGTGAAGGCCCATGTCTCGGCCATTCTCGACAAGCTCGGCGTCGACAGCCGCACCCAGGCCGTCATCGCGGCCTCGAAGATCGGCATGACCCAGCGCCCCTCCCCGGCCGGGGCCGATTAGGTAGCGAAAGCACCCCCTGAGCCTCATCCTGAGGAGCGCCGAAGGCGGTGTCTCGAAGGATCGGGGCGCCTCCAGAGAGTACTGGAGCCTCCTTCGAGACGCCTGCTGCGCAGGCTCCCCAGGATGAGGATGGAATTTTCCCGATACAGTAGAAATTCAGAGCTCTGCGATAAACCCGTCGATCCGCGACAGCGCCTGCTCGCTCATGGCGCTGTCGAAGCGAATGAACACATGGCAGCCGCCGGGCCAGATTGCGAGATCGGCCTTGTTGCCCGCCGCCGCCCAGCGCGAGGCCATGAACAGCGTGTCGTCGAGCAGCATGTCTTGCGTGCCGACGGAGAACAGGGCCGGCGGCAGGCCGTTGAGATCGGCATAGAGCGGCGACAGGTCGGGATCGCGCCGATCGGGGACATGGCCGCAGAAATTCTCGGCAAAAACCCGCACGTCGTTCGTGTTGAGGATCAGCCGCTCAGGCCCCCAGTGCCGCACGCTCGGCGTGAGGGTAAGGTCGTAGCAGCCGGCGAAGAGGTTGGCGCCCCGGAAGGGGTTGAGGCCGTGCCGGTCCCGCAGGCGCAGGATGGTCACCGCCGAGAGATGGGCGCCCGCCGACTCGCCACCGATGAACAGGCGCGAGGTGCCGAAGCGGCTCTCCATTTCCTGGATCACCCACAGGGCCGCCGCCTCACAATCGTCGGGCGCGGCCGGATAGGGATCTTCCGGGGCGAGGCGGTACTCGACGGACACCACCGCCAGCCTGCACCTTTCCGCGAGACGGTCGAGCCAAGGGTCCTGCTCGTCGGCGGTGCCCCAGGTCCAGCCGCCGCCATGGATGTGGAAATAGACCCCGCGCGGGTTCTCCGGCGCGATGATCCGCAAGGGGATGGGACCGGCAGGACCGTCGATCGACATGATCTGCGCCCGAGGGCTCAGGGGCATCAAGGGAAAGGGCCCCAGACCTTGGCGGCGGCGCTCGCGCACCAGGGCCGGAGGCACCGACATCGGATCCGGCAGAGCGGCGAGCTTCGCCACGATATCGGCATTCTGAGCGCGGATCTCGTTGCTGACGGCGGCAGGGTCGAAGAGGGTAGGATCGATCATGCGAAACTCTGGAAGGTTGCGTTCGTCGCCGGTGCCTGCGATGAAGCACACGCAAAGCCACAGGTCCAGTTACGCTTTCTGACGAGATCGAGGATATGTCCAACCTGAACCGTTTTCTCGGCGGCTCTCCCGGCTCCGTGCTGGTGAAGCTGATCTTCCTGTCCCTCCTCGTCGGCGCCTTCCTGGCCTTCCTCGACATCACTCCGTTCGGGCTGATCGAGGGGCTGTTCAACTGGATCAGCTCGGTCCTGGATCTCAGCTTCGAGACGGTGCGCGAGGTCGCGCTCTGGGCCGTCTACGGCGCGGTCATCGTCGTGCCGCTCTGGCTGATTTCCCGCCTGTTCGGCAGCCGGCGCTGAGCCTCTCCTAAGGATCATCATGGACGGCTCCTTCCCTGGACAGCGGCTCGAAATCTCCCATCGGCGCATGCTGATGCTTGCCCTGCCGATGACCCTGTCGCATGTGACGACCCCGCTGCTCGGCCTCGTCGATGCGACGGTGATCGGACGGCTCGGCGAGGCGCATCTGCTGGGCGCGGTGGCGCTCGGAGCCGTGATCTTCGACTTCGTGTTCTGGAGTTTCGGATCGCTGCGTATGGCGACCGCCGGCCTGACCGCGCAGGCGACCGGCGCCGGTAATCGGCACGAAGTCGACCTGACGCTGGCCCGTGCCTTCCTGGTGGCCGGTGCGACGGGCCTGCTGCTTATCCTGCTGCAATGGCCGATCGCAAAACTCGCCTTTTCCATGGCCGGCGCGAGCCAGGCGGTGACCGAGGCGCTGGCGACCTATTTCTTCATCCGCATCTGGGCGGCACCCTTCACGCTCGCGAATTACGTGATCCTGGGTTCAACCCTTGGGCGCGGCCGCACCGATCTCGGCCTCCTGCTGCAGGTGGCGATCAACGTGGCCAATATCGTGCTGACGATGGCGCTCGTGCTCGGCTTCGATCTTAGCATCGCGGGCGCCGCCATCGGCACGGCGCTGGCGGAAATTCTGGGCGTCGGCCTCGGGATCGTGGTGCTGCGTCGTCTCGGCTCGAACCCGCTCGCCGTCACGTGGCGTGAAGTGATGAACCGCGCGGCGATGCTGCAGACGCTCGCCATGAACCGGGACATCATGATCCGCAACGTGGCGCTGATCCTCGCCTTCTCGATCTTCAGCGCGATGGGTGCCCGGTCGGGCGATGTGACGCTCGCCGCCAATGCAGTGCTCTACAACATGTTCCTGATCGGCGGGTATTTTCTCGACGGCTTTGCCACCGCCGCCGAAACCCTGTGCGGCCAGAGCATCGGCGCCCGCGACGAGCGCAGCTTCCGCCGTGCAATCAACTTGAGCCTTGGATGGAGCCTCGGCTTCGGCATGGCGGTCTCAGGGCTCTTCCTGATCGGCGGCGGCGCCTTCATCGACTTCGTGTCGACGAATGCGGAGGTGCGCTCCTATGCGCGGGAATATCTGGTCTTCGCGGCGCTGACGCCCCTCTTCGGCGCCGCTGCCTTCGCCTTCGACGGCATCTATACCGGTGCGACCTGGACCCGGTCCATGCGCGATCTCATGGTCGTCGCCCTCGCCCTGTACGGCACCGTCCTCCTCGCTGCGGGCAGCCTCGGCAACACGGCGCTGTGGATCGCCCTTCTCGCTTTCCTGAGCGCGCGGGGCCTCGGCCAGTTCCTGCTCTATCCGCGGCTGGCCAGGAAGACATTCGCCTCCATCGCGCCTTAGAGCTGTTTCCACTGACATGGAATCAGCTCTTCTCTTTGCTTTGCCGCATTTTTTGACGGCGAACCGGATCCACTTCGCCGAAAAATGCTCTAGAAGCGTCCCTGCGCGATTGCGACGGCATCGCGACCGACGGCCTGTGCGAGCGATGTTTTTTCCGCTTCGAGAATCCGCACGAGTCCGCGCTTGATGTCGCCGATGAGGCCTGGCCCCTTGTAGACCATCGCCGAATAGAGCTGAACGAGGCTCGCCCCCGCGCGGGTTTTGGCCCAGGCAGCCTCCGCTGAATCGACACCGCCCACACCGATGAGGGGGATCTGGCGTTCCACGCGCAGGAAGGTTTCCGCAAGAATCCTCGTCGAAGGGACAAACAACGGCTTGCCCGAGAGCCCGCCGGTTTCCGCAGCCAGTTCCTTCTCCTGCAAGTTGTCGGGCCGGGCGATGGTGGTGTTGGATACGGTAAGCCCGTCGACACCACGCCTCAGCGCCGTGGTGACTATCGCATCGAGCGCGTCGAGCGAAATGTCCGGCGCGATCTTCAGCAGGATGATCGTCTTGCGCCGTCCGTGATCCGCCTTGTCGCGCGCATCGATGCTGCGCGCGAGCAGGTCGTCGAGGAACGCCTCGCCCTGCAGGTCGCGCAGGCCCGGCGTGTTCGGCGACGACACGTTGATGGTCAGGAAATCGGCGAGCCCGCACAGGCGCTCGATGCAGAGCACGTAATCGGCGATGCGATCCGTCGAATCCTTGTTGGCGCCGATGTTGACGCCGACGATGCCCGGACGGCCGCGGCGGTTCACGAGACGCAGGCGCGCTGCATCGAGGCCCTCGCTGTTGAGGCCGAAGCGGTTGATCACCGCTTCGTCGCGCGCGAGCCGGAACACCCGCGGACGGGGATTGCCCTCCTGCGGCTTCGGCACGACGCCGCCGAGTTCGACGAAGCCGAAGCCGAGGCCGAGAAGCTGATCCGGCACCTCGCATTGCTTGTCGAAGCCTGCAGCGAGTCCGACGGGATTGGGGAAGCGCCGGTCGAACACATTGACCGAGAGGCGCGCGTCGTCCGCAGGTGCCGTCGATATGGGCATCAGCGACAGCGCACGGATCGTCAGCTGATGCGCCGTTTCCGCATCGAGTGCGTGAAGGGCGGGTTTGGCGAGGGAAAAGAGCGAGCCGATCATTGCGAGAGATCCGGAAAGATGTGGCTGCCATCGGTGCCGAGAGGAAGCGGCTTCACCCACAGAACGGACGAAAGAGGCAGCGGGGCATAGAGATGGGGAAACAGGTCGCCGCCGCGTGACGGCTCGTAGCGCAAGGCGGTGCCGAGCGAGTCGGCGTCGATGGCGATCAGCAGAAGATCGGTCTGGCCTGCGAAGTGCTTTTCCGCCGTCTCGCGGACCTGTTTTTCTGTGGAGAAATGGAGGTACCCATCCTTTACGTCGATGGGTGCTCCCGCAAAAGAGCCCGCCTTTTCGGCGGTTTGCCAGAGCAAAGCGGGGCAGATTTTATAAATAACGTGCATGAAACCTCGATTATCGATGCGTCACGTCCGGAGCAACCCGGATTAGACATATTGTCTCAAGAGTTTGTTGGTATTCGTTGCCGTTTTCGGCCACACTTAATTCCTAATCATAGGTTCCATTTCATCGAGTTTCGCTCTTTGCGAGGCCAGCACGATGTTATCTCACGAGCGCGTTTGGGCTGCTATCGATGCCTTGGCATCGCGGCACGGCATGACCGCATCCGGACTGGCGCGCAAGGCCGGTCTCGATGCAACCAGCTTCAACAAGTCGAAGCGCGTGAGCCCGGAGGGCCGGGAGCGATGGCCCTCCACGGAGTCGATCTCCAAGATCCTCAAGGCCACCGGTGCGACCCTGGAGGATTTTCTCCGCCTCGTCGAGCCGTCCGGTTCGCTCCGCCGCTCCATGATCCCTCTGATCGGCATGGAGGAGGCCAAATCGGGCAAGGTGTTCAACGAGGAGGGCATGCCAAACGAGGGGCCGGGCTGGGACGAGATCGAGTTCCCCGATTTCGGGCAGGAGAAGGTCTTTGCCCTCGAGGTCACCGGCGACGGCCTTGGCCCGCTCTATCGCGACGGCGACATTCTCATCGTCTCGCCGACCGCCAGCACCCGCAAGGGCGACCGCATCGTCGTGTGCACGACGGGCGGGCAGATCCTGGCCCAGGAGCTCAGGCGCCGCTCGGCCAAGACCCTCGAAATGATGTCGCTCGCCAAGGATCAGGAAGACCACGTGATCCCGGCAGAGGAGATCTCATGGTCCGCCCGCATCATGTGGGCACGCCAATAGCCGCTTCTCAAGCCGCGCGGTTGGCCTCGCGCTGCTTCAGGAACGCCTCGTGCTCGCGCACGAGTTCACCGTCGAGCGCCTTGCGTATCAGCGCGCGCGTCTCCGTCACCCCGTAAAGAGCGGTGAACGAGCCGAAGCGCGGGCCGCGGGGCTCGCCCAGAAGCACCTGATAGATCGTGTTGAACCACTCGATGGATACGCCGGGCCTCTCGGGCGTCGCGCCCTTGGCCTTGAGATCCTGATAGCGCGGCTCGGCGCGGCCGACATTGTAGATCTCTTCCTGGATCGCCTCCGCGGTCGCGGGCCGCTCTCCGGTTTCGAAGGATCCGAGAACCTCCTCGAGCCGGCGCAGCGAAGCGGCCTCGACGTCGTCAGCCAGGCGATAGGTCTTCTGCGGCTTCACGAAATCCTCGAAATAGCGCACGGCGCGCTTCACGAGGCTGTCGAGACGCGGATGCGTTTCAGGCGAGACACCCGGTGCGTAGCGGCGAATGAAGCCCCACAGCACGCTGGGATCCTCCGAATTCGCCACAGCGACGAGATTGAGCAGCATGGAGAAGGAGATCGTCGTGCCGGGCTGATTGCCGCTGCCGGACGAGACCAGCTCCGGGGCCGGCGGCTCGCCGGCATGGAGATGCCAGACCGGGTTCATCAGCCGCGCCTTCGCGTCCTGCGCCGGGTATTTCTCCAGGAAGGTCAGGTAGTCGTCCACCTGCCGCGGGATCACGTCGAAATAGAGCTTCTTCGCCTCGCGGGGCTTGCTGAACATGAACAGGCGCAGGCTGTCTGGCGTGCCATAGGTCAGCCACTCGTCGATGGTGAGGCCATTGCCCTTCGACTTGGAGATCTTCTGGCCCTTGTCGTCGAGGAACAGTTCGTAGTTGAACCCGTCCGGCGGCAGGCCGCCGAGCGCCTTGGCGATCTCCCCTGAGAGCTTCACGCTGTCGATCAGATCCTTGCCGGCCATCTCGTAATCGACGCCGAGCGCCACCCAGCGCATGGCCCAGTCGGGCTTCCATTGCAGCTTGGCATGGCCGCCCGTGACCGGCGTCTCGAAGCGCTCGCCCGTATCGGGATCGCGCCACACGATCGTGCCGGCGTCGAGCTTGCGCTCGTCGATTGGCACCTGCATCACGATGCCGGTCTTTGGATGAACCGGCAGGAACGGCGAATAGGATTGCTGACGCTCCTCGCGCAAGGACGGCAGCATGATCGCCATCACGGCGTCGTAGCGCTCGAGCACGGTGAGCAGGGTCTTGTCGAAGCGGCCCGCCTTGTAGCACTCGGTCGCCGACAGGAACTCGTAGTCGAAGCCGAAGGCATCGAGGAATTCGCGCAGGCGCGCATTGTTGTGATGGGCGAAGCTCTCATGCGTGCCGAACGGATCCGGCACCTGGGTCAGCGGCTTGCCGAGCGCCGAGGCCACCAGCTCCTTGTTCGGAACGTTGTCCGGCACCTTGCGCAGGCCGTCCATGTCGTCCGAGAAGGCGATAAGCCGCGTCGGGATGGTGTCGCCGGTCAGCACCCGGAAGGCATGGCGCACCATGCTGGTGCGGGCGACCTCGCCGAAGGTGCCGATATGCGGCAGGCCCGAGGGGCCGTAGCCCGTCTCGAAGAGAGCCTCCTTCTTGCCGGTCCGTTTGAGCCGCTCGACGAGCTTGCGCGCCTCCTCGAAAGGCCAGGCATTGGCAGTCTGGGCGGCTTCAATCAGGGCAGGATCGAGGGTCAGGGGTCGAGACATGGGCCTAGTGCTTGCAGGAAAAGTGCTTCCAGAAGCGCGGCACACTAGGGACCAGACCCCTTAGGGTCAATGCGGTAAACCTGCCTTCCCTTGAGCAAGAGAGACTTAGAAGGGGCTGGTGGGGAAGAAGCGCAGATATAGTTCGGCGTATTTGCCCTCCTTCCAGAGCTGCTGCAGGGCGAAGTCGAGCGCCCGGCGCAGGGCCTCGTCGTCGGTGCGGGTGATGAAGCCGATGCCCTCGCCGAAGAAACGGCTCTCCAGATAGGGACCGCCGGAGAAATCGCAGCAGCCCCCGGCATCCTCGCCGCCGATCCAGAGGGCAAGGCTGAGGCCATCGGCGAAGAGATAGTCGACCTCGCCGGCCTTCAGGGCGCTCTGGGCGGCAGCGAGTTCCGGATAGGGCTTGAGCGTCCCACCCGTCATGAACGCCTTCGCGAAGGCCTCATGGGCCGTTCCGCCGACGACGCCGATGGTCTTGCCCTGCAGGGCTTTGGCCTCAGGGGCCGGCTGGTTGCGATCCTTGCGCACGGCGAAGCGGGCGGGGATCCTGAAATAAGGTGCCGTCACGGCGAAGCGACGCCGCAAATCCGCCGAGACGGGAATGGCAGCCGCCACCACGTCCCCCTCCCGATTGTTCAGGGCGTCGAGCAGCATGTCGAAGCGGCGGACCTGGATGGTGCAGGTAAGGCTCAGGCGCTCGCAGGCCGCGCGGGCCAGTTCCACCGACAGCCCGGTCGGATTGCCGTCCAGCCCCGGGAAATGAAGCGGGGGGAAATCGTCATCAACGAGGAAGCGGATCGTGCGCGTCGCCGGAATCTCCGGCCGGTCGAGCTGCGCCCTGGGGTCCCAGAAATTCGGGATCGTCACGCTCTGTGCCTGCGCAGCGCCCGACAGCAGCAATCCCCCAATGGCCGCGATGAGCCGGAGGGACTTGATCTTGGAGGGGAAGCGCGCAACCAATGTAACGATATCTCGAAGCATAAACCGACATTCTCTTGAACGCAGCCAGGCATCCATCAAGAACGCCGACTGAAAGCGCCCTCTGCTCATGACGGAGGGTCTAGCGGAGAGGCGGCCACAGTCAACCGCGCTGCCGATAGAGATCGGCTTCCTGGCCGATCACGGCTATTCGCCCGAGATCCTGCACCAGGCCGCTTTCCTCGCGACTCTCGCCGGCGTTACGGCGGACGAAGCCCTGCTGAAGCATGGCTTGATCGGGGAAACCGAGTTCTATCGGGCTCTCGCCGCCGAACTGAAGGTGCCCTTTCTCGCCCGCCCGCACATCTCGCGGGAAGCCCGCTACCCCTACAGCCTCCTGGCCGGGCTCGCGCCGCTGGCCGGTCCGGGAGGTGGTTTCGTCGCTACTCCTCGGGGTGGCAGTCTCATCCGTCTCCTCACCACTCGACAGGCATGGCCGCTTGCCATCACGACCCCGAGCGGCTTGCGGCAGGCCGTGTTCCGGACGAAGGCGGGGTCCATTGCCGATCGGGCAGCCTACGATCTCCGCGAGGCGATGCCGGATCTGGCGACCGATGTCGGCTATGGCCAGCTCGCCATCCTGTTCATCACCCTCACCGGACTTGTCTTCTTCGGCGCGCTGCTCCCGGAACGGACTCTGGCCGTGCTCGGCGTTGCCCTGAGCCCGCTGTTCTTCGGCATGGTCGTCCTGCGGATCGCGGCAACGCTCGTGAGCAATCCCGTCGAGCCGGCTGCTCGACCGCTGCGCGCCAGCGATGCGGATCTTCCGGTTTATACGATCATCGCGGCGCTCTACCGGGAAAGGCGCGTCGTTGCCCGCCTCATCCAGGCCCTGTCGCAGCTCGATTATCCTGAGGCAAAACTCGACATCAAGCTCGTGCTCGAAGCCGACGACCGGGAGACATGGGACGCTCTGCGAGACATCGTCCTGCCCGGCAATATGGAAATCGTGATTGCGCCGCGAGGCTCGCCCCGCACGAAGCCGCGGGCGCTCAACGTCGCCCTGCCGCTCGCGCGGGGCCGCTATACTGTCGTCTACGACGCGGAAGACGTGCCCGATCGGGGCCAGCTGCGTCTCGCCGTCGACAGGTTCGCCAAGCTTCCGCGCCACGTCGCCTGTCTTCAGGCCCGACTGACCATCGACAATACCGACGATTCCTGGCTCACGCGGCTTTTCACCATCGAGTATGCGGCCCTGTTCGATGCGTTCAATCCGGGCCTTGCGGAGATCGGCAGCCCGCTTCCCCTGGGCGGCACGTCGAATCATTTCCGCACCTCCGTCCTGAAGGACATCCACGGATGGGATGCCTGGAACGTCACGGAGGACGCCGATCTGGGCATTCGCCTGGCGCGTCTCGGCTACGGAGTCCGAGACCTTTCCTCCTCTACCCTCGAGGAAGCTCCCGTCACGTTAGGAGCCTGGATGCGGCAGCGGACCCGGTGGATGAAGGGCTTTGTGCAAACCGCCACGAGCCATTCGCGCAAGCCATGGACCCTGTTCCGGCAATTGGGTGTCTGGCGCTTCTGCGGCGCTCTCGTGCTGACCTGGGGCATCGTCCTCAGCGCTCTGGTCTACCCTCTCTTTTCGGGACTGACCCTGATCTGGTGGCTATCCGATACGACCTGGTTCCCCACATCGCAGCAGGAGCGGATCGGGTTCACCTACATTCTCACACTTTCGGTATGCGGCGCGGCATCGATCTTCATTCCGGCGCTAGTCGCCCTGCATCGACGCCGCCTCTGGCGGCTCCTCCCCTGGATGCCCCTGCTCCCGTTCTATTACGGGCTCGTCAGCATCGCGGCCTGGCGGGGATTATGGGAATTGGCGACGGCGACCTTCCGATGGAACAAGACCAGCCACGGTCATGCCCGGACCTCGCGCAGCGGCACGATTTAGAGCCGCTTCCGCTTCCGTGGAATCGGCTCTCTTCTTTGCTTTTCCGCATTTTTTTCGGCGAACCGGACCCACGTCGCCGAACAATGCTCTAGAAGCACCAGGCGAGGGTCGTCAGCACAAGGTCGTTGAAGATCGCACCGCCATAGTGCCACCAGAGCAGGCCGCCGGAGGCGACGAGGCACAGCACGGCGCCGGCGATGAGGCTTACGCGAGCCCGCCGCTCCTGCTGATCTATCTGCTCCGCTTCGACGCTCATTCCTGATGCTCAAAGGCTATGCTCGATAACGACTATAGATGGCTCCGGATCCGAGCGAAAGGGATCAGGCCGCAAGCCAGGTCCGCAGCCGCGTCAGCCTGGGCTCGTCCTCGCGGGCCACGGCCTGGGCCAAAGCCGTCCGGCTTCCGACAACGATCACGAGACGACTTGCCCGCGTCACGGCCGTATAGAGCAGCTTGCGCCGCAGCATGGAGGCCTGCTGGGCGGCGATCGGGACGATCACGGCGGGATATTCCGACCCTTGCGCCTTGTGGATCGTCACGGCATAGGCAAGCGCCAGTTCGTCGAGTTCCCTCAGCGTGTAGACCACCCGCCTCTCGTCGAAGGCCACGGTGAGCTCGCCATGGTCGCGCCTCACCTCGCGCACGATCCCGACCTCGCCGTTGTAGACGTCCCGTTCGTAATCGTTGCGCACCTGCATGACCTTGTCGCCGGGACCATAGATCCATCCGGCACGATGCAGGCTGTCGGCTCCCGGCGGATTGAAGATCTGCTGCAATTCGCCGTTCAGGAGATGCGTGCCGAGACGCCCGCGATTCATGGGGCACAGCACCTGCACGTCGCGCACGGGATCGAAGCCGAATTTTCGCGGAATGCGGTCGCGGATCAGGATCGTGATCTTGGCCATCGCATCGGCCGGCGTGTCGGCTTCGACGAAGTAGAAATCGGAATCCGGCTTGTGCGCCAGATCGGGCACGAGACCGCGATTGACGGCATGCGCGACGGTGAGGATGCTGCTTTCCCGCTCCTGTCGGAAAACCTCCTTCAGATGCACGACGGGAACAGCATTGGACGCGATGACGTCGGACAGGATCTGCCCAGGGCCGATGGAGGGGAGCTGATCGACATCGCCGACGAGAAGCAGGCATGCCTCATCCGGCAGGGCGCGCAGCAGCGCCGCCGTGAGGCGGATGTCGAGCATCGAGGCTTCGTCCACGACCAGGAGGTTGCAATCGAGCGGTGTCTTGGCGTTGCGCCGAAAACCGCCCTCCGACGCTTCCAGAAGCCGATGCACGGTCCTGGCAGGAAAGCCGGTGCTCTCGCTGAGACGCTTCGCCGCCCGCCCAGTCGGTGCGCATAAGGCGACGCGCAGCTCGTGCTTCGCGCAGAGATGCGTCAGGCTTCTGATCAATGTCGTCTTGCCGACACCGGGACCGCCGGTGACGACGAGCACCTTCGCGCGGCACGAGACAGAAAGCGCCTCACGCTGGCTTGCCGAATAAGTCACGCCGATGGCTGCCTCGGCCTCGGCGATGACCTGCGCCGTGTCGAGACCGCGCCACGGGTGGAAGCCCTGAGCGATCTCCTTCAGGCGCTGCGCAATGAAAATCTCTGCGCCGTAGAGGCTCTTCAGGAAGATGCAGCGGCGTCCGTCGTGCTCATCGGACATGAGCTGGCCAGAGGCGCATTGCGCGTCGAGCACCGGCGCGAGCTGCACCCTGGGAACGTCGAGCAGGACGCTTGCCTGGCGCAGGAGATCCTCGGCCTGCATGCCGGAATGGCCCTCCTTCACCGCTTCCGACAGCACATCGATCAGCCCAGCCTGCAGCCGCATTTCCGCCGTCGGATCGATCGTGAGCTGCATCGCCACCTGATCGGCGAGGGAGAATTCGAATCCCGGAATATCGAGGGCGAGCCGATAGGGATTGGCCGAGACGATGTCGATGGCGCCGACGCCATAAGCCCGGTAGATGCGCGTGAGCAGGAAACCGCCGATCCCATGCGCATTCAGGAAGGTGGCGATGTCCTTCAGGGCGCGGTGCTCTGCCCAGGCCTCGCCGATCCCGAGCGCCTTCGCCATGCCGATGCCGTGCACCTGCGTGAGCTCATGCGGTTTTGTTTCAATGACATCGAGAACGCGCGGTCCGAAGGCCTCGATCAGCCGCCGTGCGACGGAGGGGCCGACGCCTTTCAGGAGGCCGGAGCCGAGGAAGCGCTGCAGGTCTTCCGCCGTCGTCGGCGTCGAAGTCTTCAGCCGTCCTGCGCGAAATTGGATGCCGTGATTGCGGTCATGCAGCCATTCGCCACTTGCCTCGACGACTTCGCCGATGGCGACAGACGGTGCATGGCCGACGACGGTCACGGGCTTGCGATGCCCGCGCGCCTTGACGCGCAGCACGCAGAAGCCGGTTTCATCATTGTGGAACGTCACCCGCTCGATCGAGCCGACGAGATGCTCGGCAAGGGACAGCGCCTCCTGATCGGAAGCGGCCAAGGCGGATGATGTCGGCATCGATCAGAGCAAGACCATGAGCGCCAAGGCACTATGAGGAATAGAAAAGGGCGAGACAGTTGATACCGTCTCGCCCACAATCGAAGCGAAATTCAGGCCGCCTTCTTGGTCGGCCAGCCGAGCTCGACGAGGCGCGCTTTGGCAAAGTCGCGGATCTCGTCGCGGATGCCCTCGGGCAGATCGGCCAGCAGCTTCTGCGTGTCGGCATGCAGCATGAGGTCCGTGACGGCGTTGATGTTCTTCGCCTTCTTGATCTTCGTCTTCAGATCGTCCTCGACCTTGCCGTCGCCGGCTGTTGCTTCAACCTTGCCTTTCTGCGGCTCGGTCTTCTCGATCTCGACCTGCGGGTCGGTGAAGCCGGGCCGGCCCTGTTTGAACTCGTCGGCCTCTTCCTCGGAATAGACATAGCCGTGCAGCTCGATGAGCTTGAGGATCACCCGGTCCTTGGCGCGCTTCTCGGCCATGGCATAGACATAAGCCGCCTGCTTGCCGGAGACGCGGTAGTTCACGCCGATCAGCGCCTCGCCGATCGACCATTCCACGCGCTCGCCCATGCGGCCCGTGACCTGAATGACGGCCTCGTCGCGCTCGGCACGGATGATCTTCGGCTCATCGAAGGCGACATTCGCCTGGGCTGCGATGCGCTCGAGTGTCTTGTGATAGATGACCGCCGTGCCCTGGACGCGCCAGACGTTCCCGGCCATCGGCTCGCCGAACTTGGCAAGCACCTCGGAAATTTTCTTGTCCGTCGTATTCATCCTCGATCCTAACTTTCACAGGAGCCCGCGTTTCGGTTTCACGCTCTTCTCAGGCCCGATTCGGGCTGGCATGTTCGTTCTTTGTTCTATAGCAAATTCAACGAGTCCCGTCCATTTTCCGGCCTCAGTGTGAGGGACATAAACGCATGTTCTTCAATGACTTAATCGATGCGTTGTTTTGTCTCAACGCTTCCGAAGCAGGGCCATAAGCAAACGGCCACGCTTCTCTCCACGTACCGGGACCGAAATTTGACCGACGGCTATATGTTCTATATATGTTCTCATTCGCCGTCGGGCTATCCTCTTGCCGGAACTCCGGCCTTTTACCCGATATCTGTAAAGCCAAGCCGGAGGACCTGATGTCCGCGCAAGCGCTCCTCGACCTGTCGGATCGGCGCCCTGCCCGCCGCACGGGCTCCCGCCGGACGGCGAAGCGCCCCTCGACGCCGCTCACGCGCAATGCGCTCATCGCCGATTTCCTCGCTCTCTGCGAGCTCGATGCGGAGATCGAGTCCCTTCGCGCGCCCGCCGATCCGGCCCGTTTCGCGATCGGCGACGAGACGATCGAGCACGTCGCCGATTTCGAGATCGTGCGCGACGGTGCCTCCTGCCTGATCGACGTGATGAGCGACGACGATCTCCTGACTCATCCGCTTCGCGCCGCGGCGATCCACGGCATCGCGGCTGTCGACGGACGCCCGTTCCTGATCGAGACGGCCGCAAGCATCCGGGCCGAGCCGCGCTTCACCACCACGCGCCTGATCATGGCCTGCCGGCGCACGCCGGTGAGCGCCGGCGACCGGGTGCGCATCCTGCATCAGCTCGACGAGGTCGGCGCCATGCGACTGGTGGATTGCGCCGGCGCCGTGATGAACACGCAGGACGGCGTGGCCGCCGTTCTGGCGCTTGCCTGCGAAGGCCTGATCGCGGTCGATATCAGCCGCCCGATCCTGCCGGAGACGCAAGTGCGAAGGCGCCGCCTGCCCTATTCCGATCCATTCGCCTTTTAAGATCCTGCCGCGTGACGTTCCACCGCTTCGCCGAGGAGCGAGCGCACGATGGCGCGAACGGCGTCCGAGGTCTCGTCTTCCGCGAATTTCGCCTCGATCTCGTCGCGGATGATCGATCCGTCGCCGCTGCGCTTCAGCTCAGTCGCGGATTCGGCCTGCAGCAGCGTGACGAAGGCGCTCTCGATCTCGCGCGCCACGACGGCCTCGTCTGCGGCGTCGACTATTCGCCCAGTCAGATCGAAAACGTTGCTCTCGAACGGCAGGGCCTGCGGCTCCAATGCGCCGCTCCCGTCAAGAATCCAGGCCCGTGGCACATGATCCACGAGATCGACGGACTGCCGGGTGATGGTGCCGGGATTCATCCAGCGCGTGCGCCCCGCCAGAACCGACTTCTGCGTCTTGTGGATGTGCCCGTTGACGAGAACGTCGCAACCCTCGACGGCAAAGGGCGGCACGGCGCCGGGATAGCCGCCGTCGAAAGCGATGTTGTGATGGGTGAACCAGGCCTGGAGGTCCGCGCCGGAGAATGAGCCGCGCGCATCGGTCGGAATCGCCTGACCGTAAGGCGTCATGCCGACGCCGATGCGTCGCCCGCCGATATCGAACTCCGTCACGGGCGAGGAGGTCGCAACCACATCCACCACATCGCACAACCCCAAGAGCGCCAGAGAGTCACCGTCGGTCAGCATCGTGTGCTGAATGTCGTGATTGCCGACATTGACGATGGGGCGATGGCGGAAGCCTTTCAAAACGCGGATCAGTTGGTTCTTGAGCGCCACATCGGTCTCGACCGGTCGGTCGAAGAGATCGCCCAGGATCACGACCGCGAGCTGCCGCTCGTTGGCGATGGCAACGCAAGCCTCCAGCTTGCCGAGCACGGCCTGCGGCCAGACCTCATCCTTGCGCCGGCCCGGACGCCTGGAGCCCACGTGCGGATCCCCGATTACGAGGATGCCGCTGCACGCCATGGAGGGAAGTCGGTCTCCGGACAGGATCATGCGGTCAGCCGCTCCGCGGGCGCAAAGGATTGGGAAGAATGAGAATGGTGATCGAGCAGGTTCTCGGGCTTCACCGGCGAACCGCATGTGGGGCAGAGCCCGCCCGTCTCGGCGATGAAGCGCTCCATCTCAGCCTTGATCGCCGTCAGGCCTTCATCGATCGCAGCGATGCGGCCTCGGGCGATCCCGGCCGCGTTGCCAAGATCTTCGATGCGCTTCAACATGTTTTGTGCGGGCGCCATGCTTTCAAGAACCGGGACGGCCTGCGGCAGGCTTTGCAATGCCGCAAGCCGCGCCTTGCTGCCCGCCAAGTGGCGGCCGAGATCGACTACCCTCCGCCCGATGCGCTCGCGCTCCCGTGAGCGCTCGACATTCCGCGTCAAGTTCGCCAGTTGCTCCGCCTCGGGCAAGGCGGCCGTAATCGCAGCCCGCGCGTTCGCGGTCTGCAGCCGGCCGCCGAGATCGGCGAGGCGCGATGCACTGCGCTGCAGCCTGTCGAGATGCGCAGCCGCACCCTTAAGATCCGTCGACCGGGAGCGGAGGGCGGAGAGTTTCTCCTTGAGACCGTCGAGCGCCTGCAATCCTTCGAGTGTCTCGCTAAGAGCGATCAGCTCGCGCTCGCCGTTGCGCACAAGATCGCTGTCCCGGCGGCAGCGTTCCCGATGGATCACGAGCATGTCGCGGATATAGCCGGCTTCCTGCCCGATGGACAGAACGGCGGACCGGCGGGCTGGCGTTTCGCCAAGCAGGAACACCGGAAACTTCTGATGCGCGATGTGAACGTCGAGATCCTCGACCTTGCGGATGCGAATGAGATCGGCGACCCAATCGGGCACTGTGCGCCCGCCGGTCTCGTAGCGCATGCCGGCTTCCTCGACGACAGCGCCGTCCGCTTCATGCAGTGACCAGATATTGACCGGCGAGCGGCGCGGCTGGCGCGTGAAGCGCAAGGTTCTGTTGCCGGCGACGCCGATCTCGACGAGGGCGGCCTTCGCGCCGGCGCGCACGAGGCTGTCTCGCGCTTCGCCGTAGAACACGGCGCGCAGCGCGCGAATAAAGGTGGACTTGCCGCGGTTGTTCGGGCCGATCAGCGCATTCACACCAGGGGACAGGTGCAGCGTCGCATCCTGATAGGCCTGCACATTGACGAGCCGGATGAAGCGCAGGCCCGGCTGTGCAGCGTCCCACGCGGCGCTGGTGTCGGAGGATTGCACATCGACGCCCGAAGCCGGCTCGCCGACGATGCGCGCGATGTGAAACGAGCCCGAGAACTGCGACAGGTCGTGGTGAGAGACCGCAAGACACTGCACGCCGAGGCGCGCTGCGCCATCTTCCAGCACCCGATAGAAGGACGAAACGCGGTCCGGCGCGATCCAGCAATCCGCCTCGTCGAGGGCGAGGAAGCGCGCGACATCCGCCTTGACGACGGCGATCAGGCGCAGCGCCATGCCGACCACATTCGTCAGCGCGCCGCCATTGTCTTCCAGCACGTCTTCCAGGGTGCCGTCCGGGCGCCGTACGCAGACATCGAGGGAAGCGAGACCGCGCTCCGTCGACAGGTCCAGCGCGACAGGCTTCTCTCCCGGCAGAACCTCCTGCACGAGCGCCGTCAGCAGCGTTTCGAAGGCGGACAGGCTGCGGCGGCTGGCGCTGCCATGCACCGCCTCGATGAAGGTCTCGACCTCGTCCTTGACGGCAAGGCGCCCCTTCGCCAGCTCGACGTCGCGCGTCAGCTCAGCGACGCGGGTTGCAACGGCATCGCGCCGTCCTTCGAGACGGGCGAGCGAGGCTTCCGCCCGCGCCACATCGTGATCGATGGTCTGCACGATCAACGCTCGTCCCCGAGCTGCTTGAGACGCGCTTCGACCTCGCGCAGGGCCAGGCTGAATTCCTCGGCGCGCTTGGCGTTCTTCGCCTGAGCGTCCTCGATCAACGCCTGGATCTGGCCTTCGTCGTCGGTGCCCAATTCGGACAGCGCCAGCGCACGGGCCTCCTCGAGGTCGCGCGCCAGACGTTCGACTTCGCCTTCCGCGCGGATCCGCTCGGCGCGCAGCCTGTCGAAGGTTTTGCGCATCTCCTCGAGGCGGCGGAGCTGGTCCGTTTCGAGGCGTGTCGGGCTGGTCATGGCGTGGCGAATCCGCTGGGTTGCAATGGTCGAGCTTCAGTTATCGCGAGCGGTATTTCGTCGCAACGACTTCGCCTCTTTTTGGACCGGATCGAGGGCAATCTCTTCAATGCCGGCATCGGACCCTCCACATAGTGTCGGTTACTCCAAGATTACAGTCTTCAAACGCCGTCTTTGCTTGACACAGAGGGCTTTGAGGATATGTTCTTGATTTGTTCGCATCCTTTGTATGCGTCTTGGATGTGACGCCATTAGGGCAGCCGCGCCCGAACAGCCGCAAAGGATATCCGCGATGAGCGTCATGATCGACGAGCGACCGATTTTCGAGAACGAAGACTGGCTCGTCACCGAGAGTGGGCTCGAGCACAAGCGTACAGGCTATTTCATCGAGCGCGACAGCCTTGGCCAGCGCCGCGAGGACGGACTTTGGGCTTGGCCGCTGCATATGGCCGAGAAGAGCTGGTGTGCGATGAAATCCTTCACGGAGGCCTTTTCCCGCGCGGCGTCGCTCTATGGAGTGGCGACCGGTGTAGAGCTTGCGCAGACGCTGAAGGTCGCCCGCTTGGAGATCTCGCCGTGGCCGGGTGTCGCAGAGCCTGCTTATCGCACGGTCCCAGTGATCCCGGGTGCCTTGCATCCAATGCGTGGAAACCCCATCTCCATGGAACCGCGCTCCGCGCCGAAACCCTTGAACGGTCAAGGTTTTCCAGGCTCGGATGACGTGCGGCGCATGCGCCCGGCATCCGGCGCGCGCCCAGTTTCGACGAACCCGCGTAACCGTTCCGACCGCATGAGTTTCCTGCGCGAAACCGCCCTCCCCTGGCGGGCGCCGCAGCGGATTCGTGAAACCGGAACCGCGCTTGCCCGGCTGCTTCAGGCGGCCTGGACCACACGGTGAGGATCATGCCGGATTTCGGCCTTGAGGAGACGATGCGCCACGGCGCGCAGACCTTTCGGAACGCTCTCCCCGACGTGGAGGGCATAGCTCCCGAAACGGCGGACGAGTTTGCGCAGCAGGTGATCGAGACGATCTGCCATGCCAGCGTGACGCCGGCCATCGGTCGGCGCACCTTCGAGCGCTGCATGCGCGCCCTCGATTTCGGCTCGACGGCCCGGGTCGGCTTTCGCCATCCAGCCAAGGCCGCGGCCATCGATGCGATCTGGCATAAGCGCGAGGATCTGTTCGTCGCGTACAAGACCAGTGCCGACCGGCTGCGCTTTCTCGCGACGCTGCCGGGCATCGGGCCGGTAACGAAGCATTCTCTGGCCCGCCGGCTCGGCGTACATGTGCTGCAGGCCGAGCGGGCGATTGCCTGAGACGAAGAACAACAAGAGGTTTCAACCCATGGCTAAGGTCCGCGCAAGCGATGTCGGTTTCTGCGTTGTCGACGACAACGCCAATGTGATTGCGGACAACCTCGTCCGCCGCATCCGCGAGGCGACCGCGGAGATGGAAAGTCAGGTCAACCGGCTCTACCGGGGACGGGATGCCTACGATCTCGAGGACGGCGCCAAGCTCGACCTCGACAGGGCCATCGAGCAGCTCACCTATATGGCGCGCACCCTGCGCGAGGTTCAGAGGGAGCAGTCCAAGGTGGTCTATCTGCAGGCCGCTGAATAGCCTTCCGGCCTTGAGAGGATCGATCGAAGGGGAGTGGGAAACCGCTCCCCTTTTTCATGGCTATCGCCCAGGCCTCCGCCACTCCTCCGTAAGACCCCTGGCCTCTTGTGTTTCACATGGAACAAAGATAGAACAATAAGTGATGCCCGCCATGGGCAGGAGTGTGCAACCGACCTGGAAATGGTGGGCGTCCATTACGCCTCAGCCGTTCAGGAGAGATGAAGTGGAGAGGCCGTATGGCTGGATCTGTGAACAAGGTGATCCTGGTGGGCAATCTCGGGCGCGACCCGGAGGTTCGACGGCTGTCGAACGGGGAGCCTGTGGTGAACCTGCGCATTGCGACGTCCGAGACCTGGAAGGACAAGGGCACGGGCGAGCGCAAGGAGAAGACCGAGTGGCACTCGGTGGTGATCTTCAACGAGAATCTCGGCCGGGTGGCGGAGCAGTATCTGAAGAAGGGCTCGAAGGTGTACATCGAGGGCCAGCTGCAGACGCGCAAGTGGCAGGACCAGAGCGGGGTCGAGAAGTACTCGACCGAGGTGGTGCTGCAGCGCTTCCGCGGCGAGCTGACGATCCTGGACAGCCGCGGCGGTGGCGGCGCCTCGGAGTATGGCGGCGACGAAGAGCCGGGCCAGATCGCCCGCGGCGGCGATTTCGGACGCTCCTCCCCGATGGAGCGCAGGCCGGAGCCGGCTGGATCCTCCCGGCACAGCGATTTCGACGACGACATCCCGTTCTAGAGAATCTCGCAAAAGCTTTCGAAATCCGGGCCGCGCGCCCGGATTTTTGTGCCCGCTCAGGCTTCGGCGGAGGCCTTGCCGGTCGCATGCCGCGAACGCTGCGCCCGCTCGATCTCCCGCAGCTTGCGCGCCCTCTCCTGCAGGATTTCCCGGCTCGCCCACCACCAGCCCCTGGCAGCTCTAAGAGCGGGGTCGGCGTCGCTGCGAATGGGCCGGGTGCGGTAGATCTCGGAGAGCGTCGGCATCCTCCATCGCGCCCAGACGTAGCGGGACATGTCCCCTTTGATCTGCGGATAGATTTCCACCATCGACGGATCGTCGATGACGTCGCTCTCGATCTCCTCGAACACCACGACGCCCCACTGCCAGGTCGCCAGGGGAAAGCCGAGCGGCGGAAGATCGTCTCCCGGCACCGGATAGCGCCTGCGGCGGCGCTCGGCCTGGATGCGGCCCGCCTCCTCCGACGCAACGGCTTTTCCTTCCTCGCGCCGCTTCTTACGGGCCTCAGGCTCGTTGCGCCGCGCCGCCTCCTCGATCTCGGGCCAGCGTGCCTTCAGCTCCTCATAGGATCGGAACGGCACGCGCCAGACCCTCTTCTCGGGATCCCAGTGCGCCCAGGGGATCTGGCGCAGCAGGTCGACGATGGTGCGCGAATAGGGCGTGCGCACCTCGAGATCATCGGCCACCGTCAGGTAGGGGCTTTCCAGAGGATCGAAGGCGAACGCGTCCCGACCCTTTGCATCCGCGTGGCGGTCCAGCGTATCCAGTTCTTGAGCCATCCAGGCATCGAGCCGCCGCACGGCGGTCGTTCCAGGCACGAACCAGCGCTGCTCCGCCCCACGCCAGCGGGCCCGCGGGAAGCTCTCGCGAAAGCGCCGCACGAGGTCGCGGTCATAAGGGAAAGCGGCATAGGCGCCGGGTCGCTCGGAATCGTCGGTAGGATCGACCCGAAAGGCGAATGCAATCTCCATCGCGACCGGCTCTCCAGATCCCCTTTGCAGAACAACATTCTGTCAGAGGAATGGATCCGATCCAGCCCCGCGGATCAGGCTGTGGGACCTATGCCGTTACCGGCAATAGATATTGCCGGCGGCATCCCGAAAGGTGCCTCGGGGGCATGGACTGCGCGGAGCGGTCGCCGCACCGACGATAGCCCCGCCTGCTGCGCCGACTGCAGCGCCCGCCAGCGCTCCGCTTCCCCGGCCCGTGGCCGCTCCGCCGATGGCGGCACCCGCGAGGCCGCCGACGACGGCGCCGCCGGCAGCGCGTTCGCCCGAGGTGTTGCAAGCGGTCATGGAAAGCACCAACGCACCCGCCGCGACGGCTGACATGATCTTCCTCATCGCACTTCCTCCCGTACTCCGTATTCTTGGCCCGCTATGGGACGAGAATGAGACGTAGCCTCTCGCGTTCGCGCTCGTTTGACTATCCGGTGAAGTCCGCGTTCTGGCGGGTAAAGGCCGGATACCAACGGTTGGCGATAAGCAGAGCATGACCGGGTTTTACCCTACATCACCAAAATCCCGATCCGGGTTCAGGCTGAATCCCCCGTCGGCCTCGTGACAATCCTCACCCCGGCTCGGGGTTAGACCCGATAGACGATGACCGCACGATGCGCCAGCAATTCGTTATTTCGCGATGAGTTTGATCGAATGAGGATTATATTGAAGGCGGATGGCGGCGACGGAGGGAGGGTTCCATGGCGATATCGTTGGATGCTGCAGCGGAAGTGTTTCGTGAAGCGATGCGGGACACGGTCAAGCGTTACTCGCTGTGGTATCTTATCGAGGGACTGCTGCTGATCGCTGCCGGTTTCCTGGCAATCGTCTATCCCGTATTTTCCTCAACGGCCGTCGTCGTTCTGCTCGGCTGGCTTCTGGTGATCAGCGGCTTCGTCCAGGCGCTCAGCCTGATCAGCGCGCGGCACGTGCCGCATTTCTGGCTGCAGCTCATCTCCATCTGCCTCGCCGTGCTGATCGGCTTCCTGTTCCTGCGCGACCCTGCCCAGGGGATGCAGACGATCACGCTCCTCCTCATCGTCTTCTTCATGATGGAAGGCATTTCGAAAATCGTCTTCGCCTTGACCATCCGGCCGTTCCCAAATTGGGGCTGGGTGCTGGGCAGCGGCATGGTCGGCATCCTGCTGTCCCTCCTGCTCTGGGCCAATCTGCCGGTGACATCCGAATGGCTTCTGGGATTTCTGCTTGGCCTCAATCTGATCAGCGTCGGAGCGGCGATCGCCTATCTTGCCTGGAGAGTGCGGACGAGTTGAACGGCGGCGAGCCGGTCTGCCGTCGAGACATCGGTCAAAAGCGCCCGATCAGCGGCACGAGGAAGACCGATAAGACGAAGAACCAGATCAGCAGGGGCAGTCCGAGCTTCCAGTAGTCGCCGAAGGCGTATCCTCCCGGTGCCATGATCAGGAGCAGATCGTTCCGCGTCTTCGACGCTCAAGAAACCGGGAGATACGACGTGGATCGACCTGAAGCTCCCTTGAACGAAACGCATCGTGCAGCATCTGACTTTCTCTCCGTGCAATGGGCTTGGATCGTCCTCGTAATTCTCAGCCTGCTGGGAGCGGTTTTCGTCGCAAAGGCCGTTGTCGCGCCGGTTGCTTTCTCACTGTTCCTCATTGCGATGATCTGGCCGCTGCAGTCGCGCCTCCAGGCCCGTGTTCCGCGCCTCATTGCGCTGGCCATCAGCATCCTGGTGCTCGTGGTTGCCTTCAGCGCCTTCGCCTCGCTCGTCGTCTGGGCCTTCGGCCGGGTCGGGCGTTGGATCATCTTCAATCTGAACCAGTTTCAAGCGCTGTATAACCAAATGACGCTTTGGCTCGAGAACCATGGAATCGTGATGGCGAGCCTCTGGGCCGACCATTTCAATGCCCGGTGGATCGTGAGCTTCCTGCAAACGCTCACCGGGCAGGTGAACACGACCTTGAGTTTCTGGCTGGTGGTTCTCGTCTACGTCATTCTCGGCCTGCTCGAGGTCGAAGGAACGGCCAGGAAGATCCGATCCCTTCCCAGCCCGCGCGCTGCACGCATTCTGCTTGCCGGCAGCGCGGAAACGGCCTTCAAGATCAGGCGATACATGATCGTGCGGACCCAGATGAGCGTTCTGACCGGTGCGCTCGTCTGGGCCTTTGCGATGCTCTTCGGGCTGCCGCTTGCTGAGGAATGGGGCGTGATCGCCTTCACTCTGAACTATATTCCGTTCATAGGCCCGTTCATCGCGACCCTGTTTCCGACATTGCTGGCGATGGTCCAGTTCGAAACCTGGCAGGCCGTCATCGTACTTTTCGCCTGCCTCAACGTGATTCAGTTCGTGGTTGGGAGCTATATCGAACCACGCCTCTCCGGCAGCGTTCTGGCGATGTCTCCCTTCGTCGTCCTGTTCTCTATCTTCCTCTGGACATTCCTCTGGGGCCTTCCGGGCACCTTCATCGGGCTGCCGATCACGATCGCGATCCTCACCTTCTGTGCTCAGGATCCGGCGACCCGCTGGCTGGCGGTTCAGTTCGGTCCGCCTGATGAGGCTGATCTGCCCGCTCCTGCCCGTTCCGAAGGCTGACCATCACCCGCTCCGGTGCGGCGAGCTGCATCTGGCCGCCGTCCAGCGCGAGACGATGGACGAAGAACGAAACCTGGCCGTTCTCTGCTCTATCCATCACCGGAGAGGAAGCCGAGACGATGCGGACGCCGCCGCATTGCCCGATCCATTCGGTGTGCCGGTGGCCGTGAAATACGATCGATCGCCCGGCGTTCGGACGCAGCTGACGCACGAACCAGGAACCGTTGACGAGGGCCGTCCCGATGCGCTCGGAGAAGGCTTTGGCCGGCGTGGGATACTCCACCAGGTGATGATGGAGCGCCACGATCCAGCCGGCTCGCGGATATTGCTCCATGGCGGCCCTGAGAGCTTGCTCCTGAAGCACGGACACCATGCCCAAGGCGTTCGTGAAGGAAAAATGCGCTTCCGCATTCGAGTTGAGAAGCACGATGCCGAGTCCGTCATCCGCCGACGGCGGAAGGATCATTGGAAAGGCATCGTCCCAGACCTGAGCCAATCGATGCGACAGCCGGATCCCTCCTCGATCCGCGAAGGCTTCGATCTCGTCACGATGAGGACGCAGCCTCTCCGTCAAGGAGGGGCCGAAGCGATCCGTCTCAGAATCGAAGCACAGAACCTTGTCGCCATGCAGAGCCTCGATGGCGGACAGGGTGCGCAACTGGCGAAGCCGCTTTCCAGGGCTCGTCGGCAGTTCGAGCCGGGCCGGGTTGGCACGGTCGACGACGTTCACATCATGATTTCCGGGCAGGATCAGAACGCGCTCGGCGAGACTTGGGTGAGCTGCGACGGCATCCAGGAACTCGGCCCATTCCGCGGAGCGTCCCGCATCCGTCATGTCGCCCGTGATCAGTATGAGATCCAGGGGCTGCTCGGCGTGAATAGTGTCCAGCCTGTCGAAGACCCGATGCGCTCTCCCATTGCCTTGCGGCCCCGTCCGCCCGCTTTCGATTCGGAACCCGTAACGTTCGCCGACCATATGAAGATCGGACAGATGCGCGACGCGCCATGTGCGGGTTCCGGAGCGGATCTCGTCGAATGCCATCAGATCCGCCGGTCGCCCCATCGCACCGTCCGCAAAAGCCCAGACGAGCGCGGCGATCGTGACGTAGCACCCAACGATGACGACGGCATTTGCGAGGACAGGGACAATCAGCTGGAGCGGCGCCATCAGGTCCGTCGCATCGCCCACCCAGCGCGACAAGGGCCAGGCCATAGTGACGAACCAGACGGACAGGGCGCTCGCCAATATGCCGCCGCCGACAGCAGCTGCCGCGTAAAGCTGCGTGCGGCGACGCGGTCCGAGATCGGGGACGAGCTTGACGCCGATGTGCCGCAACCCCTCTCGAAACAGCGCGTAGATCGGCTGAACGGCCAGAGCATTGAGAGACCAGAAGCTTTGCTCGGCCATCCGCAGCAGGGGCCTGCCGCCGAACCAGGCAAGGACGACGAGGCCGGCGGCGATCAGCAGCGACCAGAATCCGGCGCGCGCCGCGGCGACCCTTTCCGGCATCGTGGTCGCCCATCCCAGAACGATCAGCGGCGCAAGCCCCAGCAGGATGGCGGGCAGGCCGATCAGCATGATCCAGGCGACGAAAAGCTTCGGCAGACTGATTTCTGCGAGAAGGCGTCCGCCGATGGCGACGAGCGACCGGCTCTTGGTGCTCGCGACATCGTCCTCCGCATCCCCGAGGCGTGGGTCGATCAGCAAAGACTTGCAACGATGCATCGACGCCGGGCGGTTCGGATCCTGAGCATCCGAGTCGTCCACGCCTCGGAGGCCGCTCTTAACCGTCTGTGAGTCGATCGGCATGGCCTAGCTCCGAGGCTGGCATCCATAGCGATCATTGCTCCGCCTCATGTCATCGCCTGTCAAGGAGCTGGCTGCCGACCCGGGCCGCCTGAGCGAAGTCCTGAGGCCAATGGGGGAGTTTTTCGCACCGGATGAGGGTTTCACCTGATGGTCCCGCATGAGGGCCATTGGTAGCCTTACCGTCGCGCAAGGCGCAGCAATGTCGATGCTTGAGGAGTGTAACCCATGGCTGAATTGGTGGTCGTCGGGTTCGACAACCCGACCGATGCGGATCGCGTCCTGACTGAGCTCACGCGACTGCAGAAGGAATATCTCATCGATCTCGAAGACGCGGTCGTCGCCATCCGTGCCCAGGACGGCACGGTGCGCGTCAAGCAGAGCGTCAATCTGGTGAAGCTCGGTGCGACCTCGGGCGGCCTGTCCGGCGCGATGTGGGGCAGCCTGATCGGCCTGCTCTTCCTCAATCCGATCGCCGGCCTCGCCATCGGCGGCGCGGTCGGAGCCGGCTCTGGCGCTCTGTCCGGAAGCATGATCGACTATGGTATCAACGACGACTTCATCAAGTCGATCGGCGACACCCTCAAGCCGGATACCTCGGCCTTATTCCTGCTCATCCGCAAGTCGCAGCCGGAAAAGGTTCTCGCCGAGCTCAAAGGATTCAAGGGACACGTTATCCGCTCCTCGCTGTCGCCGGAGCAGGAAGCCAAGCTCCAGGCCGCTCTCGCGCAGGCTCATCCGCCTAGCCCAAGCGACGGCATGGAAGCCGCAGGCGCGGTGGCTGCCCAGCCGACATGATGATGCCGTGCCGCTCGGCAAAAGGAGATCGACATGATCACGCGACGCATCCTCTTGAACTGGCTGGTCGGAGCGGCAGCGGCTATCCCGCTCGGCACAGTCGGATCAACCAATGCGGATGCCCAACCCCGTCGCGAAAGCCGTCCGCCGCGACCCACGCGTCCAGGAGGCCCTCCCCCGCCGAGACGGCGGGAGCGGCGCCCGCCACACCGTCCCGGCTTCGTCTGGGTGCCTGGCCGCTGGGTCTGGAGTTCTCGCCGCGGACGTTGGGTCTGGACGTCGGGTCATTGGGTTCGCCGCAGAGGCCGGTGGTAGGCGCTGCGACGCCGCCGAGACCGTGCCGCGATTGCCAGAGGGAGCTGAGGCATGGACTTGCTCAACCCGATCGTGAAACCCGGAACCTCCTTCGTCTCCACCGGGCGCCTGCCGCCGGCGGACGACATCAAGCGGCTCGTGGTCGAAGCGCACGAGCGCTTCCGTTCGCTCGACCAGGGACATGTCTCCCAGGTCTATCCGGCGCTCGCGCGCGTGCCGCGTGACCTTTTCGGGCTCTGTGTCGTAGGCGCCGACGGCGGCGTCTTCTCCGTCGGCGATGCGGAGCACGAATTCACCATCATGAGCGTCTCCAAGCCGTTCATCTTCGCGCTGATCTGCGACCTGATCGGTGCGACGGGCGCGAGAGAGAGGCTGGGCGTGAACGCGACGGGGCACGCTTTCAACTCGCTCGCCGGCATCGAGCGCAATCCCGACGGCCGCACCAATCCGATGGTGAATGCAGGCGCCATCGCGACCACGAGCCTCGCGCCCGGCGAGAACACCGATGCAAAGTGGCGCTTCATCCATGAGGGTCTCTCCCGTTTCGCCGGGCGGGAGCTACTGCTGAACGAGGAGGTCTATGCCTCGGCCTCAAAGACGAACTTCCGCAACCGCAGCATCGCATGGATGCTCGAGAGCGTCGGCCGCATCTACTGCGACCCCGCCGAGGCCGTCGATCTCTACACCAGGCAATGTTCGTTGAACGTCAGCGCGAAAGATCTCGCGGTCATGGGCGCGACCCTCGCCGATGGCGGCTTCAACCCGGTCACACGCGAGCAGGTGGTCAGTCCGGACGTCTGCCATTACGCGCTTGCCGTCATGCTCACGGCAGGGATGTACGAAACCTCCGGCGACTGGCTCTACGAGATCGGCCTGCCGGGCAAGAGCGGCATCGGCGGCGGCATCGTCACGGTCTCCCCGGGCAAGGGCGGACTCGGCACCTTCGCACCGCCGCTCGACGAGGCCGGCAACAGTGTCAAAGGGCAGTTGGCGGCACAATTCCTGTCGCAGCGCCTCGGCCTCGATCTGCTCGTCTCGGCGGCACAGACGTGAACGCGCCCCGCCATCCGTCACGGAGACACCCATGACAGGCGCAACGAGCGTCAATCACGTGCACACGGACGAGAGAGCGTCCTGGGTCCCCATGATCGCCATCGCGCTCGGCCAGGTGATCATGTCCTTCAACGTGGCATCCCTGCCGGTTGCGCTGGGCGGAATGGTCGAGAGCTTCGGTGTTCCGCCGACCACGGTCGCCACGGGAATCGTGGCCTATTCCATGCTCGTGGCCGGCTTCGTCATGCTCGGCGCGAAGCTGGTGCAGCGCTACGGCGCGTTGCGGGTATTCCGCGTCGCCGTCGTGGTGTTCGGCCTTGCGCAGACCTTGATGACGTTCAGCCCGAACGCGACGGTGATGATCACGGCGCAGGCCCTGTGCGGTGCAGCCGGCGCCGTGATCGTGCCGTCCCTGGTTGCGCTGATCGCGGAGAATTACCACGGCAGCCAGCAGGCCACCGCCTTGGGCGCCCTCGGCTCGGCGCGGGCAGGCGCAGGCGTCGCGGCGTTTCTGATCGGCGGCATTCTCGGCACCAATATCGGCTGGCGGCCCGCCTTCGGCATCCTGATCGCGCTGTCGGCCCTCGTGTTCCTACTCAGCTACCGCCTCAAGCCGGACCATGGACGCCCGGAGGTGAGAATCGATCTCGTCGGCGTGGTGCTTGCAGCCGGAGCCATCATCCTCATCAGTTTCGGCTTCAACAATCTGAACGGCTGGGGCCTCGGGCTCGCGCGGCCCAATGCTCCGTTCAACCTGCTCGGCGTGTCGCCCGCACCGGTGATGATCGTCATCGGCGTGTCGCTCGGACAGGCCTTCCTGATGTGGACCCGCCGCCGCGAGGCCAGCGGTCGGACGCCGTTGCTTGCGCTGCAGGTCTTGGAATCCCCGCAGGAGCGCGCAGCCGTCTATGCCATGTTCTCGGTCGTCGCGCTCGAGGCGGCGCTCAATTTCTCGGTGCCGCTCTACATCCAGATCGTGCAGGGACGCTCGCCGCTCGCGACGGCGGTTGCGATGCTGCCCTTCAACCTGACGGTTTTCTTCGCCGCGATGGTCATCGTCCGGTTCTACGACCGCTTCACGCCCCAACAGATCGGCCGCTTCGGCTTCATGCTCTGCGCCGCGGCACTGCTGTGGCTCGCTTTCGTCGTGCGCAACGATTGGAGCGCGGTGCCGGTGCTTGCGGGACTCGTGATCTTCGGCATCGGGCAAGGATCGCTCGTCACGCTGCTGTTCAACGTGCTGGTGACGGCCTCGCCGAAGGAGCTCGCCGGTGACGTCGGCTCCCTGCGCGGCACCACCAACAATCTTGCCGCCGCGGTCGGCACTGCCGTGGCCGGCGCACTCCTTGTCGGTCTGCTCAGTTCGGCCGTCATGCGGCGTGTCGCCGAGAGCCCGCTGCTGCCGCCCGAGATCCAGTCGCAGGTGAATCTCGACAATGTCACCTTCATCAGCAACGACCAGCTCGAGAGCGTGATTGCCAGGACCAGCGCGACACCGGAGCAGAAGGCAGAGGCGCTGCGTGTCAACACCGAGGCGCGGCTCCAGGCTCTCAAGATCGGTCTTCTTGTCATGGCGGGTCTTGCCCTGCTCACGATCCTGCCGGCGAGCCGGCTTCCGAACTACCGTCCGGGAGAGATCCCCTCCGAATGATGCGAGGCGCCCATGTTTGCCTGTGAGCCTGCAGATCAAGTTGGCCTTTCCGGTTCCCTGAGCTGTCATTGTTGTCAGCCGCAGCTCCGGGCCGCCGCGCATCGTATCGACAGGGACCTTTCCCGGCGCGGGTTCATCGCCGGTGCAGGCGCGTCTCTGGCATCGCTCGGGCTCGCTCGCCCGGCACGCGCGCAACCTACGTCGCCCCGCCCGATCGTGTTCGCAAATTTCCGGCTGTTCGACGGCAGATCGAAATCTCTGCGTGGGGGGCTTCGCCTCCTCGTCGAGGGCAATCGCATCAAGCAGATCGTCAGCGGCGATCCTTCACCACCGGACGGCGCACAGGTGGTCGATTGCGGCGGACGGGTTCTGATGCCGGGCCTCATCGATGCGCATTGGCATGCGATCTTCGCGGCACTTCCGGTCGCCGCTCTGTTGACGGCTGACATCGGATACATCTTCCTCGCGGCGAGCGCGGAGGCAGAGCGGACGCTGATGCGCGGCTTCACGACGATCCGGGATCTCGGCGGCCCATCCTTCGCGTTGAAGCAGGCGATCGACGACGGATTGGTCACGGGCCCGCGCATCTATCCATCGGGTGCCATGATCACGACCACCGGCGGCCACGGAGATCTGCGCTCCCTGTCCGATCTGCCGAGGAGCCCCGGAGGCCCTCTGAGCTTCATGGAAAAGACGGGCGGCGCGAACATTGCCGACAGTGCCGACGAGGTTCGCCTGCGCGTCCGCGAACAGCTGTTTCAGGGTGCCTCGCAGATCAAGCTCGTCGGCGGCGGAGGCGTGTCATCGCCGCGCACCACGCTGGACATGCTGACCTTCAGCGAGCCCGAGCTCCGCGCAGGCGTCCAGGCGGCGGCGGACAGAAGCACCTATGCCGCGGTGCATGCCTATTCGGCTGCCGCGATCCGGCGGGCTCTCGCCGCAGGCGCGCAATGCATCGAGCATGGGCATCTGATGGATGAGGCGACCGCCAAACTCATGGCGGACAACGGCGCATGGCTCAGCACGCAGCCCTTTGTCAGTGATGAGGATACATCTCCTCTGACCGGGCAGAGCCGGACGAACCTGCTGCAGGTGATCGCCGGCACCGACACGGTCTACACGCTCGCGAAGGCTCACAAGATCAAGACCGCCTTCGGATCGGACCTGCTGTTCTCCCGTGTGATCGCGGAGCGGCAAGGCATCATGCTGACCCATCTGACGCGCTGGTACGACAATGCCGATATCCTGGCGATGGCGACATCCGGCAACGGCGAGCTGTTGGCGATGTCCGGACCGCGCAACCCGTATCCGGGAAAGCTCGGGGTCATCGAGGAAGGGGCTTTCGCCGATCTGCTGGTGATCGACGGCAATCCCCTCGACGACATCGCGCTTGTCGCCAATCCGGGAAAGACCCTCATGGTCATCATGAAGGACGGAAAGATGTTCAAGAATGCATTGCCGGCCTAGAGCATTTTTCGGCGAAGTGGATCCGTTTCGCCGAAAAATGCGGCAAAGCAAAGAAGAGAGCCGATTCCACGGAAGTGGAATCAGCTCTCGGAACGACTCGTTTGGCTCGTCTCCCTGAGCGGGAGCGCTCAGAACTGGCTGTCTTGATTGCGTCGAACGACCTTGAGCACCAGCATGACAACGCCGACCGCGGCCATGAGGATTCCGACGATGCTGAGACCGGTCGAGCCGTTGCTGTAGGCCAGCAATGCCACCACGATGCCAAAGATGAGAAGGAGAAGCCCACCGAGCTTCTTGATCGCAAGGACGGGCTTGTCAGTCACATCGTCCGGCATGGCGCACCTCTGCTGAAACCAGATTCGTATCGACCTGCCGTGGATAAGTGTAACGGCATCCGGCAATATCAAGGATTGCAAATGCCGGTGTTGACCGGACCGGGGAATGGGGAACAGCTATGTCGGTGCCCAATTCGAGTTTTGTCACCGAGTCCGCGTCAACGGGATTGTACAAATTCTACGGGACCATCTGGAAGAACACTTACAGGACGCAAATCCTACTGATCGCTGTGTCGATTGCCATCGCCCTTCTCGCCGCGGCTCCGTTGTACTTCCAGCAGAAGATCATCAACGGACTCACCTATGGCATTCAGCTCAACCAAATGCTGTTGCTGGGCGCTCAATATGCGGCAGCGGCGCTCTTCACCATTGTCCTCAAACTGTTTCTTCAATACCGCGTTGCCGTTCTCGGCGAGGCGGCCGTCCGTCACGTCCGGCGAAAGATCCTGGCCAATCACACCGACAGCCGTCGCATGGGATCGCCCGCTCGATACGCGGATGGAACGATCGTCAGCATGCTGACGGCCGAGGCCGAAAGTGTCGGGCTCTTCGTCGGCGAAGCGATCAGCACTCCCCTCGTCGAGGTCGGCATGCTGCTCAGCATTCTTGTCTATATAACGGTGAACGAGCCAGTCCTGGGGCTGTTCATCGCCTTGATCGTTCTGCCGCAAGGCCTGATCGCGGGGCTCGTTCAGAAGCCTGTGAACCTTCTCGTGCGACGGCGCGTGGAAATTCTGCGGGGAGCCGTCGATCAGACGATCGCAGCGGATCCCACGAGCCAGGAGAATGCCATTCGAGAAGCATTCGACGAGATCTATCGGAACAGGCGGCGAACTCACATCCTGAAACTTTCCTCGAAGGCGGCGTTGAATGCATTTACAGCCCTTGGCAGCACCGGGACGCTGATGATCGGTGGCTGGCTCGTGCTGCAGGGACAGACCGATGTCGGTACGGTTGTCGCTGCTCTGATCGGGCTGACGCGTATCGGCCGCCCCTGGAACAACCTGATCAAGTTCTACCGGAGCCTGAGCGTGGTCGTGGTGCGTTACGATCTTCTGAAAGAGGCGATCGAATAACCGACTGCGCCGGGGCAAACCCCTGTCTGCCGCGCGGAAAGCCCGAAAATCAACTCCAGCGAAACCCTCCTGCTTCGCAGCTTCGGCCTTCGGTGCCTGATATCCGACTGTTGGAGGCCAAACATCAGGATCGGCATGCGCATGGCTCGCATCGATCGCAACCTCGCGGCCTGATGATGTCGCCCGCTTCAGGCTGCCATGCGACAGCGAATTGCCGATTAGGAAAGGCCGGTCCGTCCCTTGGCGGTCGGTGGTTTCAATCTCGTCATGCTGGAAGCTCAGAAGGCCCATTCCGCGTCGATCCAAGTTCTGTGGGAGGGCCTCGCGCAAGCAGAACACTACACTCCGTAATTCCGCTAAGGCCCGCTTTTGAAGAGCCTGAGACAGCGCAGAGGTCTTCGGCCCTCCTACAGCTTCGCAAGGCAGATACCCGTACCTAGCATCGCCGCAACCGCCACAATCGACAGGCAGAATAAGCTGATGCGGGTCGTTCACTCCTGCTGGTCCAGTTCGGCCCGAACAACCTTGATCCGGCGTTCCCGCTCGTGTTCGTGACGCGGCTTGTTGCCGTGAGGCATGGTTGCCATTACTCGTCTGGGGAAGCGGCAGCGGCCTTAAATCGACATGACATTCAATACTTGGATGAGCACCACGACGAGAGCCAGGGCGCTCGAGAGCGTCAGGACAACGCTACTTATCCTCGCTGACGGGCGAGCTGGGCCTCAAGGGCATTGATCTCAAAGGGTCCAAGGCGGCCAGGAGCAGGTTGGCGCGATGATCGACGTTCGAAAGCTTGGCCATAACGACTGCGTCATCTTGCCGTAACCAGCGCAGGTAATGGTTAATCGTGCCGCCGGAAGCCCACGCTGCTCCTTTCGGGTAAGGGGGGCATCACCCCATCGTCCGGCCATACTGAGCTTGCCAGATGCAGCGGTTGGAGTTTCGAACCGGGCTCGGTTGCAACACCCATTGAAAAGATCGTCGGTCTCGGGACTGGATATAATCCCTGACGATGTGTATATCGCAGGGGTCAGGTTCGCCTGACTATGATCGTAGAGGCAGAGTGGAATAGGCGTTTAGGACGCGGGTTCGATTCCCGCCGCCTCCACCACGAGCACACCGGCCGTCCAGGTACCGCAAGACGGGTTTTGGGCGAATGGCCTTTCGTTGGGGCCATGCCGCTGTCCCGGTGTGTTTTTGATGGGGGCGACATGGGTTCGACTGGGCGCAATAAAGGCTAGGCTGCGGTTAGGCTGAGCTACGGCCTCAACAGTGCAAATTCATAAATGCCAACGACAACGTTGACATGGGTGAAGTGCGCTTCGCAGCGTAACCATCCGGGGCTCGGGAAAGCCTAGCAACAGAAACGGCACCTTCGGGTGCCGTTCCCATTTCATGTCCTTGGCATTCCCTGCTCATGCCGAGCCCCAAACAGCGAGACAAAGAAAAGATGTCTGAGATTCAGGTGGGCGGCTACATCCGCGTTTCCAAAGGAGCCATGGTCTACCCGACCGGCGACGGCGTCGAGGCTCCGGCCGCGCGCGATCAGGTCGTGAAGGTCATCGAAATCTTCGACGTGGACGTGAAGAGCGACAACTTCTACCTGCTGCTGCCGGACGATATGCGGTTGCGCTACTTCGAGGCCAGCGGCGGAAAACGTCCCATCGACCAGGACATCCTGGAGTTCACCGACCGCCTGACGAGAGGCGATTATCGCGCGGTGATGTGGTCAGGAAAATGGGCGTTGATCGCCGACATCCAGCCCGCGGAGGCTCCCGCCAACGCCAAAACGACCCGAAAGGCGGAGAAGCCGGCAAAGCCGGGGAAGAAGCCGCTCACCAAGCAACAGCAGATGGCGATCGGGTCGGTCTGGCGCTTCGTCCAGGACGCAGAGCTTCGCTACAAGGTACGCAACCCCGCATACGCTGCCAAGCGTGATGAGCTCGACAGAGGTCTCCACGAGTTATCCCACCATGCGCGGAACCAAGTGCTGGACGCGAAGCTCAGCGAGCTGGGCATCATGGATCACATCGACGAGCCCTGGGGGCCGGTGACGGCAGGCGAGACCTTTTCGATCCGTGGCAAGCTGACCTCCGGCTTCGCGGGCGGAGTGGACGTGCCAATGTTGTTCCGGGGTGAGAAGTTCACCTTGCCCTATTCCAGCCTCGAGCCCTTCGTTGAGTTAGTGGTCGAACGGCAAGGCAACCGCTAGCGAAACAAGCCGATCGTAACGGCATGCGATACATTAAATCCGGCGAGATATTCATCGCCGGATTCAGGCCGACTGAGGCCAGAAGGACTTTCTCTCGGCCTCAAGAAGCTGCACTGCGCGGCGCGTGAATTCCCGCGCGCCGAGACCTGGCGGAATCGGATCGAGATATGAGACCGAAATCGTCCCCGCTCTCTTGCACGAGCGGCCTGGTCCCCAGAAATGGCCCGAGTTCAGGGCGACGGGAAGAACCGGTCGGCCTAGCTTCGCATAGAGCAGTTCCACCCCGCGCTTAAACTCGATGGGTGCTGTGGTCGGCTTTCGGGTACCCTCGGGGAAGATCAGCACCGAGCGTCCCTCAGCCAGCGCGGCCTCGCTTTCCTCCACCATCTTCCGGATCGCCTTCGCACCGCTCTCACGATCGATCAGGATCATCGGTGAATTGCGCAGGAACCAAGAGAAGACAGGCACCGTCAGCAGTTCCTGCTTGGCGACCATGGCCACGTCCGGAAACAGGACCAGGAACGCGAGTGTCTCCCAAGTAGACTGGTGATTGGCGATGATCAGGCAGGGTCCGTCAGGGATGTTGTGCCGACCACGCTCGCGGTAGGTCAGCCCGACGGACAACTTCAACCCCATGAGAACGCCGCGAGCCCACAGCCGTGAAGCCAGCCGGACGCCGCCTTCCGGGGAACCAAACAGCCACAGGATCGCCAGGGCAGGCACGAACAACCCTGTCCAGACGGCAAGCAGAAGATCGAACAGGATCGAGCGGATACGCTGCATGGTCATGGCTCAGCGGTCAGTCGTTGCCGACGTTCCCGCACCATGTCCGGCGTCAGCCGGGCGGATCTGGGACTCGCCTGCGGCGCGCTCGATCCCGCTCGCGGTATTCTTCATCCTGTAGTATGGCTCGCCATCGTTCTCCGGCATCAGGCGGGTAACCTCATAGACCCCGCTCGTGCGGTCGGCGAAGTACGCGCCAGCGGCATTCACCAACTGGCCGAGGGAATACTTGTGGCTCATGAATGCCTCCTTCTCAATTGAGAGATCTCGACCGGGGATTTGTGTGGGCGACGATCGGCAGGACCTGCTCGACCTCGGCATCGTGCCGCTCATCGATGATCTCGGCCATGACCATCGTGTCGTCCGCGCGCATCGAAGTGACCGGGTAAATCAGGTACTCGCTGTCGCTCTCGACGACGACGGCATCTCGGTCAAAGCGCAGCACGCAGTTGGTCTGACGCATGAGCCATTCCGGCACACGATCGCCGGCCTCGAACGTCCATGTCTTCTCTGGCATTAAAAACCTTTCGCCCGGCTGTAAGGTTTCAGCCGTACTACGACGTTTAGCGGCGTCGAAATTGCGGACGGCGCTGAGCCCCCGGACGGGGAACGCCTGGTCCGGCGTCCTTGTGGCGGAAGATCAATCGTCCCTTGTCGAGATCGTAAGGCGACATCTCGACCGTCACGCGGTCTCCGGCCAACGTCTTGATGCGGTTCTTCTTCATCTTGCCGGCCGTGTAAGCGACGATCTCATGTCCGCTCTCAAGCCTCACCCGAAAGCGGGCATCGGGCAAAATCTCCACGACTTCACCCTCGAAGGTGATCAGTTCCTCTTTTGCCATTCGATGATCCTTTTCTGGGAATTAAAAGCCGTTCCCGAAGTTCGGCTTTGCAAGGCGGCGGATAAGAATGCCAAGCCGCCATTTCAACGTCACTGCGCCGCATCTTGCAGGCGCAAGCACACGTGAACCGAGGGCGCGAAAGCACGATCTCACATTCCGTTGGTCGATGTTTGGGAAGGGTGCCTGAACGTGCGCCTTGCAGTGCCAAGGCGAAACGGCCTGAATGTCCGGCCAAATGTCGATGGGATCTATCTAGTGTCGAGTTGCGGCGAAGGCAAGGCACGCTGCCGTAAAGGAGATTCTCGGCGTCATGGCGAGTTCGGCCTTGCAAAAGGCCAAGTCGTCATCCATCTTGACTCCATCAACCGACGTGTTCGGCCTGCTCTCCCCTGCTCGTGATCGAGCGCCGAGCCCGCTTTCCGTTCCAATCGATTGCTACTCTCCAGCCCGTTCAGACGGGCTACACGTCGTTGCTTTGCCCTCGACAATCTCAAACTCGAAAGGCTGCTCGGAGCATGGTCCGATGCAGCGACAGGAAATCTATGTCTACTTCTACGCAAACCCATCTTCCGAAGCCCAAGCCGCAAGCATCAAAAGACACCCGACAGATCAAGGCCGCCGCCAAGACACAACCGTCGGACCTCTCACACGAGGAAATCCGTCATATCATCGAGATGATCGGCTGAGCGCCAGGCTAGCCTCTGCCTGCCGGGGCGCAAAGTGGCGCACGGGATTCCGTGCGTCACCTGCGAAGCCTGATTGCGATAGACTCTATCTTTTGCCCGACTAGACCCTTGGTCCTGTTGTCGGCGTCTCGGATCCGGTGCTCGGGGCGGCCGCGGGCCGTCGTGGTCCGGCAAACCGCGGCTTGGGCTTGGGAGCAGCGATCAGCCCCTCGCGGATGGCCTGCTTACGAGCTGCCTTGCGGACGCGCCGCACGGCCTCCTGCTTCTCTCGCGTCTTGCGCTCGGAGGGCTTCTCGTAGGCCTTCCGCGCTCTCATCTCGCGAAAGATTCCCTCGCGCTGCATCTTCTTCTTGAGCACCCTGAGTGCCTGTTCGACATTGTTGTCGCGTACCAAGACTTGCATTGGCTGTCCTTAAATCGTTTGCGTCAGAGCCGTCATAGCACGTGACTTGGCAGGGCCACTACTTGCGTGCCTTGCGGGCCGCATAGCGGGCATCACGGGCGGCCTTGCGTTCGGCATCCAGCCGGGCCTCGTTCGCTGTCCTTTCGGCGGCGGCTCGTGCTTCCTGCTCGGCTTGCTCGGCAGCAAGTGCTTCCCGTTCTGCGGCAAGGCGGGCCTCGTCGGCTTCGCGCTGGGCCTTATCGGCACGGCGCTGCGTCTCCCGCTCGGCGATGCGAACCTCCCGCGCCGCGCTCACCGCTGCCCTGGCGGCCCGCCGTTCCGCGACAGCCGGATCGTCAGGGCCCGGTCGCTGACGGAACTTGGCCGTCATGGCCTGCTTTGCTTCCCTGGCGGCGCTCAACCGATCGCCAAAATCTTTCTGCTTCATTCCGCTCATTGATCCTTATTCGTCCACTTCAACTGATCCGAGCCGCTTACCGGACGCGCCTGATGCTGGTGATGGTGCCTTCCGGCAGGGTGCCTTGCTCTTGCCGGGCCCTGGCGATCAAACTGACGGAATAGGAGTCACCTGCCTCGACAGGATCCTCGATCCAGAGATAGGCGGTGCGACCATCGCCATAGTTCACCATGAACATGACGGACTTCGCAGGAGGGGCTTTTCGAAACGTGTGCATCTCGTCCTCATATAGTTGTCCATCGAAAGATGGAAGTTGTGAAGAAAAAGCCGCACTACACGGGCGCGGCTTCATCGAGGGAATTATCGTTGGCAGACAGCCATCTCAGGCCTTCTGGAACTTGTTGACCGCGATCATGTCGGAGCGCTCGAGCGTGGTTGCGTGAGCGAACACGTCCTTGCTGCCGTCGTCCGGCTGGATGAAGCCGAAGCCCTGGATATCGTTATAGACTTTCACGGGACCCTCGATCATGGGGATAGCCTTTCGCGGTCGATGTGGATGCACATGAGTTCAGGCACGCTAAGCGTGGCCCCAAGCCGGCTCGTCTATGGTTTGGAGAGCGTCTGAACGTGCGCCTGGCAATGCCAACAGCGAAACGGCCCGATTGTCCGGCCAAAGTCGATAAAGGACATATAGGGGGCAATCTGATTTTTGCAAGTGGCCGACTGGATATCGCGGCAAAATCCGCCTTCCCGGCAAAACTTCTTTCACAGACCGACAAGAAAATTTCTGATGAGACCTCGAAATCTGATGATCTCGGCAGAAATTCTTATGATTACGATTTGGGACTTCCTACGGGGAATCCTAATTAACGCTAACCGGGCGAGCGCGAAATCTTCTTGATCGGAATGCGGGGGCGTGCCGCTTTCTCCGCGATGGCGTTGTCCTGCTCTTCGATGACCTTTTGAGCCGGCTCGTCGCCATCGAGCCCGCCCAGGAGCGAGCGTGGGACACGTCTGTTCGAGCTACGGGAGCCATCCTCGTAAAGCACGTCGAAGAGCGCATAGCCGCTCTCAATGGGTTTCGACTTCTTGCGGGCCAACGTCGTGTTCCTTTTCCTGCGCTACGCGCCAGAAGGTGCGTCGGCAATAAAACGCGGAGGCCGCCCTTGGGGGACGGCCTCTCTCGAAAAACAGGTGACCTGAGGATTGATCAGGCAGTCTTCAGGTTGGTGGCTGACTCCTTGCCGGTGCGGCGGTCAGCCTCGACGTCGTAGGATACCTTTTGACCTTCAGCCAGACCACGCAGGCCAGCACGCTCAAGCGCGGATGCATGAACGAAGACGTCCTTGCCGCCGGCATCAGGCTGGATGAAGCCATAGCCCTTTGTTTCATTGTACCATTTCACTGTGCCGGTCGCCATGGCGTGTCCCTTTCCCTGTTCATGATCAGGTGAGGCCAAGATGCATGCGCGCCTTGGCTTGATGAATATCGATGCTTGGAGAGAGCGTCCGTGCGGATGCACGGTAACGCGCAGCAGCTCAGTCGTCGGCCAGTCTCGACGACGGGACAGTAGAATGGCTCCAGCTCCGGCACAAGGCACTGACGCGATATCCCTTCGCGTATCGCCAGTGTGCGGAATGTCGGGAGGTCGGCTAATGGCACTCCTCGGACGAAAGCATTTGGTCGTTTATGCGGCGATGAGCAGCCCTTCAAATGATCGGCTGTTCGTTACTCTTTGACCCCCAAGCGAACCGAGGCCAACGGTTGGGAGGAGAGCCGTGAAGCGCTTCAGTTCGCCAAGCGAAAGATCCCGCTCAGAAACCGCTTCATCGCGACCTGAGCGGCGTCCGCCGCCTGACTATTGTATTGGACGGCTGGGCCCAGCTCCACGCAGGCGTCCCCGTAACCAAAGGGTTGTCCGGTCTCGGCGTTGAGGATTCGTCCATCGACCTCTCGCCGCCGGCAGTTGCGGGACGTCTGTGCGTCTGCAAGGACGTGATAGGCAGGGTTGCTCGGGTTGTCGAAGGCGTGCGCAGCTCCGGGGTACTCGGTCATCACGGCGTCGTGCCCCGCCGCGGCAACACGGTCGATGTAGTCTCGGCAGGGAGCGGATGGGGTCCAGTTGTCCGCTGCGCCATGAAACTGCCGGATGGGAGCATCCGCGACGTCGAGCTCGCCGACCAGCTCGAAGTTGCAGGCTGGGTAGAACGGCACGAAGGCAGCAATCCTCACGCCCTTGGGTCCGTGCATGGATTGGAACCGCTTCAGGCTGGCATACAGGGCTGCAGTTCCGCCGCGCGAGAACCCCATGACGGCGATCCGCGAGGGATCGATGCGTGGATCTGCTGCCAACACTTCCACGGCACGATAGGTATCATAGATGGGCAGGAACTGCGCGATCCGGGACTGGTCCGTCGAGGCTTGGGTGATGCCTCGGGCCGTGTAGCTGTCGATGCGCAGGGTCGCGATGCCCATGCCGTTGAGGAAGTTGCCCCAACCCCAGACGGCCCCACTGGCCGGACCGTCGGTGCCATGCAGGAGCACGACGACGGGGAAGGACGACTGTCCTGCCGGAAACTGGAGCCTGGCGGTCAGGGTGACCGGCGTGCCGGCAACTCCGTCATTTTGCAGAAACTGCTCGTCCGTCAAAGTGAGGGTGGGGATGTCAATCGCGTCCTCCGTCGGCGACACCGACTGAGCCGCGGCAAGGGCCGGGATCAGGATGAGCGCACACAGACTTGCGGGTACGATGGGTATCAGCTTCATGACACCGCCTCCCGCAGCGGATCTCGAAGATGTATTGCCCCGTGACGTTTCGATGCTTCCGGCCAGCATGCTACCGATCCGATCTCCAGTAAAGATTGCCCTCGTGAGAGGCGGCCAGCACCCTTACCGATCTGGAGCATTCCTTCGACTGTCTCGGAGCGGCCAAGGAATGGCTTGGTATCGCGATCCCTTAGGAAGGGCGTAATGGGAGCCAACCATAAGGCGGACCGGTATGGTGCCGCCATCAGGCCGGGCACCAGGACGCTCACCCCGCTCGTTCCGAGCATTCAGGCTCGTTCGCCTCTTCATCCTGGGGGTTGTCGACAAGCCGAGAGTTGCGGAAGCGCTCGTTATGGGGGACTTCCTCGCTCACCCAGGATGGTAGCTCGATCGCCTGCTCCGGATGCTCCAGCTCGACCTCGGCGAGGATCAATCCCTCGTTGTCGCCCGCGAACTCATCCACGTGCCAGACGGGTCCTTGGTGGGGCCCTTCGTAGCGCGTCTTCTCGATCAAGGAACGGACATACAGCTTGAACATCGCCTCGGCCTCCACAGGCACTGGATACTCGAACTCCGACCGAGCAATGCCGTTGGCTGGCCTCTTGACCGTCAGGAAGGCCTCCGACCCGACGCGTCGCACAAGGACCGTCACGCCATCCAACCGCGCCAGATAGCCCTGGCATTAGCGCTGGCCCTGAGCATCTCGGCGCCAATCGTCCCCGCATACGAGAAACTTGCGTTCGATTTCGATAGGCATAGCAATCGCTGCTTGGCGATGTGAAACCCGGAATGACCCGCGTCCGAGCGCAGATAACCCGGCGTTCTCCGGGTGATGCCGGGCCGTTGCGAAAGGCAGCGCGTCCTTACATCGGCAACAGCCAAGGTACCATGATCACGCAAACGACGAGGACCAGAATGGAGAAAGGCACGCCGATCCTCACGAAGTCTCCGAATGAATAGTTCCCCGGGCCGACCACCAGGGTGTTTACCGGCGACGAGACCGGCGTCATGAAAGCCGTCGACGCGGCCAGAGCAACGATCATGGCAAATGGATACGGCGACGCGTTCAACTCCTTGGCCACTGCAATGGCGACCGGGGCCATCAGAACGGCGGTTGCGGTGTTGGAGATGAACATGCCCAGCAGCGCGGTTATGAGAAAGAGGGTTCCGAGGACAACACGCGGGCCAGCGTCGCGGATAAGCGTCATCAGGAAGTCGGCAGCCAGGTCCACTCCTCCGGTCCTCTGCAAGGCGATCGAGAACGGCAGCATGCCGACGATGAGCACGATGGTCTTCCAGTCTATGGAACGGTAGGCGCTGGGAAGATCGATGCAGCCCAGCAGTCCCATCAGGAGGCACCCGATCAGTGCAGCATGCACGTTCGGGATGATCCCGCTGACCATCAGACCGACGACAAGCGCCAGGCATCCGACGGCTTGGGGAGCCTTGCCGGGCGCCGGAAGGACTTCGTCGATTTCCGCCGGCAACCGGATGATCACGAGGTCACCGTCATCCAATGGGAGCTGTTCGATGTCGCTCCAGGGCCCGATGAGCAGGAGAGTGTCGCCAACCCTCAGCTTTTCGCTCAAGGGACTCCGATCCTGCACGACAAGGCCCCGCTTGAGGCCGATGACCGAAAGCCCGAAGCGGCTTCGGAAGCGTGCTTCGAGCACCGACCGTCCGACCAGGTCCGACGAGGGCGGGACGATGACTTCGGCCAACCCGATTTCCTGCGAACGATCGCTGAAATAGCGGCCTGTCAGCGGCAATTCCTCCAGGAGGAACCTGTCCTCGATGAGGTGGACGTTCCGATCATCCGAGAACAAGTCGATCAACAGGATATCGCCGGGCAGGATCGCCGTGCGTGCCGTCGGCCGGAGCAGTTCGCGTGAGAAATTGCGACTTCGCTCGACGGCGACGATGTTCGCCCCCGACGAGCCACGGAGGTCCAGTTCATCCAAAGTCTTGCCGGCCAGCGGCGAGCGGTCGGTCACGCGAAGGCGATACTCCCGGTTCTCCAGGTGATACTCTTCGACCCACGTCGCGAATGTCGGGCGGTGACCAGTCTTCTTCCAGTCCCGAGCCGGCAGCCAGCGTCTTGCGAAGGCCATGTAAGCGATTCCCAGTACCAGAATGGGCGCTCCGAACGGGGTGAAACTGAAGAACGAAAAGCCGGCGACGCCATGGCGCTCGAGTTCGCTGTTGACCACGAGGTTCGGTGCCGTCGCGACCAGGGTCATCATCCCGCTGATCAGTGCCGCGACGCTGATCGGCATCATCAGCCTGCCAGGCGGTACTCCGGTGCCGTGAGCGATACGCAGCGCCACGGGGATGAAGATCGCGGTCACGGCCGTGGAGCTCATAGTGGCTCCCAGTGCGCAGACGACCGTCATCAGAAGCGTCGTCAGGCGCAATTCATCAGCCCCAGCCTTGGTAGCCAGCCAATCGCCAAGCCCCTGGGCCACGCCGGTCCGTACCAGTCCCTCGCCGATCACGAACAGGGCCGCGATCAGAACGATGTTGGGGTCGCTGAAGCCCGCAAGCGCTTCCCCCATGGTGAGCACTCCCGTCAGGGGCAGCGCCACGAGCATGATCAGCGCTACGGCGTCCAGACGAGGCCTGTTGATCGCGAACATCACGATCGCGGTCGCAAGCAAGCCGATGACGACAACAAGGTCAGACATGACGAGACTTCCTGATCCGACGGATCTTCAGGTCAGGTGAGTGCACAAACTGAGTTCTCGCCGTCGTGGCTGCAACCAAATTCCGACGCCGCGTGGCGCAATGGGACGTTCGGTACGGATGTGGGACACCAGGTCAAGCAAGCGCTCCTGTGGTCCTCCCATCGTAGCTTCCGGTACCAGCCGCATGCCCCATGCAGGAGGTGCCGTTCGCGAGGCTGCGCAGGCCCCTCAGTCGCCAATCCACAACCCTACAAGCCCGGCACCCGCCACGTAAACGACCAGGATGTAGGACAGGACATAGAGTGCGTAGGTCTGGCCGTTGCCGGTATAGAGCCGCCGCACCAGATCTGCGGCGCCGACGGAACCGTTCGCGAGGCTCCTCCAGAAAACGACGGCAACAGGCGGGACCGATAGACCGGGAACAAGCCGATCGAGCATGACCAACCGGCGGAAATCGACGGCATCCGGCCGGGGGGCAGGGCGGAGGAGCCGGGCGATCAGACCAAGGATCAGCGCGATCGCAACGGCCGTAATCATGGTCGGCGCCGGGTTCCAATAACCATAGATCATCTCGAGCGACATCCCGTTCCAGACAAGGGTCGAGGCGAATTGCGGGTCGATCGCGGCCGAGACGGGATCCATCAGCAGTTTCGGGTACAGCGAGAGAATGACGATGCCGACGATCAGCACGATCTGCGGTGCGAGCAAAGACGCAGGCGCCTCGCCGGCTGTAACCCGGCCTCCCTCGGGCCGGACGAGGAAGAGGCCGCCAACGAGGCGGATCATGTAGAGGAAGCCGAGGAAGGTCGCGAGGAGCCCGGCAATCGCGAGGAAGTACCAACCTTTGTCCATCATGGCGCTCAAAAGCAGCCACTTGCCGCCGAAGCCCATCAGGGGCGGCAGACCGGACATCGAGATGATGGCGACGAGCACGGTTCCGAACGTGATCGGCATGGCGCGGGCAAGCCCGCCTGTTTCCGCGAAGCTGCGCGTCCCCGTGCGCAGGATGATCCCGGCGACCGCGAGGAAGAGGATTCCCTTCACCATCATGTGGTTCGCTACCAGATAGAGCGCGGTGACCCAACCGAGATGGCTCATCAGCGCGATTGCGGTGACGATGTAGCCGAGCTGGCTCATGCTGGAGAGCGCGAGAAGGCATTTGAAATCGGTCTGCCGGAGCGCCATCACCGCGCCGGCGATCGTGGTCAGCATGCCGAGCCAGGCCATCGCATGCGCGAGTTCCAGCCCCACCTCGGACCGGATCGCGAGATAGGTTCCCATCAACAGGCCAAAGACCGCAAGCTTGCTGACTACACCGGACAGCATTGCGGTGAAGTCATCGTCGGCCTCGGAATAGGCTCCTGGCAGCCACACGTGAACGCCGATCGCACCCGCCTTGATCAGAAAGCCTACTGCCAAGAGCAGGAAGGCGACGTTCTCCTCCGGGCCCCTCGTCATGAAAGCCCTGAGGTCGGTCGTGCCGCTGCTCGCTGCAATGCCGGCGAAACCCGCCAGCAGGAGGAAAGCGGACAGCAGAGAGAACAGCACGAAGGATAGCACATGCGGTCCTGCCCTGCGGCCTTTCATGATCAGGAAACCGGTCGACAGGGTCACGATCTCCCAGGCGAAGAAGAACTCCAGGCTGGTGGAGGAGCGAAGCAGCGCCTGGATCGAAAGCAGGAGCACTGCAAGCAATGGATAGTACCCGGGGCGGACATCGTCCCTGTAGAGGTCTGCCGCGGCAATGGTGAGACTCCCGGCGAGGAGCAGGACCGCGAAGAGCCAAGCAATGCCCTGAGCGGCTTGTGCAAGGAAGCCGCCGATGGAAAGCACCGCGGCAAGCATCAATACGGCCTTGGCCCGACCCGGCATCCAGTCCAGCAGGAAGAGGGCCGCACCGACGAGCAGCGGCGCGAAGATCCAGGGTGCGCCGGCTCCGGAGGCGCGTGCGGCGACATAGCCCGCGATGCAGAGGAGCAGTGCGACGGCCATGACGGGGAACAGCGCGGACACGGATGGCATCGCGACCTGCCGCCCTTCCTGCGGGCTCAGGGCTCTCACGAACCAGCGGAACATATACGCAGCTTCCAGCAGCGAGCCGGCCAGGATCAGCACGACCCAGGGCGATCGGGCGGCGCTGGTCAGTTGCATGACCAACTCCCACTTGGCCCAGAACCCGGGAAAGGGTGGCAGGCCGGCGATCGCCACGAGGAAGAGGGTCAGCAGCGCGGTGAGGAGCGGATGCCCGGCGAGGCCGACGGCATTGTCGACGTTGCGCTGCCGGGTCACGGCGGCGATCCAGAAGAGGCCGGCCTTGGCGAGAAGATGATTCAGGAATAGGCCTCCGACCACGAGGGGAATCGATGCGGTCCTGCCGGTCTGGTGCAGGAGTGCCAGCGCAAGGAGAAGGAGGCCCATCTGGCCAACCGACGAATAGCCGAGAAGCCGCTGGATATTGGACTGTTTCAGCCCGACCAGGTTGGAGAGGAGGAATGTCAGCCCGCCCGCCGCGGCCAGGATGGTGAATTGGTGCTCAAAGAGGGGAAGCAGTTTCACGAGTGAGAAGAACACGCCTGCGGACGCGCCGACCGAAACCATCGCGGCGATGCCGCTCGGCGCGGTTTCATAGACATCGAGCCCCCAGCCATTGGCGGGGAAAGGCTTCAGCTCGATGATCAGGCTGGCCAGGACGAGAAGGATCGCGGCCTCACCGATGGGCCCCGTGATGCCGGATCTGGCGGCAATGAGCTCATCGATGCCGAGAGTGCCGACGGCCAAGTAGAGCAATCCGGTGCCGAGCAGGAAGAACGACGACGCGATGACCGTCGCCATGATGAACTTGAACGCTGCCCCCAACGCGGCCGGTGTCCGCTCAAGCGCGAGGAGTCCATAGGTCGCGATGGAGACGATTTCCAGGAAGACGAAGAGATTGAACAGGTCCCGGGTCATCACCATGCCGTTGATGCCCATGGTGAGGCCCAGGTAGAGCAGCAGCGCCGCGTAGTTGCCGCGCAGCCGATCCCACAAATGCAGCGCTCCCAGGATCGCCACGACATTGACGCTTGCGGCGACAAATCCCTCGGCCAGGCCGAAGCGCAGGCTGATCGCGATGGGCGGCTGCGATCCAGCCGTGAGTATGTCGATGGGCGGCTCGCCGGCGAGAATGCGAAGCAGCGATACGCCGCTGACGACCCAGATCCCGACGAGTGCGATGAAGAAGCCGGCTGAAAGCCAGGCAGTGCTGATCCGGACGAGCAGCGGAATGGCGAATCCGCCGGCCAGTCCAAGAAGGAAGATGTTCAGCGGATGGAACACGCTCGCTACCATTTCGACTCCGTGAAGGCGCCGATATCGAAGGTCTTCCTGGCCGAATGGAGACGGATTGCATAAGCGAGCATGACGGCCGTTACCGCGAAGCCGATGACGATGGCCGTCACCACCAAAGCGGACGGGACGGGGTCGATCGCACGCCCTGGCTCGGCCGGGCCGAGCGCACGGTCGATGATCGGTGCCGTGCCGCCGGTCACATAGCCCGTCGCGACGATGACGATGTGGAGTCCGGTGCCGAACAGCGAGGACCCGATGATGATGCGAAGCAGGTGGCGGTGGAGTAGGATGCAGCAAAGGCCGATCAGGGCGAGCCCGAAACCGGTGACCAGCAGGATGGAGGACACTGGGAGGATCGTTGTCATGCCCTGTCCGCCTCAACGTCCGAAGCGGTCGATGATGACGCTGAGCTCTGCCCCGACCTTGATGCCGAGCAGCGCCGAGAGCACCGGAATGGCGCCGGCGCTGATGAAGGCGCCGGCTTCGCCGGGCGGCAGGAACCGCGGGTCGAGGAAGCCGCCGGCCAGGACCAGCCCGAGAATGCCGATTGCGACATACGATACGCCGGCCAGGGATTCGATCACGCTGAGCGCCGCGGCGTTCACCCGTGTTCCCGGATCGGCCAAAAGCAGCAGCATGACTCCGGAGGCGACGATCGCCCCGCCCTGGAAACCGCCACCTGCGGACAGATGACCGTTGACGATGACATAGGCGCCGAACGTGAGGATCACCGGCAGCAGGACCTGAGTGCCTGTCGTCACGATCTCGCCGGCAGGCTTGCGCCGGCCTTCTTCCGTATACTTCCGGCCGGCTTCCTCCTTCCTGAGGAGCAGGCCAACGCTGGCGGCAACCATGAAGAGCACGGCAACCTCACCCAGCGTATCGAAGCCGCGGTAGGCGATGAGGATCCCGGTGACGATGTTCGAGACACCGAGTTCGAGCGGCGCTTGCGACACGTAATGCTCCGCAAGCGGGCGGAGGGCCGACCGTTCCGCATAGCCGCCGGCCAATCGGAGGAAGATCAGCCCGAGCAGGGCGACGGCGAACAGCACGCTGGCGCGATAGATCATGCCGTTCCTCCCGTTCCGCCGGTCTTCTGATCGTCCGCGAGGGCGTCCGTCACGGTCGTCGGCGTCATGGGCGTGCGGATCCGATGCGCGGCGCGCGACAGCGCGTGGGAGGAGACTGGATTCGTCATCAGGACGAAGACGATGACGAGAGCCAGCTTGGGGGCCCACTCCGGATGGTAGAAAGCGAGGCCGACGACGATCAAGATGTTGCCCAGGGTCGTGGCCTTGGTGCCGGCCTGGATGCGGGTGAAGGCGTCAGGCATGCGCACGAGGCCGAGGCCGGCCGAGAACAGGAACACGGCGCCGGTCAGGATCAACAGACTTCCGGTCAGCTCGATCATGGTTCACGCTCCCCGTTGCCGGCATGACGGAGGGCATAGATGAAGATGAAGGTCGTCAGGCCCGATCCGATGGCCGCCTCCGCCATCGCCACGTCCGGAGCCGCCAGCAGCAGGAACGTCACGGATGCGAGCAGGCCGGCCAGGCCCGAGCTCACCATCGCGGCGACGAGGTTGTTCAGGCACACCGCGAGAAGCCCGCTGACGAGGATTCCGGCACAGACGGCAAGGAGGAGAAGCTCAAGCATGGGCTAGAGTCCCTTCTCGAGAAAGCGTGCGATCGCCAGCACCGCCAGGAAGCTCAGCAATCCATAGACCAGGGCGACATCGAGATAGACGAAGCGTCCCGATACATGGGCATAGAGGACGATGAGCGAGATCGAGACGATCGTCAGCACATCGATCGCGACGACCCGGTCGATCAGCGTCGGCCCGAGCACCAGCCGGGTGACGGCCAGCAGGATGGCGCCGAGGATAAGGACAGCCGCGACCTGAACGATGCCTTCAGCCAAACACGTGCTCCAGATGCCGTTCGAACGGGGTGACGATCGCTTCGGTCATCGCGTCGGCGCCGATACCGTCGATGTCGAGCAGGTGAATGAAGAGCGTGTCGCCCTTCAGGTCCATCACGAGCGAGCCCGGGGTCAGCGCGATCGTGTTGGCAAGCGCCAGCCGGCCGATCGGCGATGTGAGACGGGTGCGGACCTTGACGATGCCCGGCCTGATGGCGATGCGTGGGGCATAGACGTAGCGCATCATGGCGATGTTGGCCTTGACGAGCTCGACGAGGAATGTCGCGCCGTAGAGCAGGAAGTGCAGCAGCCCGCCAGGCGTCCGGCGGATCCCACTCCAGGCATTGCCCGAGGACGCGAAAGTCCAGGCGATCGGCAGCGTGATCGCCGCGCCGAGCAGCACGACGACGATCGCCACTGTGGAATTGGCAACCATCCAGACGACGAAGAGCACGGCCCAGAGGCCGATCAGGCCGCGTGATCTCAGCGGTGCCAGGGTCGTTTCGCGGTTCGGATCTGCGTCGCTCATCGATGGTCCCCGCCTGGCCGATCAGAACCGCCAGATCAGCGGCACGAGGAAGACCGCGACGACGAAGAACCAGATCAGCAGGGGCAATCCCAGCTTCCAGTAATCGCCGAAGGCGTATCCTCCCGGGCCCATGACCATCAGGTTGGTCGGCGTTGCAATGGGGGTCAGGAACGCACCGGCCGCGGCAACGGCCGTGCTCATGAGAACGGGACGGGGCGAGACGCCCATACTCGATGCGGCCGCCATGCCGATCGGGATGACGATGAGCGCCGTCGCCGTGTTGCTGATCAACTGGCCCATGACGGCCGTCAGCACGAAGAGGCCGGCAAGGAGGGCAAGGGGTCCCGCGCCCCCGATGAGGCGGACGAGGCCCTCGGCCATGAGCTGCGCAGCCCCGGTCTGCACCATCGCCGTCGACAGCGGCATCAGCGCGCCGACGAGGATCACCGTGGTCCAGTCGATCGCCCGGTAAGATTGCTCGACGCTCATGATCCGGGACAGGACCATCGCACCGGCGGCGAGGAGGCCCGCGACGGCGGGCGGCACGAGCCCGGTTGCGAGCAGAATGACCATCGCAACCAGGATGGCGATCGCCTGATAGGCTCCCGGCCCCAAAGGCACAGCCTGGCGCCGCACCAGTTCGGGCGAGTTGACCACCAGCACGTCCGGATCGCTGAGATGGACATCGAGGGCCTTCCAGGTTCCCTGGAGCAGCAAGGTGTCGCCGGCACGCAACGCGACGCGGCCACCGGCTTTAGGCCCGTCTGCGTCAATCTCCGCTCCAGCCCGCTGCACGGCCAGGACGATGAGGTCGCCGCTGTCGGTGACCATCCCTGGAAACACCGTTTGTCCGATCAGGCCCGAGCGCGGCGGAATCACCACTTCGGCCAGGCCGGAACGGCGGTTGAACAGGGTTTCCTCGCCGTGACCGGCGATGGTGCCTTCGCGAAAGGAGAGATGCATCTTCGCAGCGAGCAGGGCTGCGGCGTCGGCGGTGCCGCGGACCAGCATGTGGTCCCCGTCCCTCAACGGTCGCCGGAACGGAGCGCCGCTCTCGCCTTCCTGAAAGGCGACGATATGCACGTCCGGAAAGGCAGAAAGATCGATTTCCGTCGCGGAGAGGCCGACATAAGGCGAGGTGGCGCGCATACGCAGCTGAAAGATGCCATCTGCGAGGCCGTATTGCTCCACCAGGGTCCTGGCATGGCGGCTGAGATCGGCCGGCATCTTGGCGCCGTTGCGCTGTGGCAGAAGGCGTTCGCCGAAGAGGACGATGATCGCCATCGTGCCGGCGAGCAGCGGAAGGCCGACGAGTGCGAACTCGAAGTAGCCGAACCCGCCGACTCCGGCATCCGATCCCGCCTCGGAGACGAGGACGTTCACCGGCGTGCCGGTGAGGGCGAGCATCGAGCCCGCATGGGCGGAGAACACCAGCGGCATCAGGAGCTGCGACGATTTCCGCTTCAGACGCACCGCCATGACGACCACGACCGGCAGCAGGGCCGCAACGGCGCCGTTGACACTGATCATGGCGGTCAGCACGGCCACCAGGCTCATGGTGAGAAGAAGAAGGCGCGTCCGGCTCTCCTGTCCTGCACCCCGGATCAGAAGCTGACCAGCCCAGGCCGTCACGCCGGTGGTCTCGAGGCCGGCGCTGACGATGAAGAGGCAGGCGATGAAGATGACGGCCGGGTCGCCAAAGCCACCCAGGGCCTGGTTCAGGGTGAGAACCTGCGTCGCCCACAACGCCAGCGCCGTTGCCATGGCGACGATGACCACCGGCAGCTTGTTCAAGATGAATAGGAAGACAGCCAGGGCGATGACGATGGCGATGGACGTGATCGGGCTCAATCGCTCATCTCCCGGCTAGCCCAGTTGGCTGAGAATGCGGAAGGGGCGGAGTATCGGAGCGTGCGGGTGCCATGTCTCCTCGAGCCGAGCATGTCGCTGCCGCTGCCCATCTAGTCCTCGATCGTGGCCAGCAGCAGCGCGAGGCGGCAGCCGGTCGCGAATTCCGGCAGGTTCACATACTCCTTGATCGTATGAATCTCCGCCTGGCCGGCGCCGATAGTGACGGTCGGAACGCCGTGCTTGTCGAGCCAGTTGGCGTCGAGGCCGCCATTCGAGAACAGGTAGTTCGGCTTGAGGCCGAGCATCGTCATGGCCTTGGTCGCGCGTTGCACCACGGGCGAAGTCTCGTCGAGATTGAAGGGCGGATAGGATGGGGTATGGGTGAAGGTGACTTTGGCCATGTCGCCTTCATCGTCCTTCACCTCTTCTCGTCCCTTCCGGAAAGCCTGCTCGTAGCCCTTGGCGATTGCTGTCGCGAACGCTGATGTCGGGCTTCTCGCCTCCCCTTTGATGAAGACGTAATCGGTCACGACATTGGTCGCATCGCCTGCTGGCTTGTCATTTTTGCCGCCGAAGATTCCGACGTTGCTCGTGCCCCTGTCCCCGGCCTTCACCACCTTGCCGAACCATCCTTCGCGCTTTGCATCGGTCAGGGCGATGGCGCCGACCAGCGTCGCCGAAATGCCCTTCTCCGGCGCGACGCCCGCATGCGAGGCCTTGCCGACGATCTCGACCTGCCAGTTCTCCTGGCCGACAGCCCCCACGATCAGATCCGACGGGTCCTGGCCGTCGACGTTGATGCACATCGCTGCGCCGCCGAGATCGGCGGGATCGAGCTCGCGCGCGCCGTGCAGGCCGCTCTCTTCGCGAACGGTGAAGAGCAGGGTGATCGGCGGATGCGGCAGCTTGTGCTTCAGCAATGTTTCCGCAAGGACGACGAGGATGGCGCAGCCCGTGCGATTGTCTCCGCCCAGCGCCGTCGTGCCGTCTCCGACGATCCGGTCGCCCTCGCGCCTCGGCTTGGCGCCGGCGCAGAGCGGCACGGTGTCGAGATGGGTCGAGAACAACAGGCGCGGTCCAGGCCGCGTTCCCGGCAGATCGACGATCAGATTGCCGGTCTCGGTGGGAAGAGGAATGCGCTTGTGCGCTTCGTCGAAGCGGATCGCGGAGGCCGGCACGCCCACCTTTCTGAGCTCGTCGGACACGGCCGCAGCGATTGCGGCCTCCTGCCCGGTCACGCCTTCAACAGAGAGGAACCGCATGAGGTGATCTTCCGCGGCGGCGACATCGAGGGGAATCGCAGGGCTGCTCATCGTCTCATTCCGTTGCTTGCGGTTGCATTGCTCCGGCCTTTGTCGGGCGATCGTCGGAGTCAGCTCACAGACCCCATGGGAGCCCGAGCATCTTCCAGATGGCGAAGAGGGCCGTCCAGAGCACGAAGATCCAGACGACATAAGGCAGCATCAGCGATACGACGGTGCCGACGCCTGCGAACCTGTCGTATTTCTGCGCAAACCCGACGACGAGGGCGAAATAGGCGTTCAGCGGCGTAATCGCATTCATCGGCGAGTCACCGACGCGATAGGCCGCGAGCACCGCCTCCGGCTCGACCCCGAGCTTCATGAGCAACGGCACGAAGACCGGGGCGAAGATCGCCCATTTGGCGATGGCGCCGGTCAGCAGCAGGTCGATGATCGCGACGACGACGATGAAGCCGAGGAGCAGCGGCAGCGCGCCGATATTGGCCGCCTGCAGAGCCCCCGACAGGCTGAGCGCCATCACCGTGCCCATGTTGGTATAGGTGAAATAGGCAACGAACTGGCTCAGGACGAAGAACAGGAAGATCGTGCCGCCGAGGCTCTTGATCGACTTCTCGATCGCCGCGATCACCTCGGACAAGGTCCTCAACGTGCCGGCCCCGATGCCATAGGACCAGCCGGTGACGAGGAACATCAGCATGATCAGCGCGATCAGCCCGTTCATGAAGGGCGAATTGCCGATGAGTTCCCGCGTGTCGGGATTGCGCAAGGGTGCGCCCGAAGGAATGGTCAGGAGGCAGAAGACCGCGATCAGCCCGAGCAATCCGATCCCGGCGAAACGCAGGCCCCGCGATTCCTGCTCTGAAAGGACCGCACTCTGGTCCGTCGTTGTTCCGTCGGCTGCGAGCTTCGGATCGTATGTGCCCAGACGGGGCGCGATCACGCGGTCGGTGATGAAAGCGATGACAACGGTAAGGAACAGCACCGAGGCGAAGGAAAACCAGATATTCGAGGTAAGGCCGATGGAACGGTTGGGATCGACGAGATGGGCCGCATCGTTGGTGAATTCGACGAGGACGGCGTCGAGCGGCTTGATCAGCATGTTGACGGTGAATGCCGCGGCCACGGCAGCGAAGCCGAGCGCGAGGCCGGCGAGCGGATGCCGCCCGACGGCGAGATAGGCGATGCCGGCGAGCGGGATCAGCACCAGATAGCCGGCATCGGCCGCGATGCTGGAAATGATGCCGACGAAGGACAGAATATAGGTCAGCGCCCAGGCCGGCGAGACGATGACGAGCTTGCGGATCAGCGCAGTGACCAGACCGGACTCTTCCGCCACCCCGGCGCCGATCATCGCGACGATCATCAGCCCGACCGCGGTGAAGCTCATGAAATTCGGGATCAGCGACGCGTAGATGAAGCGGATGCCGTCCGTGTTCAGCAGGCTGCGGATCTCCGTGGTCGCGGTCTCGACCTTGTGCGTGTCCGGGTTGATGCGCTCGAAGGAGACCGCCGCCCCGAACAGGCTGAGCACGGCCGAGAGCACGATGACGATGGCGATCAGGATCAGGAAAATGACCACCGGGTGAGGAACCATGTTCCCTACCCGTTCAACTCCGTCGAGAAACCGCTGCATGAAGGTCTTAGGCTGAGGGTCCAGAGACTTGGGCGCCGTGTGAATGCTTGCCATCGCTCTAGCCTCAAGCGAAATGATCGTCGCGCCAGGGATCGCCTTGCCAAAGCCGCATGGACGCAACGAGTGCCGGCCGCGATCCACGTGAGCTTAGCTTGCGCGGCCGGAAATGCATCGGCGCAGCGTCCCAGACCTAGGCGAGCCGTCCCAATTTTTTGGGACGGACCGCATCAGGAGAGGGCCGTGATCCAAAAATGGGATGCAGCGCATAGGATTGGGATGATGAGTTAATCTGCACCATCGGGAGTTTCTGATACCCTTAACCTAGTGCGTAAGCGTGACAGGTCCTGGGAGTGGATTGCGGACATCGGTCGGACATCCCGCTGATTGCGGCCCAGTGCCGTCGGAATCGGGTCCGCCCGTGACTTGCAGGAGTGACCCAAGGTCCAGAGCGACCCAAGCAGGATGTGGGATATGTTGCGGGATTCCGGCGCTCGTCCTCCCTTGCAAGTCGCCGTTCCGGTTGCCCTCGCGCTCTGGTGCGCCGCTTGCCAGGCGGAGGTCGAGGCGCCGGCTCCGGTGCGGCCTGCCCGTGTCATGGTGGTCGAGCCTCCTGCCAAGTCAGCAGATGTCAATTTCGCGGGCCATGTCGAACCCCAGGATCGGGCTTCCCTGTCGTTCAGGTTGGGCGGCCGGCTGATCGAAAGGCCTGCCCGCGTCGGGGTGACGGTGGGCGAAGGGGAGGAGGTCGCCCGTCTCGACCCGGAGAACGAGCTCAACGAGCTCCGCTCCGCTCAGGCGGCGCTGACGGCGGCCCAGGGCGTGTTGAGACAAGCGGACAACCAGTATCAACGGCAGCGGCATCTCGTCGAACGCGGCATCACGACACAATCCGATTTCGAGGCCGCCGAACAGGCGCGCACGGCGGCACAGGCACAGGTGGACGGGGCTCAGGCCCGTGTCAGCACAGCCGAGGATACCGTCGGGTTCACCACCCTGAGAGCCGATGCGCCTGGCACGGTCACGGCAGTCGGTGCGGAGCCCGGCGAGGTGGTTTCCGCCGGCCGGATGATCGTGCAGCTCGCACGACGGGATGGTCGCGATGCCGTTTTCGAGATACCAGCCGACCTGGCGCGGGCGGCAGCGCCGGACGTCGAGGTCGTCGTCAGCCTGGCGAGCGACCCGAACGTCAAGGTTCACGGACGGATTCGGGAGATCGCCCCGCAGGCCGATCCTGTGACTCGAACCTTCGCCGTCCGCGTCGGCCTCACCGATCCGCCCCAATCGCTCAGGCTTGGCACGGCTGTCACCGGCATTCTCCGGGGGCGCGGGCAAACGGCGCTGACGATCCCCTCCACCGCACTGGTGCGGCGGGGGCCGGACAGCGGTGTGTGGGTAGTCGATCCAAGCACGACTAAAGTCGCCTGGCGCAATCTCGACGTGATCGGTGCCGGCCCCGCAACCACTCTCGTCGCGAAGGGGCTCTCCGCAGGCGACATCGTCGTGACTGCAGGCGCCAATCTCCTGCGCGAGGGTCAATCCGTGAAGCTGCCCGGGACGGTATCGCAATGACCTTCAACCTGTCGGGATTGGCCCTGAGGAACCGCTCCGTCGTGATCTATCTCATGATCGTGGCTGTCGCCGCCGGCCTTCTGGCGTTCTATCGCCTTGGCCGAAACGAGGATCCCTCGTTCGTCATCAAGACGATGGTCGTCTCCGCGGCCTGGCCGGGCGCGACGATGGAAGATACCCTGACGCAGGTCACGGAACGGCTCGAGCGCCAGCTCGAGGAAACACCGGGCCTCGACTTCCTCCGAAGCTCGACCACGCCGGGGTTGACCACGATCTTCGTCAACCTGAAGCAATCGGTCCCGGGATCGGATGTGCAGGACACCTGGTTTCAAGTTCGCAACCTGGTGACCGATATCCGCCACACGTTGCCGACCGGCACGCTTGGACCATTCTTCAACGATCGGTTCGGCGACACGTTCGGCATCATCTATGGCTTCACCTCCGATGGCTTCACCCGTCGGGAGTTAAGGGATTACGTCGAGGACATCCGGTCCAGGCTCCTGCTCGTCCCCGACGTGTCCAAGATCGAAATCATCGGCGCCCAGGACGAACGGATCTTCGTCGAATTCTCGGTGAGGGAACTGGCCAATCTGGGCATCGATCGAACGGCTCTGCTGACGGCCTTGCAGAGCCAGAACATCGTGCGTCCGGCGGGTGTGCTCCAAACACGGGACGAGACCATGGCCCTGCGCGTGTCCGGGGCCTTTGAGACCGAAGCCGATCTTCTCGACGTGAACTTCCCGGTGGGGGACCGGATGGTTCGGTTGGCCGATATCGCAACCGTTCAGCGCGGTCCTGCCGACCCGCCGCAGCCGATGTTTCGCGTCAATGGGCAGGAGGCGATCGGGCTCGGCATCGCCATGCGGGACGGCGGCGATATCCTGGCGCTCGGCGACAATGTCAGGAAGGCGATGACGGGGATTGTCGCCAACCTGCCGCACGGCATCGAACCGCATCTCGTTGCAGACCAGGCCGTGACCGTCGATCACGCGATCGCCGATTTCATGACGTCGCTTTGGCAGTCGGTTGCCATCATCCTCGTCGCGAGCTTCGTCAGCCTCGGGGTCCGGCCCGGACTGGTCGTCGCCCTGTCCATTCCGCTGACGCTCGCCGCCGTGCTGGCCATCATGGATGTCGTCGACATCGACATGCAGCGCATCTCACTGGGGGCGTTGATCATCGCGCTGGCCCTGCTCGTCGACGATGCCATGACGACCACCGACGCCATGGTGACCCGCCTCGCGGCGGGCGACGAGAAGGAGAAGGCCGCGACCTATGCCTTCGAGCGGTATGCCATGGCGATGCTGGCCGGCACACTGGTGACGATCGCCGGATTCGTCCCGATCGGCTTCGCCGCGAGCTCGGCGGGCGAGTATACGTTTTCCCTCTTTGCCGTGGTCAGCATTGCGCTGGTCATCTCCTGGCTCGTGGCGGTGGTGTTCGCGCCGGTGCTCGGCGTCGCGATGCTGTCCAGGCCGAAGACCGCCTCGACCGATCCGTCGCCCGGCCGCGCGGTCATGCTGTTCCGACGGCTCCTGTCCGGCGCGATTGCCGCTCGCTGGCTCACCATTGCCGTCAGCGTCGGCCTGTTCGCCGCCTCGCTTTTGGCTCTTCCACTCGTGCCGCGTCAGTTCTTCCCGGCCTCGGACCGTCCTGAGCTTCTTGTCGACCTGACGATGCCCCAGAACGCCTCGATCTTCGCGAGCGAGGATCTCGTCCGTCGCTTCGACGCCGCCTTGAAGGACGATGCCGATGTCGAGCGATGGAGCACCTACGTCGGCCGCGGCGCGATCCGCTTCTACCTTCCCCTGAATGTCCAGCTCCCGAACGATTTCTTCAGCCAGGCCGTGATCGTCGCAAAGGACGTGCCGGCCCGGGAAAGACTTCAGGCGAAGCTGGAAGCGATGTTGGCCAACGAGTTCCCGAATCTGGTCGCGCGGGTGTACCCCCTGGAGCTCGGACCGCCTGTCGGCTGGCCGCTGCAATACCGCGTGACAGGCCCTGACATCGGCGAGGTCCGCACCATTGCCATGAAGCTTGCCCAGGTCGTTGCTTCGAATCCGCAGGCCAAGCAGGTCAATTTCGATTGGATCGAGCCCGCGCGCAAGCTTCAATTGCGGGTCGACCAGGATGAGGCGAGGCGCCTTGGCCTCAGCTCGGCGGCGCTCGCGACCATTCTCAACACGGTCGTGTCAGGAACCGTCGTCACCCAGGTGCGTGACAGCATCTATCTCGTCAACGTCGTTGCGCGCGCGAGGGAGGACGAGCGGGCTTCGATCGAGACGTTAAGGACCATGCAAGTCGCCTTGCCGGGTGGCCGATCCGTGCCGCTGTCGCAGTTCGTCACGTTCAGCTATGGGCTCGATACTCCCCTGGTCTGGCGTCGGGACCGGGTGCCGACCCTCACGGTCGCCGCCGATGTCGCGCCCGGTATCCTTCCTGAAACGGCCGTCTCCGCCCTGATGCCGAACATCGATGAACTGAGGCGGACCCTGCCGCCCTCATACCGGATCGATGTCGGCGGAACGGTCGAGGAGAGCGCGAAGTCGCAGGCATCTGTGATCGCGGTGGTCCCGTTGATGCTCCTGATCATGCTGACTGTCCTCATGGCACAGTTGCGCAGCTTCAAGCTGCTCGCCCTGGTCCTTTGCATCGCCCCGCTCGGCCTTATCGGCGTCGTCGGGGCACTGTTGATCTCGGGCAAGCCCCTTGGCTTCGTGGCGCTGCTTGGCGTTCTCGCCCTGATCGGCATCATCACGAAGAATGCCGTCATCCTCATCGGGCAGATCGAGGCGGAGAGAGCTGCCGGAAAGGGCGTCGCGGAGGCTGCGCTCGATGCCAGCACGACGCGGTTCCGCCCGATCATGCTGACGGCCATCTCCACCGTCCTCGGCATGATCCCGATCGCACCGACGGTTTTCTGGGGGCCGATGGCCTATGCGATCATGGGGGGGCTCTTGGTCGCCACGGTCCTCACCCTGATCCTGCTGCCCACGCTTTATGTCACGTTGTTCGACAGGCGTTCGTCCGCCGCCGGCGCTTTGGCGGCCAGTTCGACGGCTGCGGGAGCGTCCCGATCATGACCGTTATCACCGTCCTCGCTTCACGATTGGCCGCATCGGTCCAGCTGGGGCCGGCTATGATTGCCGCATTGCTTTCAGGACTGGCCGCATGCGGTCGAAGTGAAACGCCATTGCCGGGTGTCGGCCGGCCGGTCGAAGTCATCTCGGTGGAGGCGAGCAAGCTGGTGAACGATATCCAGCTATCGGGCGAGATCCAGGCGGAGAACAACGTCGCACTTGCGTTCCGCATCGGCGGCCGCGTTGTCGAGCGTCCCGTGAACGTCGGCGACAGGATCGCGGCGGGCCAGCTTGTCGCCCGCCTGGACCCGCAGACCGAACAGAACGCCCTGAGCGCCGCGAAGGCCGCGTTGGCGGCTGCGAGAGGTGAGGTGAGCACAGCACGCAATGCCTTCGACCGCCAGGACGAGCTCATGACACAGGGTTTTACGACCCGGCCGCGTTTCGACCAGGCCTTGCAGGCAAAGAACACCGCCGAAGCCGGCCTCGAGGATGCCGAAGCGAGAGTCGGGCTGGCACGCGATCGCCTTGCCTTCACGGAGCTTCGATCCGACACCGCCGGTGTGGTGACGGCCCGAAGCGCCGAGCCCGGCGAAGTCGTGCAGGCAGGCCAGACCGTCGTGCAACTAGCCCGCGACGATGGGCGCGATGCCTTATTCAACGTCCCTGCGCGTTTTCTCGATCAGCAGGCGACGGATCCGGTGATCCGCGTGGCCCTCGCCGACGATCGTTCCGTCGTCGCCGTCGGGCGCGTGCGCGAGATCGCGGCGCAGGCCGACCCCGTGACCCGCACCTTCCAGGTCCGGGTCAGCCTGCAAGATCCTCCGGAGGCCATGCGGCTGGGATCGACCGTCATCGGGACGATCGAACTGCGCTCGCCGGCTGTCGTCGCGGTTCCGGCGAGCGCCCTCACATGGTCCGGGCCATCGTCGGCCATGTGGATCGTCGATCCTGCGACGTCGACCGTCTCCCTGCGAAATGTCGACATTCTGCGCTTTGATTCCGACCGGGTGATCGTCTCGCAGGGGCTCGACCCGGACGACGTCGTCGTGACCGGCGGCGTCCTGGCCCTTCACCCGGGCCAGCGGGTGAAATCCCTCAGGGCGCAGCCCGCGACTGCCCGTGACCAGAGGGCTGGCGCAATGTCGCATATCGAATGAGGCGGCGTGGTCAGCCGTGGAGACATGGGCAGCACCCGGCCATGCTTCGGACCGATGGTGTGAATGTGGTGATGGCGTTCGTTGTCAGAGTTGACGAAGTATTCCTCCAGGCCATCCCATGAATGGCGATCAGATCGTTCCAAGAAGCATGGATGGACAGCCATGGTCGACCGTGGGCGCCACTCTTGACGGCTTCCGTCCTTTGCTGCCGGCTGAGGAGGTGGTTCTATCCCGCCTTCCGAGCGGTGGGCTTGATCGTCTGGGTGACGGCGTGCGACCGGGCGCGGATGATCCCGCGCGCGCCGTCCGCGCCTCCTTCCTACGCTTTCTCCTGCTGGGTGGCGAGGAGGGCTATCGCCCGCACGAAAAGGGCGTCAGGATCAGCGGGGCCTGGATCCAGGGTGTTCTCGACCTCGAAGGCTGCCGGGTGTCTCGTGATATCCGTCTGAAGGATTGCCGCTTCGATGCCGTTCCGGTCTTCAGGTCGGCGATCATCGATCGTCTGTTCCTGGACGGGTCGTCACTGCCGGGCTTCCAGGCCGAGCGGCTCGAGGTCCGGGGCGGGCTTTATCTGCGCGGCTCACATGCCAACGGCGAGGTTCGCCTCACCGATTCACGGCTCGGTGGCAATCTCGTTTGCGACGGTGCGGTGATCCAGTCGCCCGGCGGATTTGCGCTCAATGCCGAGGGTTTGGAAGTGCGCAATGTCTTCTGTCGGGACGCGGATTTCCGTGGCGGCGTCAACCTGCGCGGTGCGCGGCTCGAAGCCAGTTTCGATTGTGCCGGATCGACCATCTTCCGTCCCGACGAAGTCGCCATTGCTGCCGACGCAATCCAAGTGCAGGGCGGTTTCCTGCTGCGCTCGGGCAATGTCACGGGCGAAGTCCGGCTCACAGGTGCGCGGATCGCGGGTGACCTGGACTGCACCTCCACGGTCATCACCAACTCCGGCCGCGATGCTCTGCAACTAAGCCGCGTCTTGGTGGAAGGCGCGTTCTTTCTGCGCAAAGAGGCAAGGATCGATGGGACACTGGCCATGACAGGAGCCTCGGTAGGTACTCTGCATGACGAAGCACCATGCTGGCCGAAAAAGGGTGAACTTCTCTTGAACCGCTGTCGCTATGGCGCCTTCATCGATGGTCCGGTCGATGCAGAGGGACGCCTCGAGTGGCTGTCACGACAGGTGCCGGATGGACGCGGAGAGGAATTCTGGCCGCAACCCTATGAGCAACTTGCATCGGTCTTCCGGGAGATGGGCCATGATGAGGACGCCACGACGGTGCTCATCGAGAAGGAGCGGCTTCAGCGGCGAGCCCGTCGCCGGCGCGCACGGCACGCCCTGTGGCGTGCAATGCTAGCCGTCAAGGACGGTCTACTCGCCATCACCGTCGCCTATGGCCGCCAACCTCTGCTCGCCTTGGTCTGGCTCGCCTTCTTCTGGGCCCTTGGCGTGGCGGTCTTCGGCTATGCGGAACGGCAGGGAGCCTTCAAGCCGAACAGCGCTGTCGTCTTGCGATCGCCTGAATGGACGATGTGCGGAGTGGACCGATCGGAACAGCGCTTCCTGTCCGCGACCCAGACGGCCGTGGACGGACGCGCCGAAAGCGGACAAACCCAGTTCTCATGCTTCCGCCAGCAGTGGGAGGCATCGAGCTATCCGGAGATCAATCCGTGGATGTACTCGCTGGATGTCCTCCTGCCGGTGCTCGAGATGGATCAGAAGACATACTGGCGGCCCGATCCGTCCAAGCCCTCCGGAGGATCGGCTCTGAGTTATTACTATTTCCAGTCCATCGTGGGATGGGTCCTGAGCCTCCTGGCCGTCGCCGGATTCTCCGGCATTGTCAGATCACGATGACAGGATGTCGGCAGGATTTTCGCGGCATTGCCCGGCGGCGCAGGGGCGCATGGCTCCTTGATGGGCCAGGATCCCTGTCTGCGCTTCGGGAACGGCCTCTTCCGTCGGCGGTCATGATCCCTGCCCTGGCCGACACCATCGCGAATCGGCTCGATCGGAACCCGGTCCATGTCATGCAGATCGGTTGCACGATCCAGGCATGCTGTCGGCGTCATGTCGATCGTCACGCGCGTCGAAACGAGGTTGGGCCAGAACCGTCTCTCTGAATTCGGTGGGACTGGTTCCGTATCGAAGCTTGAAGGCCCTGCTGAAGGACGAGTGTTCGATGAATCCGACCTCGCTTGCCAAAGTCCTGATCGGGGTCGTGTCCCCGATGTCGGCGAGGCGTTGCCTGGCTACGTCGAGGCGTTCGTCCTGGATGCATCGCGCGACGCCGCCGGTCCCTCCGAAAATGCGATAGAGCTTGGAACGTGACATCCCGACAAGCCGCCTGAGCGCCTCCGGTCCGAAATCCGGAGATTTCATGTTCTGTCTCACGACGCACCGGAGCCGCTCGCGAACGGCGGTGTCTTTCGGCGCGCCGGTCCGTGCGGGATTGCCGCGCGTGGGAACGAGGCAGGCCTGCACCAGGGCGGAGGCCGCTGCCCCCAGCATCGGCCAGTGCTCCTTCGGGATCGAAGGCAGCTCACGGGCCAACGAGAGGAGATGGCCTGCTATGATGGCACCCTGCCACGAATCCAGGGCCACCATGTGTTCCGCGCTTTGCGACAGCACCGATTTCCTGAGCAGGGTGCACGGAAGGAAGGCGGTCAGGAGCTGCTCGGATGCCCCCTCGTCGAGGGTCGCGATCAGGATGCGGAAATTCAGGTCGGGTGGTGATCCCTGCTGCAAGTAGGCCGACGCGGCGGACCCGATGTCCCTTCCCCGGGGCCAATCATCGGCCCGCAGGTTGCCGCGGTGGTGCGTCCTTCCCGGTCTGCGGAACAGCGAAATCCGTTCCAGCTGCAGGATGCCCAGGTCCCATGATTGGTAATTGAGTTCCTTCGCTTGCGCCTCGCGATCGAGCGCGGCATCGGCCCCGTCGAAATATGTCGACGCCTGCCGGACCTTGATGTCCCGGCCTTCGCCGGGCTCGGGCGCCATGGATCCGGCTTGCGCGTGAATGGCATTGCCCCTTGGAGTCAAACGACCTGTCAGCATCGGCCATCTCCCCGAAGTGCGCTCGGCTACTCGATGACTGCCACTCCTGGTGCCCCTGATCCGCGCATCGCTCCGGTCAGTGCCCCGGCGACGACGGCGTCCTCGGGAGCGGTCAGCGATCCTTGTTGCCGGCGTATCGGCTCCTTCAGGGTGCGGACTGCACCCTTTGGGTGATCGAATCCGGTGCTCGCTCACCGGCTCCGGCATGGAATGTGCTCGTTAGGGGCGACAACCCCGGCCTCCGTGACCTTGAGCATACCCGTCGCAACCCACGGGTCCATCAGGTCTAACCCTGGGGAGGGGGAGGAATTGTCCTGAATCGGCACTGATGCCACCCTGACGCCTGCGAGATTGCCTGCAAGCTGCTCGCCGCGACCGACCTGTCGCTCACCGAGATCGCCCACGCCCTGAACTACACCGAGCACAGCGCCTTCACCCGTGCCTTCAGGCGTTGGTCAGGGCAGACCCCGTCGGACCGGCGCAGTAGCCATCGCCCGCCCCAGCGAGGCCGGAGCTGCTCCCTGCCGGAGATGGTGCGGTCCCTTTCGGACGGCTGAACCCCGGGGCCTATCGCAGAGGCCGGTCGATGCCCTCGATCACCCTGCGCTCGATGTAGGGGTAGAATGGGTTCGACGAGATGCGCACCAGCGCATCGAGCGAGACGATCAGGACGCCGCGCTCGCCGCGGGGCGTCAGCGCGCCGAGATTGATGCCGAAGCGTTCCCCCGGGCCCGGCTGCGAGCCATAGAGCGGATCCGTGACCGGGAATGGCAGGGCGACATGGGAGAGCGAGAAGGCCGTGGGCGGGAACGACAGCCCCGTGGGCGTCACCGCCTCCTCGGTTGCGCCGCTCTCGACGGCCCGTTCGACGGCCTCCAGCGTGGACGGGTCGGCATTCGTGACGAGCGTCGTCCTGAAGGCCCGCGGGGCCGGCGGCAGCAGCCGCCCGACGATCGTGTCCATGGAGCGGTCGAGCAGGGGGCCGAGGCCGATGGCGCGGTTGAGGTCGAACAGCGTCAGCTCGCTGCCGTTGGCGGGAAGCCGCGCATACAGGCCCGTGACGATTGCCCGGGTGCTGACGGTGAAGTCGGCCACCGACTGGAACGTATGGATCGGCGGAAGGGCGGCTATGCTGCCGTCGGCGGCAGCCTGGTTGATCCGATCCTGGACCTCCTGCGTCACCTGGTAGGCCTGCCGCGCCGCGTTCACCGGGAAGGAATTGTACTTGAACGGGTTGAATTCCGGCAGCACGTCGAGCCAGGCCGCCCGCGCGAAGGCCGGGAAGAAGGCAGGCAGCCCGGCAAGGCCGGCGTAGCGGGCGAAGGCCGTAAGCCCGATCATCGGCGAGAGCAGGATGAGGCGGTCAGGCTTTGGCAGACTGCCATCCGCGACGGCGTCGAGGGCGTACTTCACTGCCAGGGCACCGCCGTTCGAGAACCCGACGACATGCAGGCGCTTGCCGGATCCGGCACGCCGGACGGCCTCCCGCACGGCCAGCCGGGTAGCGGCCATCCAGTCCTCCCATTCCACCTTGGTCAAGCCGGCCGGAACGGTGCCGTGGCCGGGCAGGCGGATGCCGATGGCGACGAAGCCGCGGTCGCGGTAGACGGCGGCGAGGTGACGGAGGCTGTAGGGGGCATCGGTGAGGCCGTGCAGGAATACGGCGGCTCCGACCGGCGAGCCCTCGGGCTCCATGACGTAGGAGCGGTTCCAGTCGGTCGCGAATGTCGCTGGGTCGACAGGGCTGCCGGTGACATACCGGTCGACCGGGAGCGCCGCGCCGTCCTCCGGCGCGCGGAAGACCTCTCGCCTCACGTCGGCGATGAGTTGCCCCTCCCTCCGCAGGTAGGCCACCCAATCCATGGCGTCGATGGCCTCGGCTTCAGGCTCGTCGGGAACGACGGTGTGCCAGGCCTCGAGCGGCGGAGCCCGCAGGGCATCCCAGGCCCGGAATGCCAGTCCGGCCACGACGAGACCCAACGCCAGCGCCACCAGGAGGGCCATGCCGGCCGCAAGCCGTTTCAGCCAGGTGCCGACGGTCGCTTTCAAGATTCCTCCCACGGTGTATCGGCCCGAACCATGGTCATGTGTTGTCGCGATCCGCGACGTTAACGGTGCCTGGGGGATCCCGTCCACATCTCGTATGCAGGCGTCCTCCTTGGCGGGGTCCCGCAAGCCTGATCACTGCGTGGGGGCGATTGCCAGCCGGTGGATCTCCATCTTCTGGCCGATGCCCTTCAGGTTCTCGTATTCCCGTGACACCACGCGGCTCCCGGTGATTTCACGGACACCCGGCGACTCCATCACCGTTTCGGTGATGCAGACCTCGTTGACGTCGGCGAGACCTTGCACGCGGGCGGCAATGTTCACGTCCTGGCCGAAATAGTCGATCCGGTCGTTGAGCCTGACGGCGATGGCCCGCCCTCTATGCACGCCGACCTTGAGCCCCAGGGGCCGCGAGGCGGTCTGGTTGAACCGCGACAGCTCCTCGATCATCTCGATCGCGGCGCGTACGGCGTCCTGCGGATGCCCGAAGCCGGCCATGACGGCGTCACCGATCGTCTTGACGATCGTGCCGCTCCTGCTCCGGATGATCCGGTTCAGGATGTCGAAGTGCTGGCGAACGAGGAAATATGCGTTCACGTCACCAACGCTTTCATACAGCGGCGTCGAGTCCTTCAGATCGGTGAACAAGTAGGTCATGTCGGAGACCGTCAGGCTCTCTGCCTCGTCCACGAGCTGCGTCTTATAAAGCTCGCCGAAGCATGAGGTGAGCAGCAATCGCTTGCCGGAGAGGAACGGCTCGTACTCGACACGGTGCGGCTCGAACCCTAAGGGATATTGCAGGAACCAGAAGCGGCCAGGATCGCCTGTGTGGTTCTCGATTGTGATGGTGTGCTTGCCTGGTCCGATATCGGCCGTCTGCCGGAACGAGAAGCGCCCGTCGCCGAGCACCATGTCCCTCGGCTCCGTAGGCCTCTCCGGGACCACGAAGCGGCCTGACTCGAGCTGGACCAGCGTCCGTTGCGGCTCGATTGGCTCCCCGCCCGCGAAGAGAACCAGAAGGAGCTTATGGTTCAGGTCCAGCACCTCGAAGCGGCCGGGTGTCACCTCGAAGTCGAACTTTTGTTGATGCTGGGCCTCGATGTCGGCAAATCCGCGGGAGAGCGCTGCCACGATCTGCTCGCGCGTGTTGCCGTGCGGAGGCCTGAAGCCCCTGGCGAAGTGATAGCGGAGATAGAAGTCCTCGACGGACAACATCTCGGGGTGGCGGAATGCGATGTCGCGGATGCCGCTTGAGACCGTAAAGGCGACGTGGATGTAGTCATCGAGCGCCACGTCGTTGAGCGCGTTGCAGAACTCGCACTGGAAGCGGGGATGGACTTGGTCGAGCTCGCGAAAGCTGCCGGCGACCTGTGGGCAATACGCGCAGATGAGGAGCCAGTCCATCTCGAACAGGCCCACCTTGGCAGCGTGCACGAACAGCTCGATGCCGTCCGCTTCGCTGAGCCCGTTGGCGCTCGCGTACTGAATGGGGTTGACGCGAAAGAGATCATAGTCGTCGGCCGTGCGGATAAAGCGCTCAAGCCCTGGAAGAGCACTAGGCGCCCAGCTCCCTACGTCCTCGAGTTCGGTCAGGCGCCGCCGCAGGAGACTTTCGTTCACGGGAAAGGTCACGCGTCCAACCGGCGGTGCGGCCATCTGGTTCCGTGCTCCGCGGCAACAAGGCCAGTTATACCCTCGCCGCGGTCGCGCACGCAAGCAGCCGAGGGTCCGGGTCGCAAGCCGGAGCGGCCGGCTCGGATGTCTCCCCTATCTGGTCTGCATGACCAACCCTAAGTCGGTTGCCTTCTACGGTAGTTTCTTCACGGTCATGGTGCCCGCCCACGCGCCCTCGTGGTTCTAAATCGCAGTTCTTGTGGTCGCGGCCCTCATGTCGACAGCTTGGTATTGCGGCTTGGCGCTCCTGTTCTCTCACGGCGCTGCCAAGCGCATCTTCGCCAAAGCAAAGACAGGCATCGAAGCCACTATGGGCATGATCCTGATCGGTATGGGCGGCCGGCTGCTTTCAGCCGCTGAAAGCAGACCGTTCCATGAACGCCCTTCTCGAAAGTCGATGAGGTCAAGCGTCTGACCAAGGAGGCGAGTGGCAGGGCCGCGGAGGTGGAGGCGAAGCTCGGTGTTCAGCGCACGATCGACCGCATCATGCGCGCAATCGAGGACGGCCTGTACCAGCCGTCGATGAAGGCGCATCTGACCGAGCTCGAAGCCGAGAAGGCGAGCCTCGCAGCTCAGCAAACGTCAGGTTCGATCGCCCCGAAGATTTCGGTGCATCCGAACCTTGCCGCGGTTTACCGCCGTAAGGTGGAAGAGCTTGAGACGCTTCTGGAAGAGATAGAGCACAGGGATGAGGCGATGGAGTTCATCCGCACGCTGATTGAGAAGATCGAGCTGACGCCGAAGGATGAGGGTGGTCTCGATGCAGTTCTGCACGGCGACTTGGCGGGCATCCTCGCTCTTTGCTCAGCGGGCGCTGGAGAGTTGAAGCCTCTCCGTGCAGTCGCTGTATCAGGCACCAGAACGCCAAAAGCCCTCCGTGGTTTTCACCGTCGGAGGGCTTTTGTGTTTTGTGTTGGTTGCGGGGACAGGATTTGAACCTGTGA
>NZ_JAERQD010000033.1 GCF_016735695.1 Microvirga zambiensis WSM3693 | reverse complement strand
ACCCAGACAACTTCCTGGCCGCCATCAAGCTGGTGTCAGCCCGCATTTGGATCCGCAGTTATGAGTCCACGACCTAGATCCGGGCGGCCATGAAGCGGGCCTGCCGGGCGAGAGCGTCTCCGACGCGACGCGCGATTACGAAGCAGGTGTGGCCAACAGCGATCCAGGCATCGCGGGGCAAATTGCAGGGAATAACGAATGGTCAGATCGAATGGAGGGCCTCTTTGCAATTGAAAACCTCGTAACTGGCTCACTTAGTTCGAAGTTCGTTGATTACACCAAGACTGTTGCAGAGTTTGTCGCCAACTCGATCGGCAAATACGGCTCTCAAGCCTTTGTCGGGGGATTCATGGATGGAAGGACCAATGTCTTCCAAAGTGTTTTCCAAGAAATAAGAGCATTAAACCCCATGGCTGATCTTGCCTATTTTTCATGGACGGACATCCCAGGACTTGCTGATTTCGTCAATGCTCGACAAGGCAATGTTTCCGTGCTGGCTCACAGCTGGGGAGCTGACACCGCAGCTAGGCTGGCTTACTCGGGTACCTATATGGCTGAACTCATCACATTCGATGGAGTAAGCAGACATGCTGATGTGTCGACACATGACTTCTTCTCAGGCGTTGCCGCAAACACAGGCAGTTGGACCAATGTCAACGCCGTTGGAGGGGGAATTTTCGATGGAGGAAATTGGGTTGCCCAAATCGGGGGAGCATGGGGCTCAAGCCCCAGAGGTTATGCTGATTTCTATGTAGAGGTAGACAGAAACCACTCAAGTGTTGTTGGCTGCGCCTATGGCGGCTGCTGGTGAGGCAAGGTGAGACATGTGTCTTCGTAATCTACTCACATACAGTCTATTGAATTATCTAATCCTTTTGCCGCAGGCGAATGCAGGACAAATTCAAATCGGTGTTTCAAGGGTTACACTAGTCAACTACCGGACCGAGCAGGAGCTGCCTTGGAATAAGACGCCGAGGCCAAACCGGCCAATGTTGCGCATTGACTTCTCCAGTAACATCAATTTGTCGAAAGTCGCACCCAGCAGCGGTCTTAATCTAGCATCCAGAGCTTACTTCTGTGATGATTCATGGTTTAAGGCTGGAAAGTTGAGACCGGTTGGGCTCACTTCTGTATTTTGGCAGGGCAATAGATTATCTCCTGGGAATGAAGATATCGGCTCCGTAGCTTCTCCACCCTATAATTATTATACCTACATTTTTGTCGAAGGTAGATTGAGCTACGATGGCCGTGAGGAGTTCAAAGAGTTTTACGATCTTCGTCAGTCGATACGAGATATTTGCATTCAGGTACGCGGCGCAAATGTCACAAGTGTATCCGATAGCAATACAGTAGTGATATCAAAGGAAGAGATTGCCAAAGCACTTGGTGTCAGAGCTAAAACTCGCTGATCGACGTGCGCAATCCCCGCGGCAGTGCCTGGACCTAGACCTACGATGCCGGCGACCGCCATCTCGCCACAACCTACGGCGATGGCGGCTGCACGACGACGCGCGCTTACGACGAGAAGCGCGGGTGGCTGGGCCACATCTGCATTTCGAGCAGCGGAGCGTAAACAACGTGGTCATGAGTCCCAGTTCGTATGCAGCAATCGTGATGCCTAGTTATTATCAAATGAGCGACTTGGTTTATCGACCCATCCTGTGACAGGTGAGCGCCGAGCCCACAACGGCATCGACCTCATAGGCCCGTGGGAGTAAAAATGAGAAGCTTTGTATTTAGCTTGATCGGGATATTGCTGACCTTCTCAGCTGATGCTGTTGAGTTGAGTGGCAACTGGAAATGGTACTACGCGAAGCTCGCTTTGGCCCCGTCCGGAAGTGAGGTGCCGCTGCGACACGGAACCGCAAACGTTACGTAAAAAGGGAAGTGACTTAAAAATCCTGTTTGATGAGTTTAAAGCGCCAGATATCAAGTCGGAACTGCGCGGAACAGTCAACAAGACAGGAAGAATAAGAGGTGTCCTACGCGATTTCTTTCCATCTGGAGACAAACTCCTCCATGGTGAGATTGAAGAGATGAAGGAATCCGGCTGTCATTTTCAACAGATGCTATTTAGACGAAAGCTAGCTGATGGTGCTGTCTTGATGCTGGCACGTCTTGAACTTGATCCATCCGGCGGGCAGCAATGCCCATTCAAAAATTTGTCGACACAATGATCGAGCACTGCCTTATCGTTTGACCAGCTTGTGAGTATTAATCGAGGCGCGGCTGAAGAAGACCGTCAAGGACGACCCGACCGCTCCGGCGGGGCGCACCACCCTGTTTCTCGGGCCCGATGTCGAGCGCGCGCCCGGTCCGGCCTCGACGGCGGTGTGGTCGGTGTCGCCGCATCCCGACATCCGGCTGCAGCCGTCAGTGGGCGAGTGCCTCTGACGATAGGTGGTTGGGCGATAGTTGCTACTTCTTGTTGAAAACTCGCGACGCAAGCTATGATACTTCGTAACATGTCTTAGTTTGATCCGACTAAGATCGGAGTATATTCATGACGTCGACTTCCAACTCGAATGCCGTCGCGTTGGCGCCGCGCGTGACCATCTCCAATCTTGACGGCGATAGTTTCGACTACCAGGAACAATCCGAGCCCGTTCTGATCGACCAGGGAGCTGCAGTTTCCGTTTCAGCCGATCCCCCGGGCTTCGCCGGAATGATGCTTATGGTCTCCGTCGGCGGCATGACGTCGACACAGGTCCTTTCCATTCGCCACCAAGGCACCGATGACGACGAGATCGGCTTCGAGGATGGCATCCTCACCTATGGAGGCGTTCAGATCGGTGAGGTCATCGGCGGAGCCGGAGAGCCGCTGATCATCACTCTTTCGACGGACGATGCCGGCGCGGTCACGGCCCTTCTGCGAAATCTGACATATGAAGACACGGGCGATGCCCCGGAATCCATCGCCGAAATCACGATCGACCTTTCAGACGACGATAGCGTGCTGACGAGTGCCGTTGTTACCGTGAATTCCATCTCAGCGGACGACTCGCCTGTCGCCCATGACGACGGATTCTCCCTCGGCGCGAACGATTCTGTTACCGGAATTCTCACCGAGAATGACTTCGATCCGGACAATCCGGACGAAGGGGTGCTTTATGTCGTTGGTGTAAGGGATGCCTTAGGCGTTGATTACCCCATCTCCGGCAGTGAGCCCATCACTATTGTCGGTGCCTATGGCACGCTGACCATCGATGCGACCGGCACGTTCACCTATACGGCCGACAACGCGAGTTCCATAGACCCGGACGAAACGGTCACGGAGACATTCACTTATACCATTGTTGACGAGGACGGGGGCGAAGCGACGGCAACGCTCAATTTTGACGTCACAGCGCCCCCTTTGTTTCAATTTGAAGATCTCGGCGGCGATACTCTCACCTACCCGGAAGGGTCCTCTCCACTTCTGCTCGATGCAGGGGCTAACGCTCGCGTGGTCGGTAATCTTCCGACACTCGAAGGTGTCGTTCTCACCGTCGCGTCGGATCAGGCGTCCGAGACAGAGATTTTTTCTGTTATGGGTGAGGGCAGTGGAGCCGGTCAAATCGACGTTCTGGACGGCGGTATCGTCACGTTCGGTGGAATTGAAATCGGAATCCTTGCGGGCGGGCAGGGGGGGGCGCTGAGCGTCGTCTTCAATGACGGTGCTACAAATAGCGCGATCGCAGCTCTGGTTCGACGCATCGCCTATGCGAACACGAGCGATGCGCCTTCCGACAAGGTCGTGAGTTTCTCGCTTTCGAGTGGAATAACGCTGCTGTCGGTTTCCCGAGTTGCCGTAACGGCGGAACCTGAAGAGGACGATCCGGTTGCGGACGGCGATATCGGAACGGTCACGGCTGGAGGCTCTCTGGCAGGCAGCGTGACGGAAAACGATTTCGATCCGGACGATGCGGCAGCTGTGCTGACTGTAACCGGCTTCAATGCTGGCGACGAGGCTACAACGCCACAGGCTGCCGCCGGTACGTCGATTCAGGGAACATTTGGAACTCTCACACTGAACGCTGATGGTACGTATACATACCTAGCCAATAATGCCGGCGCCATTCCGCCTGGCAGCGCGGAGCAAGATGTATTTACATATAGCATCACAAGCTCTGCCGGAGGCATAGCAACCGCGCGGCTCGAAATCACGGTTGAGAATCCGATTCAGGAGCCTCTGTTCACCTTCACTGGATTCGATGGCGATGCTCTGGATTACGCCGAGCAATCCGGTGCCACGATCATCGATCACGATGTATCCGCCCATTCCGGTGGGATCGGGTGGGAAGGAGTTAAGATCCTGATCGCGCTTGGCGGGGCCGGGGCGGGGGAGGCCATCGCGCTGAGGGCGCTGGGAACGGGCGTTGGGCAGCTCGGCCTTTCAGGTTCCACCTTGACCTACTCAGGCAGTATTGTCGGGAGCTATGCGCGACTTTCGGCAACGTCTTTCGAGATCCTTCTCAACGGAGCTGCCAGCGACGAAGTCGTTTCGGCGATTATGCGCAGTGTCCAATACGACAACCCGAATGAGGTTCTCCGGTCAGAGGCACGGACGCTCACGGTTGCGGCAAGTCTCAACGAGCAGCCCTTCGGCGCAAGCACCGCTACGTTCCAGATCGCTCCAGTCGACGATCCACTGCTTTCAGTAGATGACTCATTCATAGCTGTCGAGGACGCAAGCGTTTCCGGAAGCGTCCTTGCAAATGATGTCGATCCCGACCGGCCACCTCCACTTGTCAAGGAGCTGACGATCCGCAGTGCTGCCGCTGGCGTAGCAACGCCTGTCTCACAAGATGCAACTGGCCCCTTGGTTCTCAAAGGGACCTACGGCTCGCTCACGCTTAACCGAGATGGCACTTTCACCTACACCGCCAACTTCGCCAACGACCTGATTGCTGGAGAGTCGGGTACGGATATTTTCACATACTTGGCTCGAAATGATACCGGCGATGAAGATACTGCGCGCCTTGTTTTCACCGTTGTCGGTTGGGACGAGAATATAGTTGGCAGCTCATCTGCCGATGTATTGTCCGGTGGCCGTGGGGCGGATCAGATCAACGGCCTAGGAGGTAACGATCGCCTGATAGGAGGCGATGGTGCCGATATCCTGATCGGCGATGCCGGGAATGATACGCTGGACGGTGGAACGGGGAGCGATCTCCTGTATGGGGGAGCCGGAAACGACACGTTCCTGGTCGACAACGTTACAAGATAGAATTGCGGAAGCCCAAAAGGGCAAAGACACGATCCTCACGACTGTCAGCTTCACGCTTCAAAAGAAACTTTCAATCGAAGTGCTCCAAGCTGCGAACTCGAGTATCGGTCCGATGCAGCTCATCGGAAATGAACTTGGGCAATCCATTTTCGGGAGCATGGGTGCGGACATCCTCAATGGCAAAGGCGGGATCGACATGCTCAAGGGCAATAAAGGGCGAGACGCGTTCGTCTTCGACAGCCGAAGCGGCGGGGTTGACACAATTCTCGACTTCAAAGTGAAGGAAGACAAGATCCATCTCGTCGACAAAGTGTTCGGCATGCGTAAGGGTAAGATGAACGCCGAGGCTTTCGTTAAGTTCAAAGGCTCCCCGACCGCATCGGAGAGCGATGACCGAATCCTGTACGATCAAAGCAAGGGCCGTCTGTATGTCGATCTGGATGGTAGCGGGGGCAAAGATCCGGTTCTTTTCGCGATCCTCAAGAATAAACCGAATTTGGGGGTAAAGGACTTCTTCATCGTCTGAGCCTCATGTGACAGAGAATAGCCACTTCATTTGGCTCGCGGGAGCCTATCTGGCCTTCCTCTCGTTGGTGGTGTCCGTCATCGATTTTCGACGGCTCATTATCCCGAACAGACTGAACGCTGCAATTGCCGGTGGCGGCTTAATCTCCGCGACATTGCTCGACACCACATCATTCGTTGCAAGTTTCATCGGCGGCGTGCTCGGCTTCACGACGCTGCTAGCGCTTCGCACCACATACAGACGCATCAGAGGACATGAGGGGCTGGGATTAGGGGACGTCAAGTTCATGGGTGGTGCAGGCTTATGGGTCGGCTGGCAAGGTCTTGCGCCCATGCTCCTGCTGTCATCATTGTCCGCGCTGGCGTTCGTAGCCATTCGCGGGATGTCGAGAAAAAGTTTCAATCTAAGGCAGGAGCTTCCGTTCGGTCCATTCTTATGCATCGGAATGCTGGCGACTTGGATCATTCAGACCGTCGGCTATGCACCCTGGATAGTGCCGTGACAGGTTCTATCACTCAGGTATTCCTTGAACCCGATGACGTTCTCGTCGAACGAATTCTAACGCTTTTCCTGAACGGTAGAATCCTGACAGAACAGGCACTGGAGCGGGGACGCCGGGCTGCCGCCGAAAGTGGGGAACGCTGTGACCGGGTCCTAAATAAACTCGGCCTCGTGCCTGATGCCGCACTGGCGGAGGCTTGGTCGAACGTGACGGGCCTCAGGATCGTGTCGCTTGACGAATATCCGCCGGAAGCTCTCCTCTCCGATACATTGTCGAGAGCCTTCCTGGCGTATGCTCAGGCCATTCCGATCAGCGCGAATGAAACAACTCTTCGTCTTGCGGTGGTTGATCCGCTGGATAAGTTCAGCCCTGCGGCCATTGAGGAAAAGACTGGCCTGTCTGTCGTGCCGCTTCTGGCGCGGCCAGGAGATTTTGCAGCTGCCTTTGCCCGTCTTTATCAGTCCGAAAACATGGCGCCGGAAGCCGAGGTTCAGTCGGGTATAGGATCCGGGCTGAGTCCCGATGCAGAACGGCTCCGTGACCTCGCGAGCGATGCGCCTGTCATCAGGATGGTCCATCGGCTGATCGACCAGGCGATCGAGCGCAAAGCCTCCGATCTTCACATTTCCGGCACTCGCACAGGGATGCGCATTCGCTACCGCATCGACGGAGTTCTGCAGGATGCCGAGGCGCCGCCATCACATCTTCATGCCGCGATCATTTCACGACTTAAGATCATGGCGGGTCTCGATATCGCCGAGCGGCGCCTGCCACAGGATGGCCGGATCCGTGTGCCTTGGCGCGGACGTGAGATCGATTTGCGCATTTCGACCATGCCACACCTCAGCGGAGAGGGCGCTGTGCTGCGAGTCTTGGATCGATCCAACGTCACGTTGGAGTTCGAAACTCTCGGGCTATCTCGGTCGACCATTCAGTCGCTCCGTCAGGTTCTGTCTCAGACCCATGGATTGATGCTGATGACAGGACCGACCGGATCAGGCAAAACCACGACGCTTTATGCTGCGCTCAGGTCTATCGCTTCCCCGGAACTGAATGTCGTGACGGTCGAGGATCCGATCGAATATCAGATCGATGGGGTCAATCAGATCCAGGTCAACAGAAAGATCGGTCTCGACTTCGCAGGTACTTTGCGAGCGGTTCTGCGACAAGATCCAGACGTTATCATGGTCGGCGAGATCCGGGATAGCGAGACAGCTGCTGTCGCAAACCAAGCGGCATTGACCGGGCATCTGGTTCTCGCGACCCTCCATACCAACAATGCGATCGCAGCCCTGCCGCGTCTGGTCGACATGGGGATGGAGCCTTATCTTCTGGCATCCACTGTCCGTGCGTCCATGGCGCAGCGGTTGGCACGCTGCCTGTGCCAATATTGCCGCGAGCCTCATCCGGTCGAACCCTTCTTTCGGGATCTCTGGGGAGCGCGCCTAAAGAACGACATCAGCTTCCGCTCAACAGGGTGCACGGCGTGTGGAGGGTCGGGCTACGCTGGTCGGGTGGCTGTGGCGGAATTCGTTCCGATAACCGACGCAATTCGGTCCCTTCTATTGCGCCGAGCCGATGAAGCGACCCTATCCCAGGAGGCACAAGCTAGCGGTTTTCAAACGATGCTCGATGACGGATTGGCGAAGGTCGCGGAAGGCCTCATCGACGTTCATGAACTCGTTCGTATTGTCGGATCCACATGATGGCCCGCTTTCGCTATTTCGCCGCTACGACAGGCAACGAAGCTCGCAACGGCGTCATCGAAGCAGCCAGCGTCCAGGACGCAATTGGTGTTTTGCGAGGCCGCGGCCTTTTAGTCATTCGGATTGGCAATCCTTCGCTGCTCTCTTCCACTTGGGCAATGCTCAACCGGGAGGTGATGTCGAGGCCGCCCCTCGACGGGCTCGAGTTGGCACGTCTATCTCAGGAATGGGGAGGGCTTGTGGAAGCCGGCATTTCCGTCGAGGAAAGTATCGCGTTGATGGGGCGCACGTGTCGCCCGCCCACACGGCAGGTGCTCGTAACGATCAGAGAGGCGGTGAAGGCGGGCATGCCGCTCCATGAGGCGCTTGGACAATTCCCGCGCCTTTTCCCGCCGATCTACCGGGCTCTGATCCAGGCTGGGGAGGCTGCCGGCAATCTTGGGCCTACCATTCGGCGGCTCGGGGACGATCTGCTTGCCCGCCGAGCAATGATCGAAGATGTCCGGAACGCGCTTCTTTACCCGCTTTTCCTGCTCGCGACCGCAGGCGCCGGAATTCTCGTCCTCTTGCTTGTCGTTGTGCCCAATCTCGAAGGTCTGATCGGCGAGGGCGGAGAGGACCGTCTTCCAGCGGTAACGAGACTGGTTCTCGCCGTCAGCCATGCCCTCCGAGATTACGGCATTGCGTTGTTCGGTGTCAGCGCTCTCCTGATTTTAGTGGCCGCCCTCCTGATCGTCACGCCCGCGGCGCGTGCCCGACTCGATGCCATGATTCTGGCGGCGCCGGTGTTTGGTCCTCTCGTAAGAGTGATTGAAACCGGTCGTTTCGCTAGGACGCTGAGCGCACTCTTAAGCGGAGGCATCGCTCTGCCAGCGGCAATGCTGATGGCATTTCAAACCGTTTCCAACCGTCGAATGCGGAGTGGCCTTGAGGCGGCCCACCATTCTGTCCTTTCCGGGGCCGCGATCGGCGATGCGATTGCCGCAAGTCAAGTGCTGCAGGAGGACGCCATCGGTCTGATCCGTGTCGGAGAAAGGACGGGTGGCCTCGCTGCTGCCCTTGAGCGAGCCGCCGGCCTGCATGAAGCGCGCGCCACGCGGCAGCTGAAAGCGATGACCGCCATGCTGACACCACTCCTCACCATCGGCTTCGGCATCATCGCCGGTGTGATCGTTTACGCCATGCTGTCCACCATTCTGGGTATCAACGAGCTTGCAAGCCAATGAAGCCTCACGACATCTTACGCCGCCTCCACGTTAGTCTGGCGTCGAGCCTCATCCGTCAGGACCGGAGCGGGATGACACTCCTTGAGATTCTGGTGGTAATGGTAATCCTAGGGCTTTTGGCCACGCTCGGGTCCTTCCAGCTTATGGGGTATCTCGACCGTGCCAAAAGCGATACGGCGCGGCTGCAGGTGCAGGAGCTGATGACGGCGCTCGACCTCTACCGCATTGACGTCGGCCGCGCTCCCTCCACGGCGGAGGGCTTACAGGCTTTGCTCCAGGCACCTGCCGGCAGTTCCAACTGGCGTGGCCCGTACCTGCGAAGCAGGGCTGTTCTGACGGACCCTTGGCGCCGGCCTTATCACTACAGAGCACCAGGAGAGCACGGCGAGTATGACTTGCTCAGCTTCGGGGCCGACGGGATCGCCGGAGGCGAGAAAGAGAATCAGGATGTGGCGAGCTGGTCGGAACTCTGAATCCGCATTCACATTGCTTGAAGTGCTCGTCGTTCTAACGGTCCTCTCTCTTGTCGGATTGGCGGCTGCGATTGGATTGCCCAGTGTGCGCGATCGGATCAGGTTCGTCCGAGCCGGGGCTTGGCTTGAAAGTACCCTGACCAATCTGCGTGCCCAAGCAAGGCGCGAGGGGCGCATGACATGGGCCGACTTCGATCCTGCTGCAGGACGCTACCGCCTTCTCGATGGCGGTTGGCTTGCATTGCCGACGGGCACCCTATGGAGCTTTGAAATGGGGCACGGTTCACCTACCCCGATTCAGACGGTGACGTTCCTGCCTGACGGAACTGGCTCGGGCGCAAAGTTCACCATCCGGTCTGGCATCTATTCTTCCGTGCATCAGCTCGATTGGCTTACGGGGGCGATCCATCATGCGCATCCCTGACGGGCGCCAAGCCGGCTTTACCCTGCTTGAAGCACTCATCGCCCTCACGATCCTGGCAGGCGCAACGGCCGCCCTTATGATGCTGATCGCAACGAACCGACGAGCGCAGGCAGAGGCTCATGCCGATATCTCGGCAGCTATTGAAGCGCGGACAATTCTTGCGCGGATCGGTCGCGATCTCCCGCTCAAGGTCGGCACACTTTCGGGAGTTTTCGGTGACGGCGGTATCTGGTCCGTTCAAGTAACGCCGTTCACGCCGGCAGACGGATACATGACAGCGACGAATCCGGCCCTACTACAGGTCCAGGTCCGTTTGATGCCTGCTATGCGCAAGACAATCTCAATAGAAGTCGTCTCCCTGAAGAGGATGCCAAGATGACGGCTCAATGCCGGAATACCGACAGGGCTGCAGGTTTCGCACTGGTTGATCTTCTTATGGCCATCGTCGTAGCTGGGCTTGCCGGATCTGTGCTGATCGGACTGGTGAGATTCGCCGAATACTCCCGTGTCGAAACCACTCATCGGGAGAGAGAACACGAGGGTGTCCTTGTGCTGGAACGTGTGCTCCGCGCTCTTGTGGAACGCGCTCCGTCCGTCTTTCCAGGACCTTCACCAAAATCGTCCATCTCAGGCGATGAGCATGAGATACAGGTAATGTCGAACGGGCTGCCGGCTATAGGTCTTCCGCAGCTTTCAGCTTTCCATTTGCGGCGGGATGTCGGGCGCGCAGGATCCGACGCGGTTCTTTCGTGGGTTGATGATGCGAGGCAGGTGCATCGCAAGATTCTTGCGCAAGACATAGCCGAACTGACATTCGCCTATCTGCCGCGTGTTCTCGACCGGCTGAAAGGCACGATCTCTGGGACACAAGCGTGGCAGCCACGATGGCATGCCGATGACGGACAGTTGAGCGCATTGCGACTCGTGATCCGGTTTAAGCAAGAAGCGATGCCATGGATTGTCGTTATTCCCATTGAAGCGGACCTGTCAGTCGCTTGTCTGCGCAACTCGCAACAGGCTGGTTGCGCGCCGAGAGGGCAGGAACGATGAATGCGCCCGCACGGAGAAGGAGCAGTTGGCTACGCGCCGCGCTGTCGAAGTGGAGAGGCATCTGGGGTCCGATCTTGGGAACTGTATCAGCGCGCCTTCCACCTTGGGGTTCGACGCACATCATCATCCGCCCGGTATCGGGAGGGTTTTCTGCGGATCTCTATGTCCCGTATTGGAAGAAGGTAACACGCGTCCATTGGCGAGAGGAAAGCAGTTCCTGGCAGCCTGAGGCGCCTTTCCGTCGACTCGCAAGGACTGCCAATGAAAGACCAATCATCCTAGAGCTGCCTCCGGAGCTGACCTTAGCCCAAGCCATCACGCTTCCCAGAGCTGCACTGACGAATCTGTCGGAGGCTATCGGCTATGGGCTCTCTTCATGGAGTCCCTTCGATGCTGACGAGGTTTATGTGAAAGGACGCGTGGACGAAGTCCAGGCGGAACATGCCAGAATTCTCCTCACTTATGCGCGCAAGGCAAAGGTCGACCCGCTACTCGCCCGCGTCGCCGCTACCGGGTTCCCGGCAGACCACCTGATTCTTGACATGGCGTCCAATCAGGTAGTGGCACTTTCGACACCTAAACTCGCTCGTCTTCGGAAAAACCGTACAATTGACGGAGCGCTAGCCATCACAGCGCTTTTATTGGCCCTTCTTCTCGGCTCACTGAGGGTTACGGTTCTGTCCCAAAAGCTCACGGAGGCTGAAGGGCTCCTTCGGACCGAGCTGGCACAGTTTCGTCAAGCTGAGGCGCTGCAAGCAGCCTATGCGAGTTTCTCTACTCGTCAGGCAGTTGTGTCAGAAAGGCTCGCAAGAGAGGTCGGCGTATATGAGATCCTTGCCGCACTTGGTCGGCACTTGCCCGAGAACGTTCTGATTCAGGCATTGGAGATAGATGAGGTGAGAGGACGGATCGATCTCTCCGGCGCGGACCCGGAGGTAACCTTGAGCGGGCTTCGCCACATTCCTGTGTTTCGGAACTTAAGGATTGAGCCGCCAACCGACCAGGGAATCGTTACGGTAATCTTCGAGACCGACAGGATAAGGTCATGAAGCGTTGGCGACCTGCGCTTCTCGCATCTGCAGCGATCCTTCTCTTGGCCATTGCCTTGATCCTCGCGAAGGCAGGAGCGGACCGCCGCGATGATCTGAGATCGACACATGCTCGCTTGGTAGAGTTGCGCGCGCAAAGCGTAGCCCCTCACGATAACCAAGAGATGAAGCGAGCATTGGCAGCTGGGCCCGATCCACAATCAGGCCTTCTGATCGCAAGTGAAGCCGAAGCAGCGTCTCGCTTGGAGGCGATCATCCGATCAATTGCTGAGAATCACCAAGCAGAAGTACAGTCGATTTCCTTCACGACAAATTCGACAGGAGATGCGCCCCCAACCGTTCGCGGTAGCCTCCATATCACCGTCGCCGACAAGAACATTGGGGGTTTTGTAAAGGCTCTGGAGACTGGACCTCCAGCCATTTTCCTGGACAGCCTTCGCATTGCACTTAGACCTTCCTCCGATCGCGATACCGAGCCGCTCGGAGTAGGTCTGATCGCCTCCATCCTCGTCTATCGCGGCATTCCAGCAGATGGAAGACCGACACCATGAGACTGACGCGGATAGTGCTCATTGTGACAAACCTTGCGCTTCTTGCGGCATTCTGGGCACTCGCTAGTGAGCTGCAATTCATTCCCGGTTCGGATCATGCGACGTACAAGAGAAACCCTGTTTCTCTACCGGCGCCCGGCTTCAGGCCGGATGTGCCTGAGCTGGATCGGTCGCTCTTCCGCACGAAGCCAATCCTCTCCGAGCCAAATTCATCGTCATCTGCTTCCAGCTCCAGGCCGAATATACGACTTCTGGGAATCGTGCTCACTACTGAGCGACAAGTTGCAGTAATAGAGCTTGATGGATCGACATTGCGTGTCGAAGAGGGAGGTGATGTAAACGGATGGCAGATCACGATTGTCGAGCCCCGCCGGATTCGACTTGAGAGTGCCGGCCATCACGTCGATGTTCCTTTGGATTCTCCTAATGACGTCCCTTGATCGGAAACCGACGAGCTCGGGCATGAACGAAGGCTTCGTTCTGCTATCGGTGCTGGTCGTAATTGGTATCATATCGGCAACCCTCATTTCTCTGACCATTTCCGTTCGTGCGCATCGGTCGAGCGCCGCAACCGAACGGCGACTGACGCAGGCTATCGCGCTTGCCGATGCTGGTCTGACGCGCATCATTGCGATGATCGAAGTGACAAATGATGATTTTTTGTCTGACTTCTCCGTGCCGGTTCGCTGGAAGATTGCAGGTCAGGAGGTGACCGTTTCGGTGGCTCCCGAAGCTAGCAAGGTCGATTTGAACGCGGGTGATTCCGCTCTTGTGGCCAACGTCTTGAAAGCGGCAGTGGAAAACAGTGCCAAGACCGATAGGATGCTACGGCGCTTGGCTGAGATGCGCCGTGCCGGTGAGTACCTGGATTCCGTGCGTGGTCTTCTCGAGCCTTCCGATCGTGTTGGGCGACTGGCCCGCGATCTAGAAGCGGTTTTCACAGTCTGGACAAATCTTCGAGGTGTCGATCCAAAGTCCGCGCCTGCAATCGTACTTCGGAATGTGCCTGGTCTGCAGCCTGGTGAAGCGGAGCTGCTCGTACAAGCCAGCGCTCGCCGGGCGCATTCCGATCTCTCGCCCTTTGTGACGCGCTTTGGGTCTCTCTTGGGGGGCACCCGGCCAATCTATCGCGCTCGTGCTGAAGCAAAGTCCGAGGGTGTTACGGTAAAAAGGGAGGCCCTTCTTGCCTACAACCCGTCGGCCAACGCGGTCCGTGTCGTATTTTGGCGGGATGTGACAGAGTAATGGCACGAGAAGATTAATTTTGCGTAGGCGTATCTAGCGCTGACATATGTATATGGCAGATTCATGATAGATTTGCAGGGAGTATACTATATAAGTTTGATGTTCATATCGGACTTAACGAATGCTTCGCAACGTAATGTCGGCCATGATAACGATCGCGTTTTACTGTCAGTATAAGGCACCTGCATCCGGTTCGTAACACAGTGTGACTTATGCGAATTGCGCCGAGGAAACAGTTGCTTTGCGCCACGCTTGAACGAATTTGACTCGTCGCAATATTGCCGCAAGATTCACCTTATCGAATTCGAGTACGTTTGTGCATGTTCCGAACGAGTTTCTCTCATCCGTCAGCCTATTGGAGGCTGCGAAAGTTGAAACTATTGAGGGGCGGAAATTACTTCCACGAGATCGACGACCTTGCGACGAAGCTGAGGGTTTGTAATCGTCGAGAACGCCTTGATGAGTCGCTGCCCTTCCGTCGTCGCAAGAAGCAACGTGGCCGCATTGTCCTCGGGACTGGCCTCGCGATTGTCTTCCGGTAGGCCCTCGTAGAAGTAAGCAACCGACACCTTCAGGATCGCCGCTATATCCAGCAGGCGGCCCGCGCCGACGCGGTTCATCCCCTTCTCGTATTTCTGGACCTGCTGGAAAGTCAGGCCGAGCATGCCGCCCAGCTTTTCCTGACTCATCCCGATGGACGTCCGCCTTGCTCTCATTCGGCTGCCGATATGACGGTCAGCATCGTTCGGTGACTTCTTCATTGGCCCCTTAGCCCTACCCGCGCTCAGTGCAGGACGCTCGGGCGGGACGGGGCATGGAAGGACAGAAGCCGATCGATGTCCTCGATCAGCCTCTTACGGTCCTCACTGGGCAAGTGAGCGATGCGCTCAGCCACATAGGCCCGGATCCGCCCCCAGTCGTCGCCATAACGTTGCACGGCTTCCTGACATAGCTCAGCTAAGGTGGCAGTCCTATGATCATTGCTTGGGTGCATAACCCTCTTCCGTTCAACGCTGGTGAACAACCGCCCCACATCTTAGCGTCTACAAAGCCTCCAGGCACCTGTGCTCATTGAACGACACGAAAAACTATTGGTCTGGAGAGGCAAATTCATGCAGCAGACGCCATCCGACGTTAACCGGCAGGACAACCTCATCAGGGTCGAGGTGGTCACGACGCCTGAGCAGCTTCTTCATGCCCACGCGATTCGGGCAATCTGCTTCATGGAAGAACACGGCGTGGCGGCTCGTCAGACCTATGACGGGAACGACTACCAGGCAACGCACATCATCGTTTACGCTGGGAATGAGCCGGTCGGCACCGCGCGGATCCGCTGGTTCAAGGACTTCGCCAAGATGGAGCGGACCAGCTTCCGTAAGGCATGGCGCGATCCCAGGGTCATCAAACGCTGCGCCGAGTTCATCTTCGAGCATATCAGCCGCAAGGGCTATGATCGTGTGATCACCCATGCCAAGCCGATCTATGCCCGCCTGTGGCAGAGGATGCTCGGGTTCAAGCCTGCTCCCGGTAAGGAACCTGTCCACTTTGAAGGGCACGGCGAGCCCCTCATCGAACTCGTCAAGGATCTGTCCCCGCCGCAGAATGCGATTACGCCGGAAACCGACGCTACGATCTTGTTTCGGATTGAGGGCTATTGGGACGCGCAGTCCGAGTTCGAGGTGGTAGAATCATGAGCACTGCCACCGTTCCAAGCCTTCCCGATTTGAAGCACGCCGACGCAGCCACCATCATGGACTTTTTTCGAAATTACCTTGAGCAGGTGGTCACCCTGCACCCCGCCGCGTTCCAGAAAATGCTGTTTGAGGGAGAGGGGGTAACACTCGAGATGGCGGAACTGTTCGAGGATGCAGGCAATACCTACATCAGGATCTCGGAAAGCATCAGCAGGCATTGCCTTCAGCGCAAGGCCTCACAGGTTGAAGAGCAGCTTGATGCCGGTGTCGAACCGGCTCTGCGGCGGGTCAAGCCGGAGCCTGGGGCTAAACCAAGGATTCGCCGGGCCAAACATTTCACACAGCCAGTCAAAGACTAAGCGGACAGGCCGCGCATTCAGGCGTTCGGTAAGAACAAGGGCGTAGAGCGGCACGGATACTTTCACGTCCAATTCCAGCGGCACGGCATTGGGCTCAAGGATCGTATAGCTCCCGAGCAGCCCAACACCGAGCCCCGCTTTGACGAGCATCCCATAGGCCATGGAATTGTCGCAGAAATGCGCAATCTGACCTTGCTCGACGGCGCGGTTCCAGTTGCCCCATAAGCCGGTCTTTGCCGTGTAAAACTCGGACTGCAGGAAGAAGTGCTGTGCCAAGTTCGACCGAGTTGGGATGCCGTGCTGCTGAATGTAGGACCTCGCAACGATGGGGATGAAGTGAAGATATCCCAGCTCCTGCATCGTGATGTCCGCCGCCTCGATGGGGCTGAAACCGATCATCATATCGGTCTGATTGTCCCGAAGGCTGACGACGTTGGCTGGGCTCTTGAGATGAAGCTGAATTTTGGGGTGCTCCGCCGCAAAGATTGAAACGGCGGGAGCCACAAAGAAGGTGTTCAGGCCATCTGTGATGCTGACTCGGACAACGCCTTCCGCGTCTTTGCCTTCTGCCCTGAGGTCGTTGGTCAGTGCAAAAAGCGAATGATCGAGTGCGGTTAGGGCTTGAGCGAGAGCTTGCCCCTTCGGCGTTAGCTTCACTCCGTTCTGGGTCGGCACGAAGAGTTGCGATCCCATCAGGTCCTGAAGTCGCCGGACCTGGCGGCTGACTGTGGGATGGCTGGTGTTGAGGATCTCAGCCGCGCGATTGAAGGATTTGGCTTTCGCGACGGCCAAAAAGACGCGCAACTCGCCCCAGAACTGACCGCTGAGGATGTTCTCGTTGTCGAGGGGAGAGCGAACGAGGTTCCGCTGGTCAGGTTCAAAGGGTTTCATGCGGTTCGGCATACTCAACAGTACCGCGCTAAAGGCTGCCTGGGGGAGGGCCGTCAAAAGTAATATAATTACAAGCAGCATGAGCAGTAAATGTCAATCGAGGCGCGAGCTTCTGCCTGCGGATTGCCCTCTTAGGGATGGAAAACGTCGCGAGGGGTGGTAAGGCGAACTAAAATTGCTCACCTTCAGGATACTTAGGCTGAGAGTGACCTGCTCAAGATGCGGAGGAGATGCCTAAACTCAACATCACGACGCTGCTTTGTTGAGGCTGACGTGTCGGTGATAGCATGCCTGCTCGTTTTAGGCGCTGCATCCAAAGGACATGTCAAAAAATGCTCTTGCAGGCTCTGTCCGTACGTCAGCCTATGTCATAGTGCGTTCAGGGTGAAGTACACTATTGTGCGCTTAAGCCTGAGATACCCACCTCGCTCTGCGCGGAGCTGCATCAATGAACCAAGCTGTGAAAAGCCCATATGACAAGCAAATGTCTGATATTCTACAGGTTGCTCTAGGAGTGCAGCGAGCTTGGGCTGCACCAAATCAGCCCGGTGCGACGCTCGAAGCCGCGGGAGAAGCCTTTGCCAAAACAGTCGGACATCGTCTTTATACCGTAACGCAGATGTTGAGCGGCGGACTTGAGGTCGAGCGCATATACTCGACGAACATCACTATCTATCCTGTTGGCGGTCGTAAGCCGATGCTACCGAATGCGCACACTCAGCGTGTGCGCGCTGAGATGAAGCCGTTTCTTGCGAAAACCCCTGCTGAGTTCGCACCGCTGTTTCCCGATCACGAGACGATCACGAGCCTTGGTTTGGGAAGCGTGATGAACTTGCCGGTCGTTTTCGGTGGGCTGTTACTTGGAACGGTGAACCTGCTTGATAGTGAAGGGGCCTATCAAGAGCAGCATGTCGAGCAAGCCATGTTGATCGCCCAGCAGATTGCGCCGGCACTTCTGGGGCCTAGCGTCCAAGACGCGATCCATTGATCACAAAGGTCACCGGTCGAGATGCGAACCTCAACAGGCTTGTCCTGCCCGGCTAGGCCTTGCCTATTCGAAGTCACCCGGAAGACGGCGTTTGCCGCGAACTTCTCACAACCGGTTTATGAGAGTAACGACGTCATGGTTCAAACGCGAGTATCAGCCGCTAGGGCGGCTCGATTCGGTGAGGGCGTCGTTTTCGGCGGCATTATCGGTATTGGGTGGATGCGGCTACTGGCTCGACCTAAAGGCGCTGGGCAAGTGTCAGCCGCAGATCGCCTGCATGGAGAACAGGCTGCGCCGGATCGATGTGGTCGAGCTCCTGGATCTGGCCGAGATCATCGGCTTTGATCCGCATGAGATGCTGGACGAGCTGATGAAGACGCCCCGGAAATAGCCACTTCAGCTGGTCCTGATCACAATAGGACAAAAGGGCCTCGAAGAAAGCACTGTTCTTGCTCTCATTGCGCTCGACTTTTGCTCGCCGGCACGCATCCATGGAGCCGCCAACGACGCGGAGACAGACACGGGCAGCGGACTCATCATCGCCGAAAGCTTACGGGCCGCGAGCCGGCGGCTCGACACGGCGGTCACCCTCGCACGGGTCGCTCACTTGCGCTGAGGGCGGAGCGGAGACGGAGGCAGTGCGGATGACCCTTGAGCTGGGTCTGGAGGTGTTCCACAGCGAGGTGGTGACGCTGCTGCAGCGCATGAGCGGTGGTCCGGATGACACTCTCGGAGCCGCAGTCATCGCACCGGTCTCAAGCTAAACAGCCGTCTCTGGTCGATCACCTTTTAGGCGTTCTGAAAAAGCCGGATGCGATGGCGGTAGATCGGATCCACTTAGTGCTAGCTGCGCAGAGCGGCGTCGTCTTCAATCTTGCCCGACGATACGACAAGAGAAGCATCTGGAGACCGATGGATCATGCCTCGGGCAGTCGGATCTCAAAGGCAGCGCCTTTCCCGGCAGGCAAGAGTCTGATTGATCCGTGATGTGCTTGTAGCATCGCTTGGACAATGCCGAGGCCCATCCCCGTTCCGCCCGACTCCCGGCGTGTCGTAAAAAACGCCTCAAAGATTCTAGTTTGATTGGCCTTAGATATGCCCTCTCCATTGTCATGTACCGAGATGACAACAATCTGATTGGATACGAATGCGGATATCCGGAGGGTACCCGCCTTATGGCGAATGGAATTATCTGCAAGATGGGAGAATACGATAGACAGGTTCTCCGCAGACATCGCAACACGGCGGTCAATCGATCCATCGGCTTGGATGTTCAAGCTCGGGAACTTACTTAGAATTTCAGTAACAACTGTCGAAAGAGTCGTCTGCCCTCCTACAGGTGGATTTTCAGCACGGGCGAGCTCACGCAGTCGACGAAGCATGAGCGTTAAGTGAGAGGTGTCGGCAACGATGTTGTCGAGGAAGCGGAGCCGCTCAGGAGGCGTCATGGAGCCTGATGTAGCAACGACGTCATCCCGCAATAGCTCCGCCGCACCCTGAATTGAAGTCAGGGGTGTCTTGAGTTCGTGCGTCACATGGGCCGCAAACGTCGCGATATAGTCTGAGCGATCATGGAGGCGCCGGGCCATGTCGATGAAGCTTTGAGATAGGAGCGCGATTTCCCGGGTTCCATGATGAGCAAGCGGCTGCAGCGCTTCACGCCTGCCATGGCCCACCTCAACCGTTCGCGCGACCAGAGCATGGATCGGCCTTGTGATGGCACGCGAGAAAATCAGTCCGATGATCAGTGTTGCTCCGAGAACCGATAGTCCGGCAAGGATCAGTTTACGCTGCTGGTCGTATATATGCTTGATGATATTGTTCGGTGTGCGGGATGCATAGATCACGCCTGCCACGTGATCCCGCACGATAACAGGCATGGCCGTGAAGACGCGAATACTCGTGCCTCGGCTGAGGGAATAAAGCGGAGGCGGCGGCTCGTTGGAGATACGCGTGCGCAGGACCGCTTTGTAGCGCCCTTGAAGAGCGGCTTTTACTTCCTCAATGTGGCTCAGAGACAAACCTACTTCATCACGACCTGCAATGACCACACCCTGGGGGTCGAGCAATCTGAAGCCTGCCAGGGTTATGGATTGTGTCTGTTGAACAATCCCCTGCAGACGTTGACCGATCGTCATCAAAGAGACCGCGGGCGGTCGGAGGGCCGGGGCCGCGTCCGGCCTTGGACCCAGCACATTGTCGCTGGCCAGGTCGAGAGAGGGCTGCAGGAAGCGGCTAAAATCGTCATACCCTGATTGCACGGGAGGAGCCGTTGCACCAAACAATAAGTTTGCGTCAGGCATCTTCTCCACCTCCTGCCCGAAGATTGCAGCGAGTGCGGCACTTTGTGCAATCAGCTCAGCTTCGGTTTGGCGGACGAGCTCGTTCTCATAAAGCCGAAAGAAGAACAGACTGACGAGGGGAAGTGCTAGGACCATCACGAGGACCGCAAACACGATCATTCCGAGGGTTGGCCGCCACTTGGCTGCAACCTTGCTCGTCATTTGGCACTCTCGCAAAGGCCCAACATAAAACCGACTCCGTGAACCGTATCGACGATACTCGCACAACCTGCTGCTGCGAATTTCGCTCGGATATTCCGAATGTGGCTGTCGATTGTCCGGTCAGATACGTAGATCTGAATGTCGTAGGCGGCATTCATAATCTGCTCACGCGTCAGCACAATTCCAGGCCGAGTGAGGAAACTCTTTAGGATCGTGAACTCGATCGCTGTGAGCGTGACAGGAGATCCGTTGAATATCACGCTATGACCAAGTGGATCCATCGATAGGCGGCCCTGTGATAGGAGCTTGGCTTCAGGTGCCGATGCTTCTCTCTTCGCAGCGCTGCGCCTGAGGATGACATTGACGCGAGTCACGAGCTCCCTTGGGCTGAAAGGCTTGGTGACGTAATCGTCGCCCCCGATCTCCAAGCCGAGAATGCGATCGATCTCATCACGGGCTGAGAGAAACAGGATCGGGGTATCGGAGGCCTTCCGAATCTGACGGCAGATCTCCAACCCATCCATCTCGGGCATGCCGACATCGAGGACGATCAGGTCTGGGCGGATCTCTCGAAAGCGGTTGAGCGCCTCCCTGCCATCCCGGGCAACCGAGGTTGTCATGCCCCCCTTTTCGAGAGCAAAGCAGATAACCTCGCGGATGTGCGGGTCGTCATCGACGACAAGGATCCGATGTGCCACTCCTGTCTCCTATGGGATGATGGGCTGTTCGATCGTCGTGGAGACTGCTGCTTTACCATCCATTGGTCCGGTGAGATAGTGTTGCAGGCGCAGGTCGCGGAAAGTCCAGGCCCGCCAATCCTTCATGCGCTCGCTATGGGCGACAACGGTGCGGTTACGCCATTGGACAAGGTGGTCCGAAGCTGCGAGAAGCTTGCGGGCGATGTAGCGGTCGACGGCGGGGATGCTGTGCGGACCCAGTGTCCAGATGTAGTAAGTGTCGATCGATGTGACGCCTGGCGTAGTCTCGCGCTTGTAGGACAGGTTGTGGTTTGCGATCACGGCCGCGAAGTTGACGAAGCTGCAAGCATAGAGAGTGAGAGCGAGGGAAAGCACATTGGCACCCACAAGCCAGCCGTTGGAGCGCCTCAGGGCGATGCGAGCCATGATGAGGATGAGACCGACGGCCACGAGCAGCATCCAAACGAAGGCAGCCACGCGGAGCAGGGTCAGGGAGTAGGTGGCCACATACAGTTCGAGGCGCAGGATCGAGGAGATCACGAGCAGGACGTTCTGCGCGACCCAGAGATAAACCAGCCGCCGGATGACAGGCGATTGCTCACCGGCCCCGCGAGGGCGCATGGCAGCCAGCACAAAACCGGCGGCCAAGAGCGCGGTGATGATCAGGGGGTAGGCGCCGCGATGCGCGTAAGCGGCATAGGTCATGCCCTCAGGCAGCGCCGCTCCGCCCCACAGATATATGGCGTCGAGGCCGGATTGCACGGCGAACAGCAGATTGAAAACAACGAGCGACCGCAGGATGGCTCCCGGTCCGAAGAGAATGCTGCCTGTAATATTTGGCGCTTCGGCCTCCAGCAGGCCCTGTTTGATCAGTGGCTTCTCGCACAGGCGCACCGACAGGAAAGGCCAGATAACAGCGAGCAGAATGATCCAGACGACCATCCGCGCGACATCGACTTCCCAGCTCTGCCGGGACAGATCGAATACGGACAACCATTGTTCGATCAACGGATTGGCTGAGGCAAACAGAGCGACGAAGACGGCGCAGCATAGGACAGGGACAACCCACCCTGCCATTGCCTCCAATCGTAGCCACTTGCGACCTTGGCTTTGGGCTTCTCGTCTGGCCTGGATAAAATCAGGGATGAGCTGGAGCGCCCCGATGAGGAGCAGCCTTTGGGCCGAGGCGGCTAGAGTGTTCCATCCTCGGGGGATCCCTCCGGTTACGACAACCGCCGCCAGAGCTGTTCCCAAAACACCGAAGAAGATGGCGGCGATGCCGGTGGCTTCCAGAAGTGGCAGGAGCGCGAAGGTCAAGAGGATGGTTGCGATCAATAGGCTGCGACGATCACGTCTCGGGCTCACGAGGCATGCGCCGCCGGCAAGAATGATCAGGAAGATTACCAGCGAAATGCCGACATCATGATCGTAGAAGAGCCAGTCGCCGAACGCCGCGACCAAGAGGGCCAGAGCTAGCTTTGTGCTGAAGGTAGATTGGGCCAGATTGGCCAGAGGCTTCAGGGCAGTGGTCATGGGAAATCAGCCTGTCTTTGCGAGGAGTGAACTGCGATCCCATCCGAGTTCTTGTTCCCTTCAGCCCTGTCCCTCTGCCTTCGAGGAAAGGGAAGGATGACGGCTGTCGGCTTGTTATCCTCTTGAGAGAGCCACCAGCCATCTTTCAGAAGGCGGGTGGGCAAACCGGGAGGCGACTGGATGGATGAGTTCATGCCGGCAAAGCTGGCAGACCGCTTTGCACGGAGACCCCAAACTTTGCGCAGGATTTAAGGATTGTTCTGCAGGATTTGTGCAGAAGGAGCCGCTCGTCCCGCAACCGGACTGGGTGGTTTGGGGGCGGAGGAGGCGCCCAATATCGGAGGTGAAATTACCGTCACGACCGCCTTATAGAGAGGGCACAGAGAATAGTTATACCGCAATACCTTAATGAATGCCGGTACTTGTGAGGAACGTCAGAAATCAAGAAAGCTTGGATTTTCAGCGGCTTGATGAATGGCGGAGGGAGCGGGATTCGAACCCGCGATACGGTTTCCCGTATACACACTTTCCAGGCGTGCGCCTTCAACCACTCGGCCACCCCTCCAGCGCGAGCCCCAGGGGACTCAGCGACCCTTGAACTCACATTCTGCCGTGAGAGGGTCGTCCGCGGTGTCTGCGGAGCGCCCGTGTATCTCTAAATGAGGGCAAAAGGCAAGACTGATCTTGAGAGAAATACGTCTGAATCGCCTTTGCCATTGCGACAAAACGCACTACATATTTTCCTCTCTGTTCAGAGAGGTATCTCCTTGAAATTCGTTGCGCGTAGCCTTGGCCTCCTGCTCATCGCGGCGGGATTTATCGGGTTGGTGATCGATGGAACATGGTGCATCGTCAACAACGATGTATCGTTTGCGACTATTGGTAAAGTCATAGGCGTGCTGGTTCCGGGCGGCGTGGCGGGTCTTGAGGGGGCAGTTGCCCAGCGCGGTTACCCCTGGTTGTGGGACCCGATCGTGACCTCTTTCCTGCAGATGCCAGCCTCGCTCACTGGCTTCGTGATCGGAGTCCTGCTCATGTGGATCGGGCAGAAGCCGCTGGAGCCGATCGGGTACCTCGCCGAGCGCTGAACACCTTCACGGGAAGGTGACGCGAGCAGCCTCTCCCGCAAGCCAAGGGCAGTGCTTACATAACCGGGGTCACGCGAGGGATCCCCCATGTTCAACTTCCGCAAACGATTGGACCTGCCCAGTGCCGCCGAGGCTCTGCCGGGCCGGTCGAGCCCCATCCCCACCGCCGAGCGGCACTTCATCAATGGCAATCCGATCCTGCCGCCCTATCCGGAGGGCATGGAGAAGGCCGTCTTCGGCCTCGGCTGCTTCTGGGGTGCCGAGCGCAAGTTCTGGCAGCTGGGCGACGGCATCTGGGTCACGGCCGCGGGCTATGCCGCCGGGACGACGCCGAACCCGACCTACGAGGAGGTCTGCTCGGGCCTGACGGGCCACAACGAGGTGGTGCTGGTCGTCTTCGACCCGAAGAAGATCTCCTATGAGACGCTGCTGAAGACGTTCTGGGAGAACCACGACCCGACCCAGGGCATGCGCCAGGGCAACGATACCGGCACGCAATACCGCTCCGGCATCTACGTGTTCGACGAGGCGCAGCGGCAGGCGGCCGAGGCGTCGAAGGCGGCCTATGGCCAGGCGCTTGCCGCAAAGGGCTACGGACCGGTCACGACCGAAATCCGCGATGCCGGCCCGTTCTACTTCGCCGAGGACTATCACCAGCAATATCTGGCGAAGAACCCGAACGGCTATTGCGGTCTGGGTGGCACCGGCGTGTCGTGCCAGATCGGCGTCGGGGTCGCTGCCGAATAGTTCGTCCTGCTCGACGAAGAGAGCGGCCCGGACCCAGTGAGGTCCGGGCCGCTTTTTCATTTTAAAGGCCGCTCAGGGCGCATCGAGAACCCGGCGGCACTCGGTGGGCAGCTGGGCCATCGTCAGGGGCGGGCGGGGCTTTCCGGGCTTCGGATGCAGCATCTCCGGCGTGAACCATGCTGCCAGCTCCGGGCCGCAGCCATCGCCGTTCGGAGGCGGATCCTGATCGGAGCAGCCGGCCTCGCCGGCGGGGCAGGCGAGGCGGATATGGAAGTGGTAATTGTGGCCCCAGGTCGGCCTCACCTTGGTGAGCCATCCCCGGTCTGCTCCGGCTTCCCGGCAGAGCGCCTTCTTGATCGCCGGGTTCACGAAGATGCGGGCAACGCCGCGTTCCGACGCCACGGCGCGGATCAGGGCCGTGTGCTGCGGCGTCCAACGGGAGGGATCGATGTCGAGCCAGTCGCTACGCACCACATTGGTGGCGGACATCTCCTCCCGCTCGGCACGTGAGAGCCGGCGATCGGGCATCGGGGTGAGCCAGATGTCGGCATCGAGCCCGATCTGGTGCGAGGCATGGCCCGTGATCATCGGCCCGCCGCGCGGCTGCGAGATATCGCCGACGAGAAGGCCGGGCCAGCCGTTCACTGCGGGCAGCCGCGTCGCGAAACGCTGCAGGAAGTCGATCATCCGCGGATGGCCCCAATTACGGTTGCGGGACAGGCGCATCACCTGCCAGTTCTCGCCATCGATCGGGATTGCCGCCGCACCTGCGACACAGCCGCGGGCATAGCCACCGATCGAGCGCGAGCTCAGATCGGCCGGTGTGGCACGTCGCCCGAACAATTCCTTCGCCGCCAATTTCGGATCGCCCGGATTGGCGAGAGGCGGCAGGGGCTTCGGATCGAGCGTGCCCTTGTCCTGGGCGGAGGCCGTCCCGCCGGCAAGGAGAGCAAGAGTGATGGCAAGGCAGCGAATCGTGTTCATCGGACAAGGCTAGCGTGCATCCGCCAAGTTCGGAACGCGCCCGCCGCGGCCATCTTGTCGCTCTTGGAAAGGGGGGGGCCGAGCGGCCCGCTCCCGCCATCTCGTCAATGCCTCGGTTGTGAACGGCCTTCGCTTGCGACGCGCTGGCTCACATGCCCTGGTCCGAAGGTGTGCTTGTCATGCCCGTTGCCGCTGCGCCTTATGGTGTGCTGGTAGCGCGAAATCGGCCGCCGCCTGACTTCTCTGCGCGGACGGCGAGCGCCTACCATCCAAGGAGTGACAAACAACGCCGCGACTCCGGCCGCGATGCCTGCCAGGATTGCAGCGGACAGGAAGGGATGGAGCTGCGCTTCGAGCAGCAGGCTGGTCTTGCGCGGCTCGCCGGGCAGGGACGAATAGATGTCGCCGTCCTCACGCGCTTGATAGAGATTGTCGCGCATGGCCGGGCGCTCGGGGTGGTCCGTCGTCTGCGAGCCATGGCCCGTCCATTCCATGGCCTTGTCCACGAGGCGGGGCGCGACCTTGCCCATCGCGCCGATCACCCAGCCGCCGAAGCCGATCGTGATCTCCCGGCGCCGGTGCTCCGCCGCGAAGACGATGGCCTTCGCGACGAGATGCGGATCGTAGGCCGGTGGCGGAACGGCCGTTTCCCGGTCGAGATAGTTGCGGGCATGCTCGACGTAAGGCGTGTCGATGGAGGATGGCTTGATGAGCGTGACGGAAACCGGAGCGCCCTGGCTCTCGAGTTCCATGCGCAGCCCGTCGGTGAAGGCCTTCACCGCATGCTTGGAAGCCGAGTATTGGGTCTGCAGGATCATGGCGCGCTCGGACAGCACGCTGCCGACATTGACGATGGTGCCGCCGTTATGGCGCAGATGATCCGCTGCGATCATCGAGCCGTCGACGACGCCCCAGTAGTTGATGTCGAAGAGCTGCCGCTGATCCTTCATCGGGATCTCCGCGACGCTGCCATAGAGAGCCACAGCCGCGTCGTTCACCCAGGTGTCGAAGCCGCCGAAGGTGTCGATGGCCATGTTGGCCACCCTTTCCAGATCCTCGTGCCGGCTGACATCCGCGGCCACCGCGATCGCATAGGTGCGGCCGCCGCTGAGCTCATCGGCGATGCTGCGCAAAGCCTCTTCGTTGCGGGCGACGAGAACCAGGCCCCTGGCTCTTCGCGCACGGAACGCATGCGCCGTCGCAAGGCCGATCCCGCTGGATGCGCCGGTGATGACGATCACCTGTTCCTCGACCGGCTTCTGGCGAAAAGCCATGGCATTCTCCTTCCCGTTCCTCAGGGCTTCACGAAACGTGGATCAACGTGAGGGTCCTGAAGGGGGTTCCTATGGCAGCGCTTGGCGGGATGCCGGAAAGCCTGGAAATCCCTGGTGCCGCGGTCAAGGAACCGCCTTTTCCGCACATGCGTTGCTGTAGGATCCTGACAGAGGAAGGAGCGAGACAATGCAGACGACGGCTCAAAGCGGTGATCTTCGCGAAACCCACAGCCTGATCGCCAGCGACAAGGTCGAAGGGACACCGGTGCGCCGCTCCGACGGCGAGAAGATCGGCACCATCGAGCGCGTGATGATCGAGAAGCGGTCCGGCAAGGTCGCCTATGCGGTCATGAGCTTCGGTGGCTTCATGGGGCTCGGCGAAGAGTACTACACGCTGCCCTGGGGAGTCCTGAAGTACAATGTGGAGCTGGATGCCTACGAGCTGAACCTGTCCGAGGATCAGCTGCGGGGTGCCCCCCGCCGAAGCGCCGAAGGGCATGATGCATCCTATGACCGGGAGTGGGAGGAGCACGTCCACCGCTACTACAACGCCACGCCCTACTGGGGCGACAGCGACCCGATGAGCACGGGCCGCTAGAGCATTTTTCGGCGAAGTGGATCCGGTTCGCCGTCAAAAAATGCGGCAAAGCAAGGCAGAGAGGTGATTCCACGCAAGTGGAAACAGCTCCAGGCTCTCACCCCTCAAAAAGCAAAATCGCCCGGCTTTCGCCGGGCGATTTTTTATGCGCATGCGCCGATGAAGGATCGCTCCTTCCCGGCGCCTGCGGCATGGCGGTCCTAGCGCTTCTTCGCAGGGCTCTTGCGAGCGCTCTTCGAAGACCGCTTGGCGACCTTGCCCGACTTCTTCGTCGCCGAGGTCCGGCTCGAAGCGGCCGCGGCGCGCTTCGTGGTGCGAGCCTTGGAGGCGGAGGCCTTCTTCACCGCGCCGCGGCTGGTGCTGCGCGAAGCCGTCTTCTTTGCGGAAGAGCGGGACGCAGCGGAACGCGCCGGAGCCTTCCGTGCCGAGGACTTCTTGACGGCCGAGCGAGCCGTCGTCTTCTTGGCAGCGGTCTTCCGGGCGGTGGTCTTCTTGGCTGCCGTCTTGCGGGCAGTGGTCTTCTTCGCTGCCGATTTGGCGGTGGTTTTCTTGGCTGCCGTCTTCTTGGCAGTGGTCTTCCTCGCCGTGGTCTTCTTGGCAGCGGTCTTCTTGGCGGTGCTCTTCTTCGCAGCCGACCGCGAGGTCGACTTCGCTGCGGTCTTCGTTCCGGCCTTCTTGGCAGTCGCCTTCTTGGCGGTGCTCTTCTTCGCGGTCGACGAGCGGCGTGCGCTGCTCTTCTTCGCGGTCTTCTTGGTGCTGGTCGCACCTGTGTCACCCGTGAACAGCATCGTCAGCGGGTTCTTGGTGTCTGTCGGCATTGCCGCCTCCTTCAAGGGCCTTCGCGTGCAACCGTCACGCTTGCAAGGCAACGTCGTTATACCAAGGGGGTTCCGATTATCGGAAAGTGTAGACAGTAGATCGCTCACTTTTTCTGTGGATATTTCAAGCGCAACGACGCTCTTCGCTTGCAGGTCTGAGTCGCGAGATCGGGTTCAAGATGAGGCAGTTAGAGTCACCCTCGCAGGCGCATCTCACTCGGTGCATGTGATGAACCGCTGTAATGGATGTTCAGAAAACGACTTATCTTTTAATGACTTAGGGTGTTCGTAAAGATGACGTTTACGTCCTTGTGAGTATTCGAACGTCTTCAAGCTCGTTCAACATCGCAGCGTGAATCCTATCCACTTGGAGAGGGCGAAAAGCGGTTTTCGCGCCTCCAAAAATCTCTTCTCGCCGAGTCGAAAAATTTTTGTCTCTCAGGCCCTCGAAGCGGGCTGCGAACCATCGGACGAGTCGAGAATCACGTGCGAGTGAGTCGCTCGCGAGCCGAGATCGCCGACGTCGTCGCGTCCCAGCTGACCTGTGCGTCATCACCGCTGTGCCTCGTGTGACGATGAAGGCTTCACGCAATGAAGGAGGCAGGGTAATCGGAGGAGACGTTCACATCGCTTGGTCCGCCGTGCCCCATCGCAGCATTCTCGCCGTCGTCCTCTGGATGAGCGGCGCTCTTCTCGCCTTCTCCGCCACCGCCATCGCGGTGCGGGCTCTTGCGTCCACCTTCTCGATCTTCGAGATGCTGGCCGTCCGCAATGCCGCCGGCGTCCTGATCCTGCTTTTGCTCGCGCTCGTCAAACCGGAGCTGCGGCCGGGCCTGAAACCGAGGCGCTTCAAGCTCCACCTTGCGCGCAACGTGCTCCATTTCGCGGGCACGGACGGATGGGCCTTCGGCCTCACGCTGCTGCCGCTCGCGACCGTCTTCGCGCTCGAATTCACCACGCCTGCCTGGGTTGCGCTGCTGGCGATTCCGCTGCTCAACGAGACGATGACGAGAGGGCGTCTCGTCGCCGTCATTCTCGGCTTCATCGGGATTCTGATCATCCTCCGCCCGGGCATGGAAACCTTGCAGCCGGCCAGCTTCCTCATGCTCGGCGTGGCGTTCTGCTTCGCTCTCGTGGCCATCATGACGAAACGCCTCACGATGACGGAGAGCACCTTCGCGATCCTGTTCTTCATGAACCTGCTGCAGCTGCCCATGAACCTTCTCGGGGTAAGCCGGGCCTTCTGGCTTCAGGTTCAGACGTCCCATGTGGTGCCGCTCATCGGCATCTGCCTCGGCGGCCTGCTCTCCCACTACTGCCTGACCAATGCCTACCGACGGGGCGATGCGACCATGGTCGTTCCGCTGGACTTCATGCGCATCCCGCTGATCGCCTTCGTCGGCTGGCAGTTCTACGGCGAGGCGCTCGATCCTTACGTCTTCCTCGGCAGCTTCTGCATCATCGTCGGCCTTCTCTATTCCCTGCATCGCGAGGCGAAACCCGCATGACCTGGTCGCCGCAACAGGACGCTGCCCTGAAGGCCGTCGCCGATTGGCTCCGCCGTGGCGAAAGTCCGGTGTTCCGCCTCTTCGGCTATGCCGGTACCGGCAAGACGACTCTCGCCAAGCACATCGCCGAGACGGTGGACGGCGAGGTCGCCTTCGGCGCCTATACCGGCAAGGCCGCCCTGGTGCTGCGCACCAAGGGATGCGTGGATGCATCCACCATTCACTCCATGATCTACCGCTCACGGGAGTCGGACGAGAACGGGCCGCAATTCGTCCTCAACCGCCAGAGCCCGGCCTCGAAGGCCGACCTCATCGTCATCGACGAATGCTCAATGGTGGATGAAGAGCTCGGGCGCGATCTCCTGTCGTTCGGTCAGCCCGTTCTGGTGCTCGGCGATCCGGCCCAGTTGCCGCCGGTGAAAGGCGGTGGCTTCTTCACCGACGGAGAGCCCGACGTGATGCTCACCGAGGTGCATCGTCAGGCCAAGGACAATCCGATCATCCATCTGTCGATGATGGTGCGCGAGGGCGGGCGTCTCGAGCCCGGCAGCTATGGCGAGAGCCGCATCATCCGGCGCCGCGAGATCGATGCGGCCGCGGTCATGGCAGCCGATCAGGTGCTCGTCGGCCTCAACAAGACCAGGCGAATGTACAACACGCGCCTGCGCGAGCTGAACGGCTACCGCGATCCGATGCCGGCGGCGGGCGAGAAGCTGGTGTGCCTGCGCAACGACAAGACCAAGGGCCTGCTCAATGGTGGCACCTGGTCCATCCAGGCTCTGCGCGGCATCCGCAACGACTTCATCCGCATGGATGTGCTGCCCGACGACGATGCCCGGCGCAGGTCCGTGGACGTTTCGGTGCACAAGGCCTTCTTCGAGGGTACGGAGGAGGAGGTGCCCTTCGTCCTGCGCAAGGAATCGGACGAGTTCACCTACGGCTACGCGCTGACCGTGCACAAGGCTCAAGGCTCGCAATGGGACGATCTCGTGCTCTTCGACGAGTCTTATGCCTTTCGCGAGCATCGCAGCCGCTGGCTCTACACGGCGCTGACGCGGGCGGCGGAAAAGATCACCGTCGTCATCTGATCGGGCATGCGGGCTTCGGAACCGGATCAAGCTTGAGCGCTTATGTCCTGTAGCTGAACCGTTTCCATCAAAGGTGCAGGCATGCTGAAATGGGCCCTGATCTTTCTTGTCGTGTCGCTGGTCGCAGGCGCTCTCGGCTTCACCGGTGTCGCCTCGGGTGCGAAGACCCTCGCCAAGATCCTGTTCGGCCTCTTCCTCCTCGGCTTCATTCTCCTGATCCTGCTGGCCTGGGGAGCGGGTGAACTGATCTTCTGACGCGGCAAGACCGACTCGCACAAATTCTTTGGCTGTCTCCCGCGGATTCGCCGCAAAGCGGAGCTATGCATGCGCTGAACGCATGAACTCCCTGCCCAGGAAGGCCTCCCTTCTTCTGCAGGGGTCGCTATAGGGGCGTCTCAACCGTTCGTTTGAGAGCATCGCAGTGAAACTTTCTGTCTCGCATGCGTCCTCAAACGCATCTGAATGAAAGTGACGCTTATGAAACGCCGTGCATTCCTCCAGGCCGCCGCGCTCGGCGCAGCCGCGGGAAGTGTCGCCAAGCCTGCCATCGCGCAGTCGAGCCCCGAGATCCGCTGGCGCCTGACATCGGCCTTCCCGAAATCCCTCGACACCCTGTTCGGCGGCGGCGAGACCTTCGCCAAGCTCGTGTCCGAGGCGACCGACGGCAAGTTCCAGATCCAGACCTTCGCACCCGGCGAGATCGTCGGCACGCCGCAGGCGCTTGACGCCATTGCGGGCGGAACGGTGGAGATGGGCCACACCTGCTCGTATTATTACGTGGGCAAGGATCCCACCTTCGCCATCGGCACCAATCTGCCCTTCGGTCTCAATTCACGGCAGACCAATGCCTGGCTCTATCACGGCAACGGCACCGCGCTGCTCAACGAATTCTATGCCAAGCATAATGTCTACGCGCTGCCGGCGGGCAATACGGGCGCGCAGATGGGCGGCTGGTTCCGGAAGGAGATCAAGACCGTTCAGGATCTGCAGGGCCTGAAGATGCGCATCGCGGGCCTCGCGGGCCAGATCGTGCAGAAGCTCGGCGTGGTGCCGCAGCAGATCGCCGGGGGCGACCTCTATCCCTCGCTCGAGCGCGGCACGATCGATGCCGCCGAATGGGTCGCTCCTTACGACGATGACAAGCTCGGTCTGAACAAGGTCGCGCCGTACTACTATTATCCCGGCTTCTGGGAGGGTGGCCCTGCCATCCACATGTTCATCAATCTGCAGAGATGGAATGAGCTGCCGAAGAGCTATCAGGCGGCTATCCAGGCCGCTGCGGGCTATGTCAACGTGGACACGCAGGCCAAGTACGACGCCAAGAATCCGGCAGCCCTGCGCAACCTGATCGGCAACGGCGCGCAGCTGCGTCCGTTCTCGCAGGAAATCATGGAAGCGGCCTACAAGGCGGCCAACGAGATCTATGACGATCTCTCGTCCAAGAATGCCGACTTCAAGAAGCTCTACGACAGCTACAAGGCGTTCCGGAACGAGGAATATCTGTGGTTCCAGGTGGCCGAATACGCCTATGACACCTTCATGATCCGCGCCCGTGCCCGCGGCTGACGGAAAGGCGGGCTTCGGCCCGCCTTTGCGGCCTTGGCCATGGACACGCAACCGTTACGCTTCGTGCGCGTTGCCATGGAGAGCTCACGGCGGCTGGAGGCCATGGTGCACAGCATGAGGGAGTGGCGATCGTGGCCTTTAGGGGCCATCGTTCTGGCAGGGCTTGCCGGCGCCTCGCTTGCGCATGCCTCCAGCGATCCGCTCGATGCGACCGTTCCGAACCAGGCCATCGAGGCGCGGTTCAACGCTGCCGCGCAGCAGACGCTGGTGACCGGCAAGGCTGCGCCCGACCTGTGCTTCTCCCTGTCTCTTCCGGAAGAATGGCAGCAGACCGAAGAGGGTCTGAAGGCCGTTCGCTCGGACGCCTCTCTTACGGTCGGCCTGCGCTCGGCGGAGGAGTTGAGCAGCCTGCCTCAGCCCGATCTCGTCAGCCGCGATGCCGCCGCTCTGCAGCAGGATTATGAGGGATTGCTCGGACGGCCCGCGCAATCGGTCTCCCTGTCCACCGATGCCGGTGCCACCCGCTGGTCCGCGACCTGGGTCGATGCCAATCTGCCAATGGCCTCCCACGCCATGACGATCGAGACGCTGATCGTGCCGCTCTCGAACGCATGGGTGCTCGAACTCTCCCTGTCTGGAATCGAGACGCGGGAAGTCTATGATGCGCTGAGTGAGCGGATGCTCGCGCGGCTGAAGGTGCAGGGCAGGGCGGCCTGCCACGGCTGACACCATCCGCCGTCAATTTCTCCCCTCTCAGGGATCTGCCATGGACGTGATCATCTACCACAACCCGCAATGCGGCACCTCGCGCAACACCCTCGGCCTCATCCGCAACGCCGGGATCGAGCCGCATATCGTTGAATATCTCAAATCCCCGCCGACGCGCCTTCTCCTGCGCCAGCTCATCGCGCGGATGGGCGTGAGCGTCCGCGACGCGATGCGCAAGAAGGGCACGCCCTTTCATGAACTCGGGCTCGACGACCCCACGATCAGCGACGAGAACCTGCTCGATGCGATGATGGAGCACCCGATCCTGATCGAACGCCCCATCGTGGTCACGCCGCTCGGCGTCAGGCTCTGCCGCCCGTCGGAAACCGTGCTCGACCTCCTGCCGCCGCAGCTGGGCGAGTTCACGAAGGAGGATGGCGAGCCTGTGATCGATTCATCCGGACGGCGCATCGGCATCGCCTGAGGCAGCGGGAACCAGCGGCCCTGCCTCAGGTTCAGGATCAAGGACCCAACGAAAGGCAACGCCATGGAACTTCAAGGCAAGGTCGCGCTCGTCACCGGTGCGGGATCGGGAATCGGCAAGGCGGCCGCCCTGCTTTTCGCCCGCGAGGGCGCTGCGGTCGGCGTGCTGAGCCGCACGGAAGCCGAGATCCGCAAGACCGCCGAGGAGATCGAGCACGCGGGCGGCAAAGCCATCCCGCTCGTCGCCGACGTTGCGGAGGAAGGGCAGATGAAAAAGGCCGTTGCCGATCTGGTGCAGGCCTATGGCAGGCTCGACATCGTCTTCGCCAATGCCGGCATCAACGGCGTCTGGGCTCCCATCGACGAGCTGCAGCCGGCGGAATGGGACCGCACCATCGCCATCAATCTGCGCGGCACCTATCTCACGCTGCATCACGCCGTTCCGCATCTCAAGAAGGCGGGCGGCGGCGCCATCGTCGTCACGGCCTCGATCAATGGAACCCGCACGTTCACGAGCGCCGGCGCGACGGCCTATTCCGCCACGAAGGCCGGGCAGGTGGCGATGGTGCAGATGCTGGCGGTCGAACTCGCCAAGCACAGGATCCGCGTGAATGCGGTCTGTCCCGGCAAGATCGAGACGGCGATCACCGACAATACGGAGAAGCGGCACACGCAGGAAGCGGGAGTCGCCGACTTCAACGAGGACCGGATTCCGCTGACCGGCGATGTTCCCGGAACGAGCGAGGAGGTGGCGGAACTCGTGCTGTTTCTCGCCTCCGACCGCGCGCGCCACATCACCGGAACGCCGGTGTGGATCGACGGCGCGCAGTCGCTGGTCGTGTAGGTAACGGCGTTCAGGACGCCTCCAGCCGTGTGCCCACGGGAATGGCAGGTTCGGGAACGAAAGTTTCCTTGTCCTCCGTCGGAGGTGCTGCCCGCTGCAGGCTGCGATAGGCGCCCCAGATCGCCATGAGCGCCTGAGCGATGATGACCACATAGAGCAGGCCAAGGCGTCCGAATTCCGTCATCGCCATGCCGGCGATGACGGGGCCGATGGTGGCGCCCACGCCCTGCAGGATCAGCAATCCGCCCGCAGCGGCCACGAACTCGCCGGGCTTGACCATGTCGTTCACATGCGCCGTGACGATACTGTAGGTGGGAATGACGCTGCCGCCGAAGATGGTCACATATACGAAGACGAGCCGGACCGGCACCGTGATCGGCACGAAGTGGATCAGGACGAGCAGGATTGCCGCCGCCATGCCCGAGGCGCCGATGATCACATGGCGGCGGTCCATGCGGTCGGAGAGGAAGCCCAGCGGCCATGTGGTGAGAAAGCCGCCGAGCGTGCCGAAGGTCATGAAGAGCGCGATCTCGGCGGTGTCCAATCCGCGCTCCTGCGCCCAGATCGGCCCGAGTGCGAAGAACGAACTCGTGGTGATGCCGCACAGAACCGCCGCCACCACGCCGAAGGGCGATTGCCGGTAGAGCTGCATCAGGTTGATCTTCGTATCGCTCACCGCATGGGCCGGCGCGCTCGCCCGCGACAGGGCGGTCGGCACGAGGGCGAGCGAGATCAGGATCGCGACGAAGCAGAACAGCCGGTACCCGTAAGGATCGCCGGTCGGCAGAAGCAGCTGTCCGCCGATGCCGGCGACCAGTCCCGTCATGCCGTAGACGCTGAGCACCTGTCCGCGCGTCTGGGCGCTCGCGGAGGCGTTGAGCCAGCTCTCGACGGCGATGAACAGGCCCGCGAAACAGAAGCCGGTGAGCCCGCGCGCGGCGATCCACACGGCCGGGCTGATCACGAGCAGATGCAGCAATGCGGTCGAGGCAGCCACCGCCGCGAGCGCCGCGAAGGTGCGCGTATGGCCGACCTGCTGGATCACACGTCCGGCATAGAGCGAGCCGACGACGATGCCGGCCCAGAAGGCCGCGCCGACGGCTCCGATTTCCGTGGGCGTGAACTGCTCGATGCTGCCGCGCACGCTGAGCAGCGTGCCTTGCAAGGTGTTGCCGACCTGCATGAGGGCATAGCCGAGAAGCAGCGCGAAAAGGGTCGGCAGCGTGGTCCGCAGGGACGAAGTCATGGGCTCTCCTGTGAGGCTGAGATCCTGTGGTTCGGATGTGCGGTCGACGGGGCTGCCCATGCGGACGTGAACGTGCGGAAGCCCGGCCTCGAACGAGGCCGTTCTGCCGATATTCACCATGACGGACATTCAAGCCCCGCGCCCTGATTGAACTCAGGGGGCAGGGGGATGTTCCTGCTTTTGTTGCTGCAGTGCGAAGTCAAAATAAAAGGCCCAGCTTTTCGCGAGCTGGGCCTTTGAACCGTGCCAGATGGCCTGGATCAGGTATCCATCTTCAGTGCCGCGATGAAGGCTTCCTGCGGGATGTCGACCTTGCCGTATTGGCGCATCCGCTTCTTGCCTTCCTTCTGCTTGTCGAGCAGCTTGCGCTTGCGGGAAGCGTCGCCGCCATAGCACTTGGCGGTCACGTCCTTGCGCAGCGCGCGGATGGTTTCGCGGGCGATGATCTTGCCGCCGATCGCCGCCTGCACGGGGATCTGGAACATGTGCGGCGGGATGAGCTCCTTCAGCTTCTCGCACATGGCACGGCCGCGGCCTTCGGCACGGTCGCGGTGCACCAGCATGGAAAGCGCGTCCACCGGCTCGCCGTTCACCAGCACCGACATCTTCACGAGGTCGCCCTCGCGATAATCGGAGATGTGGTAGTCGAAGGAAGCATAGCCCTTCGAGACCGATTTCAGGCGGTCGTAGAAGTCGAACACTACCTCGTTGAGCGGCAGGTCGTAGACGACCATAGCGCGCTTGCCGACATAGTTGAGGTCGATCTGCACGCCGCGCCGGTCCTGGCAGAGCTTGAGCACGGCGCCGAGATAATCGTCGGGCGTGAGGATGGTGGCGCGGATCCACGGCTCCTCGATGGTCTCGATCTTCATCACGTCCGGCATGTCGGCCGGGTTGTGCAGCTCCATGGTCGAGCCGTCGCGCAGCTTGAGGTGATACACCACCGAGGGCGCAGTCGAGATGAGGTCGAGATTGAACTCACGCTCCAGGCGCTCCTGGATGATCTCCAGGTGCAGCAGGCCGAGGAAGCCGCAGCGGAAGCCGAAGCCGAGGGCGGCCGAGGTCTCCATCTCGTAGGAGAAGCTCGCGTCGTTGAGGCGCAGCTTGCCCATGGCGCCGCGCAGGTTCTCGAAATCGGCGGCATCCACCGGGAAGAGTCCGCAGAACACCACCGGCTGCACGGGCTTGAAGCCCGGCAGCGCCTGCGCCGTGGGCTTGCGCTCGTCGGTGATCGTGTCGCCGACGCGGGTGTCGGCCACTTCCTTGATCGAGGCGGTGAAGAAGCCGACTTCGCCGGGGCCGAGCTGCGCCAGCTCGGTCATCTTCGGCGAGAACACGCCGACGCGATCGAGGCCGTAGGAAGCGCCGGTGCCCATCATCTTGATGGTCTGGCCCTTCTTCATGGTGCCGTCGACGATGCGCACGAGCACGACCACGCCGAGATAGGCGTCGTACCAGGAATCGACGAGGAGAGCCTTCAGAGGCGCATTCGGGTCGCCCTTCGGCGGCGGCAGCTTCTGGACGATGGCCTCCAGCACGCCCTCGATGTTGAGGCCCGTCTTGGCCGAGATCGGCACGGCCTCCGAGGCGTCGATGCCGATCACCTCCTCGATCTGCTCCTTGATCCGGTCCGGATCGGCGGCGGGCAGGTCGATCTTGTTGAGGACGGGGACGATCTCGTGGTTGGCGTCGATGGCCTGGTAGACGTTGGCGAGCGTCTGCGCCTCCACGCCCTGGCTTGCGTCGACGACCAGCAGCGAGCCTTCGCAGGCGGCGAGCGAGCGCGAGACCTCGTAGGCGAAGTCCACGTGGCCGGGGGTGTCCATCAGGTTCAGGATATAGGTCTTGCCGTCCTGGGCCTTGTATTCCAGGCGCACGGTCTGCGCCTTGATGGTGATGCCGCGCTCGCGCTCGATATCCATGTTGTCGAGCACCTGCTCCGTCATTTCGCGGGCGGAGAGCGCCCCCGTCGCCTGGATCAGGCGGTCGGCCAGCGTCGACTTGCCGTGGTCGATATGGGCCACGATGGAGAAATTGCGGATGTTGTCGAAGGTGCGAGCGGTCATCTAATCTTACAAATGGGACGGTATCTGTTGGCAGGGCTTTAGCAGCCTAGACCTCCAAAGCCAAGGGAAGGGCCTGTGCGGCGGGCTCCGGCCTGCATCGAGGCCTGTCCTCAGGCCGGGCTGACGAACAAACGTCCTGGTTTCGCATGGTTCCGAGCCTGAGCATTCATGTAGGGAGCCTCGCGCCCGCTTAAACCTGCCGAACCGAATTTTGCCAAACCATGCGCCCTGTGACGACGAGTCTGTCTGGGGCCAACGGTCTTCCGCAACGCGTTAGCCGGTGAAGCGTTGTTCCCTGCGCGTTCCTGAAATGGATAAACGCCAAGCTCCCAGAAACAAACATCTTTTCCCATTCAAGGAGATGTTCCAATGGCCAAGATTCGCTCCCTGCCGCAGCGCAAGGCGGTCAGGTCTCTCGACACGCCGACCGATCTGAAGCCTGAAGGAGTCGCGGCAATTTCGGAGGCTCTCAACACACTTCTGGCCGACACCTTCGCCCTCTATCTCAAGACCAAGAATTTCCACTGGCACGTGAGCGGGCCGCATTTCCGCGACTATCATCTGCTGTTGGACGAGCACGCCGAGCAGATCTTCGCCACCACGGACGACATTGCCGAGCGTGTGCGCAAGATCGGCAGCACCACCCTGCGCTCCATCGGCCAGATCGCCGCCCTGCAGCGGGTTCAAGACAACGAGGCGGAATTCGTGCCTCCGTCCGACATGCTGCGCGAGCTTATGGAAGACAACAAAGCCTTCGCCGCCAACCTGCGCGAGACCCATGAGCTTTGCGACAAGCACGGGGATGTTGCGACGGCGAGCCTGATTGAGGTTTGGATCGACCAAACCGAGCGGCGCACCTGGTTCCTGTTCGAGGCAAGTCGAGGAGCCGACCGGACCGGTCATTGAGATCCTGGAAGCGCCCGGAAAGCCGGACGCCTCAAGTCCTGCAGGATCGTTTAGAGACGCGGGTAGTGACTCAGTTTCGCTCCGCCCTGTCATTCCGGGGCCGCGCAGCGGAACCCGGAACCCATACCCACCGACGGTTCAGAAGAGCGCGAAATCCTTGCCGCCTCTTTCTACACCTTCAGCGGTTATAGGTTCCGGGTTCGCCTGCGGCGCCCCGGAACGACAGGGTTGGGCCAAACTTAAGCCACTACCGAAACGCTGGTGCGTCAGCGGGCGCACTCCACGGGGACGCGCGTGTCGGTGCCCTGAACCAGGACGGTGCGGCAGGGAACGCCGTTGATCATACGGATCTCATGCGGAGCGGCGGTCGGGAAGGCGGAGGCGGGGGTGCCGGAAACCGCAGCACCCGGAGCAGGGGTGACGAGAACGCTGCCCGTGGTCATGGGATCCATGCCGACCATGCCGGACGGGGCGGCGCATTGCACCGGAATGCGGGTGTTGCTCTCGCGGTCGAGGACGGTGCGGCAGGGCATGCCGTTGATTGTCGTGATCTCGTGAGGCGCGGCATTCGGGAAGGGCGAGCCGGGCGTGCCGCTGGTCTGCGCCTGCGCGAGGCCGATGGTGCCGAGCATCATGAGGCCGGCGCTGGCGAGGATCGTTGCTGTCTTCAAGGAAACCTCCTGTGGGTGGGAACAGAGGCCGCTTTCGCGGACAGGAGGTTTAACGCCTGAGCGTCGGATGGTTTCCTTGTATCGCTGCTTTATTGCAAGTGTCGGAGCGCTAGAGCCGTTTCCACTTGCGTGGAATCAGCTCTCTTCTTTGCTTTGCCGCATTTTTTGACGGCGAACCGGATCCACTTCGCCGCAAAATGCTCTATCGCCCCTTCTCCAGGATGCGCGAGATCACCTTGGCCGTGTAGTCCACCATCGGCACGATCCGAGCATAGTTGAGCCGGGTCGGGCCGATGACGCCGAGAACGCCGACGATCTTCTGGCTGCCGTCCCGGAAAGGGGCCGCGATCATCGAGGAGCCGGAAAGCGAGAAGAGCTTGTTCTCCGAGCCGATGAAGATGCGCACGCCCTCGCCGCCCTCGGCCCGGCTCAGAAGATCGATCACATCGGTCTGCGTCTCGAGGTCGGAGAAGAGCAGGCGGATGCGCTCGAGATCCTCCGCCGCCTTCAGGTCGTCGAGAAGGTTCGCCTGGCCGCGCACGATGAGCTGGCGGGAATCCGCAGGCCCTGCCGTGGTGGCGAGCCCCGCCTCGACGAGCCGGGCGGTCAGCACGTCGAGCTCGCGCTCCATGTCGCCGCGCCGCGCCACGATCTCGCGCTTGATGTCGCCGAGGGTCTTGCCCTGGATGCGGGCGTTGAGGAAGTTGCCGGCCTCCACCAGGGCGCCCGCCGGCAGGCCTGCGGGCAGGTCTAGGAGGCGGTTCTCCACCGAGCCGTCCTCGGAGACCAGCACCACGAGGGCGCGAGTCGGATCGAGCCGCACGAATTCGATATGCTTGAGGCGCGCATTGGATTTCGAGGTCACGACCACGCCGGCGCCGCGCGAGACGCCAGAGAGCATCGTCGAGGCCTCGGCCAGGGCCGTTTCCAGGGTGTGGCCGGAGGCGGCCGCGCGCATCTGCGCCTCGATGCGCGCACGCTCGTCGGAGGTGACGTCGCCGATCTCCATCATGGCGTCGACGAAGAAGCGCAGGCCCGTCTCCGTCGGCAGGCGCCCGGCGCTCGTATGGGGCGCGAAAATCAGGCCCGCCGCTTCAAGATCGGCCATCACGTTGCGGATCGAGGCGGGGGAAAGCGCCATGGGCAGGATGCGCGAGAGATGGCGCGAACCCACGGGTTCGCCGGTCGTCAGGTAGCTCTCGACGATCTGGCGAAAAATTTCCCTGGAGCGGTCATTCAGCTCCGCGATGGCGCGGGCTTCCGACAGATGAGAAAAGGGTCCGGTTGGATGCATCCGACGGGTTCTACGCTCCGGGTTCTAGTCTTGGCCATTCGACCTTGCACATCAGCATTATGTGCGGGTCCGAAAGAGTTTAGGCAAGGCTCGACCCTTGCGCAAAGGGCCGCGGCGCTCCAAACAGGCGGGGAATCACAGTCTTCAAGGAGAATCCCGTCATGCGTCCGTCCAATCGCGCCCCCGACGAACTGCGTCCCGTCACCCTGGAGCGCGGGGTCGCGCGCTATGCGGAGGGCTCCTGCCTCGTCTCCTTCGGCAACACGAAGGTGATCTGCACCGCCTCGCTGGAGGAGAGAGGCCCGCCGTGGCTGCGCGGCACCGGACGCGGCTGGGTGACAGCGGAGTATTCCATGCTGCCCCGCGCCACGCACGAGCGCACCCGCCGGGAGGTCAATTCCGGCAAACCCTCAGGCCGCACGCAGGAAATCCAGCGCCTCATCGGCCGCTCGCTCCGCGCCGTCGTCAACCTGCCGGCCATCGGCGAGAAGCAGATCGTGGTCGATTGCGACGTGATCCAGGCCGATGGCGGCACCCGCACCGCTTCCATCACGGGCGCCTGGGTGGCCCTGCACGAATGCTTCGCCTGGATGCAGAACCGCTCGATCATCTCGATCAACCCGCTGCGCGAGCCCGTCGCCGCCATCTCCTGCGGCATCTACCAGGGCAAGCCGGTGCTCGACCTCGACTACGCCGAGGATTCCGCGGCCGAGACCGACGCCAATTTCGTGATCACGGGTTCCGGCGGCATCGTCGAGGTGCAGGGCACGGCGGAAGGCAAGCCGTTCTCCGAGGAGGAGTTTTTGAACCTGCTGCGTCTTGCCAAGGCGGGCGTGGCGCAGCTGGTGGAACTTCAGAAGAAGGCCGTGGCTTAGGGCACGACCTTAATGTCATCCCCGGCGCACGAAGTGCGGGAAGGGGATCCATAACGCTGAACCTGTGGGTGGATTCCCTTTCCCCTACGCTGCGCTTCGGCCGGGAATGACACTGTTTGCCTGGAGAATTTGATATGCACCGTCCCCTGACCGGCAAGGTCGTCATCGCCACCCACAATGCCGGCAAGCTGCGCGAGATGCAGGAACTGCTGGCGCCATTCGGGGTGGAGGCGGTGTCGGCCGGCGCGCTCGGCCTGCCCGTGCCCGACGAGACGGGCCACATGTTCGCCGAGAACGCCGCCATCAAGGCCCATGCGGCGGCGAAAGCCACCGGTCTGCCGGCGCTCTCGGACGATTCCGGTCTCTGCGTCCACGCGCTCGATGGCGCACCGGGCCTGTTCACGGCCGACTGGGCCGGCCCGAAGCGCGATTTCTATGCCGCCATGGAGCGGGTGAAGCGCGAACTCGACAAGCGCGAGGCGACGGACCCAAGGGCGCATTTCGTCTCGGCCCTCGTCATCGCCTGGCCCGACGGACATGAGGAGCTGTTCGAGGGCCGCGTCTTCGGCGAGGTCGTCTGGCCGCCGCGCGGCGACAAGGGTTTCGGCTACGATCCCATGTTCCAGCCGGACGGGTTTTCCGAGACCTTCGGCGAGATTTCGTCGGACGAGAAGCACGGCATCGACTGGTCGAAGCCGGAGCCGTCCGGCCTGTCTCACCGGGCGCGGGCCTTCGTGAAGCTCGCTGCAGGGTGCTTGAAGAGAGCCTAGCCTCACCGTCGTCATGCCCGCACTTGTTGCGGGCACCCACGTCTTTGCTGGGTTGAAAACGTGGATGGCCGGGACGAGCCCGGCCATGACGAAGAATGGGAAGCGCCCCGAAGGGCGCTCCGCTACTCGGTGGATGTCTTAGGCGGCCGTCGGGCCGTTGTTGGCGCTGCGGCGCTTGGCCATGTAGGCGTCGAACTCCTCGCGGTCCTTGGCCCGCTTCAGTTCCTCGACGAAGTTGCGGAAGTCGCGGGCTTCCTCGTCGAGCTTGCGGCGCTCTTCCTCGAGGCGCTCGAGCTCGCTGCGGCGGTAATCGTCGAAGGCCGCATTGCCGGTGCTGGCGAAGCCGCCGAAGCCGGCGCCGCGGGCGCGGAAGAGGTCGTCCTTGGCACGGCCGAAGGTCTCATTCAGGAAGGCCTTGGCCTCGTCGTATTTCGGATATCCACACATTTTCCACACCAGATAGGCCAAAGCGAGCGGCCAGACGAAGATGAAGCCCAGAATGATGCCGACGATCTCCAGACCGCGGCCGGGCTTGCGCCCGCAGCGGCGGTGAGTCCGGTTTTCCCACGGTCCCGTGTGCGGGCCCGCATTCCAGGCGGCGGAGGCAGTATCTGACATCGATGGGGTCCTATGTTAATGCTAACAACATTAACATGCGGATCGATTTTGGCGCTTTCAAGAGATCGGCGGCGAAAAATCGGAAGCGGCTACGCTTTGCCCTTAAGGGCGCCATGGACGAGGGCGAGGACGCCGGCGCGCAGGAGTTCGTACTTGTCCGGGAGCCCGGGGCCTTTCGGTAGCTGGCCGGCGGCGTCGAGGGTGGCGATGCCGTGGGAGAGGGCCCAGACCTCGATGGCGATGAAGCGCACGTCCACGCTCTGGAAACCTTGCGGGAATGTGTCCGAGAGGGCTTTGACCAGGAAATCGAAGGCGTTGCCGACAGGCTTGCCCCCGCTGTTCACAGCCTTGGCCCAGAACGGCCCACACGAATCCTCGCTCTCCGCCGGCTTGGCGGAGAACATGGCGGCGTAATAGCCCGGCTCCTGCTCGGCGAAGGCGAGATAGGCCTCGCCCATGCGGGTGAAGCGCTCGAGCGCCGTGCCTTCGCTCTGCAGAGCCCGCCCGAGGCGCTTGGCGAGTTCGTCGGAGCCGCGGAAGGCAACCTCAGCCACGAGGGCATCACGGCCCCGGAAATGGCGGTAGAGCGCCGCCGGGGTCACCCCCACGAGCTTGGCCGCATCGGCCAGGGTGAACCCGCCGATCCCGCGCTCGGCAATGAAGCGCTGCGCCGCCTCGATCAGCGCCTCCTTCAGATTGCCGTGATGGTAGCCCTGCCGGTCGAACGGGCCGCGCCAATGCCGCATGGTGGGTTCCTGTCTCCTGAACATCCGATCTTAAGGCTCTGCCGCAGCGGAGGCCAGAACGGAAGGCTCTTGAGGGGTGAACAACCTTGTGAAGGAAGAGGTCCGGAAATCTTTTGGGCGCCGCTTCCCTCCTTGCGGAGAGGGTGTGGGTTGTGCGCCCGGGTGAGACCGTCCCGTCACATCCACCACGTCATGGCCGGCCTTGTGCCGGCCATCCCGATCATGTGAAGCGTCGTGCTTCTCGCATCGGGATCACCGGCACGAGGCCGGTGATGACGTCGTGAGGGTTACGAGGCGCAGCGCCCCACCTACCGACCCCCACCCTCGATCCCTCCCCGCAAGGGGGAGGGAAGCTTGCAACGCGACATCGCCACCCGTGACGTTCGCCTCCCGACCTGCCATATACCCCCCATGATCGATCATCCGACGCGCGATGTGGGCTTTGGCGTTTATGTCCATTGGCCGTTCTGCGCCTCCAAATGCCCCTATTGCGACTTCAACAGCCATGTCCGCCACCAGCCGGTGGATCAGGAGCGGTTTCTTAGCGCCTTCCAGCGTGAAATCGCCCAGACGGCGGCGCGCATTCCGGGCCGGACGGTCACGAGCATCTTCTTCGGTGGCGGCACGCCCTCGCTCATGAGGCCGCAGACGGTCGGTGCGATTCTGGACGCCATCGGCGGCGCTTGGGCGATCGATTCCAACGCTGAAGTGACGCTCGAGGCCAATCCCACCAGCGTCGAGGCCGAGCGCTTTCGCGGCTATCGGGCAGCCGGCATCAACCGCGTCTCGCTCGGCGTGCAGGCGCTCAACGATCCCGATCTGAAGCGCCTCGGGCGCATGCATTCCGTCGACGAGGCCCTCGGCGCGGTGAAGATCGCGGCCTCGATCTTCGAGCGCTATTCCTTCGATCTGATCTATGCCCGTCCGGATCAGACGCCCCAAGCCTGGGGCGCGGAGCTGGAACAGGCGATCGCTCACGCGGTCGAGCACCTGTCGCTGTACCAGCTCACCATCGAGCCCGGCACCTGGTTCCAGCGTCTCTACGATGCGGGCAAGATCACGGTGCCGGACGAGGAGACGGGCCGCGCGCTCTACGACATCACGCAGGACACTTGCGAGAAACACGGGCTACCGGCCTACGAGATTTCGAACCATGCCAGGCCCGGCGCCGAATCCCGCCACAACCTGCTCTACTGGCGCTACGGCGAATATGCCGGCATCGGCCCCGGCGCCCATGGCCGGTTGGTGACCGGCAATGCGCGGCTTGCCACCGCGACGGAAAAGCACCCGGAAACCTGGCTCGAACGCGTGGAGCGCGAAGGCCACGGCATCATCGACGAGGAGGTGCTGACGTCCGAAGCGGAAGGCGACGAGTTCTTGCTGATGGGCCTTCGCCTGAAGGAGGGTGTCGACCCGCGCCGCTTCGAGGCCTTCACCGGCAAGACGCTCAATCAACGCGGCCTGCGGATTCTCACGGAGGAAGGCCTGATCCAGGCCGACGGCTCACGCCTCGCCGTGACGCCGAAGGGCTTTCCGGTGCTCAACGCGGTGATCGCGGAACTGGCGGCTTGATCATAACGTCATCCCGGACGGCGAAGCCGATCCGGGACCGTTGGACGAGAATGCGCGGGAGTCCCCTCCCTCCTTGTGGGGGAGGGCTAGGGAGGGGGGTGTGAGCGCCAACCTCTCAGAATGACGCGCCAGCACCCCCCTCTCCATCTCTCCCCCACAAGGGGGGAGAGGGCCGGTCGCGTTTCATTCTGATAGCGATCCCGGATCTTCGCTACGCTTCGTCCGGGATGACAGTCAGGTGTCTACCGCCTCACCTTGCTCTCGATCACGTCCCACACCGTCACCGCCAGATCCGGCCCGCCGAGCCGCTTGATGGCGCGGATGCCTGTCGGCGCCGTCACGTTGATCTCGGTGAGGTTGCCGTCGATCACGTCGATGCCGACCAGGATGAGGCCCATGCGCTTGAGGTCCGGGCCGATGGTCTCGCAGATCTCGCGCTCGCGCGGCGTCAGGTCGGTCGGTTTCGCGGCGCCGCCGCGCACCATGTTGGAGCGGATGTCGTTGACCGCCGGCACGCGGTTGATCGCACCCGCTGCCTCGCCGTCGATGAGGATGATGCGCTTGTCGCCTTCCGTGATCTTCGGCAGGAAGCGCTGGATCACCCAGGGCTCGCGGAAGAGGTTGGCAAACAGGTCGTAGAGCGAGCCGAAATTCGGGTCCTCGCGGCCGACCTTGAACACGCTGGCGCCGCCATGGCCGTAGAGCGGCTTCATCACCACCTCGCCATGCTCGCGCCGGAACTCCTCGATCTCGGCCTTGTCGCGGGAAATGAGGGTCGGCGGCATCAGGTGCGGGAACTTGGTGACGAAGATCTTTTCCGGCGCGTTGCGCACATGGGTCGGATCGTTGACCACAAGCGTCTTCGGATGGATGCGCTCGAGGAAATGGGTCGCAGTGATGTAGGCCAGATCGAAGGGCGGGTCCTGGCGCATGAGCACCGCATCCACAGTTCCCAGATCGATGCGCTCGGGCGTGCCCAGGGTGAAGTGATCGCCCTCGACATCGCGCGCCTCGATCGTCTCCGCCATGGCGATCACCTGGCCGTCGCGTAAGGAAAGGCGGTCAGGCGTGTAATGCAGCACCCGGTGACCCCGCCGCTGGGCTTCGAGCAGCAGCGCGAAGCCGGTATCGCCGGCGATCTTGATGCTGCGGATATGATCCATCTGGATCGCGACGGTGAGGGTCATGGGTCGGGCCTCCTTGGCAAGACACCTTGGGGAAGCAGGGTTATTGGCCTGAAACGGCAGGATGGCAACTCTCGCCTTCACCGGAATGAACGAAAGCAGGGGATCGGTGTTGTCGAACAGCCCCGCTTGTGCTCCGCCCCTTGCGGACCCCGTCAAGCTTTTCCATGTGATAGCCCATGCCACGCCGCGCCCTTCTGATCGTCAATACCAAGAGCCGCAGCGGCGCCGCCCAGTGCGACCTCGCCATAGAGCGTCTGAAAGCTCACGATATCGAGCCCGTTCATCTGGAATGCGGGCGGCGGGAGGAATTGTCGCCGCTCATCGTCGAGCATGCCGGGAACGTGGATTGCGCCATCGTCGGCGGCGGAGATGGCACCATCAATGCTGCAGCCTTCGGCGTGATCGAAGCGGGACTGCCTTTGGGTATCCTGCCGATGGGCACGGCGAACGATCTCGCCCGCACCCTCGGCATTCCCTTCGATCTCGACGGCGCCGCGGATGTGATCGCCGATGGCATCACCCGCAAGATCGATCTCGGCATCGTCAACGGCGAGCCCTTCTTCAACGTAGCGAGCCTCGGGCTGTCCGCGCAACTGGCGCAGAAGCTTACGCGGGACATCAAGCGCCGCTGGGGGCGTCTCGGCTATGCGCTCGTTGCCCTGAACGTTCTGTTCCACGCAAAGCCCTTCCGCGCCACGATCACCAGCGAGACCGAAACCGTGCGCGTGCGGACCCTGCAGATCGCGGTCGGCAACGGGCGCTTCTATGGCGGAGGCAATGCGGTGGAAAAGGATGCGGCCATCGACGATCAGCATCTCGATCTCTACAGCCTGGAACTCGACCGCGCCTGGAAGCTCGCTCTGATGGCGCGCTCCTTCCGCTATGGTCAGCACGGTGCCTGGAGAGAGGTGAGGGCGGTGCGGGCCCAGGAATTCGACATCCGCACCCGCAAGCCTAGGCCCATCAATGCGGATGGCGAGATCGTGACCCGCACACCCGCCCATTTCTCGATCCGGCCAGCAGCCGTGACCGTTTTCGCGCCCAAGACGGGAGCCTAATGCCGGCCGCAGCGGACGGCGTCCTCGAGGTTGCCGGCGCTGATGCCGATATCGTGCAGGGCAGCCTCGTCGAGGGCTCCGACCTCGCGCAGGGCCCGGCGGATCTCGATCTCATGCATCAGCGACGCGAACAGGCTCTTGATGCGCGAGGGCTTGGCGGCAGGCTTCTCGGAGGTCCAGTCGCAGGTGGTGGAATAGGTGGTCATGGCTCATCTCCTCGTTCGATGAAGAGATGATGCGCTCGGCCCTTGCATAAGTGAAACGAATGTTCATTATATTGGGAATAACGATCACTTATTGAGGTCGACCATGGCGCACAATCTCGATGTCAGCCTTCTCAGGGCCTTCGTGGCGGTGGTGGATGCCGGCGGAATGACCGCGGCGACCGGGGTTCTCAACCTGACCCAGGCTGCGGTGAGCCAGCAGATCAAGCGGCTGGAAGAAACGATCGGCGAGGAGCTCATCACCCGCGACCGGCGCGGTATGAAGCTCACGACCGCCGGCGAGCGCCTGTTCGGACGGGCGAAAAGGATGCTCGCCCTCAACGACGAAATCTGGACCGAGATGACTACGCCCGAATTCGAGGGCGAGGTGCGGCTCGGCATTCCGAGCGACATCATCACCACCTATCTGCCGACCTTCCTGAAGGATTTCGCGCGCCGCTATCCGCGCGTGCAGATCTCGCTCAACAGCGGTTCCAGCGCGTCGCTGCGCTCCAAGCTCTATGGCGGCAAGGTCGACGTGGTGCTTGCCACCGAAATGGCCTGCGATCCCGACGGCGAGAATCTCGTCATGGATCGCCTCGTCTGGGTCGGTGCGCGCGGCGGCGACGCAGCACGCCAGCGTCCGCTCCCCGTTTCCATCGGCTGCTCGGATTGCGCCTTCCGTGCACCGATCCGCGAGGTGCTGCAGAAGGCCGGCATCGAATGGCGCTCGGTCTCCGAGGTCACGAATACATCGGCGCAGGTGGCAACGGTCGCCGCCGATATCGCGGTGATGGCGTGGATGGCCTCGACGATTCCAAGCGGCTTCGAGGTCCTCGGGCCTGAATCGGGCCTGCCGTCGCTGCCGCCCTTCATGGTCAATCTCTACCTGCCGCGCGACGGCGGCAGCCACGTCGTGCAGGAGCTGGCACGCCACATCCGCGAGGCGGTGGCGGACAGGCATCGGATGGCGGCTTAGAATATCACCACCGTCATGGCCGCACTTGTTGCGGCCACCCACGCCTTACGCGGTTTTAAGACGTGGATACCCGGGACAAGCCCGGGCATGACGGCGCAGAAGCTGCCTTCACCGCATCTCCAGCTCGAACGCGCTCACGATGTGCCGCGGCCACCGCCTCGTCGCGATGAACACCGCATCGGCGCGCCATGTCTTGTTCGCGGCCCAATCGTTGCGCGAGAGCCAGGCGCGCGCGGCGCGGGAGAAGCGCTGGCGCTTGCGCGCGGTGATGGCGGTCAGCGCATTGTCCATGAGGCCGCGCGCCTTGACCTCGACGAAGGCGATGGTGTCGCCGCGCATGACGATCAGGTCGATCTCACCGCCCGAGGCAGCATAGCGGCGCGCGAGCGGGCGATAGCCCTTCATGAGAAGAAACAGCAGCGCGATCCATTCCGCGCGATGCCCGCGCAGGAAGGTGGCCTGCCGATGCTGAAGCGCGCTCGTCATGCGTCCTTTTTCGCGAGCACTAGCGCACGGGCATAAACCTCGCGCTTGGGCAGATCGAGTTCGGCTGCGACGAGCGCCGCCGCATCCTTGATGGAATGGTTCTTCAGCGCCGCCTCCAGCTTGCCGTCGAGTGCCGCATCGGCTTCCGCCGCATGCATCTCCTTGGTCGCCTCGCCGATCAGCACCACGATCTCGCCCTTGGGCGGGCCTTCCTCGGCGAATTGCCTGGCGAGCTCGGGCAAGGTGCCGCGCCGGATCGTCTCGAACATTTTCGTCAGTTCGCGCGCCACCACGGCCTGCCTTTCGCCCAACACCTCGGCTGCGTCCACCAGCATCTCGGGCAGCCGATGCGGGCCCTCGAAGAGCATCAGCGTGCCGGGGATGGTGCCGATCTCGGCAAGGCGCGTGCGGCGTGCGGCGCTCTTCGACGGCAGAAAACCTTCGAAGAAGAAGCGGTCCGTCGGCAGGCCCGAGGCGACGAGAGCGGTGAGCACGGCGGAAGGACCGGGGATCGGCGTGACGGGTAGTCCTTCCTCGATCGCCGCCTGCACGAGCTTGTAGCCGGGATCCGACACCAGCGGCGTGCCCGCATCCGAGACCAGGGCCAGCGCCTGACCTTCCCTGATCCTGTGGACCATGCGTTCGCGCACGGCATCGTTGGAATGCTCGTGATAGGCGACCAGCGGCGTGGTGATGCCGTAATGGGCGAGCAGGGTTTTCGTCACCCGCGTGTCCTCGGCCAGGACCGCATCCGCGGCGGCGAGCACGTTCAGGGCGCGGAAGGACACGTCCTGCAGGTTGCCGATGGGGGTCGCGACCACATAGAGGCCGGGTGTGAGGGGCTTTGCTTCGGCGGCAAGGCCGAAGGCGGTGAAGGTGGCGGCCCGTTCGTTCGGCTCGCGCCGTTTGGTCCGGTTGTCGATTCTCTGGCTCATCGTCGGTCACTGTCGCATGAAGCCCATTCCGGCAAAAGCCGGGTCGTCAGGCCTGAAATCCTGCATGGGAAACAATGTTTACTTTTTGCTGCCACGCTTCACCCGTGACTGAAGCTGTTTCCAGAGGGGGTGGAGATGGCGCTCGTAAGGTTGAATACAGCCAGAAGGCCTGCGGGCCGCATTGCATGGGTTGCGGTTCTCATCGGGTCGCTCGCCCTTGCCGGATGCGTCGGATCGAGCCGGTTCTCGTCGCCGCGAAAGGCGAACCAGCCCGCTTCCGCTCCGGCACAGACCGAGCCGGCCTACGCTGCGGGGCCACCGCCCGGCGCGCCGCTCGGTGGCGGAGACCGCATCGGCTCCGGACCCGTCAAGGTCGCCCTGATCCTGCCCATGACCGGGCCGGGGCAGGGGGCCGTCGTGGCGCAGAGCATGCGCAACGCCGCCGAGCTGGCGCTCGGCGAGTTCCAGAGCTCCGACATCACGCTTCTGGTCAAGGATGATCTCGGCACGCCCGAAGGGGCGCAGGCCGCCGCGCAGCAGGCCCTGGCGGAGGGCGCCGAGCTCATCGTCGGCCCGCTCTTTTCCGGTTCCGTCCAGGCGGCGGGGCAGGCGGCGCGCGAGCGGGCTAAGCCCGTCATCGGCTTCTCCTCCGATGCGGCCGTCGCCAGCCAGAGCGTCTATCTCCTGAGCTTCCTTGTGCAGGAGGAGGTCGAGCGCATCGTTTCTTTCGCGGCATCCCAGGGCCGGCGCTCCATGGCGGCCCTGATCCCCGACACGCAATACGGCCGCGTGGCCGAGGCGCGGCTGCAGCAGGCGGCTTCGCGCCAGGGCATCCGCCTCGTCGCCCTCGAGCATTATCCGCCGGGACAGCCGCAAGTGGGCGTGCAGCGTATGGCGCATGTCATCGGCGGCGCGGCGCCTCAGGCCGATACGCTCTTCATCCCCGATAACGGCGACGGGCTTCCCGCCGTCGCGCAGGCCCTGCAGATGGCGGGCTTCGATCCCATGCGCGTCAAGCCGCTCGGCACCGGCGTGTGGAACGAGCCGCGCGTGCTTGGGCTTCCTGCGCTTCAGGGCGGCTGGTTCGCCGCCCCCGACAATCGCGGTTTCGAAGCCTTCGCCGAACGCTACCGCGCGCGCTTCAACACCGATCCGATCCGTCTTGCGACGCTCTCCTACGATGCCGTGACGCTCGCCGCAGCGCTCGCGCGGATGCAGGGTGGGCAGGGGTACAGCGAGGCGGTGCTCACCAATCCGGCGGGCTTCGCCGGCGCCGACGGTGTCTTCCGCTTCAACCCGGACGGCACCAACAATCGCTCGCTCACGGTGCAGGAGATCCGTGGTGGCGCTGCCGTTGCAATCAGCGGCGCGCCAAGAACCTTGGTGGCGGGAAACTGACGTCATTTCAGCGTCCTCGACCTATCCCGATCATCACACCACGTCGTCACCGGCCTTGTGCCGGTGATCCCGATACGAAGGACGCTGCGCCCATCAAATCGAGATGGCCGGGACAAGCCCGGCCATGACGTGGAGGAATTCAACGAACCGAGCGAGCAAGCAGGCAATCCTACTTCCGCGTTAGGGTCGCGCTCAGCTCGGGCTTGTTGTTGAGGCTCTGGAACACGACGCAGTAGCGTTCGGTGAGCTTGAGCAGCTGGTCGATCTTCTCCTGCGGCGCATCCGTGTCGACCTCGAAGGAAAGACGGATGTTCCTGAAGCCGACGGCTGCGGTCTTGTCGACGCCGAGCGTGCCGCGGAAATCGAGGTCGCCTTCCGCCTTCACGGCGCCGTGACGCAGGTCGATCTCAAGGGCGGTCGCAACGGCTTTCAGCGTCACGCCTGCGCAGGCGACGAGGGCCTCGAGCAGCATGTCGCCGGAGCACAGCTCCGCGCCGGAACCGCCGGTGGCCGGATGAAGGCCAGCGACCGCGAGCGCGCGGCCGGTCTCGACCTTGCACGCGATGTGCTGATCGTCGAGGGTGCCCTGCGCCTTCAGGGTGATTACGGCGGAATTCGGATCGCTGCGGTACTGGTCCTTCAACGGCGCCTGGAGGGCGCGAAGCGCGGTCGCATCCATGATGTTGTCCTTGGCTGAGTTTCTACCACCACAGCGCGGCGGCTTGCCGATCGCGTTCGCGCTGGGGCTGCTGCTGAGGTGCTTTTAGGGAATGGTCGAGCGCAGTCAAGACGCGGCGCACGGAGGTTTCGAAGGGAAGGCCCGTCTTGTCGCGCGGACGCGAGAGGGTAAGCGGCAATTCGTCGAAGATGCGGCCAGGCTTCGGCTGCATCACGACGGCGCGGTCCGCGAGCGTCACGGCCTCCTGCACGTCGTGCGTGACGAGCACCACGGTCGGGCGCGTCTCGTCCCACAGGCTTAAGAGATGCTCGTGCAGGCTCGCGCGTGTGAAGGCGTCGAGCGCCGAGAACGGCTCGTCGAGGAGCAGCACCTTGGGATTGGTGACGAAGGCGCGCGCGATCGACACGCGCTGCTGCTGGCCGCCTGAGAGATCGCGCGGCCAGCGATCCGCATGTTCGGAGAGGCCGATCTTGTCGAGCGCATGCGACACGCGCGCCTTCTTCTCGGCGGCGCTCAACCCGTCGAGACCGAAGGCGATGTTGTCGAAAACCGACAGCCAGGGCAGCAGGCGCGGTTCCTGAAACACGATGCCGATGTCCGAATGCGGACCCGACAACACCTCGCCGTCGAGGCGGATGCGCCCGGCGCTTTCCCGGTCGAGGCCAGCGACGAGGCGCAGCAACGTGGTCTTGCCGCAGCCGGAGCCGCCGATCAGCGAGACGATCTCGCCTTCCTGCACCGTGAGATTGATGTCGGAGAGCGCCCGCGTGCCGTCGGCATAGGTCTTGGAGAGATGTTCGAGGCTCAGCATGGAACACCTCTTGCGTCATGGCCGGACTTGTTCCGGCCACCCACGTCTTGGGAACCGCCATGCTGCAAAGACGTGGGTCCCCGGCACAAGGCCGGGGATGACGGCGGAGTGTGTGAAGACGCCATCACAACCTCTCCCGCACCGTGTCCTGCCAGCGCACCAACGGCTTGGTGCCGGCGACGAGCAGGCTGTCGGCGAGCTTGCCCAGCAGCGCGAAGGCGATGATGGCAGCGAGGATCTGGTCGGGCTTGCCCATCTGCTGTCCGTCGACGAGCAGGTAGCCGAGGCCCTCCGATGCGCCCATGAATTCCGCCGCGACCACGAACATGAAGCCGAGGCCGAGGCCTGAGCGCAGGGCGATCACCGCCTCCGGCAAAACGGCCGGCAGCAGGATGCGGCGGGCAAGCTGCACGCGCGAGAGACGGAACACATGGCCGACCTCCACGAGCTTGCGGTCGACGGAGAGGATCGCGCCCGCGATGCCGAGATAGACGGGGAAGAACACGCCGACAGCGATCAGCGCGACCTTCGAGGCCTCGAAGATGCCGAGCCAGAGAATGAACAGCGGCACCCAGGCGATGGAGGGAATGGCGCGTAGCGCCTGCAGGGTCGGGTCGAGCAGGCGCCGCATGGTCTGGCTGGAACCGGAGAGCGCGCCGAGCACGATGCCGGCGGCGGCCCCGACGACGAAGCCGACGAGAACGCGCCAGAGCGTCATCCAGGCATGGGTCCAGAGTTCACCGGTCTCGGCGAGGCCCCAGAGCGTCGCGATGATGCGGCTCGGCGGCGGCACGAGGCGCCCTTGAGCGAGGCCGAGGGCAACGGTCGCTTCCCAGAGAAGCGCAATGGCGATGGGCAACAAAAAGCCGAGAAGGAGGCGCCAGTCGAAGGCGCGTCTCTTCTCGGTTGAGTCAGGGGCCGCGAGAGCGGCGGCACCCTCATGGGAGGACCAGGCTTGGCTCGTAGCTCCGCCTGTCACGGCGCTCTCCCGTGATGAAGACATCAGCGCGATGCGGTGGCGAACCGTCGGTCGATCAGGGAATCGACGGCGGCGCGCACATTGGTGTCGGGGGTGATGACGCCGGCCTGCTGCAGGGCGAGGCCCGCAGCGAGGATCGTATCCGCCTGCGGCTGGCCGATGGCCGAATGGGTCAGCTCAGTGCGCTCGAGCTGGCGCTCGATCACGGCGTCGGACAGCTTCGTGTAGGTCACGAGCGTCTTCTTCAGCTCGTCCTTGTTGGCGAGAGAATACTTGCGGGCTTCCTCATAGGCCTTGAGCACGCGCTGCACGAGGGCCGGGTTGTCCTTGGCGAAGGATTCGGAGACGTTGAGCACGCCCCAGGTGTTGGCGCCCGCATTGCGGTAGAAGAGCTGGGCACCGGCTTCCACTTCGGCCGCCGCCATCAGCGGATCGAGGCCGGCCCAGGCATCCACGTCGCCGCGCTCGAGAGCGGTGCGGCCATCCGGGTGCTGGAGCAGAACGAGCTTCACGTCCTTCTCGGTGAGCTTCGCCTCCTGCAGGGCGCGCACCAGGAAGATGTGCGGATCGGTGCCGCGGGTCACGGCCACGCGCTTGCCCTTCAGGTCTTCGACCTTGGTGATGCCCGTATCCTTGCGGGTCACGAGCGCCGTCCATTCGGGACGGGAATAGACATAGATCGACTTGATCGGGTTGCCGTTGATCTTGCCGATCAGGGCGGCGGCGCCGGCGGTCGAGCCGAAATCGATCGAGCCGGCATTGAGGAATTCGAGCGCCTTGTTGGAGCCGAGCGACTGCACCCAGCGCACGGTGATGCCATCCTTCTCCAGTTCCTTCTCGAGGAAGCCCTTGTCCTTCAGGACCAGGCTGACCGGGTTGTAGGTGGCGTAATCGATGCGGATTTCCTTCACCTGCGCTGAAGCGGCGGTGGCGAGGGAGGCGAGGCCGGTGGCGAGGGACGCGGCGATCAGAAGGCGGCGGGTCAGGCTCATTTGTTCGTTCCCATGTTCTGCGCATGGGAGCTTGGACCTTGGGGTCTTCGCGCGCCCGGCGCTTTAGCTGCACTTGTTTCGCGCCCGCAATCTGCATGCTCAAATCGGCGCGTGTCCGGTTTATAGAACCGTGCGTTTTTTATGTCAAACTCTATCTTCTATAAAGAACGGCCCAAGCATCGAGGCGCATAATGCCGCTCGGCCCTTGGGCGGAGGGCGGATCGAGTATAAGTCAAACACTTCCTCTCAGACGGTTGTTCCATGTCCGCCCACAGTTCAAAGAGCGTTCTGAAAAACCTCGGTTCCGAGCCGATCCGCGATGCCGCGGATCTGCGCGCCAGACTTGTTCCAGAGCTGAAGGCCCTCCTCGACCAAGGACACCTGGATGCACAGGAGAAGCTTCAGGAGAGCAATAACGGCCTCGTCTGCGCCCGCCTTCTCTGCGAGCGCATGGACGAGCTTGTGCAGATCGTCCATGACGCGGTGGTCCGGCACCTCTACCCGGCGGCAAATCCTTCCGCCGGGGAGCGCCTCGCGGTGGCCGCGACCGGCGGCTATGGGCGCGGGACCCTGGCCCCAGGCTCCGATGTCGATCTCCTGTTCCTCTTGCCCTACAAGCAGACCGCCTGGAGCGAGAGCGTCGTCGAGGCGATGCTCTACGTGCTCTGGGACCTCAAGCTGAAGGTCGGCCACGCGACCCGCTCGGTGGAGGAATGCCTGCGCGAGGCGCACGGGGACATGACGATCCGCACTTCGCTGCTCGAGGCGCGATTTCTGTTCGGGGACCGGGAGCTCTTCGACAATCTGGAGAGGCGCTTCGACCAGGAGGTCGTCGCGACCACGGCTGCGGAATTCGTCGACGCCAAGCTGAAGGAGCGCGATGCCCGCGTCGCCAAAGCGGGCGCGTCGCGCTATCTCGTCGAGCCGAACGTGAAGGACGGCAAGGGCGGCTTGCGCGATCTCAACACGCTGTTCTGGATCGCCAAATACGTCTACCGGGTGAAGGAGCCCAAGGATCTGGTGAAGGCAGGCCTCTTCACGCAAGGAGAGTTCAATCTCTTCATGCGCTGCGAGGAGTTTTTGTGGCGCGTACGCTGCCACATGCATTTCGAGACCGGCCGCGCCGAGGAGCGCCTGACCTTCGATCTTCAGCGCACCATCGCCGAACGCATCGGTTACACGCCGCGGGGCGGCCTGTCCGCGGTCGAACGCTTCATGAAGGCCTACTTTCTCATCGCCAAGGATGTGGGCGATCTTACCGCCATCGTCTGCGCCGAACTCGAAGCGCGCCAGACGAAGCGCCGTCCCATGCTCGACCGCATGTTCGGCCGCTTCCGGCGCCAGCGCGGCGGGGCTCTGGTGGGTGACGACTTCACCGTCGACAACAACCGCCTCAACGTCGCCTGCGACGAGGCCTTCGAGCGCGATCCGGTCAACCTGATCCGCCTGTTCTGGCTTGCCGACCGGCACAACCTCGCGATCCATCCCGATGCGACGCGGCTCGCCACCCGCTCGCTCAGGCTCATCGGGCACAACCTGCGCAACGATCCGGAGGCGAACAAGCTGTTTCTGGAAATCCTCACTTCCAGGAATGCGCCCGAGGTGGTGCTGCGGCGCATGAACGAGACCGGCGTGCTCGGACGCTTCGTTCCGGATTTCGGCCGCATCGTCGCGATGATGCAGTTCAACATGTATCACCACTACACGGTGGACGAGCACCTGATCCGCTCCGTCGGCGTGCTGACGGAGATCGAGGCGGGGCAGCTCGGCAGCGAGCATCCGCTCGCCAACGCGATCTTTCCCACCATCCGCAACCGCCGGGCGCTCTACGTCGCCGTGTTCCTGCACGACATCGCCAAGGGGCGGCCTCATGATCATTCGGAGGCGGGTGCGGTCATCGCCCGCAAGCTGGGCCCGCGCTTCGGTCTCACCGAGGCGGAGACCGAGACGGTGGCCTGGCTCGTCGAGTATCATCTGCTCATGTCGAACACGGCCCAGAGCCGCGATCTCTCGGACCCCGCCACCATCAAGAGCTTCGCCGAGGTGGTGCAGACCATGGAGCGATTGAAGCTCCTGCTCGTGCTCACCATCGCCGACATCAAGGCCGTCGGCCCGGGCACCTGGACCGGCTGGAAGGGGCAGCTCCTGCGCAACCTCTACCAGGAAACCGAGGTGTTTCTCGGCGGCGGGGCGGTGGATCTCGCCCGTTCCGAGCGGGTGCGCATCGCGCAGGATCAGCTGCGCGCCGAACTGCCCGACTGGACGGATGCGGAATTCGAGGCCTACGCCGCCCGCCACACCCCCGGCTACTGGCTCAAGACCGACGAGACGAGGCGGGCGAAGCAGGCCCGGCTGCTCAGGGAGACGGACAAGGCCGGGCACACGGTGCGGACGGACTACGAGACCGACCAGTTCCGCGGCGTGACCGAGCTGACCATTCTTTCCCCGGACCATCCGCGCCTGCTCGCCATCGTCACCGGCGCCTGCGCGGCGTCCGGCGGCAACATCGTCGACGCCCAGATCTTCACCACCACGGACGGGGTGGCGCTGGATACCATCGTGCTCTCCCGCGCCTTCGATCGGGACGAGGACGAGCTGCGCCGGGCCGAGCGGGTCGCCAAGGCGATCGAGCGGGCGCTGAAAGGGGAGGTGAAGATCGCCGATCTGGTCGACGGCAAGCGTCCCGCCAAGGAGCGCTCGAAGGCGTTCCACGTGCCGCCGGAGGTCACCATCGACAATTCCCTGTCGAGCCGCCAGACCGTGATCGAGGTCTCCGGGCTCGACCGGCCGGGCCTGCTCTACGACCTCACGACGGCGCTGGGGAAGCTTAACCTCAACATCGCCTCCGCCCACATCGTCACCTTCGGCGAGAAAGCGGTGGACGTGTTCTACGTGACCGACCTGACGGGCACCAAAGTCACCCATGCGGGCCGCCAGGCCACCATCACCCGCACCCTCCTCGAAGTGTTCAAGGCCGAGGAAACCGAGCCGCTTCAGCGCCGCAGCGCTTGATTTGTGGGCCGAGGAACCTGATATGTGCCGAAACCTTTCTCATCCCATCACAGTTGGTCGACCATGAATCCGAACGACACGGAAAACCCGAACGTTGCCCCGCAGGCCGAGCCCGCCAACGATGCCGCCCCGGCTGCGGCGCCCGAGGCCGATCCGATCGCCGTTCTCGAGGCCGAGAAGGCCGATCTGAAGGACAAGCTCCTGCGCCTGATGGCCGACATGGAGAACCTGCGCCGCCGCACCGCCCGCGAGATCACGGATGCCCGCACCTATGCGGTGACCAATTTCGCCCGCGACATGCTGAACGTGGCCGACAACGTCCGCCGCGCGATCGAGAGCGTGCCGGAGGAGGAGAGCCGCACCGCCGAGGGCGCCTTCAAGGGCCTGATCGAGGGCATCGACCTCACCGAGCGCGACCTTTTGAAGAACCTGGAGCGCCACGGGGTCAAGAAGCTCGATCCGCAGGGCCAGAAATTCGACCCGAACCTGCATCAGGCCATGTTCGAGATCCCCAATGCGGAGGTTCCGAACGGCACGGTTCTGCAGGTGGTCCAGTCCGGCTACGTCATCGGCGACCGCGTCCTGCGCCCGGCCCTGGTCGGCGTGTCCCGCGGCGGCCCGAAGGCCGCGGCGAACGGCAACGGCTCCGAGGCGGCAGACAATCCGTCGGCGGCTCAGTAAAGAACCGATCGGCCTGATTTACAGGCGCGGCGGTAGCGGCTGCGCCTGAAAATGCTGTAAGCGAACACCCAGGAGCCCTCATCCGGAGGAGGCCGTCAGGCCGTCTCGAAGGACGAGGGCGTCTCCAGTGCGCTCTGGGTCCTCCTTCGAGACGCCACTTCGTGGCCCCTCAGGATGAGGCTGGAGTTTATGGCAGGTGTTCTCGGTGGACTTCCTTCAACGCATCCCCTTCGAATCCATCGGCGTCGCCGTCTTCGCCCTGTCCGGCGCGCTGATGGCAGCCCGCAAGGGCATGGACCCGTTCGGGTTCGCGCTTCTCGCCACGCTCACCGGCGTCGGCGGCGGCACCCTGCGCGATCTGCTGATCGGCACCCGGCCGGTCTTCTGGGTCGGGGATCCGACGGATGTGCTCGTCTGCATCGTGGTGGCGGAGCTGGTCTTCGCCCTCGGCCCCAGGCGGGTCGCGATGATGGAGGGCGGGCGCCGGGGCCGCCTGCTTCTCTGGGCCGATGCCTTGGGGTTGGCCCTCTTCGCCGTCACGGGCACCGGCAAGGCGCTGGCGGCAGGCGTGCCGGCCCTCTCCGCCATCGCGCTCGGCACCACCACCGCCACCTTCGGCGGCATCATCCGCGACATCTTTGCCGGAACGACGCCCCTCGTGCTGCGTCAGGAGATCTACGTCACCGCCGCGGCCCTGGGCGCCGGCGTCATGGTCAGCCTCCTGGCGGCCGGGCTCGATGCCTTCATCTGCGCCACGGCAGGCTTTGCCGCCGCCTTCACCCTGCGCGCGCTCGCGATCCTGCGCGGCTGGTCACTGCCGGCCTTCCCGGCGCGGGATTAGAGCATCGGACCCATAAGTGGATTTGCACTTTTGGGACCCATCCGATGCTCAGCCCAGGCCACAAGATCAGGGACTGATCTCGATCCCGTCGATGACGTTGCGGAAGCGTGGCAGGTTCCGGTCGCGCTGCTCGACCCTCGTAAGGCCGACCATGCGCACGTAGCGGTCGGGCTCGAAACGGATGGTCTGCATCACGATGATCGGCTGGCCGGATTCCGTCTCGACCGCCTTGGCGACGATCTCGTGCCAGTCCTGGCCCCGGAAGCGGAAGGATTCCGAGCGCTCGACCTTGATGTCCTTGAGGATCTGGTTCGAGTTCAGGGCCGCATGGGCGAACTGGCCGCGCCGCTCCGCCGGCGGCACGGGCACGTTGAGGGAGGCCGCGACGATGAACATGGGCTGCTCCACCGCCTTGATCACGTCCTCCGGCCCGTCGGTGAACAGGACCGAGTTGCCCGACATCACCCGCACCGGGCGAAAGCCCGCCTTGTCGCCGAGACGGAAGGGCAGGGCCGAGACCTGCTCGTCGATGGAGACGGGGCCGCGCAAGGCGATGCTTTTCAGGGCATCGCGCATCTGCGCCTCGCTGTATCCGTCCGCGCCGCCGCGCACCTGCGCGATGATGAGTGCGGTGACGCCCGGATCCTTGACCGCCATCACCCATTTGCGGCCCTGCACGGGGCCGCTCATGGTGCCGCCGATCAGGATTCCCGTCCGCGTGCCGAGCTTCAGGTTCTCGCGCGAGGTCTCGCTCATGCCCTGGCGCTTCAAGGCGTCCTTGGTCAGCCCGTTGACAAGCGCCGGATAGGCGTCGGCCGGCATTTCCACGAAATTGATCGCCGCGGCCTTTTCCGGGTTCTCGAAGCCGGAAAAGCGCTTCGACACCATCATGTCCTCCGGCGGCACGATGCCGATCCGCGAGGCGGGCGGATAGACAGGCTCGGCCGCGAAGGCCGTCGGCACCGACAGAAGCAGTCCTAGTGCGGCGGCGGCGAAAGCTCTCATCGATGCCCCTCCAATGATCTTTCGAAGCTAAAGCGGCTTCTCCACCTTGCGCAAGGTGAGATTGAGGCGTCCGCCCTGCGGCAGCAGGTCCGAGCTGCCCGCACTCAGCCGGTCGATGCCATGATAGATCAGGCGCGCAGGCCCGCCGAACACGATCGCGTCACCGGAGCGGAGCCTGATCGATTTCGTCGGATCCTTGCGCTCCATACCGCCATAGCGGAAGAGGGCCGTGTCCCCGAGGGAGAGCGAGACGACGGGCGCTGCGAACTCCTCCTCGTCCTTGTCCTGGTGCAACCCCATGCGAGCCGAGGGCTCGTAGAAATTGATCAGGCACGCATCGGGCGGGTGCGGATAGCCGCTCAACTCCTCCCAGGCGCGCAGCACCTGATCCGGCATGGCGGGCCAGGGCCGTCCCGTCTCGGGATGGGTCGGCTGATAGCGATAGCCGTCCACATCGGACACCCAGCCCAGCCGCCCGCAATTGGTCATGCGCACCGAGAACGGTTTTCCCGTGCGCGGCATGCGCGGGGTGAAGAGAGGTGCATCCCGCGTGATCTCGCGCAGGCTCTGGAGCAGCCGCTCCTGCGCCGGGCGGTCGAGATAGTCCGGGTAGTAGGTGAGGCCGGGGGCGAGGGTGAGGGGGGACATGATATGATTTTGCAGGCCGCCGCCGTTCGCGTCATCCCCTCCGCCGTCATCCCCGGGCTTGTCCCGGGGACCCACGTCTTTGCAGCACTGCGGCTCCCAAGACGTGGGTGGCCGCAACAAGTGCGGCCATGACGTGTGAGGATGTGGGAACGGTTACCCCTCCAGCACCTTCTTGCTCGCGACGGTGGTGTCGTCATTGAGGTCGTAGATCAGCGGGATGCCGGTGGCGAGTTCGAGGCTCGGGATGGTCTCGGAGGTCAGGCCGTCGAGCACCATCACGAGGGCGCGCAGCGAATTGCCGTGGGCCGCCACCAGCACGCGCTCGCCGCGCATCACCCGGGGCAGGATCTCGCGGATGTAATAGGGCAGCACGCGGGCGACCGTGTCCTTCAGGCTCTCGCCGCCGGGAGGCGGAACGTCGTAGGAGCGGCGCCAGACATGGACCTGCTCTTCGCCCCAGCGGGCGCGGGCATCGTCCTTGTTGAGGCCCGCGAGATCGCCGTAATCGCGCTCATTCAGGGCCTGGTTCGCGATGGTCTTGAGATCGGGCTGGCCGATCTCTTCCAGGATCAGCTTGCAGGTGCGTTGCGCCCGGCCGAGATCGGAGGTGAAGGCGACGTCGAACTGCACGCCCATTTCCTTCAGGCGACGGCCGGCATTGCGCGCCTCCTCGATGCCGAGATCGGTGAGCCCCGGATCCTTCCACCCCGTAAACAGGTTCTTGAGGTTCCATTCGCTCTGGCCGTGGCGGGCAAGCACAAGAAGGCGGTTCATGCTGGAAGTTCTCCGCTGTGATGCCCTCCCCCTTGCGGGGAGGGATAGGGTGGGGGTGGTGCGACGGGGTGAGCGAGGTTCAGAGTCAGGGGCTGTATTGATCCTGTACCTTACTAGATCAAGTGAAGCGTACTGACTTTCCGACCCCCACCCTCGATCCCTCCCCGCAAGGGGGAGGGAAGACGCGCTAAAGCCGATCGAGCCCCAGAACATCGGCCATGGTGTAGTAGCCGGGCTTCTTGTCGAAGCCCCAGAGAGCGGCTTTTACAGCGCCGCGGGCGAAAATGCTGCGGTCCTCGGCCCGGTGTCCGAGCTCCAGACGCTCGCCGGCGCCCGCAAAAATCACCGAATGCTCACCCACCACCGTACCGCCGCGCAGGGTCGCGAATCCGATGTCGCCGGGATTGCGCGCGCCGGTATGCCCGTCGCGGCTGCGCACCGAACGATCTTTCAGCGAGATCTGACGGCCCTCCGCCGCCGCCTCGCCGAGGAGGAGCGCGGTGCCCGAAGGCGCGTCCACCTTCATGCGATGGTGCATTTCCAGGATCTCGATGTCGAAGTCCTCGCCCAGGGTCGCGGCGACCTTGCGCACGAGGCCCGCGAGCAGGTTGACGCCGAGGGACATGTTGCCGGACTGGACGATGCGCGCGTGGCGCGCGGCCGCTTCGAGCTTGGTGAAATCGGCTTCCTGCAGGCCCGTGGTGCCGATCACGTGGACGATGCGCGCCTGGGCGGCGAGCGCCGCGAAGGCGGTGGTGGCGGCGGGCGCCGTGAAGTCGAGCACGCCGTCGGCCTGGGCGAAGACGGGCAGCGGATCGTCGGTCACGTCCACGTCGAGCAGGCCCACTCCCGCGAGCAGCCCGGCGTCGTGGCCGAGAGCGGCCGAGCCTTCGCGCTCGATGGCGCCGACGAGGGTGCAGCCCTCCGTCTCGGCGACCGCTTTGATGAGCATGCGCCCCATGCGTCCGGCGGCTCCCACCACGACAAGTCGCATCTCGCTCATGCCAGCTCTCCTGTTGTCACGGGGTCCGGGTATAGCGGCTCGGGATGCCGCTGAGAAGCGCTGAGGATCGTGCTCCTCCTGTCATCCCCGGCGGTCCGCAGGACCGGGAAGGGGATCCACGATCAGGCGCAGCGTATGGATTCACTTCCCCTCCGCTGCGCTCCGGCCGGGAATGATACCCTCTACGTCATCACCGGCCTTGTGCCGGTGATCCCGATTGGAAAAGCGCGACGCTTCACCTTATCGGGATGGCCGGGACAAGCCCGGCCATGACGTTTGAAAAGTTAGCCCGGCTGCGGGCCCTCGTAGCCCTCAATGATGATGATGTCCGCCACCGCGTGGCCGTCGCGCTCGGCCTTGGCGGCCTGGTACTCCGGCGAGTCCCAGCATTCCAGCGCCGCCTGATAGGACGGGAATTCGATCACAACGTTGCGGGCGCGTGCGCCGCCTTCGGCCACGCGGTAGGTGCCGCCGCGCACCAGGAAGCGGGCGCCGTATTTGGCGAAGGGCACCGCATTCGCCTTCACGTAGTTCTGGTAGGCGTCCGGGTTCGAGACGTCGACGCGGCCGATCCAATAGCCCTTCATCGCTTACGCTCCTTCCACCAGCACGAATTCCGCGACGCAGGCGCCTTCGCGCTTGGCCTTGGCGGCCTGATACTCGGGCGAATTGTAGTAGGTCCTGGCCTGCTCGACGGAATCGAACTCGATCACCACGTTGCGCGCACGCGCCTCGCCTTCGAGCGCCTCGTAGGCGCCGCCGCGCACCAGCGGCCGACCGCCATATTGGCGGATCGCCTCCGTCGCGCCCTTCGCGTATTCCGCGTAAGCCTCGGGATTGGTGACGGTGACGCGGGCAATGACATAGCCTTTGGGCATGAGGCGCTCCTCTCATGTTAGGGATGTGGCAGCGAAAGGCGGCAGGGGCCGATCGTCAAGCGGTCGTTTCAGCGATCTCGCGCACGATGGCTTCCACCGCCGCCTTGGGATCGGCGGCTTTCACGATGGGCCGGGCCACGACGAGGTGGTCGGCGCCGAGCCGGATGCCTTCCGCCGGCGTGACGATGCGCTTCTGGTCGCCCGCATCCGCGCCGGATGGGCGGATACCGGGGGTGACGATGAGGCGGTCCGGCCCGACGATGGCGCGCACGCTTCGCGCTTCGGTCGCGGCGCAGACGATGCCGTCGATGTTCAGATCACGGGCCTGTCCCGCGCGGCGGGCGACGAGATCCGCGGCCGAGACCGGCGCATAGCCCGCCTCGACGAGGTCGTTGTCGTCGTAGGACGTCAGCACCGTCACGGCGAGGATCTTCAAGTTCGTGCCGGCTTTTCCCGCCACGGCCGCGCGCATGGTCTGCGGATAGGCATGGACGGTGAGGAACGTCGCTCCGAGTTTGGCCACCGAGCGCACGCCCGCCTCGACGGTGTTGCCGATGTCGTGGAGCTTGAGATCGAGGAAGACCTTCTTGCCCTGGCCGATCAGCTCGCGGGCGAACTCGAAGCCGCCGGCGTAGGCGAGCTGGTAGCCGATCTTATAGAAAGTGCCCGCGTCCCCGATGCGGGTGACGACGGCGCGCGCCTCCTCCACGGAGGGGATGTCGAGGCCGATGATGAGCTTGTCGCGAATGTCTCCTGCGGAAATGGGATTCGTCGGAAGAGACATCGCAGCGCTCATGGATGGTTGACCTTGTTGTAGACCCACACGCGGGCCGGGGGCAGGTTGCGCCAGATCCGGTTGGAGGCCCTGGCCTTGTAGCTCTTGGAGCGCGCCGGGATCGGCGGGACCACCGCATAGGTGAACTGGATGAAGGGCGCGCCCGGATGCATCACTTCCTGCGCGGCCTCGAGAAGATCGAGACGCTGATCCATGGGCTTGGTGAAGAGCGGCAGGCTCGACACGGTCGCCGCGGCCGGCTCCTTCAGGATGTCGGAGAGCGTCTCTTTCAGATCGTAGGCATCGCCCTGGATGATCGTCGCCTTCGGAAAGCGGCGCTTCAGGAGCTGGCAGAATTCGGGGCTGTATTCGATTAGAACGAGGCGCTCCTGCGCCACGCCGCGCCGGATCAGGGCATCTGTCACCGGGCCCGTGCCGGGGCCGAGCTCGATCACCGGGCCCGGAATGCGCGGATCCACGAAGGATGCCATGGTCCGAGCCAGAATCTTGCCGGAGGGGGTGACGGCTCCGACGACGAGCGGCCGTTCGAGCCAGGAGCGCAGGAACCGGGCCTCATCCTGGAAGCGATCCTTCTTGAGAGGGATTTTCCGGGCGGTTGGCCGTTGGAACGACTGATGCACTGAGGAAGCCCCTTGCGCGGCGGATCACGGTTGTTCTTTAGAACCCAATGAAAACGACCGTCAAGTTAAGTTGATCCACCGAGTCCGTCGATAAACTCCCGGAAGCGCGAGAAAAAGCCTGAACTTTCAGGATGGTTTTCCTTCGAGCACTCCTGGTCGAACTCCGTCAGCAGCTCGCGCTGGCGCTTGGTGAGCTTCTGCGGGGTTTCCACAACAACCTGGATATAGAGGTCGCCCACGTCCCTCGAACGCAGCACCGGCATGCCCTTGCCCTTGAGCCGGAACTGCTTGCCGGTCTGGGTGCCTTCGGGCACCTTCACGAGGGCCTCGGAGCCGCCGAGCGTCGGAACGCTGAACTCGCCGCCGAGCGCCGCCGTCACCATGGAGATCGGCACGCGGCAGAACAGGTCCGCCCCGTCGCGCTGGTAGAACGGGTGGGCCTGGATCGACAGGAAGATGTAGAGATCGCCCGCGGGCCCGCCGCGCAGGCCGGCCTCGCCTTCGCCGGCGAGCCGGATGCGGGTGCCGTCCTCGACGCCCGCCGGAATGTTGACCGAGAGCGTGCGCTCGCGGGTGACCCTGCCGGCGCCGCCGCAGGCTGCGCAAGGGTCGTCGATCACCTCGCCGCGCCCGTGGCAGTTCGGGCAGGTGCGCTCGATGGAGAAGAACCCTTGCGTCGCCCGTACGCGCCCGGCGCCGCCGCAGGTGGGGCAGGCCTTGGGCTTGGAGCCCGCCTTCGCGCCCGATCCCGAGCAGGATTCGCAGGTGATCGAGGTCGGGATCTTGAGTTCGGCATTCTTGCCGTGGAAGGCCTCGTCGAGCGAGATCTCGAGGTTGTAGCGCATGTCGGCGCCGCGCTCGCGTCCGCCGGTGCTCCGGCCACGCCCGCCGCGTCCGGTGGCATCACCGAAGAAATTCTCGAAGATGTCCGACATGAAGTCTGAGAAGTCGCCGCCGAAGCCCGGTCCGCCGCCGCCGGGTCCGCCATTGGCGAAGGCGGCATGGCCGAAACGGTCGTAGGCCGCGCGCTTCTGCCCGTCGGAGAGGGTCTGATAGGCTTCGTTCAGTTCCTTGAACTTGACCTCCGCCTCGTGATCGCCCGGATTGCGGTCCGGATGGTACTGCATCGCGAGCTTGCGGAAGGCGGATTTCATCTCCGCGTCGGTCGCGGTTCTCGCAACGCCGAGAACCTCGTAGTAATCGCGCTTGGACATGTCAGGCGCCCCCTGGAGCTGTCAGTCGCTCCATCATGCCGCCGATCCGTTTCGATCGCGTCTCTGGCTTCTTCGCCTCCTCGATCCAGCGCAGATATTCACGCCGGTGAGAAGGGGGCAGCTTGTCGAAGACGCGACGGGCCTCGGCATCTTTAGCCAAAGCATCACGGATATCGGGCGGTACGTCCATCATTCTTGGTGCCAGCCTTTCGGCCATTCATGAAAACGGCACCCGGCCATCAAACCGGGTGCCGAATTCCTCAAAGTGCGGCCATCGATCAGGCGCGCTTCTTCTTGTCGCCCTCGTCGACTTCCTGGAAGTCGGCGTCGATGACGTCGTCCTTCTGGGCGGCCTCGCCCTCAGGCTGCTCGCCGCCTTCGCCGGCATTCTGTTGCGCCGCGTACATGGCCTCGCCCAGCTTCATGGAAGCCTGCATCAGGTCCGTGGTGCGGGCCTTGACGACCTCGGAATCCTCAGCCGCAAGAGCCTGGCGCAGGGCGTCGATGGCGGTGGTGATGCCCTGCCTGTCGGACTCGGAGACCTTGTCGCCGTAATCGGCGAGCGACTTCTCCGTGGCGTGAATCAGGCTCTCGCCCTGGTTCTTCGCCTCGACGAGCTCGCGACGCTTCTTGTCTTCCTCGGCATGGGCCTCGGCGTCCTTGACCATCTTGTCGATGTCGGCGTCGGAAAGGCCGCCGGACGCCTGGATGCGGATCTGGTGCTCCTTGGCGGTCGCCTTGTCCTTCGCCGTGACGTTCACGATGCCGTTCGCGTCGATGTCGAAGGTCACCTCGATCTGCGGCACGCCGCGCGGTGCCGGCGGAATGCCCACGAGGTCGAACTGGCCGAGCAGCTTGTTGTCCGCCGCCATTTCGCGCTCGCCCTGGAAGACGCGGATGGTGACCGCGTTCTGGTTGTCTTCCGCGGTCGAGAACACCTGGCTCTTCTTCGTCGGGATCGTCGTGTTGCGGTCGATCAGACGGGTGAACACGCCGCCGAGCGTCTCGATGCCGAGCGAGAGCGGGGTCACGTCGAGGAGCAGAACGTCCTTCACGTCGCCCTGGAGCACGCCGGCCTGGATGGCGGCGCCGATGGCCACGACCTCATCCGGGTTGACGCCCTTGTGGGGCTCCTTGCCGAAGAAGGTTTTGACCACTTCCTGGATCTTCGGCATGCGGGTCATGCCGCCGACCAGGACCACCTCGTCGATGTCGCCGGGCGAGATGCCGGCATCCTTGAGGGCCTTGCGGCAGGGCTCGATGGTCTTCTGGACGAGGTCGTCCACGAGCTGCTCGAACTTGGCGCGCGACAGCTTCAGCGCCAGGTGCTTCGGACCGGAGGCATCGGCCGTGATGTAGGGCAGGTTGATCTCGGTCTGGCTAGCCGAGGAGAGCTCGATCTTGGCCTTCTCGGCCGCCTCCTTCAGGCGCTGCAGGGCGAGCTTGTCCTTGGTCAGGTCGATGCCCTGCTCCTTCTTGAACTCGGCCGCGAGGTACTCGACGAGGCGCATGTCGAAGTCTTCACCGCCGAGGAAGGTATCGCCGTTGGTCGACTTCACCTCGAACACGCCGTCGCCGATCTCGAGGACCGACACGTCGAAAGTGCCGCCGCCCAGATCGTAGACCGCGATCATGCCGGTCTGCTTCTTGTCCAGGCCATAGGCCAGGGCAGCCGCAGTCGGCTCGTTGATGATGCGCAGGACCTCGAGGCCGGCGATCTTGCCGGCGTCCTTGGTCGCCTGACGCTGAGCGTCGTTGAAGTAGGCCGGAACCGTGATGACGGCCTGGGTGACCGGCTGCCCGAGATAGGACTCGGCGGTCTCCTTCATCTTCTGCAGGGTGAAGGCGGAGATCTGCGAGGGCGAATACTGCTTGCCGTCGGCCTCGACCCAGGCGTCGCCGTTCGAACCCTTGATGATGTGATAGGGAACGAGGCCCATGTCCTTCTTGGTCATGGGATCGTCGAAGGTGCGCCCGATCAGGCGCTTGATGGCGAAAAACGTGCGCGACGGGTTCGTGACCGCCTGGCGCTTGGCCGGCTGGCCGACGAGGCGCTCGCCTTCGTCCGTGAAGGCCACGATGGACGGGGTCGTCCGGGCGCCTTCCGCGTTTTCGATAACTTTGGGCGTCGTGCCTTCCATGACAGCGACGCAGGAATTGGTAGTGCCGAGGTCGATACCGATGACCTTACCCATGGCGGGATCCCTCACTTTCAAGCAGACCGCCGGGCCCTAAAAGCAGCCCGGCCCATGGCTTACTGGATGTTGCTGACGAAATGCCGGGACCGCCTCAAGCCGAGCCATGTCCCATGCTGGCGCTGATATAAGAAGGGGATTTGGGGGGTGCAAGACGAAGTTGAGGCCTTGTTTGGGGCATTTCGTCCGATCGGAGGCCCCCCACCGTCATTCCGGGGCCGCGTAAGCGGAACCCGGAACCCATACCCGCGGCTTTTCCGAAGAGAGCTGGACGTTCGCCGTCTTGTTCTGCAGCCTTGGCGGCTATGGGTTCCGGGTTCGCCTTCGGCGCCCCGGAATGACGGCGGGTGGTTTTTATCGGTTCAGGAGGGCATGGACCCTGAGCCAGAACCGCACCGCAACCGGGTTCCTGTCCCGCTCCTCCAGGAACGCCCGCAGCAGCACCTCCGCGCCTGCGCCTTCGCCGTAGCAATCGGCCATGATCCGGGTGGCCTGAACGGGGTCGAGGCGGCGCCATAACGCGGCTTCGCGGGAGAGTTTCCAGGATCTTGTCACTGGTTGGACTTCATGAGGGAGAGGGGATCGACGCCCAGAGCTTCGGCAATGTCGATAAACTCCCTCAAAGTAAGCTCCCGCTCGCCGCTTTCGTACTTGCTGACATAGCCTTTATAAGTGCGAAGACGCTTTTCCAGTTGGATCTGCGTGAGGCCAGCCTTTTTCCGGGCGTGCCTGAGCAGCATGCAAAGCTTGTCCTGCTGCGTCGGTTCGAATGATCTCATGAAGCCGCCTTCATCCCAGACGGCAGATCAAATATGCAATTTTATGGAATTCCCCAAAACACTGGAAAAATCTCCTATTTTGGAGAATTCGGCCCGGAGGCCCCGCCGTCATTCCGGGGCCGCGCAGCGGAACCCGGAACCCATAACCGTGACATTTCCGAAGAGAGCTGGGCGCTCGCCGTCTTGTTCTGCAACCTTGGCGGCTATGGGTTCCGGGTTCGCCTTCGGCGCCCCGGAATGACGGCGGGGGGGGTTATCGGTTCAGGAGCGGGTACAGATCGGACCAGTCCGGGTTCATGTCCTCGATGAGGCGGATCTTCCAGTCGCGCCGCCATTTCTTGAGGCTCTTTTCCCGTGTGATGGCCTCGTCGATGCGCTCGTAGGTCTCATACCATACCAGACGCGTGACGTCGTATTCGGCCGAAAAGCCGGGAATAACCTTGCTTCTGTGCTCGTTCACCCGGCGCGGCAGATCGTTGGTGACGCCGAGATAGAGCGTGCCATGGCGGCGACTGGCCAGGATATAGACGTAGTAGGCCACCGGGGACCACCCTGCATGCGATGGACGGAGGAGAGGATCTTGTTGCAATCGGTCGGCGTCAAGCCCTCCCCCTGTCATTCCGGGGCCGTGTAAGCGGAACCCGGAGCCTATAGCTGCATCCGGAGGAGCCGGACGAGCCTCCTATTCGGTCGCTCCGAGCCGGCGCAGGAGGTCCGCGGCTTCCGGATGCTGGCTGCCCTGGGCCTCCAGCATCGGCGTCAGGCCGTCCGGCCGCCGCGATTGCAGCTTGGCGCCCTTCGCGGCGAGAAGCTCGATCGCGTCCGTGGAGCCGACCCAGGCCGCCACATGCAGCGGCGTCTCGCCGTTCTGGTTTGCGGCTTCAAGATCGGGACGGGCGTCGAGCAGCAGCCTCAGCATGTCGATCTTACCGTTCAGGACGGCCTGGTGCACAGGCGTGATGCTGCTCGCATTCCGTGCATTCACGTCGGCGCCTTTGGCCAACAGCAGCTTGGCCACGTCGAGATAGCCCAACCGCGCCACCACGAGGAGCGGGGTTCTCTCGCTGGCATCGCGGGCATCGATCCGGGCGCCATTGTCCAGGAGCAGCGCCACGATGTCGGGATGATTGTAGTTGGCCGCCACATGCAAAGGATAAGACCCGTCTCGCTCCTGCCGCCCGTTGACGTCGGCATGTTTGGCGATCAGGAGCTTGGCTATTTCGACATTGCCGTCGAATGCGGCGAGATGAAGAGGCGATCCAAGGTCCCCCGGATCGTTGATGTCGGCGCCGGCCACAAGCAGGGCTTCAACGGCATCTGCCTTCCCGGCGAGCACGGCATCGTGCAGCTCGCCTGCATATCCGGAACCTGGAATGGAAAACGCAACCAACATGCCAGAGAGGAGATGGACCGGCCATTTCATGATGGCGCCCTCCCGTCATGGGATCCTGGATCCCCTGTTGCGGCCAGAAGATTACCACAGATCGCCCGCCGCCTGTAGCGAAACCGAGGATGCTCTTAGGGGCTCGTCCATTCCCGCGTGCCCGCCGCCTCGCCCTGAGGTAGGATGGGGTTTCATCGCGTTTCTTCGACGCTCCAATGAGCGCCGCAAACCTGTCCCCTGTGGAAGCGGCCCATGTCGATCAGGCTTTTCCTCCCGGCGATCCTTCTTGCGATTGGGCTCAATCAACCGGCTGCCGCCCACGACATCTACTCGCATCTCACGGATTCGTGGGGCAACAGCTGCTGCAACGGCAAGGATTGCCGGCCGGCGCGCTATCGCGTCACGCCGACCGGCGTATGGATGCTCGTCGACGGAGATTGGGTCGAGGTGCCGGGCTATACTATCCAATACCGCGCGCTTGCAGACGATACCGGCGAGACGAATGGCGGCCATTGGTGCGGCCGGACCTACCAGCGGGTCGACAACAGCTGGTTCCATGTCACCCAATGCGCCGTCCTGCCCCCCGGCGCCGCAGCCCTGATCAGGCTGCGGCTCGGCCTTGTCGGAACCGGTGGGGAAAGAGGGCCTTAAGCCGCCTTCCGGCTCGCGCTCTGCCCTGCCTCCCAGCCCAAAATCGCCTGCTTGCGGGTGAGGCCCCAATGGTAGCCGGTCAGCGCGCCGGAGCGGCCGAGCACCCGGTGGCAGGGGACGACGAAGGAGACCGGGTTCTTGCCCACCGCGGCACCCACGGCCCGGCAGGCGGCGGGCTTGCCGATATGGCGGGCAATGTCGGAATAGGTGGTGGCCCTGTCGCGGGGAATGCGCAGCAGGGTCTGCCAGACCCGGACCTCGAAATCCGTGCCGATGAGCACGACCCGCAGGGGCTGCTCCTCCTGCCATTGCGAAGGGTTGAAGACGCGCCGGGCGAGCGTGGCGGTGGCGGCCTCGTCCTCCACATAAGATGCCTTGGGCCAGCGGCGGGTGAGATCCGCAAGCGCCGCCTGCCGGTCGCCGTCGTCCACGAAGCCGAGGCCGGCAAGACCGCGGTCGGTGGCGATCAGCACCGCCTCGCCGAAGGGGGAGGGGTGGAAGCCGTAGCGCATGACGAGGCCTGCGCCGGCCGCCTTGTAGTCGCCCGGCGTCATCGCCTCGTGGGTGACGAAGAGGTCATGCAGCCGGGCCGGGCCGGAGAGACCGACCTCGTAGGTGGCATCGAGCACGCTCGCGGAATCCGAGAGCAGCGCCTTGGCGTTGTCGAGGGTCAGCGCCTGCAGGAAGGCTTTTGGGCTCAGCCCCGCCCAGCGCCGGAAGAGATGGTGCACATGGGTGGTGGAGAGGCCGACATGGTCCGCGATCGCCTCCAGCGAAGGCTGCTCGCGCCAGCGCTCCGAGATGAACGCAATGATCCGCCGCACCCGCTCGTAATCCGAATGCGGCTCGTCCGGCACCGTGATGGCGCCCGGTTCGATGGTGATGTCGCGCAATGTATTCAGCATGACTTTCATCCCTGATTGAAGGCCATCCTAGCGAGCCCGATGGAGGGGCGACACCCGATTTCTGTGGTGGTCTGCCGTTGCTGATCGGGAATGACAGCCTCTCCCAACACCCTCTGCTGGCATCCCCGCAACCCTCGCCGTCATGCCCGGGCTCGTCCCGGGCACCCACGTCTTATCCAGCGCGGCGGTTCCTCAAGACGTGGGTGGCCGCACCAAGTGCGGCCATGACGCCGAGGGGACGAGGGGCGAGGCGGCAGGATGGGAGCGTGATGTTATGTTCTCACTTTGTTCTTGACATCATTCCCAATCTTGGCTATAT
>NZ_JAERQD010000032.1 GCF_016735695.1 Microvirga zambiensis WSM3693 | reverse complement strand
CGCCAACAAAACCCTTGACCAACAAGACAGTCGCTCACCCGCGCCTCCGGCGCGACCTCTCCCTCAAGGAGAGGTGAACGCGAGCCGCATCTTGATAGGCGCCCACACTCCCACCCTTGATCCCTCCCCACAAGGGGAGGGACATCGCCGCCGAATTTCATGTGCCGGTTCACGAGCCCGTTTGCCGTGGCAGGATTCGCGTCCGCCGCTGCCAATGGTCTCAGCCTATTGATCGAACCTTGACGAAACACTGTGTCCTGCGGTCCAGTCGGGAGACGCGCAAATCAGCTTCAGGATTTTGAATGACCCGCCTCGCCTTGACCGTCGGCGCTCTCCTTATCGCCGGGCCTGCCCTCGCCCAGGGCGAGCCGGCGGGAGAAGCTCTCCAGCTGAAGGTCCGCCCGTCGGGATATGACGCTGTGGCCAACGAGGCGCAGGCGCGCCAGGAAAAGCTTCTCAAGCGCCTGGAGCAGAGCAACCACATGATGCGGTCGATCTGCATCAATTGCGGCGACAGCTGGAAGCACCAGATCTATGCTCCCTTCAATCCCCTCGCCGCCCTTGGCCGCCAGCCGGAGCGGGAGGCCGCGGCGCCGAGAGAGGCAGAGGAAATCAGTAACTAAGCTTGCGTGACAGACCTTTAGCCGCGCCTTCTTTCTGTTGAGAAGCTTTTCCGGACCCCCTATATTTAGAGGGGCGAGGACGACCTCGCACCTTCCTTGAACCGGTAGGGACGGCCCTGCCAATGACGGAGGTCCTGTCATGGCATGGACGTTGCTTGGCCTCGCTGGCCTGTTCGAGATCGGTTGGGCCATAGGCCTGAAATACACCGACGGCTTCACCCGCCCTCTCCCTTCCATTCTGACGGCCGCCAGCATGGTGATCAGCGTAGTGCTGCTCGGCCTGGCGCTGAAGACCCTCCCGGTCGGCACGGGTTACGCCGTCTGGACGGGAATCGGCACCGTCGGCACCGCTCTCCTGGGGATCTATCTCTTCAGCGAGCCGGCGACGGCGATGCGCCTCGTCTGCATCGGGCTGATCGTCTCCGGGATCCTCGGCCTCAAGTTAGCCTCGAGCTAGCTTCGGCAATTATGGTAGGGCCGATGACCACGCTTTCTCACATAGGGCCCAGATCCTCGGCACGGGGATTGAAGGCTTTCGTGGTCGTGGTCTGCCTCATCATCCTCGGCCTGGAGGGATGGCGCGACTGGGGGGAGCGGGAACAGGAGATCGGCCGGATCAGCGCCGAGGCGCTGAACCTCGCGAAATCCCTGACCCAGCACGCGCAGGACACTTTCGAGCTCGCCGATGCGCTTCTGGTCGACGTCGTCGACCGGGTAGAGACGGGCGGGATCTCCGCCAATGCCATCGCGCGGCTGGATACGTTCCTCGTGGAACGCGTCCAGTCCTTGCAGCGCATCAAATCCCTCACAGTCTACGGCGCGGACGGGACGTTGCTGAGCAGCTCCCTCCCCGGCCACCGCGGTCGGGTGAACGGGAAGGACCTGCCCTTCTTCCAGCAGCACCTCACGTCGACGAGCAGCAACTGGTTCTTCGGCCCCCTGATCCGCGACCCTCTCGGAGGCGACTGGGTCCTTAGCCTCTCGCGCCGCATCAACACGCCGGACGGCGGCTTCGACGGCGTCGTCCAGGCGAGCGTCCCGCCACGCTATTTCGCGAATTTCTTCGGGCGTTTCGATGTCGGGTCACAGGGCTCGATCTCGCTCATCCACAAGAACGGCACGATCCTGGCGCGCTCTCCGTATATCGAGCGGTCGATCGGAGCGGATATATCCGACCATCCGCAGTTCAAGGAAAGGCGCGGCCCCGGGCCTTACGAATATGTCTCTCCCATCGACGGGATCACCCGCATCGGCGGCCATCAGCGCAACCACATCTTTCCCATCGGTGTCCTGTCATCGGTCGGGCGGGACGAAGCGCTGGCGCGGTGGAACGAGGATTTCGTGTTCCGTGTGATCAGCATCGTCCTTCTCGTGGCGATCATCGGATCGCTGGGCTGGAGCCTCGCAGGCGCACTCCAACGCCGGGAGGAAGCGGAAGCCGAACTGGCGGTTCTTGCCACGACCGACGGCCTGACCGGCCTCGCCAATCGCCGGATGTTCGACAGGCAGCTCGAGATCGAATGGCTCCGGGCGGCGCGCGAGAAATCCCCCGTCTCGCTGCTGCTCGTCGATGTGGACCAGTTCAAGGCCTACAACGACATCTACGGCCACCAGGCCGGTGACGAATGCCTGCGCGTGATCGCCCGCTCACTCGCCGGAGTCGCTTGCAGGCCGCGTGATCTGGTGGCCCGTTACGGCGGTGAGGAAATCGCGGTGCTCCTGCCGGACACGAACGATGCGGGAGCCGCGGAAGTGGCCGAGAAGATCCGCGCGCAGATCGAGGCGCTCCGGATGCGGCACGAGGCCAGCATTCCCTCGCGCATCCTGACGGTCAGCATCGGCAGCGCCACCCGCATCCCGAGCCTGGACCGCTCCCGCATCGGTCCGGAACACCTCATCACATTGGCCGATGAGGCGCTCTACCGGGCGAAACAGGACGGGCGCAACCGCGTCTCGACGGCTGAGGCGGCTTGAAAGTCCACGGAGATCGTAAAGTCGCATCGCCGGGCGATGGGATCGTCGAGGTTCGTCCTACCACGTCATCACCGGCCCCGTGCCGGTGATCTCGATGAAGAAAAGCGCGGCGCCTCACATGATCAGGATGGCCGGCACGAGGCCGGCCATGACGTGAGGAGGTTGGATCAAGCGGTGGAACCACCCACGAATGTGGCGTGGATCAAAACACGCATTCCTTGAAGGCCGGCAGCACCGAGCCGTTCCAGGCGCCGTGATACAGCTCCAGCAGTCGCTCCGCCTGCGTGCGGCCAGAGGCGACGATCTCCTCCGCGTAGGTGAGATGCCGCGTCTCGTCGCGGCCTGAATCGTCGCGGTAGCCGCGGCGCTGCAGGCCGGCATGAGAGAGCGCCAGCGCATCGCGCGCGACGTCCTGCACGGAACGCCCGGCGATGTGCGCGCTCAATGCCTGCTTCGGCACGTCGGCGCGCAGCCGCTCGCGCTCCTCGGCGCTCCAGGACTTGACGAGGTCCCAGGCCCCGTCGAGCGCTGCCTCGTCATAGAGAAGCCCGGTCCAGAAGGCGGACAGAGCGACGATGTGCTCCGCATTGCCCACATCCGCGCCGCGCATCTCGAGATAGCGCTTGAGGCGCACTTCGGGGAACAGGGTGGAGACGTGGTTCGCCCAGTCGGAGCGCGTCGCGCGCTCGCCCGGCAATTGCGCGAGCTTTCCCGCGAAGAGATCGCGGAACGAGGCGCCGGCGACATCGTGATAGGTCGCATCGCGCTTGACGAAATACATCGGCACGTCGAGCGCCCAATCGACGTAACGCTCGTAGCCGAAGCCGTCCTCGAACGCGAAGGCCATCATGCCGGTGCGATCCCTGTCCGTGTCGAGCCAGATGTTCGACCGCATGGACAGGTAGCCGTTCGGCTTGCCTTCGGTGAAGGGCGAATTGGCGAAGATCGCCGTAGCAATGGGCTGAAGCGCCAGCGACACGCGCAGCTTCTTCACCATGTCGGCTTCGGACGCGTAGTCCATGTTCACCTGCACGGTCGACGTGCGGTACATCATGTCGAGACCGAGCGAGCCGACTTTCGGCATGTAGTCGGTCATGATGCGGTAGCGCGCCTTCGGCATCACCGGCGTCTCGGCCCGCGACCAGAGCGGGCTCATGCCAAGCGTGAGGAAGCCGATGCCGAGGCTCTCGCCGACCGCCTTCGCGTCGGCAAGATGCTGCGCCGTTTCGCGGGCCGTGTCATGCAGGGTAGCGAGCGGGGCACCTGACAGCTCGAACTGTCCGCCGGGCTCGAGCGAAATCGCTCCGCCGCCGGCCTCGTCCGCGAGGCCGATGGGGTGGTTGCCCTCGATGATCGGCGCCCAGCCCGTGCGCTCCTGAATGCCCTCCAGCAGGGCGCGGATTCCCCGGCCGCCGTCATAGGGAACGGGGGCGGAATCCGCCCTGTAGAAAGGAATCTTCTCGTGCTCGGTGCCGAGCCGCCATGTTCCGCGTGGCTTCTCGCCGGAGGCGATCCATTCCACGAGTTCCGACCGTGCACCGATGGGGGTCGTATCGGATACGTCCCGCGCCATGCCTCACCTCATCAAAAAAGCGCGTTCAAGGCGCGCCGACTTAAGGATCGGGACTCAATAAGGGGCTTAGCGCCAAGCTGCAATGCGGGACAACGGACGAAATCGAGGGGAGTTGGCCCCCCTCAATGACGGATCGCCGTTTCTCCCATCGTTTCCGCGCTCAGCCAGTCGACGACGCCGGCAAGCGCATCCCGGTTCGACAATCCCCGGCCGACCGCTTCGGTATAGAGCGTCAGCTGCTGGTCGGCACTGGTGCCGCGCGCCACGATCCAGCGGGCGAGATCGAGCTCGCGCTGGCAGCCGAGCACTTTTGCGTCCTCGGCCACGAGATCCAGCGTTTCCTCGAGAAGCTCGCGCACGGGCTTGGCGGTGCGGGTCTTCTCGTCGACGAAGCTGCCATGGATGCCGTAGCGCTGGGCCCGCCATCCGTTCTCGTCGTTGATGGCACGCGAAGCACCTGTCTGCCCCGCATTGAGCGAGGTATCCAGGCTCAGGCGCCGCACGAGGCAGCGATAGAGGGCGGCGATGGCGATGGTGTCGTCGAGCCGCGTGCAGCTGTCGGCGACGCGGAGCTCCAGGGTCGGGTGCTTGAGGGACGGCCGGATCACCCACCAGACATAGCTCGAGTTTTCGATGGCCCGGGCGGCCACGAGGGTGTCGATGTAGCGCTGATAATCCTGTTCGTTCTCGAACAGATCCGGGAGGCCTGTGCGCGGCAATTCACGATAGGCGGCAAGCCGGTAGCCGAGAAGCCCCGTACGCTGCGCCTGCCAGAAGGGCGAGGAGGTGGACAGGGCCAGAAGTAGCGGCAGATAGGGCTGGATGCGGTTCATGATGTCGACGCGCATGCCGAGGTCGGGCACCTCCACATGGACATGCATGCCGCACAGGACGTTGCGGCTGCCGAGCATCTGCAGGTCGTGCATCACCTTGCCATAGCGCGGCTGGGCGGTGGGGCGCACGCGCGACCAGATGGCGAGCGGATGGGTGCCCGAGGCCATGATCGAAAGGTTGAAATCGCGCGCGACGGCGCCGACCGACGAGCGCAGCGTGGCAAGCTGCGTGCGGGCTTCGGAGAATTCCACCGAAGGCTTGGTCGCGATCTCGATCTGCGGTTCGAGCATTTCGGGTTGGATATCGCCCGAAACGTTGTCCCGGCAGGCGGCAAAGAAATCTTTGATCTTCCCCTTGGCGATATCCCGTTTCGGCGCATCGTTGAGGAAGTACTCTTCCTCGATGCCGAACTTGAAGTCCCAGCTCATTTCCTTGTGTCCTCTGTTCTTATTGTAGAAATGACCTTCGCACGTGCGGATCGGCCTGCGGCGACAAGCTCCAAACTCCGCCTCAATAGGGCCAGAATGGGGCGAATCGGCACGAAACTGCTAAGCTTTTGAAGCTAGAGGCAGATCGGCTTAAGTCGTTGACGAACGGTGAGGTCAGTTCCAGTCGCCGAGCACGGATTGAACGATCGCCAAAGCGGCCACAGCGGCTGTGTCAGCTCGCAGGATTCGCGGACCCAACGATACGCAAACACATCTTTCGCGGGCGGCGACAAGCGCTCTCTCCTGATCGGTAAACCCTCCTTCGGGTCCCACGATAACGGCAAGTCTCAATCCTTTGTTCCCAAGCTTGGCCAGGGCCTCCACAGGATTGGAAACAGGCGCCTCCTCGTCGCAGAACACAACCAGGCGCTCGGGCTCCAAGTCCTTGAGAAAACGTTCCAAACTCTCCTCTTCGCGCACCTCCGGGATCGACAGGATCCCGCATTGCTCGGCCGCCTCGACGGCATTGCCTCGCATGCGCTCGAGGTTGACCCGCGAGGACTGGGTCCGGCGGGTGAGGACGGGTTGAAGAACGCCTGCTCCCATCTCCACCGCCTTCTGGACCATGTAGTCGAGGCGGGCATGCTTGAGCGGAGCGAAGGCATAGACGATGTCGGGAGCCCGGTCCTGCTCCCGGGTCCGCTCGCGGCAGACAAGATCGGCCGCCTTGCGCCCCTCGATCGACACCTCGGCGCGCCACTCGCCATCCCGGCCATTAAAGATCAGGACCGTCTCGCCGGCCTTCAGGCGCAGGACGTTAAGAAGGTAATTGGCCTGCCCCCGGTCGAGAGAGACCTTTTCGCCCTCCCGGAGAGGGGCATCGATGAACAGACGGGGGGCGTTGAAGTCGTATTCGGCCATGGCAACCTGCGCGGAATGGGGTCCCAGCCTTAACAAGTTCCCTCCCGCCGAGGGAGTGGGCCTGGTGGCTTGGTAACGTGAAATTCAGGTGCTAAATGGCATTGTTCAAAGCTAAGGCGACCATTCGCCTCTTGGCCTCGATGCCCCGCACCTGTTAACAGAACGCAGGCGCGCGAGACGTCACGAGCTTTTTCGAGGGAATTTTAGCAATGACGCATACCCGTTCGCATCTTCTGGCTGCGTTGACCGTGACCGGCCTTTTCTTCGCGACTGCCCCGGCCTTTGCGCAGGCGAGCGGCTGTCAGGAAGGGCAGAAGATCCTCCAGGAGCGGCAGAGCCTGATCCAGCAGATCAACAAGCTCACTGATGGCGGCAAGAACAAGCAGATCGACCCGCGCGCGGCCTGCACGGTCTTCAGCAAGCTCGTCACGAACGGGAGTGCTGGCGAGAAGTGGATGACCGACAACAAGGACTGGTGCCAGGTTCCCGATCAGCTGATCCAGAGCTTCGCCGCGGACCACAAGCGCTCCCAGCAGTTCAAGGGCCAGGCCTGCGGCGCCGCCGCGAAGATGGCGGAGATGGAGAAGCGCGCCAAGCAGCAGGCTCAGCAACAACAGCAGGGTGGCCCCGCCAGCAAGATGGGCGGCGGCCTGACAGGAACCTTGAGCGTTCCGAAGGGCGCCCTCTAAGAAGGATCCCCGCCTCGCCATGGAGCGTCCGGTCGCCCCTTCCCTGCCCGATTCCGTCAAGGGCCATTGGGCCGAACGATGGGCGCCGGCAGGCCTGAAGCCCTATCTGCGCCTCGCCCGCATCGAGCGGCCCATCGGCTGGTGGCTGCTCCTGATGCCATGCTGGTGGTCGGCGGCGCTGGCGGCTGTCGCAGCGGGGCTGCCCTGGCCCAACCCGGTCCATTGCCTTCTCTTCCTCATCGGCGCCGTCGCCATGCGCGGGGCGGGCTGCACCTATAACGACATCGTCGACCGGGATCTCGACACGAAGGTCGAGCGTACGCGTCAGCGCCCGCTTCCTTCGGGACAGGTCACGCTCAAAGGCGCCCTGGCCTTCCTGACGCTCCAGGGCCTCGTCGGCCTTCTGGTCCTGCTTCAGTTCAACACCTTCGCCATTGCGACCGGCTTCGCCTCGCTCGGTGTGGTCGCGCTCTATCCTTTCATGAAGCGCTTCTTCTGGATGCCGCAGATCGTGCTCGGCCTCGCCTTTGCCTGGGGCGCCCTGATGGGCTGGGCCGCCGCCTTCGGCTCGCTGAGCTGGGCCCCTGTCCTGCTCTATGCCGGCAGCATCGCCTGGGTGGTGGGCTACGACACCATCTATGCCCTGCAGGACATCGAGGACGACGAGGTCGTCGGCATCAAATCCTCCGCCCGCTTCTTCGGCGAGAATGTACGGCTCGGCGTCGGCATCTGCTATGCCCTCACCATCATCTTCATGACCGCCGCGCTGATCACTGCCGGAGCTGGCCTGCCGACCTATGCGGGCCTGAGCCTGTTTGCCCTCCACCTGGGCTGGCAGGTCGCCCGCATCGATCGAGGAGACGGCGCAGGCGCCCTGCGCCTGTTCCGCTCCAACCGGGATGCGGGGCTGATCCTGTTCGCGGCGATGGTCCTGGACTGCCTGATCTGATCCCCGGCGGCCGATGCCGTCCAAAATACCGCACCGGTAGCGCTGAAAAAGGCGGGATCAGCCTTGAGCGAGATATGGTATCTCTTCCGGATCACCCCTATCTCAGGTCCGATGCTGTCCCCCGCAACACCCTCCCTGTCGTCCCTCGCTCCGGCCGTGCGCGATGCGGCCCGCCGGGCCGGCGATCTGGCACTGCCCTATTTCCGCGCCGGCGCCCAGACGGCCGCCAAGCTCTGGTACAAGGGACAGAGCTCTCCGGTGACGGAGGCCGACATCGCTCTGGACCTTTTCCTGAAACAGCATCTCACCGAACTGCTTCCCCAGGCCGGCTGGCTTTCCGAGGAGACGGCGGACGATCCCTCGCGTCTCCAGCAGAGCCATGTCTGGATCGTCGATCCCATCGACGGCACCCGGGCCTTCGCCTCGGGCCACCCCGACTGGGCGATCTCGATTGCACTGGTCAAGGACGGTCGGCCGGTTCTCGGCGTCCTCCATGCCCCGATCCACGACCGGCTCTATGAGGCGAGAATCGGTGAAGGGGCCTGGTGCAACGGGGAGAGGATGCAGGCCTCGGCGACCGATCCCCACTCTGCGCCCAAGGTTGCCGGCCCGAAGCCGCTCGTCGACCGGCTCGAGCGTGGCGTCGGGCCGGTCGAACGCCTGCCCAAGGTGCCGTCTTTGGCGCTCAGGCTGGCCCGGGTGGCAGAGGCCTCCATCGATATCGGTCTCGTCTCTGCCAATGCCCAGGACTGGGATATCGCTGCTGCCGATCTCATGCTGCATGAGGCGGGGGCCATGCTGACCGGGTTCGACGGTTCGACCCCCATCTACAACAAGCCCGTTCCCTCGCATGGGGAGATGATTGCCGTTTCGTCACGGTTGCATCCTCGTGCTATTGGAGCCATGAGAGCCTGAACGGCGCTGGCTTCACGCAAGCCACAATCCCTACAACCCTCTTCAAGAAGAGTTCCATCACCATGACCGACACGCCTGGCAAGCAACTCCTGCATCTGGTTTTCGGCGGCGAGCTTAACAGCCTCGAATCCGTCGACTTCAAGGATCTTTCCAAGCTCGACATCGTCGGAATCTACCCGAACTATGCCGCCGCTCATGCGGCCTGGAAGGCCAAGGCGCAGGCGACGGTGGACAATGCTCAGATGCGCTACTTCGTCGTGCACCTTCATCGCCTGCTCGATCCGCAGAACGGCTGATTCCGGGATCGCGATGGATCTCGTCAAGCGCATCACCCGCTCGCGTCCGGTGCAGGAAGCTCTCGGCTTCATCGTCGCGGGCTACCTGAAGCTCGTGCAGCGCACGAACCGGTTCGTGATGGAACCGGCGGATGCCTATGACCGGATCGACATGCCCGTGATCGCCGCCATGTGGCACGGGCAGCATTTCATGATCCATTTCGCCAAGCGTCCGCAGGACCGGGCGGCGAGCCTCGTCTCGCGCTCGGGCGACGGCGAATTCAACGCCATCGCCCTGCGTCATCTCGGCGTCCGCGCCATCCGCGGCTCGGGTGCCCGCGGCCGCGATATCCGGAAGAAGGGCGGCGTCCAGGCGCTGCGCGCCATGCTCAAGGCGCTGAGCGACGGCGAGATGGTGGTGCTGACCGCCGACATTCCGAAGATCGCGCGGGTCTGCGGCCAAGGCATCGTGACGCTCGCCCAGCTGTCCGGTCGACCCATCGTGCCTGTCGCGGTGGTGACGAGCCGCCGCATCGATTTCGACAGCTGGGACAAGGCCAGCATCGGCCTGCCCTTCGGCCGCGGCGCGATGGTGCTCGGCGATCCGATTCATGTGCCGCGCGAGGCAGACGATGAGACCATGGAACGGCTTCGCAGAACGGTTGAGCGGGAGCTCGACCGGGTGCACGAGCGTGCCTACGTTCTGGTGGGATCGAAGGATCCCGGCGCCAAGGATCCCGGCATCAGGCCGCACCAGGTGCTCATGAGAGATTCCCGCGCATGAGCTTCCCGATCATTTTCAGAACCTATCGCACGCTCGTCTCCGTGATGGAGCCAGCCGTCCTCGGCCTCCTCTACTGGCGCCAGCGCAAGGGGCGCGAGGACAAGACGCGGCTCGGAGAGCGGCAGGGCCATCCGAGCCGGCAGCGTCCGAAGGGCCATCTGATCTGGGTCCATGGCGCCAGCATCGGCGAGACGCTCTCGCTCCTGCCGGTCGTCGAACGCATGACCCAGCGGGGCCTTGCGGTTCTGGTCACCTCGGGCACCCGAACCTCTGCATCCCTGATCGCCCGGCGCCTTCCGCCGGGGGCCGTGCACCAGTTTGTCCCGCTGGACGTGCCACGTTATATAAGGCGCTTCCTCGATCACTGGCAGCCGGACGTGGCTCTTATCGCTGAATCGGAAATCTGGCCCAACACGATCATGGCGCTGAGCGAGCGGGACATTCCCCTCGTGATGGTCAACGGGCGCATGTCGGACCGCTCCTACCAGCGCTGGCAGAAGATGCCCCGCATCATCAAGGGCCTGCTCGAACGCTTCGCCCTGTGCCTCGCGCAGACCTCCGAGGACGCGGCCCGGCTCGCCCGGCTCGGCGCCCCCCGTGTCATCGTGACCGGCAACATCAAGTTCGACGCGGCGCCGCCCCCGGCCGATCCGCGGGTCGTGGCCCAGCTCTCCGGCCTGATCGCCGGACGCCCGGTCTGGCTTGCGGCCAGCACCCATCCCGGCGAGGAAAGCGCCATCGTCGCCGTGCATCGCGCCCTGGCGAAGCGCCATCCGAATCTGCTCACCATCATCGCGCCCCGGCATCCCCATCGCGGGCCGGAAGTGGCGGCCATCGCGGGCCAGGCGGGCCTACGGTCGGGCCGGCGCTCGGAGGGCATTCACCCCGACCGTGCAACCGACGTCTATGTGGTCGATACCGTGGGCGAGATGGGCCTTTTCTACCGGCTTTCGCCCATCGTGCTGATGGGCGGCACGCTGGTTCCGATCGGCGGGCACAATCCCATCGAGCCGGCGAAGCTCGGCGCGGCCATCCTGCACGGTCCCCATGTCCACACCGCGACAGAGATCTACGAGGCTCTCGACCGGGCCCGTGGCGCCGCGATGGTGAAGGACAGCGCCACCCTCGCACGCGCCGTGAGCGAGATGCTGACCAACGCGGCGCTCACCCGCGACATGGCCCGCGCCGCCGGCGAGGCGGTGCAGACCCTCGGGGGCGCCGTGGATCGCACCATGCAATCGGTCGAACCGTTCATCGTCCAAGCCAAGCTGGGGGCGCGCCGCTGATGCGCGCGCCACGCTTCTGGTGGCAATCCTCTCCCTCGCTGCAGGCTCATCTGCTGCGCCCGGCCGGCCTCCTCTACACCTCCATCGCCGCGCAAAGGATGCGGCGGCGCGGCGAGAAGGCGGATCTTCCCGTCATCTGCATCGGGAACTTCACCGTGGGCGGAGCCGGCAAGACGCCCACCGCACTTTTCGTCGCGAAGATGCTCGATGCGGCGGGCGAGAGCCCGGCCTTTCTGTCCCGCGGCTATGGCGGGCGCCTGCGCGGACCGGTCCAGGTGCGGCTCAAGCACACCGCCTCCGATGTGGGCGACGAGCCGATCCTTCTCTCCAAGACGGCGCGGACCATCATCTCCCGCGACCGGCCGGCCGGCGCCCGGCTCTCCTACGAGATGGGCGCGACCGTCGTCATCATGGATGACGGGCTTCAGAACCCTTCCCTGGTCAAGGATTGCGCCATCGCCGTCGTGGACGGCGCCACCGGCATCGGCAACGGCCTGCCTCTGCCTGCCGGCCCATTACGCGCGCCGATGGAGGCGCAGTGGCCGGCCGTCGACGCGGTTATGGTGATCGGAGACGGCAGGCCCGGTCAGGACATCGCCAAGGAAGCCGAGCGGCGCGGCAAGCGCGTTTTCAGGGCGCGGCTCGCACCAACCGATACGGCACGGACATTGGAAGACCGGAAGGTTCTGGCCTTTGCAGGGATAGGACGGCCCGAGAAATTCTTCGAGACCGTGAGAGCATGCGGCGCCATCGTCGAGATTGCGCGGCCCTTCCCCGACCACCACCCCTATACCGCATCCGAACTAGCCGCCCTGCGGCAGGAGTCCGAGATGCGTGGCCTCCTGGCGATCACCACGGAAAAGGATTTTGCGCGGATCGCCGCCGTGACGGACGCTGAGCCCTGGCCGAGCCTGACGGTGCTGCCGGTGCGGCTGCAGATCGAGAACGAGACCGGGTTTCGCAACCTGATCCTGCGCCGCATCAACGAGCGGCGGCTGCGGGTCGCCTGACCTCTTCTATGAGCGCGCCGGGAGGATTCCGCCGATGCGCATCATGACCGCCTCGGGTGAGGCATAGGCCTCCTGCCGCTCGACGCTCCAGTATTTCAGCTCGTCGAGGGGAATCTCGACGCCCGTGACCGCGCAGCGCACATAGGATCCCGGCTTCAGGACCCGAAGGTTGCTGTCGAGATATTGCACGACGGCCTCGCCGCCGCTGCGTTCGATCTTGTTCAACATGGGCGACATCGAAAGGAATGCGTTGCTCTATCTCTCACATAAGGGAGATGGGCGACAATTTCCAACAGCGTTCGGTCGTGGCTTTAAGTTTGGCCCCGCCCCGTTATTCCGGGGCGCCGTAGGCGAACCTGGAATCCATAACGACGGCGGCCCAAGAAGGGGCGAGCAGCGTGGTGCCTCTTTCTGCAAAGGTGGCGGCTATGGGTTCCGGGTTCGACCTATGGTCGCCCGGAATGACAGGGCAGTGGCAAACTGAGCACTGCCTAGAAAAGCGCTCCCTGATCCTCCACCGCCGCCAGCTTCTTCGCGACCGGCCGCGGCCGTGTCCCGATCCGCCCGCCGGTGGCATCGGCCTTGCCGTCGGCGAATTCGAGCACGAGAGCCTGGCCGTCCAGGACGGCATCGGCCGAGTTCAACGGCTGCCCGTCCGCATCACGGACGAGAGCAAAGCCACGCTTGAGCACCGACTTGTAGTTCAGGCTGTCGAAGAGCTTCGACACGGCGTCGAGACGATCGGCCTTGCGTGCGATCTGGCCCTGCAGCGCCGGGCCAAGGCGCTCGGCAACCCGCCGGGTGAGCTCGTGTCCTTGAGCAAGCCGCGTTCGCTCGGCCCGCAGCAACGTCTCGCGGGACACCACGAGACGGCGTCCGATCTGCTTCAGGCTCTCCTCGCGCAGCAGGATGGAGCGGCAGACGGCGTTGTAGGGGCGCGGACCGACCGCATCGAGCCTTGCGCGCATGCGGGCGACATTGGCCACAGGCGACACATGGGCGAGCTGGCGCGCCACCTTCAGAAGCCGCTCCTCGTGACCGCGGGCGTTGCGGGCGAGCGCGGGATAGAGGCGCGCAGCCGCGAGATCGAGGCGCTGGCGCTTGGGCGAGATCAGCGCCTCGGGGCTCGGCAGGGCGCGGGCGGTCGCGCGGAGGTCCGAGCGGCGGCGCTCCACAAAACGAAGAGCTGCCTCGACATGGCGCCGCGACAGGTCGTTGACGACGCCCATGAGCTCGACCCGCACCGGCACCACCATCTCGGCGGCGCCCGTCGGCGTCGGTGCGCGCATGTCGGCGGCAAAGTCGATGAGCGTCGTGTCGGTCTCGTGGCCCACCGCCGAGACGAGCGGGATCGCGCTCTCGGCGGCGGCGCGCACCACGATTTCCTCGTTGAAGCCCCACAGATCCTCGATGGAGCCGCCGCCGCGGGCGACGATGAGCACGTCCGGGCGCGGAATCGAGCCACCGGGCTCGAGCGCGTTGAAGCCGCGGATGGCGGCGGCGACCTCCGCCGCGCTGGTCTCGCCCTGCACGCGCACCGGCCAGACCAGCACCCGGCGCGGAAAGCGGTCCTCGAGCCTGTGGAGGATGTCGCGGATGACCGCGCCGGTCGGCGAAGTAACCACGCCGACCACCTGCGGCAGGTACGGCAGGGGCCGCTTGCGCTCGGCGGCGAAAAGCCCTTCCGCCTGAAGTTTGCGGCGGCGCTCCTCCAAGAGGGCCATGAGCGCGCCGATGCCGGCGGGCTCCAGGGTCTCGACGATGATCTGGTACTTGGACGAGCCCGGGAAGGTGCTGATGCGGCCGGTGGCGATGACCTCCATCCCCTCCTCGGGGCGGATCCTGAGCTTGGCGAAGGAGCCCTTCCAGATCACCGCATCGATGCGGGCATTCTGGTCCTTCAGGCAGAAATAGGCATGGCCCGACGAATGCGGCCCGCGATAGCCCGACACCTCGCCCCGCAGGCGCACATGGCCGAACGCATCCTCCAGGGTGCGCTTGAGGGCGCCCGCGAGATCGGAGACCGACCATTCCTGGGCATTCGAGGGGGCTTTTTGAGCGAACATTCGGGCAACCTAATCCGCCCGCCCCGAGCCTGCCAAGGGCGGTGGTGCAACAGGCCGTTCACAATGGCAAGCTATCCCCTATGCATTTCGCCGCGCCGGTCGGCAGTCCGGCCCCGAGCCCTCATCCTGAGAGGCTGGCTCATAAATGGATCAGAGCGCGACCGAAGCTTACCTCTCCCCGGTGGGGAGAGGTCGAGCGCAGCGAGGGTGAGGGGGCACAGGTTTATCCGGAGAAGGCGTGACCCCTCACCCGCGCCTCCGGCGCGACCTCTCCCTCAAGGAGAGGTGAGCCCGCGCCATGCCTTCTCAGGCTATCGATCACACCCCACCCCGACCCTCCCCATAAGGGGAAGGGAGAACGCGCCGGCATTCCGTGGCGATCCGCCAAAAAAATTATGAGCCAGCCTCTGAGGAGCGAAGCGTCTCGAAGGACGAGGGCGTCTCCAGTGCTCTCTGGAACCTCCTTCGAGACGCCACTGCGTGGCTCCTCAGGATGAGGACAGAGATTGATGAGCCAGCCTCGACGGATGAGACGAGAGATTAAGCCAGACTTTCAGGAGCCGTGCAGTTTCCGGGTAGGCGAAGGGAGCCGGAATCGTTAAGAGCGCAGGCGTCATCACGGAGGCTTTGCCATGAACATTCTTCTCATCGGGTCCGGCGGACGGGAACATGCTCTGGCTCGCAGCCTCTCCGCGAGCGCGCTCTGCGACAAGCTTCTCATTGCTCCCGGCAATCCGGGCACGGCACAGCACGGCACCAATGTGGTGCTCGACGTGACCGATCATAAAGCCGTGATCGATTTATGCCGGGTGATGAAGGTCGATTTCGTGGTGGTCGGGCCGGAAGCCCCTCTCGTCGCAGGCCTCGTCGATGATCTCACGGCCGCCGGCATCAAGGCCTTCGGGCCAAGCAAGGCCGCAGCCCAGCTCGAAGGCTCGAAGGCCTTCACCAAGGATCTTTGCGCCGAGTTCGACATTCCCACCGCCGCCTATCGCCGCTTCACCGATGCGGAAGCGGCGAAGACCTATCTGCGCAATTACGGCGTGCCGATCGTCGTGAAGGCCGACGGTCTAGCCGCCGGCAAAGGCGTGGTGGTCGCCACCTCCTTCGAGGATGCGGAGGCTGCTATCGACATGATGATCGGCGGCGGCCTCGGTGCTGCCGGAGCCGAGGTTGTGATCGAGGCTTTTCTCGAAGGCGAGGAAGCAAGCTTCTTTGCGCTCTGCGACGGCACGCACGCGATTCCCTTCGGTACGGCGCAGGATCACAAGCGCGTCTTCGATGGCGACGAAGGCCCGAACACGGGCGGCATGGGCGCCTATTCGCCCGCGGCCGTCATGACGCCGGAGCTCCAGGCCCGCGCCATGCGCGAGATCATCGAGCCGACGCTCGCCGGCATGCGCGCACGCGGCACGCCCTATACCGGCATTCTCTATGCGGGCCTGATGCTCACGAAGGACGGGCCGCAGCTCATCGAATACAATGCCCGCCTCGGCGATCCGGAAACGCAGGTGCTGCTGCCGCGCCTGAAATCCGATCTCGTCACCGCTCTGCTCGCCGCCTGCGACGGCGTTCTCGACAGCATCTCCCTGCAATGGTCGGACGCGGCGGCGCTCACCGTTGTCATGGCCGCGAAAGGCTATCCCGGCACGGTCGAGAAGGGGTCGGCGATCAAGGACATCGACAAGGCGGAGGCGATGACCGACGTCATCGTCTTCCATGCCGGCACGAAGCAGGACGGCGACCGCATTCTGGCCAATGGCGGCCGCGTGCTCAACGTCACGGCGCTCGGACATACGATCTCGGACGCGCAGAGCAAGGCTTACAAAGCTGTCGACGCGATCGATTGGCCGGATGGCTTCTGCCGTCGGGATATCGGCTGGCGCGCGGTGGAGCGCGAGCGGTCTTAGGCACTCTACGTCAAGAGAATGATGACGTTGCGGCAGTGTACTATTTTCCGTTGTACTCTCTTTTTTCCCAATCCCTGCGTTTCACTTCTGCTGCAAGGGCGCTAACATTCTAGTAACGTTCCTTTTGCAACCTGTGAGCGGCTCTTCATGAGTGACGATCTCTTTCCCGGTTTCGAAAGCCACTGGATCGACACGGAAGTCGGCCGCGTCTTCGCCCGCTCGAAGGGAACCGGCAAGCCTCTCGTTCTCCTGCATGGTTTTCCGCAGACCCATGTCATGTGGCACAACCTTGCGCTGACGCTCGCCGAAACCTATCGCGTCGTCTGCATGGATCTGCGCGGCTATGGCTGGTCTTCCGCGCCGAAGGGCGATGCCAAGCACGAGACCTATTCCAAACGCGCCATGGGCCGCGACGTGATCCAGGTCATGGAAGCGCTCGGCCATGTGCATTTCGCCGTCGTCGGGCATGATCGCGGCGCGCGCGTGGGCTACCGGCTCGCGCTCGACCATCCCGGCCGCGTCGAGCGCCTCGCCCTGCTCGACATCCTGCCGACCTATCACGTGTGGGGGCAGATGCGGGCGGGGACGATCCCCGAGGTCCATTGGGGCTACCTGTCCCAACCCTATCCCAAGCCGGAAGAGGAGATCGGGCGCGATCCGATTCCCTATTTCGAAGGGCTGATGCGGCAATGGTCCGCTGCCGGCGATCTCAGCGCCTTCGACCACCGCGCCCTCGAAGCCTATTGGCAGAGTTGCAACGAGCCTACGCGCATCCATGCCTTCTGCGAGGATTACCGCGCCGGTGCGACCCGGGACATCGAGGCCGACGAGGCGGACCTCGCCGCGGGCAAGACGATCTCCTGTCCAACCTACCTGATCTGGAGCGACTATTACCTCGTCAGCGGCCCCGTGGGGGACCGCAAGCAGCCCCTCGAAATCTGGCACCAGAGCTTCGCCCCTAAGGCGCATGGGACCGGCATCACATCGGGCCATTTCGTGGCCGAGGAGAACCCGAGCGCGACGCTCGAGGCGCTGAAGGGGTTTTTGCGAGGCTGACACACGCCCGAACGAACCGCCCCAAAGGTCATTACTCCTCGGGGCCGCGCTTGTTCTACCGGAACGGACGATGTATGAAACTTGATTACGTTTCATAGATTGTCGCAAAGGGGCGCGGCGATGGCGTCTACAGTTCCGAGCACCGTGAATTTCCAGGGATTTGGTTCGAGCAGCCACGTAACCCGTTACGGCGACGGCAGCTTCATTGCCGTCTGGACGAGCTTCGACGCCCAAGGCAGCGCTTATGTGTATGGCAAGGTTTTCGGGGCCAACGGTGCCGTCAAGAAGGACACGTTCCTGATCGATTCGGCCCCTGCTACCTCAAGCACGTCGTATATTGACGTAACCGCCGCTGCCCTCAACGACGGACGGACCGTAATCGCCTGGACGGCGAGCAGCGGGGCGGGGCAGAGAATTGTCGGGAAGGTACTGGATTCTTCCTATGCTCCTGCCTCTGCACTCCTTGAGATAGGCGATGGAGGAATTGCCACCGGGCAGGGAACAGCCAAAGCGTACGCGCTTCAGAACGGCGGATTTGCCGTCGTCTACAAGGGTAACTATACCGGTGAAGATCCGGGTCCTTCCCTTTTGAGTTCCGTTTTCATCGAGCGGCAGAACGGATGGATCCGCAACGAGAGCGAAGCCATACTCAGTGTGGAATCTCCCGGACTTAACGCCGAGCAAGTAGCCGTTCTGCGGAACGGCGTTTATGCGTTTACTCTTCCCTCTTCGGATGCGGGACAGCTGCATTTATTCACCGGCGTATACAGTTCCGGCGGGACACCCTCATTCCTTTCGCTCGACAGTTTCCCAACCAATGTTGCCGCCATCCATTCGACCGTCACACCCATCAGCAACAACAGATTCATCGTTGCATGGCAGGACGGCAACGTGATCCGCGCCCAGATCGTGTCCGGCACCGCCACCCTTGAAGGTTCACCTGTCAGTGTCACCCTTCCGGCAGGGACGCTCGTCGAGGCGCCTGTGGTCAGCGAGCTCGAGAAAGGGGGCTTCGCGATCGCGTTCAAAGTCGACGTCGGAAATAGCGACGACAATGTCTACACGGCCGCTTTCGCGGCCAACGGATCGGTCATTGCCGGTGTCACCCATGTCGGCACCACCACCACGGGCGATCAATGGGCACCCGCCATCACCGCGCTTAAGGACAGCACCTACGCCGTGACGTGGATGAGTGACACGGCCACCGGCCCGCAATTCTTCGTCGAGGTGATCGGCTCCACCAGCGTATCGCCGCCACCCCCTCCTCCACCTCCTCCTGGCACCACCTGGACCGGCACCAACGGCAACGATACGCGCATCGGCACCGATCTGTCCGAGATCTTCAAGGGCCTCGGCGGCAAGGACACTATCGACGGCGGAGCTGGCGACGATACGATCTGGGGCGGAGCGGGCAACGACACCCTGAAGGGCAGTGCCGGGCGCGACCTGTTCGTGTTCGACACCAAGCCGAACAAGAGCTCGAACAAGGACAAGATCGTCGACTTCAGCGTGAAGGACGATACGATCTGGCTCGACAACAAGATCTTCACCAAGCTCGGCAAGGCCGGATCGGAAACGAAGCCCGCTCAGCTGAAGAAGGGCTATTTTGCTCTCGACAAGGCCAAGGACAAGGACGACTACATCGTCTACGACAAGAAGAAGGGCGTGCTCTATTACGACGCCGACGGCTCGGGCAAGGGCAAGGCGGTGGAGATCGCGACCCTCTCCAAGAAACTCGCCATGACCTACAAGGACTTCTTCGTCATCTAAGCCGGCGCTCTACCGCCGCCCCTCGAAAAACGCCCGCAGCAAAGCCGCCGCCTCGCCTTCCCGGAGGCCGCCATAGACCTCCGGGGCGTGGTGGCAGGTGGGCTGGTCGAAGAAGCGGACGCCGCTGTCCACCGCCCCGCCCTTCGGGTCGTAGGCCGCGTAATACACGCGCCGGATGCGAGCGAAGGAGATTGCTGCGGCACACATGGTGCAGGGCTCCAGCGTCACGTAGAGATCGCAGCCGGCGAGCCGCTCGTCGTCGAGCGCCTCGCAGGCCTGACGGATGGCGAGCATCTCGGCATGGGCGGAGGGGTCGCGCAGCTCCCGCGGGCGGTTGCCGGCGGAGGCGACGAGGCGCCCGTCCCTGACGATGGCGGCTCCCACCGGCACCTCCCCGCGCGCGGCAGCGGCGCGGGCCTCGTCGAAGGCCACGCTCATAGGGTCCTTGCCTGGAGGATCGAATGGGTTTGAACCGGCGTTATCCGTCAAGCGCACATTCCTTTGGCCCTCGCTTCTCCAACACTCCTCTGCTATCAGGCTCCCATGACCGACAGCAACGACGATAATCGCAGGGGCCGTCCTCCGGGACGCTCCGACCGCGGCCGCACCTCCGGTGACCGGCCCTTCCGCAAATCCCGCGAGGGCGGCGAACGCCCCTTCCGCGCTCGGGGCGACGATGACCGCCCGCGCAAGCCCCGCGAAGGTGGAGACAAGCCTTTCCGCAGCCGTGACGGCGACAAGCCATTCCGCCCGCGCGGGGAAGGCGGCGAACGCCCCTTCCGCAGCCGCGACGGCGACGAGCGCCCCCGCCGCTCCGAAGGCAGCGACAAGAAGCCGTTCCGTGCCCGTGGTGGTGAGGGCGGCGACAAGAAACCGTGGGCTCGCAGCGAAGGCGGCGACAAGCCGTTCCGCGCCCGCAGCACCGGAGACAAGCCCTTCCGTCCTCGCCGCGATGAGGGCGACCGCCCCTTCCGCGCCCGGGGCGGAGAGGATCGTCCGCGCCGCTTCGACCGTGACGGCGAGAAGCCCCACCGCGCCCGCGAGGAGCGCCTCGCCGCGCCCGTCGAACCGCAGGAGCCGGTCGAGGATCGCATCGCCAAGGTGATCGCCCGCGCCGGCATCGCCTCCCGCCGCGATGCGGAGGCGATGATCGCGGAAGGCCGCGTGACCCTCAACGGCCAGGTTCTGGAAAGCCCCGCCGTCAATGTGACGGCTGCCGACAAGATCACCGTCGACGGCGAGCCGCTGCCCGCCAAGGAGCGCACGCGCCTCTGGCTCTACCACAAGCCGCGCGGCCTCGTGACCACGGCCCGCGACCCGGAAGGCCGCCCCACGGTCTTCGACAATCTGCCCGAAGACCTGCCCCGGGTAGTGGCGGTGGGCCGGCTCGACATCAACACCGAGGGGCTGCTGCTGCTCACCAATGACGGCGGCCTCGCCCGCGTCATTGCCCATCCCGATACCGGCTGGCTGCGCCGCTACAAGGTGCGCGCGCATGGCGAGATCAATCAGGCCGATCTCGACAGGTTGCGTGACGGCATCACCATCGACGGCATCGATTACGGTCCGATCGAGGCCCGCCTCGACCGCATTCAGGGCGACAATGCCTGGATCACGATGGGTTTGCGCGAGGGCAAGAACCGCGAGATCAAGCGCATCCTCGAGCATATGGGCGTTCAGGTGAACCGCCTGATCCGCATGTCCTTCGGCCCGTTCCAGCTCGGCGATCTCGAAGACGGACTCGTCGAGGAGGTGCGCACGAAGGTGCTGAGGGATCAGCTCGGCGAGGCCCTTGCCATCGAAGCGGGAGTCGATTTCGAAAGCCCGGTGCGCGAGCCCATCGCGCCCTTCGGCTCCACGAAGAAAAGCGATCGGCAGGATCGAGACGAGCGCCCTTCGCGCTCCGGTCGCGACCGTGACGACGAGCGTCCGCGCCGCCGTCGCGACGATGACGAGCGGCCGTTCCGCGCCCGTGACGGCGAACGTCGCGGCCGCGACGAGGAGGAGCCCGCAAAGCGTCCCTCGCGCCTCGATCCGAAGCGAAGCGTTTGGCGCGCCGGCGAGACCGACGAGGATGCACCACGCAAAAGGATGCCGCGCCGCGGCGCCGATCCGCGCGAGGCTCGCGCCGCTGCAGGCGAGCGCCAGCGCGAACGCGTCGGCGCCATTGCATCGGCGGAGGGCCGTAAGGTCGTGGTGGAGCGTCTCGTGCGCCAGCCGCAGGAAGAGGAAGCGCCTGCTCCGCGCAAGGGGCGTGGCGAAGATCGCCCACGCCGCCGAGACGACCGCGATGCAGCTCCGGCCCGCCGCGAGCGCGATGGCGGAGCCCGCCCGCGTCGTGACGATGACAGACCGCGCCGCCCGGCCGGCGACCGACCTTTCCGCGCACGCTCCGAGGGAGGCGAGGATCGTCCGCGCAAGCCTCAAGGCGAGCGTCCCTTCCGCTCCCGCGAGGGAGGCGACGACCGTCCGCGCAAGCCTCAGGGTGAGCGCCCCTTCCGTGCCCGTGGCGACGACGACAGGCCTCGTCGTGGACCTCCGCGCGGCGACGGACCCTCGCGTGGCGGGCCAAGAGGCGGTGCCGGCGGCGGGTTCAAGAGCGGCCCGAGGGGTGCTTCCAAAGGCGGGGCCTCGAAGGGCGGCTTCAAAGGCGGTTCCAAGGGCGGCCCGCGCGGCCGCCGCTGAAGCTAAGAAAATACCAACCTCGTCCTGAGGAGCCGGTAGAACATTCACCTGCACGTCATCACCGGCCTCGTGCCGGTGATCTCGATTAAGAAAAGCGCGGCGTCTCACATGATCGGGATGGCCGGGACTGATCCCCGGATCAAGTCCGGGGACGGCTATGACATCGAGAGTTGCTCACGGCGGCGGGCTTGTTTGCTATTTCGGCCAGACTTTGAGGATGAGGCCGTCTATGAGCTTTGTGAGGCTCTCCCGATGAGGTTCAGACCATGAGAATCGTGGGCGGGCGCTGGCGCGGCCGCTCGCTCAAGGGGCCGAGTTCGGACGCGATCCGCCCGACCTCGGACCGCCTGCGCGAGACGCTCTTCAACATCCTCCAGCACGGCTATGACGACCCGGTCGAGGGCGCACGCGTGCTCGATCTTTTCGCCGGCACCGGTGCCTTCGGCCTGGAGGCGCTGTCGCGCGGCGCCGCCTACGCGCTCTTCGTCGACGACGGGGCGCAATCCCGCGGCATCATCCGCGAGAACGTGGAAGCGCTCGGCGCCGGCGGCGCCACCCGCCTCTTCCGCCGCGACGCCACCCGCATGGGCGAGGCCGCGCCCAACGCCCCGTTCTCCCTCGTGTTCTGCGACCCGCCCTACGGCAAGGACCTTGCGCCCAAGGCCTTGCGCTCCTGCGCCGAAGGCGGCTGGCTCGTGCCCGACGCACTCGTGATCGTCGAAGAGGCGCAGGGCGTCGCGGTCACGCTGCCGGAGCGCTTCGAGGAGATCGAGCGGCGCGACTACGGGGAGACGAAAGTGGTGTTCGGACGGTATTTAGGATCGTAGCATTCCCATTCGTTGTGTAAGGAAAGACCTCCCATGAAAGCGGTTCTCTTCGAGCAGTTCGGTCAGCCACCGCGGGTGCAGAACGTGCCGGATCCGACGCCCTCCGCGGAAGGTGTGGTGATCAAGGTCGAGGCGACGGGATTGTGCCGGAGCGATTGGCACGGCTGGATGGGGCACGATCCCGACGTGGTGCTGCCGCATGTGCCGGGACACGAGCTCGCGGGCACGGTGCTCGCTACCGGCAAGCAGGTCACGCGCTGGAAGAAGGGCGATCGCGTCACGGTGCCCTTCGTCGGCGGATGCGGGCATTGTCATGAATGCCATTCCGGCAACCATCAGGTCTGCGAGCAGCAGTTCCAGCCGGGCTTCACCGCCTGGGGCTCGTTCGCGGAATATGTGGCCGTCGACTACGCCGACACGAATCTCGTTGCGCTGCCGGACGAGCTCGATGTCGTGACGGCGGCAAGCCTCGGCTGCCGCTTTGTCACCTCCTTCCGCGCCATTGTCGATCAGGGCCGCGTGAAGCCCGGCGAGTGGGTTGCGGTCCATGGCTGCGGCGGCGTAGGCTTATCCGCGATCATGATCGCAACCGCCATGGGCGCGAATGTGATCGCGGTCGATCTCACGGAAGAAAAGCTCGCCTTCGCGCGCGAGATGGGCGCGGTGGCGACCGTCAACGCGCGCCACACAGCCGACGTCGTCGGTGCGGTGAAGGAAATCACGAAGGGCGGCGCGCATGTCTCCATCGATGCGCTGGGCAGCCCAGTGACCTGCTTCAATTCCATCGCGAACCTGCGCCGGCGCGGCCGCCACGTGCAGGTCGGCCTGATGGTGGGCGATCATGCCCGGGCCCAGGTGCCGATGGCGCAGATCATCGCGCATGAGCTGGAGATCTACGGCAGCCACGGCATGCAGGCCTTCCGCTATCGGGATATGCTGGAGATGATCCGCACCGGCAAGCTCGTACCGCAAAAGCTCGTCGGCAAGCATCTGAGCCTCGACGAGGCACCCGCCGCTCTCATGGCGATGGATAAGTTCGAAGGACTTGGCATCGGCGTCATTACGCGCTTTGCTTGATCGACCGGATTTGAAGATCCTGGAGGAAACGATGGCCTATCTGCCCGCTGAGAACCGCTACGACGACATGCTCTACAACCGGTGCGGCCGCAGCGGCCTCATGCTGCCGGCGATCTCGCTCGGCCTCTGGCACAATTTCGGCGAGGACAAGTCGGCGGCGACCGCACGGGAGATCTGCCGCACGGCCTTCGATCTCGGCGTCACGCATTTCGACCTCGCCAACAATTACGGCCCTCCTCCCGGTTCGGCGGAGTCGCTGTTCGGCGAGATCCTGCGCAACGATTTTCCTAATCTGCGCGACGAAATGGTGATCTCCACCAAGGCCGGCTACCGCATGTGGCCCGGGCCTTACGGCGAGTGGGGCAGCCGCAAATATCTGCTCTCCAGCCTCGACCAGAGCCTCAAGCGCATGGGGCTCGACTACGTCGACATCTTCTATTCCCACCGCTTCGATCCGAACACGCCGCTGGAAGAGACCATGCTGGCGCTCGATTCGGCGGTGCGGCAGGGCAAGGCGCTCTATGTGGGCCTGTCCTCCTACAACAGCCAGCGCACCCGCGAGGCACACGCCATCCTGCGCGAACTCGGGACGCCCTGCATCATTCATCAGCCGAGCTATTCCATGCTCAACCGCTGGGTCGAGGAGGACGGACTTCTCGACACCCTTGCCGATCTCGGCCTCGGCTCTATCGTGTTCTCGCCCCTGGCGCAGGGCATGCTGACGACGAAATATCTGAACGGCATTCCCGGCGAGAGCCGCGCCGCCCAGGGCAAGTCCCTGCGCACGAGCTTCCTGAACGAGGACAATATCGCGCGCATCCGCGGCCTCAACGGCATCGCCGAGCGGCGCGGGCAGACGCTGGCGCAGATGGCGCTGGCCTGGGTGCTGCGCGGCGGTCGCGTGACGTCGGCCCTGATCGGCGCCAGCCGACCGGAACAGGTCGTCGACTGCGTCGGCGCGGTCAAGAACCTGTCCTTCACGCCGGAGGAGCTTGCCGAGATCGACCGGTTCGCCGGCGAAGGCAACCTCAACATCTGGGCGGCCTCGGCAGAGCGGCAGGGTCCGTCGCGCTGACGGCAAAGTAAGGAAGAGAGCTGTTTCCCACACCAAAGCATCGGACCCAAAAGTGGACTTGCACTTTTGGGATGAATCCGATGCTTTCTTCTTGAATGAGAGCATCGACCGTCCGATGCTCTAGCGGAAACAGCTCTACGACTTTCGGAGATACCCCTTCGGAGGGACTTGAGAAGCCGGTTAATAAAGCGTTAAAGCTCAGCTTCATCGATCATTGTAACCCGGGTCGCGTCCATGGTTTCGAGTCCCGCCTTCGACAATCGCCGGCAAGCCAGACGCTTCAACACGCAACACCCGGCGCAGATCGTGCTCGGCCCTGAGGCGATGATCTCATGCACCGTGTGGGACATCTCGACCGGCGGCGCCAGGATTGCGGTGACGCAGCACATGGATCTTCCCGAAACCTTCGAGCTGTTCATCGCCGCTCATGACCTTCAGGTGCGCCGCGCCCGGGTGTGCTGGCGCGATGGCGATTACGCCGGCGTCGCCTTCAGCCCCGACGAGACGGAAGCCATGGAGGCACAGCCCGCATCCCAGCTTTCGCCCTTCGAGGTGTGCCTCGAGCAGGCTGCCATGCCGGCCCGTTTCGCGGCTCCGGCGCGCAGGCGCCTCAATCTCTATCGCACCACCGCCTGATCGCCATCACCGCATCGATCTGCTGCCGGCGCCTTCGCGGCAATCGGCTGGAGGCACGCCGCTGACGCGCGCCAATCTGGGCTCGGGCGCGGGAGAAGCGATCTCGCGAATGAGCTTGTCGCGAATGGCATCCGCGCGCTGCGCGGCCGCATGCAGGCTGTTCACCTCCACGCGGTTATCGACCGCTCCATCCGATGCCGATTTAGAATCCGGTTTTGGGTGTAACGTCGATCTTGAACCATTTCTCCGAGAGACCCTTGATCGTCCCGTCCGCCTTGGCGCCGGCAATCGCCTCGTTGAACATGGCCTTCAGATCGGTATCGTCCTTGCGCAATCCCACGCCGATACCGGGACCGAGGAGGCCGCCCGTGATCGAGGGGCCGACGAGGACATAATCCTTGAACTCGGGCTTGCGCAGGGTTCCGTTCAGCGCCGTCGCGTCCGCCAGAACCGCATCGATGCGGCCGGCGGCGAGATCGAGATCGTGCTGCTCTGTCGTCTTGTACTCGCGGATCTCCGCGACGTCCTTCAGATACTTGTCGGCGAAATTGGCGTGAATGGTCGCGGTCTGCACGCCGATGGTCTTGCCCTTCAGGAGCGGTTTCAGAGCGGCGATGGCCTTCTCGGCATCCGCAGTTTGAGACGACAGGTTGAAGGCCTGGCCGGTGCCCGGCATCTTGGCGAGCGGGGAATCCTTCGCGACGAGGAAGCCATTGGGACCTGCCGCGTAGGGGCCGGCGAAGTCGATGGTCTTCTTGCGCTCGTCGGTAATGCTCATGCCGGCCATGATGGCATCGTATTTCTTGGCCTGCAGTGCCGGGATGATGCCGTCCCAGTCCTGGGCGACGATCTCGCATTTCGCCTTCATGCGCGTGCACAGCTCATTGGCGAGATCGATCTCGAAGCCTTCGAGCTTGCCGCCCGCGCCGGTGAAGTTCCACGGCTCGTAAGCGCCTTCGGTAGCGATCTTGACGGTTTCCCATTTCTTGCCCTGCGCGAGGGCACCACCGATTGCCAGCGCAGCGCCAAGGAGAGATACACCAACGATCGACGAGATCTTCATCGCCATCCTCCTCTTTCAAGGGGCTGGTCCGCGTTTCGGCTCGTCTGCAATCGCCGGCGCATCATGGAGGCACGGCGCCGGAGAAACAGGCAGCACGGCCCGGGAGCAACGCCCAGTGAGAGTGAATTAGCGCACCCTTCGGAAAAGTGGACCCGGTTTTCCGGCTCCCGGCGACGCAGTGCAGCGTCGCGAGGCCGCATCGCTCGGGTCGGGAGACGACAGCCGCGCCGACGAAATTACATTACCATAATGCGGAACAGGCTTCAGCGCCGCCCGAACAGCCGCTCGATATCCGTCAGCTTGAGCTCGACGTAAGTGGGCCTGCCGTGGTTGCACTGGCCAGAGAGCGGTGTCGCTTCCATCTCGCGCAGCAGCGCATTCATTTCCTCAGGACGCATGCGGCGTCCCGCGCGGATCGAGCCGTGGCAGGACATGCGCGAGAGCACCGCATCGAGCCGCTCCTCGAGCGGGTTCGAAGCGCCCTGCCCCCATTCGGCAAGCGCATCGGCCACATCCTGCACCAGCGCCTTGATGCGCCCGCCGGCAAGCGCGGACGGCACCTCGCGCACGAGCAGCGCGCCGTGGCCGAAAGGCTCGACGACGAGGCCGAGGCTCTCGAGAGCGGAAGCCTCCGCCAGCACCCGGTCCGCGTCGAGGGGATCGAGCTCGACCACTTCCGGAATCAAGAGCAATTGCCGCCCGATGCCGGATGCGGCGCGCTCGCGCTTCAGGCGCTCGTAGACGAGACGCTCATGCGCCGCATGCTGATCGACGATGACGATGCCGTCCTGCGTCTGCGCGACGATGTAGGTGCCGTGCAGCTGCGCGCGGGCGGCACCGAGCGGCGCCTCGTCCGTTTCCGATTGGGCTTCTTGCAGATTGGCGCGGCTGTCGGCGGACGGCGCGGCGAGATCGGAGAGATTTCCCTGCCTTTCGGCGAGGCCTGATGCATAGGACCGCTCCGATCCATCGAGCGGCGCCTGCCAGTTGGCGAAAGCGCTCGTGGGCCTGATCGCGTGAGTGCGGTGCGGATAGGCCGGGCGAAGCGGCATCGCGCCTTGCGGGCGCAAGCTCTCGAGCGTGCGCGTGCCGCCGGTCGAGGACGCACGGAAGGCGTAGCGCGTGATCGCCTCCTTCAGCGCCCCCACCACGAAACCACGCACGAAGGCCGGATCGCGGAAGCGCACTTCCGTCTTGGCCGGATGCACGTTCACATCCACGGCACGCGGATCGAGATCGATCATGACGGCAAGAACGGGATGCCGGTCGGAGGCCATCACGTCGGCATAGGCGCCGCGCACCGCGCCGAGCAGCAGCTTGTCGCGCACGGGCCGCCCGTTGACGACGAAGTGGACAGCGGTTCCCGTGCCGCGATGATAGGTCGGGAGACTCGCAAAGCCCGTGAGCCGCACGCCCTCGCGCTCGACGCCGATGCTCATGGCGTTCTCGTGAAACTCCGCGCCGAGCACCCGCGAGAGACGGCGCAGGAAGCCGTGCTCGCCGGGCTCCTCCGGCGGATAGGTGAAGGCGGTGATGTGCTCGCCCGACAGCGTGAAACGGATGGTGGGATGCGCGATGGCAAGCCGCTTGACGATCTCGGCCACCGCCTGCGCCTCGGAACGGTCGCTCTTCAGGAATTTCAGGCGCGCAGGCGTGGCGGAAAAGAGATCGGTCACCTCGACGCGTGTGCCCTTCGGTGCCGGCGCCGGGCGCACGGGACCTTTCACGCCCGCCTCGACCACGATTGCAGAGCCGGTCTCCGCCTCCGCTGTCCGGGTGACGATGGACAGGCGCGCCACCGCGCCGATGGACGGCAGGGCCTCGCCGCGAAAACCGAGGGTGTTGATCGAAAACAGGTCGCCGTCCGGCAGCTTGGAGGTGGCGTGGCGCTCGACCGCCAGTTCCAGATCCTCCGGCGTCATTCCGCGCCCATCGTCGACGATGCGGATCAAGCGGCGCCCGCCCGCCTCCACGGCGATCTCGATGGAGCCCGCACCCGCATCGACGGCGTTCTCGACGAGTTCCTTCACGGCCGCCGCCGGACGCTCGACGACCTCGCCCGCGGCGATGCGGTCGACGAGGATGGGATCGAGGCGGCGGACATGCATGAGGGTGTCGGACCTTCGGATTCGGAAGGGAGAAGATAGGCGCTGAAGGCGGCGGAAACCAGAACGCGCGACGTTATTCCCCTGCTGACTTCCATCGTCATCCCGGACGAAGCACAGCGAAGATCCGGGATCGTTGGACGAGTGCAGCGCGGGTGTCCCCTCCCCCCTTGTGGGGGAGGGCTATGGAGGGGGTGTGAGCGCCATGCTGGTCCCAGTCTTGCGCAGCACCCCCCTCTCCAACTCTCCCCCACAAGGGGGAGAGGGTCCCAGCGTCCCGTTCTGAAAGCGATCCCGGACCAGCTGCGCCGTCCGGGATGACGTAGGGGTGTGTTACCCCTGCTCCAGATATTCCTTCGCCAGGATCTTGGCCTCTTCCACCGCAGGCTGGTCGAACGGGTCGACGCCCATGGCATAGCCGGCCAGAATCGTCTCCAGCATGAAATGCATGAGAAGCTCGCCGAGCGCGCGCTCGTTCAGGGTCTCGATATGGATCTGCCGGGTCGGGCGGCTGTTCTTGGCGAAGGTGTCGGCCATGGCGCGCCCTTGGGCGGACACGAGGTCGCCGATGGTCTTGCCGGCAAAGCCCGCCTGCCCTGCGCGCTTGGCCAGGGCAGCGTCCATGACGGGACCCTTTCCGGACACGCCGGTGGTCAGCACGGTAAAGAGCTTGTCGTTGGGGCCGGCGAGATAGAGCTGCTGCTGGCTGTGCTGGTCCACCGGCCCGATGGCAGCGACCGGCTGCGTGCCCTTGCCGTCCTTGCCGACGCTCTCCGCCCAGAGCTGCACCCACCAGCGGGTGAAGCGCTCGAGCCGGTCTGCATAGGCCATGGTCACGGCTATGCCCTTGCCGGCCTTCGCCGCGGCGATGTTGAGTGCAGCCCCCAGAGCCGACGGCGCGTCTTTGGCAGCAGCACCGTTGCGGAAAGGCTCATAGGCATCAGCCGCGCCCTGCCGGATGGCGCCGATGTCGAGGCCCAGCGCTGCGGCCGGCAGAAGGCCCACATTGGTGAGCACCGAGTAGCGCCCGCCGATGCCCGTGTGATGCTCCAGGAAGCGCACGCCTTCGGGCTCGAGAAGATCGCGCAGCGCATTCTTGGTCCCATCCTTGCGCGGCTCGGAGATGCCGAGGAAAAGGTCGTTGGGATGGGAGCGCAGGCCCGCTTTCTCGAGCGCGGTGAGCACAGCGATCGTCTGCATCAGGGTCTCGCCCGTGCCGCCGGATTTCGAGATCGACACGAACTTGGTCGAGGAGAGCGGCAGCTTGTGCAGGATGCGGTCGAAGGTGATGGGGTCGAGATTGTCGAGGAAGTGGATGCGCGGGCTCTCGGCGAAGCGGCCCGTGCCCGGAACCGCATAATCCTTCAGCTGCGCCAAAGTCTGCCCGCCGAGGCTCGATCCGCCGACGCCGAGGACGACCACGTCGGTCGAGTCATCCCGCAGGAAGGAGGCCGCCTCGCGGATGCTCGCCAGATCGTCCGTGGTGCGCGGCATATGAAGCAGCGGAAGCCGACCTGAGGCATCGTCCTCGGAAAGCCTCTTCATGGCGTCGCCGACGAGCCCCAGCGCATCGTCGACCGCCGCCTGAGACAGGCCGCCCTTTCCGATATTGGCATCAAGGGCAAGATCGATCGATTGCTGCAGGGCCATTAGCACACTCCGACTCGTTCAAAGCAGGGGTGCAAGATTAGGGCAGAGGAGCGGCCGAGGCTAGGGTTGAGGATCTTAGGCGGTGACTCGGTTTGGCCCACCCCGTCATTCCGGGGCCGCGCAGCGGAGCCCGGAACCCATAACCACGGCGGCTCAAGATAGAGATGAGCGGCGTTCGTTGCGCCGCTTTCTGCGAGGGTGGCGGTTATGGGTTCCGGGTTCGCCTGCGGCGCCCCGGAATGACGGGGCGGGGCCAAACTTAAGTCACTAACTAAGATCCTCAACCTTCCGCGGATCGTTCCGCCAGGGCCGTCGATACGGATCAAACCCCCGTCGGCCGTCCCGCGATCACTGTCAGCATCTTCCCGTCGCCGAAGATGCGTTCGGCGGCGTTGCGGATGTCGGCTTGGGTGACGGCGGCGACGAGGCCGTTGCGGCGGCCGATATAGTCGATGCCGAGGCCCTCGAAGGCGATCTGGGCCAGGGTGTGGGCGATCTTGGTCGAGGTGTCGAAGCCGAGCGCATAGGAGCCGATGAGATAATCCTTGGCCTTCTGCAACTCGTCGTCGGACGGGCCTTCGCTCGTCAGCTTCGCCATCTCGTCGGCGATGACGTCGAGCGCCTCAATCACGCGCTCGTTTTTCGTCGCCGTGTAGCCCCAGGTCATGCTGGCGGAGCGGTAGCTCACCAGCGACGTGCCGACGCTGTAGGCGAGGCCGCGCTTCTCGCGCACTTCCTGGAACAGGCGCGAGGTGAAGGCGCCGCCGCCGAGGATGTGGTTGAGCACATAGGCCGGAATGAAGCCGGGGTCGCGCCAGGCGAGGCCGTTCATGCCGAAGCGGATGACCGATTGCGGCACGTCGAGATCCACGACGATGCGCGAGCCGAGCTTATGCAGCGCCGCGGGCTCGATGACGCTCAGAGGCTTCGCCTCCGGCAGGGCCCCGAACACCTTGTCGAGCAGGTTTGCCAGATTGTCGCTGCCGATGGCGCCGACGACGGCGATCTTGACGCGGCCGCGGGCGATGATTGCCCGATGCATGGCAATGAGATCGTCGCGCGTGATCGCCGCAACGCTCTCCGGCGTGCCGGAGGTCGGACGGCCGTAGGGGTGACCGGCAAAGCCTTCTTCGAAGAAACGGCGCGTCGCCATCACGCCGGGATCGTTCTGCTGGTATTTCAGGCCGGCGATGGTCTGCGCGCGCACGCGCTCGATGGAATCCTGATCGAAGCGCGGCTCCGCGAGCGCGAGGCGCAGGAGTTCGAAAGCCTCGTCCGCATGCTTCACGAGAGTCTTCAATGAACCGCCGAGAGCATCGTTGCCCGCGTTGAACGACAGCTCGATGGCGCGCGCTGCGAGACGCTCCTGGAAGGCATCGGAATCGTAATCGCCCGCGCCCTCGTCGAGCAGGCGGGCGAGCATCTGCGCCACGCCGGGCTTGTCCGCGGGATCGTGCGCGGATCCGCCTTCGAAGATGAAGGAGACGGCGATCAGCGGCACCACGTCGGATTCGACGTGCCACGCCTCGACGCCGCCGGGCGAAGTCAGCGCGTTCACCGTCGTGGGCGACGAAGACCGGGTTTCGACAGAAGCTGTCATGGTTACCTCAGTTCTTGTGCAGGCGCTCAGGAAGCCGACTTCTGCAGATAGCCCGTCACGGAACGGCGCGGGATGAGATAGCGCTCCGCCGCGGAGGCGAGATCGTCCTTCATGACGGTCTCGATCTCGACCGGCCAGCGGCGCACCTCCTCGATGGTCTCGCCGATGGCGAGCGCCGACCCATAGATGCGGGCGAGCGAGGACTGGCTGTCGGTGGAATAGATCGTCTCGGCCACGAGGCGCGTCTTGGCGCGCTCGATGGAATCCGCGTCCAGCGCCTCGGCGGAAATCGTGTTGAGCACCTGATCGACCGCCTCTTCCAGCGCCTGGAGCGACACGCCCTCGGCCGGAACCGCATAGACGCAGAAGCGCGTGTCCTCCATGGCGGACGACATGTACCAGGCGCCGGCATTCACCGCGATGCCGCGTTCCATCACGAGCTTGCGGTAAAGGTACGAGGTCGGGCCGCCGCCGATCACCTCGGCGAGAAGCTCGAGCGCATAGCAGTCGCGCTGCGAGGCCGTGCGGCAGGACGGGACCAGATAGAGCCGCTGCAGGGTCGGCTGCTCGACCTTCGGATCGGCAACAGTGATGTGGCGTGCCGCGACAGGCTCCGGCTCGCGCGGGCGCACACGAAGCGGACGCTTGCCCTGCGGCGCGATGCGGCCATAGGTGGCATCCGCCAGGCGGCGCACCTCGTCCTCGGTCACGTCGCCGGCAACGACGAGAATGCCGTTCTCAGGCGTATAGAAGCGGCGGTAATAGTCGAGCGCGTGATCGCGATTGAGCGTCTCGATCTCATGCATCCAGCCGATGATCGGAATACCATAGGGGTGATGCACGAAAAGCGAGGCCGCCATCGCTTCCGAGAGCTGCGCCGATGGATCGGTCTCGACGCGCATGCGGCGCTCTTCCAGCACCACGTCGCGCTCCGGAGCGATGACGGATTCCTCCAGCAGGAGGTTCGTCATGCGGTCTGCCTCGAACTCCATCATCGTCTTGAGATTTTCGCGCGCGACGCGCTGGAAATAGGCGGTGTAGTCGAAAGAGGTGAAAGCGTTCTCCTGACCGCCGAGGCCCGAGACGACTTTCGAGAACTCGCCCGCCGGATGCTTCTCGGTGCCCTTGAACATCAGGTGCTCGAGGAAATGCGCGATGCCCGATTGGCCAAGCGGATCGTCAGCGGAACCATTGCGGTACCAGATCATGTGGGTGGCGACGGGAACGCGGCGATCCGGAATGACGACGACATCGAGACCGTTGTCGAGGGTGAAGGACGACAGGCTCGGACCGCTGCCCTCCGTTCGCCCGAAAGAGGCGGCGTCGGCGCGAAGTAGGGGCTTTGAAGCAGTGTCCATGACGATTCAACCTTGGCGACAACAAATCATTTCGCAGGATGGCTCCTACGGGGATAGCCAAATTAGGCGGCTAGGCAAGCGGAGCAGCGCATCTTTTCCGGTATGGGCCATCCGTGCGGGCAGACGGGACCAGGCTTGGCTTTTCACAGCCCCCATAACGTTTTCAGGCGAAGCGGGTGAACCCGTTCGCCTGAAGGAAGTGGGAAGAGACAAGGTTTACTGCCTGCTCTGCTGCTGACGGAGATAGGCGGCGGGGCTGTCGGGATCCCCCATCGGAGCCGGATCGGCGGAGGCCTTGAGGCGGCGGCCGCCCTGCGCCTTGAGCAGATCGCCCGGAGGATCGCTGAGGTAACGGCGATCGATTCCGTTGCCTTGCAGCTCCGGCTTGTCGTCCTTGGCGAAGGCACGCAGCTCGTCGGGGGTCATGCGGCTGACATCGGTCTGGCGATCGACCTTGGTCGGCGGTGCCGTCACGATGTTGTTCGGGTTGCGGCCGGCGCGCATTTCCTCGATCGAGAGGCGATGACCCTCGGTGTTCTTGTAGAGCTCGGAGCTGGTATAAGGCGTCCGCGCCTCGGCGGAGGCCTTGCGGCGTGCTGCCACATCCGGATCCTTCGGCCAATTGCCGTTACGCGCCTCGGCACCGCCGCCTGGAACGGGAGCCGGAAGATTCATGCTGGGGGGAAGCACGAGCGGCGCACGCTCATTGTAGGTGATGGGCGCCTTTTCCTTGGGAATGATGCCGATGGCGCCGAGAATGCTCTTCATCGCCTCGCCTTCCTGCGCCGACGCGCCGGTGGCGGCGACCAGAAGCGCGAAGGCCCCCGCAAGGCCTATGATTCTCATTCCCTTCATGGCACCCACCATTAGTTTCTCGTTGTGGCCGGAAGGCCTGATCGCTCATTCTGGCGAACATATGGCAGCAGACGCCATAAGATATCGTTATTTTGAGGATATCGTTATTTTGCCCGCCGCCCTTCAAGGAAGAAGGAGTCATAAAGCAAACCGACCACCCCCGCAACGATAGCGGCATCGGCCACATTGAACACATACCAGGACCAGGAACCGATCTGGAACTGGATGAAATCGAACACGGCGCCATAGGCCAGCCGGTCGATCACATTGCCGACGGCACCGCCCACGATCAGGCCGAGGGAGGCCGCGAGAAGCTTGGCATTGGTGCGGCGGATCCAGATCGACAGGCCGATGGCGGCGATGATCGAGATGACGATCAGGCCCCAGCGGCCGAGTTCGGAATTCTGCTGGAACAGGCCGTAGGAAATGCCCCGGTTCCAGACCACGATGAGGTTGACGAAGGGGGCAAACTCCACCGGCTCCTTCACCGGCAGGTCGTAGACGAACAGGGTGTAGATCTTCGTCACCTGATCGAGAACGAGGGTGATCAGGGCAATCGAGAAGCCCAGGACCGCAGCTGCGGAAAAGCCTTTCGTTGCCGGGCGCGCCCTGCCCTTCGGGCTGCGCGGCCGGCTCGCGGCACGTGGGCGCTTCTCCGCTGCCTCGGTCAGCGGAGCGCCGGTGTCGTCGGGCTTGCTCATTCGGCCGCCGCCTTGAGCTGATCCCATTCGCGCAGAGCCTCCGCGTCGCGGGGCGTCACGTCCGGATAGTCGGGATCGGCGCCGACATCGGGCGTCACCTTCCAAGAGCGGGCGCATTTGCGGCCCTGCGCCAGAGCCGGCACGACAGCCACGCCCTTCACATCTTCGAGACGGAAGGCCTCGGCCGGGCCCTCGCCCTGCACGACCTGGATGCCGGAGGTGATGCAGATCTCGGCGAGGTCGAGGCCCTGCACGGCCTTGAGCAGGTTCTCGTCGGCGATGTGCACTACGGGCGCCGCCTCGAGGCTCGCGCCGATGCGCTTCTGCGCCCGCTCGATCTCGAGCGCACCCGTGACGACGCGGCGGACGCGGCGCACCTTGGCCCAGCGCTCGGCCAGCGCCTCGTCGCGCCATTCGGCCGGCACCTGCGGGAAAGTTTCGAGATGCACGGACTCCGCTTCCGGATAGCGCGCGAGCCACGCCTCCTCGGCCGTGAAGGCGAGGATCGGCGCGATCCAGGTCGCCACGCAGCGGAAGACCTGGTCGATTACCGTGAGCGCGCTCTTGCGCACTTTGCCGGAGATCGGATCGCAATAGAGCGCGTCCTTGCGGATGTCGAAATAGAAGGCCGACAGATCCGTGGTCATGAACGAGTTCAGAAGCGCGATCACCCGCTTGTAGTCGAAGGTGCTGTAGGCCTCGCGCATATCGCCATCGAGCTCGGCGAGACGATGCAGGACGAAGCGCTCGAGCTCCGGCATCTCCTTGAACGCGACCTTGTCGGCCTCGCGGAAATGCGCCAGCGAGCCCAGCATCCAGCGGATCGTGTTGCGCAGCTTGCGATAGGTCTCGACGAAGGTCTTCAGGATTTCAGGGCCGATGCGCAGATCGTCCGAATAATCGGAAGCCGCCACCCAGAGGCGCAGGATGTCGGCGCCGGAATCCTGGATCACCTTCTGCGGCGCGACCACGTTGCCGAGCGACTTCGACATCTTCTGCCCCTTCTCGTCGAGGACGAAGCCGTGGGTCAGAACGATATCGTAGGGCGCGCGTCCGCGCGTGCCGCAGCTCTCGAGCAGTGAGGAGTGGAACCAGCCGCGATGCTGGTCCGAGCCTTCGAGGTACATGACCTGATCGGGCCCGCCATCGACCTTACGCGTCACCTTCAGGTCGTCGCGCTTCTCGAGGGCGAAGGCGTGGGTGCAGCCGGAATCGAACCACACGTCGAGGATGTCGTCGATCTTGTCGAAATCGTCGAGGTCGTAGCCGCCCGCCTTCAGGAAGCGCGATCCGTCATTCGCATACCACGCATCCGCGCCCTCCTTCTCGAAGGCCGCGGCGATCGCGTCGTTGACGCGATCGTCCTTGAGGATCTCGTTCGTACCCTTCTTCACGAAGACGGCGATCGGCACGCCCCAGGCGCGCTGACGCGAAACCACCCAGTCGGGCCGGTTCTCGATCATGCCGTTGATGCGGTTCTCGCCGGACTCCGGCACCCATTCCACGGTCTTGATCGCATGAAGAGCGCGCTGACGCAGGGTGTCGCCCTTGTTGTCGAGCAGCTTGTCCATGGAGATGAACCATTGCGGCGTGTTGCGGAAGATCAGCGGACCTTTCGAGCGCCAGGAATGCGGATACTGGTGCTTGAGGCGCCCGCGCGCGATCAGCGCACCGACCTCGACGAGCTTCTTGATCACCGCCTCGTTGGCGCCCGCATCTTTGCCCTTGTCGTCATAGATGCGCTCGCCCGCGAAGAACGGCACGTCGGGGAAGTAGGACGAGTCCGGAGACACCGTATGCGGCACTTCCTTCGTGCCGCAGGCGGCGAACACGTCGCGGTGCTTCACGTAAGTGTTGTAGTCGTCCGCGCCATGGCCGGGAGCCGTATGCACGAAGCCCGTGCCGGCATCGTCCGTGACGTAATCGGCCGGCAGCACCGGCACGCCGAAATCCCAATAGCCGTCGGCGCCGTCCAGTCCGCGGAAAGGATGCGCGCAGCGCTCGATCATCACCGGCAGCACGTCCTTCACGCGCTCGTAAGCGACGACGCGCGCCGCCGCGAACACGTCGGCCGCGAGCTTGTCGGCGATGACGAGGCGGTCGCCCACCTTGGCCCAGTTGTCGTCGGCTGCTTCCGTCACCTGATAGAGGCCGTAGGCGATGTTCTCGCCGTAGGCGATGGCGCGGTTCGCCGGGATCGTCCAGGGCGTCGTCGTCCAGATGACCACCGAGGCACCGTCGAGATCGCCGTCGAGCGTGTTGGTGATCTTGAACTTCACCCAGATCGTGGGCGAGGTCTTCTCGTGATACTCGACCTCCGCCTCGGCGAGCGCCGTCCTCTCGACGGAGGACCACATGACCGGCTTCGAGCCGCGATAGAGCTGGTCGCTCACCGCGAACTTCATGATCTCGCGGGCGATCTGCGCTTCCGCGTCGAAGGACATGGTCTGGTAGGGATTCGTCCAGTCGCCCTCGACGCCGAGGCGCTTGAACTCCTCGCGCTGCACGTCGATCCACTTCTCGGCAAAGGCCCGGCACTCGCGGCGGAACTCGACGATGTTCACATCGTCCTTGTTCTTGCCCTTGGCGCGGTATTCCTCCTCGATCTTCCACTCGATCGGCAGGCCGTGGCAGTCCCAGCCCGGCACGTAGTTGGAATCGAAGCCGAGCATGCCCTGCGAGCGGACGACCATGTCCTTCAGGATCTTGTTGAGGGCGTGGCCGATATGGATGTTGCCGTTGGCGTAGGGAGGGCCGTCATGCAGCACGAAGCGCGGGCGGCCCTTCTGGACCTCGCGCAGGCGCTCATAGAGCTTGTTCTCGTTCCAGCGCTGCAGGAGCTGCGGCTCGCGCTGCGGCAGGCCGGCCCGCATGGGGAACTCGGTCTGGGGCAGGAACAGGGTTTCGGAATAGTCGCGGGCGGCGCTTTCAGGCTTGTCGGTCATGACGGTCAATCGGTCTTGGGTGGCCCGTAAGTCAGGCGGGCGCATCGTGCTTCTGTCAGGGGCGAACGGCTAGGATCCCGGACCTTCGCAGGTCATGCGAAAGCCGGGCCGATAATTCGCGCAGCACCTATGCGGGCCACCGGCAGATCCTGAGAACCCATGGGCATGACGAGCCTTTTAGCAGCGCCGGGCCGGATAATAAAGCACAGACGCGGGAGAGATTTACAGGCGACGACGCCGCAGCAACCTCGGCCGTTCGGAACCATTACCGGGGTCCGGCTTTGCCCCGGATGCCCTGAACCGGGCGAAACTTCCTCTCCACGGAGCCATCCTTTGTCCCAAGCCGATCGTGTGCCGCCCGCCTCTCCTCTCCGCTACGAACCTTCGGTCGAGACGCCGCATCCGCAGGAGGCGGAAATCGGGGCGAGCATCCTCGAGTCGATGCGCAAGGTCCGGGAGAAGACGTTCGAGGATTACGGCCACGCGGTGCGCAGCGTCCATGCCAAGAGCCACGGTCTTCTGAAAGGGCAGCTCCATATCCCGCCAGGCCTGCCGCCGGCTCTGGCCCAGGGGCTCTTCGCCAAGCCAGGCACCTATCCCCTCGTGATGAGGTTCTCCACGACGCCGGGCGATATTCTCGACGACAGCATCTCCACCCCGCGCGGCGTGTCGATCAAGGTCTCGGGCGCCGAGGGGGAGCGCCTGCCGGGCTCGGACGGCGCCACCACCCAGGATTTCGTACTTGTGAACGGCCCCGCCTTTCAGTCGAGCCCCAAGAGCTTCGCGCAGAACCTGAAGTTGCTGGAAAAGACCACCGACCGCCTCGAGCGCACCAAGAAGGTCGTCTCGACCGTCTCCCGCGGCCTGGAGACCCTGGTCGAGGCCTTCGGCGGCGAGAGCGCGAAGCTGAAGGCGCTCGGCGGGCATCCGGAGACGCATATCCTGGGCGAGACCTTCTTCTCGCAGGCTCCCATCCGCTATGGCGACTACATCGCCAAGATCTCGGTCGCCCCGGTGAGTGAGGAGCTGAAGGCGCTCAAGGACGCTCCCCTCGACCTGAATGGCAGGCCCGACGGCATCCGCGAGGCGGTGGTCGATTTCTTCCATCGGCATGGCGGCGAGTGGGAGATCCGGGTCCAGCTCTGCACCGATCTCGAAACCATGCCTGTGGAGGATGCCTCCGTCTTGTGGCCCGAGGAGCAGAGTCCCTATATTTCCGTGGGTCGCATCACGGTTGCGCCTCAGGAAGCCTGGAGCGAGGACAAGATTGCCGCCATCGACGAAGGCCTGTCCTTCAGTCCCTGGCATGGACTTGCCGCGCATCGCCCCCTGGGCGTGATCATGCGTCTGCGCCGGCAGGCTTATGAGGCCTCCGCCGCGTTCAGAGCGGCCCATAACGGGCACGTGATCGAGGAGCCGAAGACGCTGGATGCAATTCCGGTGTAGAGGTTCCTCCTACATTCAAGAGGAAGACCCATGGCCCACTCCCCCGTGGACGACAAGCGGCGCTCGAAAGCCGGTTTCGACCTCACTCCGCCCAGCCCGGAGCAATTGCACGCCCTCGTCGCCAATCTTGACGACGAGGAACGGCGCGTGCTGCTCGAGCACGGCACAGAGCGCCCCTTCTGCGGCATCTTCAACGAAGCCAAGGAGAAGGGCACCTATTGCTGCCGCCTGTGCGGGCTGCCTCTGTTCAATGCGGGCACGAAGTTCGAATCCGGCACCGGCTGGCCGAGCTTCTTCGATCCCATCGACCGCGATCACATCGCCTTCGTGCGCGACACCAGCTACGGCATGGTCCGCATCGAGATCCGCTGCGCCCGCTGCGAGGGCCATCTCGGCCATGTGTTCAACGACGGCCCGCCTCCCACCGGCGAGCGCTACTGCATGAACTCCGTCTCCATGCGCTTCGTGGCCGAGGGCGATCCGCTGCCGGACGAGTTGGGCCGAGGAGCGCCGGAGGGCGAAGCGGCAGGCTGACGGTCGTGAAGGCCGGGCTGCATGACAGGAATGGCAGGGAAGGCGCGGATTTCTATGCCCGCCTGCCCGTCTTCGACCATTTCTCCCAGCTGACCGATCCCGGGCTCTACATGCCCGCTCCGGACGATTGGATTCTGGGCCTCAGCGACATCGTCCGCTCGACGACCGCCATCGGGGCTGGACGCTACAAGGAGGTTAACACGGCGGCCGCCTCCGTCATCGCGGCCATGTCCAACAGGCTCGGCACGAGCGAGTTTCCCTTCGTGTTCGGCGGGGACGGGGCGAGCTTTGCCCTGCCGGCATCGCAATCCGAGGTGGCACGGGAGGTACTCGCCGCAGTCGCGGCCTGGGTGCAGGATTCCTTCGACTTCGAGCTGCGCGTCGCCCTCGTCCCGGTGGCCGATATCCGGGCCAGCGGCCACGACGTGCGCATCGCCCGCTTCGCCGCCTCGCCCGATGTCTCCTATGCCATGTTCTCCGGCGGCGGCCTGGCCTATGCGGAAAAACGGATGAAGGAAGGCGCCTTCGCCATCCCTCCGGCGCCTCCGGGAACCCTGCCCGACCTCTCCGGCCTCACCTGCCGCTTCGACGAGATCCGGCCCGAGCGCGGGGTCATCCTTTCCCTGATCATCCTGCCCGATCCCGTGGCGAGCGCGGAAGCCTTCAATGCCCTCGTCGGGCAGGTTCTGGCTCTGGCGGAAGGTCATGAGGCCGGCCGGCCATTCCCTGACGAAGGGCCACCCGTGCCCTCCCCGTTCAAGGGCTTCGCCATCGAGGCCAAAACCTTTGGAAAGAACGGGCCGGGTTTCGGGAAGCTCGCGGCGATGGCGTTCATGCGCCTGTTCGCCTTCATGGTCTTCCGGTTCGGCCTGAAGGTCGGCAAATTCGATCCGGCCCGCTACCGGCACCAGCTCGTCGACAACACCGATTTCCGCAAGTTCGACGACGGCCTGCGCATGACTCTCGACTGCACCCCCGCCCTCGCCGACCGCTTGGAAGCAATGTTGCAGAAAGCGGAGCGGAAGGGTATCGCCCGCTCCGGGCTGCACCGTCAGGACGCCGCCCTCATGACCTGCTTCGTCCCCTCACCCACCCGGGCCGACCACATCCATTTCGTCGACGGCGCCATGGGCGGCTACGCCATGGCGGCGAAGGCGCTGAAGCCCGCCATCTAGGAGCGTCATCCCGGACGAGCGAAGCGAGATCCGGGATCGCGAGACGAGTGTGGCGCGGGAACCCTCTCCCCCCTTGTGGGGGAGAGTTGGAGAGGGGGGTGCTGGCGCATCGTTCTGAGAGGCTGGCGCTCACACCCCCCTCCCTAGCCCTCCCCCACAAGGAGGGAGGGGACACCCGCGCCACACTCGTCCGACGATCAACCGATCATCGAAACCGTCTTGTCCTCGGCGAGCATCCGCCTCGCTTGAGAAGAGTCCCGATCCATCTGCGCGATCAGCGCCTCGATGCCGTCGAAGCGTTCCTCGCCGCGGATCCAGCCGATGAATTCCACGTCGAGGGTTTTTCCGTAGAGATCGCCGGCAAAATCGAAGAGATGCACCTCGAGCAGCGGCGCGCCGTTGTCGAAGGTCGGGCGGCGGCCGAAGCTCGCAACGCCGTCGACGGGCTTGCCGTCCACCGACGCCCGGACGGCGTAGATGCCATGCCGGAGGCGGCAATCATCGGGTAGGCGCATATTCGCCGTGGGATAGCCGAGCACCCGGCCGCGCTTGTCGCCGTGGCGCACCTCCGCCTCGACGAACCAGCGATAGCCGAGAAGCCGGTTGGCCGTGGCGATGTCGCCCGCCTCCAGGGCCATCCGGATCGCGCTTGAGGAGACCGGCTCGGTTCCCTCGACGATGGCCGGCGCGATGAGGCAGTCGAGCCCCAGCGCGCGGCAGAGTTCCGCCATGCGGGCCGGATTACCCTCGCGGCTGCGGCCGAAATGGAAGTCGTGACCGATCACCACGCCGGAGAGACGCAGGTCCCGCGCCAGCAGGTCCACAAAGCCGGCAGCCGTGAGTGCGGCGAGGCTTCCGTTGAACCGGCGCTGAAAAACGCCGGCGAGCCCGAGCCGTGCGAAGATCTTGAGCTTCACGGGCTCCGGCGTGAGCCGGAACAGCGGCCTGTCGGGCTGGAAAAAGGTGCGCGGGTGCGGTTCGAACGTGAGGACGGCAGCCGGGCGTCCGGAATCCAGGGCCATCCTCAGGAGATGCTGATGCCCGCGATGCACGCCGTCGAAATTGCCGATCGCGGCCAAGGCTCCCTCGAGGTTCTCTGGCACGGGCTCGCCATCGCGGCAGATCGCGAACGGTGGGTGCATCGGGGGAGTAACCTCGGGACTCATCTTTTACGGATATGGTGCGGGCGCGACCCTGTCGAAATCCGGTCTGCCGGTCAAGGGAACCAACGCGCGAACACAATGTCATTTCCGGCATGAATGCAGCGGACGGGGAATGGAATCTACCCCCAAGCTCGGCGCAAGGGATTCCTTCCCGGCCCAGGCCTCGTCCGACCCTACCAGGACAGAACTTCCGTAAACGCGGTCGGGCGGGCCGGCTGGCGGTCGACCCAATCCTGCACATTGTCCGAGACGAGATCGCCCTTGTGCAGGCCGAGCTCCTCCGCGTGGATGCCGCGCGCGATCATCAGGGAATCGATGCCGTAGCCCGCGGCGCCCGCGATATCGGTGCGGATCGCATCGCCGACGGCGAGCACTCGCCCCTTCGGGATCGGCTGGCCTGCGACGCCGGCTGCCACCGCAAGTGCCCTGTCATAGACCGGGCCGTGCGGCTTTCCCGCATACAGAACCTCGCCGCCCATCTCCTCATAAGCCAGGCCGATGGTGCCCGCGCAGGGCAAGATCATGTGGCCGCGCTCGACGATGAGGTCAGGATTGGCACAGACCATGAGGAGATTGCGGCGGCGCATGGCCGCAAGCCGCGCCCGGTAATCCTCGACCGTCTCGGTCTCGTCATTGTCGAAGCCGGAGCAGACTACGTAATCGGCCTCCTCGATCGAGCCGAACCGTGCGTCGAGTCCGTCGTAGATCGGCATGTCGCGGGGCGGACCGATGTGATGCACGATCTGCCGGATGCGCTCCTCGATGGCGAGCCGGGTCAGGTCGCCGGAGGTGACGATGGCGTCATAGGCCGAGCGCGGCACGCCGAAACCGTCGAGCTGCGTCCCCACCGAGGCGCCGGGACGCGGCGCGTTGGAAACGAGAACCACCCGTCCGCCCTTGGCGCGAAAGCGGGTCAGCGCGTCGCTGGCCGCCTCATAGGCTTTAACGCCGTTGTGAAGCACGCCCCAGACATCGCAGAGGACGAGATCGTAGCTTTCGGCGAGAGATTGCAGGCCCTCGACGTGAATGGGGCGGGACAAAGCTGTCATGGGTTCTCACAAGCACATCGTGCGGACCCGGAGGGCCGCGTTAGCGAAAAGTGGGGGCCGGTTTTCCGCGCTAAACGATGTGCAAGTCAAGTGATCAGCATCGGATTGATCCTAAAAGTGGGCTCCACTTTTAGGTCCGATGCTCATTCGAAGCCGGGCGGGCAGGCCCTTGCGCTCTTTTAAGTCAACCGGCGCGGCGCAGCCGCACCGGCTCCTCGTCCAGGCTGAGGGTCTGCGGCAGTTCGCCGAAAATCTCGGGCCTGACCGGCCGCGGAGCTGCGAAGGCGAAGCCCTGCGCGAGCGGTACGCCGAGATCGCAGAGCGCCGGCACCATCTCATCTGCATCGACCCGTTCCGCGATGAGCCGGATGCCCTGGCGGCGCAGGGTCGAGGCGAAATCGCGCACGTCGAGTTCCGGGCCGGCATAGCGCCCGTCCGTCCGCTCAGCGGCCTCGATCATGAGATCGGCGGGCAGCTTCATGAAGCGGAGACCGAGTTCCGCAAGGGCATGAGCGTCGAACCGCAGATCGGCGGCGCGGTCGAGGGAGAAAGGCACGCCACGCTCGCTCAGGGCCGCAAGGGCCGCCCTGTGCTCGGCATCGAGATGCCGCCAGCAATGCTGGGGAAGCTCCAGGACGATCTTGCCGACAAGGTCCGCCTCGGCATCGATAAGGCCCACGAGCGACCACAGGAAGCCGGGTTCGGCGATGGATTGGGCGGTGAGGTTCACACCGACGATGGCATCGCTGCCCCGCTTCATCAGATGGCGCGCCACCACCATGGAGCGGGTTACGATGCGCCGATCGAAGGCCGAAGCGCGGCCCGCGCATTCGAGGATGGGGAGGAATTCCGAAGGCCCGAGCAGCGTCCCGTCGCCAAGGCGGAGCCGCGCAAGGACCTCGTAGAAGCGGATCTTCGTTTGCGGCAGGGAGACGATGGGCTGGAGATGCAATTCGATCCGGTCGGTCTCGAAGGCCTGGAGGATGAGCCCGATACGGCCGGAATCCTCGGCCGAAGGCCGGCGCATCGACGGCAGCAGGAAAGGCTCCGGGAAACGCGCCGGCGGCACCTGCGGCACAAGTTCCAGCTTCGACCCCCGTATGGCTGAAGCGCCGATCCCGATGCCATCCTGCTCGCCAGCCGTCCTTGCGAGATCCCGCAGGAGGCCCGCCGGCCCTTCCGCCCGCAGGGGCGTGCGCAGGACCAGCGGCGCCGATGGCCCCCTCCCCGTCTCGGGCAGCTTCGCTGGAAGGGTCTGCCGCTCCGCCTGCCGCCAAAGGACGGCGAGACCGAAGATCACGGTCAATGTCAGCAGACAGAGCACCGGCATGACCAGGCCGGAATCGATGGGAAGATAGGTCGGTGCGGCCGCGGTCAGCACGGCCGGCGTGAAGGCGAGCAAAGCCGCCTTCCTGTCTCTCGAGACTGGAATCTTATTGGTGTTCGTCACCATGGGTGCCCCCGCTCCCCCTGGCTCGGCGAATATGCGCGAATCAGTGTGTTAACAGACATTGAATCAGCGCGAATCGCCCTGCAAGTTTCGCATTCCCGCAATGGACATTTTCCCCGCACTCGGGCGTTGCTCGCCCACAGGCTTCCGCAGAGAGGAAAGGCTTCGTCGATGGAAGAACCCCGCAAGGACCTGCTGATGCAAGTCGACGGCATGACCTGCGACGGCTGCGTCGCCTCGGTCACCAAGGCGATCCGGCGCCTGGATCCGGCCGCCGCCGTGGAGGTCGACCTGGAGCACGGGCGCGTTCATGTCACCACCTGCGCCCAGAGCATCGAGGTGGCGCGGGTGCTGGATGCCGCCGGCTACGAGGCCCGCGCCATGACCGGCTAGACTGCTCCCCAGCGGGGATCGCGGCAAAAGTTCTTTTGCGAGCCGGGGAAACCGCTGCTAGGGTCCGCACCGACTGCCAATTCCGGGGATAGCCATGACTGCCCAGACGACGAGAGCCGCCAACGATCTTTCCGTGCCCAACGATCTGGAGGCCTGGTGGCTTCCGTTCACGGCGAACCGCTCGTTCAAGCAGCACCCTCGGATGATCGCCCGCGCCAAGGGCATGTACTACTACACCCCCGAGGGCCGCGAGGTGATCGACGGCGCGGCCGGTCTCTGGTGCTGCAACGCCGGCCATAACCGGGACGAGATCACGGCCGCCATCCAGGCCCAGGCGCAGGAGCTCGACTACTCGCCCGCCTTCCAGTTCGGCCATGCCGGCGGCTTCACCCTCGCCACGCGCCTCGCCCAGCTCGCCCCGGGCGACCTGAACCACGTTTTCTTCTGCAACTCGGGCTCCGAGGCCGTGGATACGGCGCTCAAGGTGGCGCTGGCCTATTGGAACGTGAAGGGCCAGGGCAGCAAGACCCGCCTCATCGGCCGCGAGCGCGGCTATCATGGCGTCGGCTTCGGCGGCATCTCGGTTGGCGGCATCGTGAAGAACCGCCAGTTCTTCGGCTCGCTTCTTGCCGGTGTCGACCACCTGCCCCACACCTATAACCGCGCCGAGCAGGCCTTCTCCCGCGGCGAGCCGGAATGGGGCGGGCACCTTGCCGACGAGCTCGAGCGGATCGTGACGCTTCACGACGCCTCCACCATCGCCGCCGTGATCGTCGAGCCGATGTCCGGATCCACGGGCGTTCTCGCACCGCCGAAGGGCTATCTCCAGCGCCTGCGCCAGCTCTGCGACAAGCACAACATCCTGCTCATCTTCGATGAGGTCATCACCGGCTTCGGCCGCCTCGGCACCGCCTTTGCCGCCGAGCGCTACGGCGTCATCCCCGATATGATCACCTTCGCCAAGGGCGTGAATTCCGGCACCGTGCCCATGGGCGGCGTGATGGTGCGCGAGGGCCTCTACGATGCGTTCATGAACGGCCCCGAGCACGTGATCGAACTCTTTCACGGCTACACCTATTCCGGCCACCCGCTCGCCTGCGCGGCGGCGCTCGCGAGCCAGGACATCTACCGTGACGAGAAGCTGTTCGAGCGGGCAAAAACCCTGGAGCCGGTCTGGGCCGATGCGATCCATTCCCTGAAGGGCCTGCCGAACGTGCTCGACATCCGCACCATCGGCCTCGTCGGCGCCATCGACCTCGCCTCGCGCCCCGACGCCGTCGGCAAGCGCGCCTTCGAGGCCATGGACCGCGGCTTCCAGGAGTTCGGCCTGATGGTGCGCATCACCGGCGACACCATCGCCCTCTCCCCGCCGCTGATCGTCACCGAGGAGCAGATCGGCGAGATCGTCGACAAGCTCGCCAAGGTGATCAAGGCGGTGGCTTGATCCCTGCCGTCATGCCCGGCCTTGTGCCGGGCACCCACGCCTTCTGAGGCGCGGCGCGAAAAAGACGTGGATGGCCGGGTCAAGCCCGGCCATGACGCGTTTATGGGGTCGGGTTTGAACCCAACCCTTGCCCCTCCCCGCCGCAGGGAGTAGGACCGCAGCACGTTTTTCCAATCCAACCGCTGCTGTAAGAACCATGTCCAAGGCCGACAAGATCAAGGCCCGCGCGCCGCGCGGCTTTGCCGATCGTACTCCCGCCGATCTTTCCGCCACCGAGCGCATGCTCGCGGCGATCCGCGACTCGTATGAGCTCTACGGCTTCGAGGGCGTCGAGACGCCCTTCGTCGAATACACCGACTCGCTGGGCAAATTCCTGCCCGACCAGGACCGCCCGAACGAAGGCGTGTTCTCGTTCCAGGACGACGACGAGCAGTGGCTGTCGCTCCGCTACGACCTGACGGCGCCGCTCGCCCGCTACGTGGCCGAGAACTTCGACGCGCTGCCGAAGCCCTATCGCAGCTATCGCGTCGGCTGGGTGTTCCGCAACGAGAAGCCGGGACCGGGCCGCTTCCGCCAGTTCATGCAGTTCGACGCCGACACGGTGGGCGCGGCCTCTGTCGCGGCGGATGCGGAGATCTGCATGATGGCGGCGGACACGATGGAGCGGCTCGGGCTGAAGCGCGGGGAATTCATCGTCAAGATCAACAACCGCAAGGTTCTGGACGGCGTGCTCGAAGCCATTGGTCTCGGCGGCGAGGACAAGGCTGGCCAGCGTCTCACCGTGCTGCGCGCCATCGACAAGCTGGATCGCCTCGGACCCGAGGGCGTGAGCCAGTTGCTCGGTGCAGGGCGCAAGGACGAGAGCGGCGATTTCACCAAGGGTGCTGGCCTCGAGCCTGATGACATCTCTCGAGTTCTCGCCTTCACCGACGCCAAGGGCGCGAACAATGCGGCGACCGTCGAGAACCTGCGCAAGGTCGTCGGCACATCCGCACGTGGTCTCGAAGGAGCGAACGAACTCGCGGAGATCGCCTCTCTCGTCGCCTCCTCCGGATACGAGGATCGCGTGACCATCGACCCCTCCGTCGTCCGCGGCCTCGAATACTATACCGGCCCGGTCTACGAGGCCGAGCTGACCTTCCAGGTGCAGGACGAGGACGGGCGTCCCGTCCGCTTCGGCTCCGTCGGCGGCGGCGGGCGCTATGACGGGCTCGTCGGCCGCTTCCGCTCGGAGCCCGTTCCGGCGACCGGCTTCTCCATCGGCGTGTCGCGGCTTCTCTCGGCCCTGCAGATGGTGAAAAGCCCGATCGTTTCGGGAGCCGAGAAGCCCGGCCCGGTGGTCGTGCTGGTCATGGACAAGGACCAGATCGCCGCCTACCAGCGCATGGTCTCCACCCTGCGCCAGGCCGGCATCCGCGCCGAGCTCTATCTCGGCTCCTCGGGCATGAAGGCGCAGATGAAATATGCCGACCGACGCCAGAGCCCCTGCGTCGTGATCCAGGGCTCCAACGAGCGCGAGCGCGGCGAGATCGAGATCAAGGACCTGATCGAAGGCGCCAAGGCAGCAGGGGCCATCGCCTCGAACGAGGAGTGGAAGGCCGCCCGCCCGGCTCAGTTCTCCGTTTCCGAGGGCAAGCTCGTCGAGGCCGTCCGCGAAGTCCTTAGCCGGCATTTCGGATAACCTTGGCCTTTTGGGAACCCCTATGCTTTCATAGGGGTTGTCCAGAAAGCTTGACCATCAGGAGATGAAGATGCCGAAGGACAAGGAGAAGAAGAGCAGCTCTAAGGCGAAGAAAGCATCCGGCAAAGGCACCGGCGGCAAAAGCACGGGCACGAAGCTGGCGAAGACCATGAAGAAGTCCGGCCTCATGGATATGCTCAACTCGAATCTCGGCCGTGAAATTCTGGCGGATGCCCTGATCGCCGCAGCCGGTGCCGCAGCCGCCGCCCTCACCAAGACCCGTTCGGGCGGAAAAGTCGGCGCCGCCGCCGCTCAGACCCCCGACCTGGCACAGACCGCCGCAGGCGCCGTCGCCGGCGTCGTGACCGAAGCCGCCCGCCATTTCCTGCCGGCGAGCCTCGTGGGCGAGGAAAGCGCCGCCGGCGCCAAGTCCGAGCCGAAAAAGGTCAAGTACGTCCAGCGCTCGAGCGACCACAGCAAGCGCAAGACGACCAAGGCCAAGGCCACGAAGACCGCGCCGACCGAGAAGCATTGAGCCGTCCTTAAGCCGTTTTCGACGTCATGGCCGGGCTTGTCCCGGCCATCTCGCTTTGATGAGGCTCGACGCTTTTCCAATCGAGATCACCGGCACCGATCCCCGAATCAAGTCAGGGGAGAGTGATGAGGTCATTGGAAACTCCCCTGTTCACCCTTCCCGTCGAAAACAATCGCCATCCTGCCTGAGCATTGCTAGAGAGCATGCCAGCATAAGGATTGGGCGAGGCCAGTGACGGAGACGGATGCCATTGTTGCGCTGATCGCGCTGTTCGAGCGCGAGGGCTATGCGCGGATCGAGCCGCCGGTGCTTCAGCCGGCGGACGTGTTCATCGACCTCTCGGGCGAGGATATCCGGCGGCGCATGTTCGTGACGCAGGATGCGGCAGGCTCCGAGCTTTGCCTCAGGCCCGAATACACGATCCCCGTCTGCCTCCAGCATCTCGAACGCCACGGCGCGCAGCCGTCCGGCTATTCCTATGGCGGCCCGGTCTTCCGCATGCGCGCAGGTGAGAGCGGCGAGTTTCTCCAGGCTGGCCTGGAATCCATCGGGCGCCTCGACGTCTCGGCGGTGGATGCCGAGATCCTCGCCCTCGCGCTCGACGGCCTGAAGCAGCTCGGCGGCCCTGCGCCGGTCGTGAAGCTCGGCGACATGAGCCTTCTCCATGCCCTGATCGACGCCCTCGGGATCGCGCCCGCCGCCAAACGGCGCGTGATCCGCGCCATCGTCTCGGGACAGGGGCTCGCAAGCCTCGTCGAGCAGGAAGCACCCGGGGCCCAGGAGCATGCCGGCCTGCTTGCCGCCATCGAGGGCCAGGCGCCTCAGGCGGCCAAGGCTTTCGTGGAGGACATCCTTTCGATCGCAGGCATCGCCCGCGTCGGCGGGCGCAGCGCAGGCGAGATCGCCGAGCGCTTCCTGGCCCGGGCCGCGAACCGCACCGGCCTGCCCGACGAAGCGCGGCAGATTCTGGAGCGCTACCTCACCATCGCAGGCGATCCTGATCACGCGGCCCATGCCGTGCGAACCCTCGCGAAGGATGCAAGTATCGAGCTCAACGGCGCTCTCAGCGCCTTCGAGGAGCGAACCGGCTTCATGGCTGCGCGCGGGCTCGACGTTGGCAGCTTCTCCTTCTCCGCCACCTTCGCCCGCAATCTCGACTACTACACGGGCTTCATCTTCGAGGTGCAGGATCCGCGCCGGGGCGACGGAAAGCCTGTGGTGGGCGGCGGCCGCTACGACCGCCTGCTCGAACATCTCGGCGCAGAGGCCCCGATCCCGGCGGTGGGCTGTTCCTTCTGGCTCGACCGCATCGTGGGGAGGCCCTGATGACCGATTCCCCTCTCATCCTGGCCGTACCCTCCAAGGGGCGCCTGCAGGAGAACGCGGCCGCGTTCTTCGCCCGCGCCGGCCTCGTCTTCACCCAGTCCCGCGGCGCCCGCGACTATCGCGGCACGCTCGCCGGTGTGCCTGATGTCGAAGTCGCCTTCCTGTCGGCCTCCGAGATCGTGAGCCAGCTGGCCTCGGGAACCGCTCATCTCGGCATCACCGGCGAGGACCTGATCCGCGAGCAGATCGCCGATGCCGACGAGGCGGTGGAAATACTGACCCCGCTCGGCTTCGGCAACGCCAACGTCGTCGTCGCCGTGCCGCAGGCCTGGATCGACGTGCGGAGTATGGCCGATCTCGATGAGGTCGCAGCCGATCTTCGCGCCCGCCACGGCACCAAGATGCGCGTTGCGACGAAATACGTGAACCTGACCCGCCGCTTCTTCGCCGAGAAGGGCGTCTCGGATTACCGCATCGTCGAGAGCCTGGGCGCCACCGAGGGCGCGCCGGGCGCGGGCTCCGCGGAGCTGATCGTCGACATCACCACGACGGGCGCTACGCTCGCCGCCAATGCCCTAAAAATCCTCGACGACGGCATCATGCTGCGCTCAGAGGCCAATATCGTCGCCTCCGCCCGTGCCCCCTGGACCGACCGGGCCAAGGCTGCCGCCACCGCCGTGCTGACGCGCATCGCCGCCGAGGAAGAGGCCCGCACGAGCCGCGAGGTGCGTGCCGCCCTCGATCCGGCGCGGGCTTCCGCCCTCCAGTCGCTGGTGCGAGACCATGGCGCCACGCTGCCCTACGGCCATGCGCTCGGCCGCGAGGTCGTGCTCCATTGCCGGAGCGCCAAGGTGTTCGAGATCGTGGCGACGCTGCAGGGGATCGGCGCGCAGGAGATTTCCGTCCGCGCTTTCGATTACCTGTTCCGTCCAACGAACGCGCTGACGGAGCGGCTCCTGCGGCGGATCGGCTGATCCTTGCGTCGCTTTCACGAAGGTTTCAGGTTTCGTGTGGTCCAACACTTAAAGAGACAAGACAACGTCACCTTGGGCGTTGCCTGAATGCGCAAGGCCCCTTATGGTCCGGGCGTTTTTCCGATGATGAGGTTCCGATGAACGCGCTCCGACTTGCGACATTTCTCGCGGCCCTGGCTGCCGCTTCCGGAGCGTACGCCCAATCGGCCGCGACAACGCTCGGCCGCCCGGCTGGCCCGACCCGTCAGGTCGACCCCAAGGTTCCGCAGCCCGGCCAGAACGGCAAGATCTTCCCCCTCGGCTCCTCCTGGGTGGCCGTGAGCCTGAACGGCAAGCCCTTCACCGGCGAGCGCCCGAGCTTCAAGCTCGACGACCAGCTGCGGGCCACGGGTTTCTCCGGCTGCAACACCTATGCCACAGCGGCCTATCCCCTGCGCGAGCAGGGATTGGCGGTCGGCCCCTTCGCACTGACGAAGCGGAGCTGCGACAAGACCGTCATGGCGATCGAGCAGGCCTTTCTCGTGGCGCTCCGCTCTTCGGCGAAATGGGACATCCAGGGCCGCAACCTGATCATCCAGACCCAGAACGGCGGCGAGCTGCGTCTCGAGCGCTCGCTGTAAGCCTCGGCTGTGTAGATACGGAAAAGGCCGGCTCGACGCCGGCCTTTCTTGTTTTTTCTCAGTGCCACTCCCGGCCTGCGGCTGCCGGGAATGACGCCCTCTCACGTCATGGCCGGCCTTGTGCCGGTGATGACGTGGGATGGGAGGGTGTCCTACTCCGCAGGCTCCGGCTCGCGCATGTCGACGGGCGTCGAGAGGCCGCCTTCCGTCTTCTTCATGTCGATGCGCCGGTCATGATAGGCGGTCAGCGTCGAGCGGTGGCCGATGGAGACCACGGTGGTGCCGGGGAGCTCGTCCTTGATGATGCGGTAGATATCCGCCTCGGTCGGTTCGTCGAGCGCCGCCGTCGCCTCGTCGAGGAACAGCCAGTCGGGCTTGGTCAGGAGTGCGCGGGCGACCGCGAGGCGCTGCTGCTCGCCGAGGGAGAGGGTCTGCGCCCAGTTGCGCTCCTCGTCGAGCCGATCCGCGATCTGCGGGAGCTTGGCATTGCGCAAAGCCTCCGCCATCTCGGCATCCGTGTAGGCATCGACCTTGCCCGGATAGGTCACCGCATCGCGCAAGGTGCCGATGGGGATATACGGGCGCTGCGGCAGGAGCATCATGCTCTGCCCCTCGGGCACGAGGATCTGCCCCTCGCCGAAGGGCCAGATGCCCGCGATGGCGCGGAAGAGAGTCGACTTGCCCGACCCCGACGGCCCGGTCATGAGGGTCCGCTCGCCCGGACGGAAGGCCAGCTCTTCCGTATGCATCAGGGCGCTGCCGTCGGGCAGGCGCACGTCCAGATCCTCCAGGCGCAGTTCCCGGCCCGCCTTCGGCTCGACCAGGAGCTTGCTCTCGCCGCCGACGCGCTGGGCCGATGCGATGGCGCCCTCGAAGGTGGTGAGACGGTCGAGCACGGCCTTGTAGTCGGCCAGCGTCGTGTAGATCGTGATGAAATAGGTGAGCGCCGATTCCACGCGGCTGAACGCACCGACCACCTGCTGCATCTGGCCGAGCGAGATCTTGCCGATGAAGTAATAAGGAGCTGTCAGGATGTAGGGCACCACCACGTTGGCCTGGAAATAGGCCGAGGTGAAGGTGTTGAGCTTGATGAGGCGGAACACGATCCGCATGTAATTGTCGACGACCTGTCCGAACCGACGTCCGAGGCTCTCGCGCTCGGCCCGCTCGCCGCCGAGAAGCGCCACCTGCTCGGTGTATTCGCGCAGGCGCGCCAGCGAGAAGCGGTAGTTCGCCTCCACCTTCTCCTGCTCGAAGTTCAGGGCGATCAGGGGCCGGCCGATGAGGTGCGTGACCCACGTGCCGAGAATGGCATAGCCCGCGCAGACCCAGACCAGCAGGCCCGGCACCTCCCAGCTCGTTCCCGGGAAGGTGAAGCCGGCCGAGATGGTCCAGAGGATCGCCACGAAGGAGACGAGGGTCGCGGCCTGGTTCATCAGGCCGACGGAGAGGGAATAGGTGCTCTCGACGAATTTGCGCAGGTCTTCCGAAATACGCTGGTCCGGATTGTCCGCGCCCCTTCCCATGATCTGCATCCGGTAATGGGTTCCGTCGCCGAGCCACTCGCGCAGGTAATAGGTGTTGAGAAAGGCGCGCCAGCGGATGGTGAGCACGTTCTGCAGCAGCACCTCGGTCAGCGCCATCGCCACGAACACGGCCGCGAGAGGCGTGAAGATGAGGAAGAGCTGATACCAGAAGGCAGCGGCGTCCTTCGCTTCAAGCGCATTGAACATATCGCGCGAGAAGAAGCTGAGACGGACGTTGAGCGCGACCTGAACGAGGTTGATCGCGATAAGGATGCCGATCATCCAGGTGCCGATCGTCCCCTCTCGCGCCCGCACGAGACCGATGAAGGGAATGCGGATGATGCTGTCGGCCTCGGACGTCAGGTAGAGATCGGCGATTCGGCAGATGGTCCGCACGACGGGAACGAAGGAGAGCCCGTAGATGATCGCCCCGAAGGCCGTTGCGCCGAGCGCGGCCGAGGGCGGCGGAACGTAGCCGGTATAGTCGCCCGTGATGGCGCCCGTGACCGCCCCGAGGATGAGCGCCACAAGCACGAGATGCGTCGCCGACAGCATCACGACGAAGATCCTCAGGAATTTGGGGATGTCCCTTGCGAGGAACACGAGCCCGGCGAGGGCCAGGGTGGAGAGAGGCAGGTAGAAAGGCACCTGGACCGCATCCGACACGGAGGCGATGAGGACGCACAAACCTACGAGTGCCAGCGCGATGCTCGCCTTGATCATTCATAACTCCTGCCGAGATCCGGCCCGGGCTCATGGAAACCTGGAACAGCCGGATCATGCGCTCTTGTGGCGAAAGAAAGGAGGAACTTCTCTCCTTTCGAAGCGATAGCAGTCTTGTGAGGAGAGCAACAGGCCGCTAAATGGCCTCTCGCGTTCGGCAAAACAGATTGTTTTGTTTAACGAACGAAAAGGTTGACTTAGAGAACGGGATGTTTCATGTGTCATATCGACATCCCGACGTCACTGAAAAGGCGACCTCATGAACGCCCATCTCGGATATCTCGGCGACCAGCACGCCCAGCGCCTTGTGCCGGCGGAGTCCATCGTGCGCCTGGAGAAGGTCTCGAAGACCTTTCCCGGCCGTGACGGCCAGCCCGTGACCGCGCTGCAGGAGGTCAGCCTCGCCGTGCCGCAGGGCTCGATCCTGGGCGTGATCGGGCGCTCGGGCGCGGGCAAGTCGACCCTGATCCGCCTCGTCAACGGCCTGGAAAAGCCCACCGCCGGCAAGGTGATCGTGGACGGCTCCGACATCGCGGCGCTTCCCGAAGCGGCCCTTCGTCACGCCCGCCGCTCCATCGGCATGATCTTCCAGCACTTCAACCTGCTCTCCTCGCGCACGGCGGCCCAGAACATCGCCCTTCCGCTCGAGGTGGCTGGCTACGACAAGGCCGAGATCAAGGCGCGGGTCGAGGAGCTTCTCGCCCTCGTCGGCCTCACCGACAAGCGCAACCGCTATCCCTCCGAACTCTCCGGCGGCCAGAAGCAGCGCGTCGGCATCGCCCGCGCGCTCGCCACCAAGCCCAAGGTTCTTCTCTCCGACGAGGCCACCTCGGCCCTCGACCCGGAGACCACCCGCTCGATCCTCGATCTGCTCGCGCGCATCAACCACGAGCTCGGGCTGACCATCCTGCTGATCACCCACGAGATGGCGGTGATCCGCAACATCGCCCGCGAGGTCGCGGTGATCGAGGGTGGGCGGATCGTCGAGCAGGGCGACGTGTTCGAGGTGTTCACCCGGCCGCAGCACGAGGTCACCCGGTCCTTCCTCGCCGACGAATCCGGCCGTGCTCTGCCGCCCTACGTGCAGAACAGGCTGACGCCCGAGGCGACGCCCGGCAGCCAGGCCGTGATCCGCATCGGCTTCCGCGGCCCGCACGCGACCGATCCGGTTCTCGCGCGGCTCGCACGCGATCTCAACATCGAGACGAACATCCTCTCCGGCTCGGTGGACGAGATCGCCGGCCGCCCCTTCGGCACTCTCGTGGTCGGCGTGCCGGAGCAGGTCCTCGGCACCACCCTCGATTTCCTGAACAAGCACGGTCTCGATACGGAGGTTCTCGGCCATGTCGCCTGAGATGATCAACCTCATCGCCAATTCCACCGGCGAAACGCTTTACATGGTTGCCGTGGCAGCGCTGATCGCCACCGCCTTCGGCCTGCCGCTCGGCGTGTTTCTCGCGACCTCCGGCAAGGGCGAGCTGTTCGCCGCGCCGTGGGTCAACCGCGTCATCGGCGTGATCGTCAACGCCACCCGCTCGACGCCCTTCATCATCCTCGTGGTCGCGATCATTCCCTTCACGCGTCTGATCGCCGGCACGTCCATCGGCACCAATGCGGCCATCGTGCCGCTGACGATTGCGGCAACGCCCTTCATCGCCCGCCTCATCGAAGGTGCGATCCGTGAAGTGGACCAGGGCCTGATCGAAGCCGCGCGCGCCTTCGGCGCCACGCCGCTCCAGATCGTGCGCAAGGTGCTGATCCCGGAAGCCCTGCCCGGCATCGTGCTCGGCCTCACGCTCGCCGTCGTGTCGCTCCTCGGCTTCTCGGCCATGGTCGGCGCGGTCGGCGGCGGGGGCTTGGGCGATCTCGGCATCCGCTACGGCTACCAGCGCTTCATGCCCGACATGATGCTCGCCGTCGTGGTCGTGCTGATCGTCCTCGTTCAGGCCGTGCAGACCATCGGCGACCGCCTCGCACGCCATCTCAACAAGCGCATCCGCCACGCCTGACCATCGAAGAAAAAGACTGCACAAGGAGTAACAAGAATGTCCCTGAAGAAACTCGGCCTTGCCGCCATCCTCTCTCTCGCCGCCTTTCCCGCTCTCGCACAGCAGACGCAGACCATCCGCATCGGCGCGACGCCCGGCCCGCATGCGCAGATCCTCGAAGCCGTGAAGCCGATCGCCGCCAAGAAGGGCCTCGACATCAAGATCGTCGAGTTCTCCGACTACGTGGTGCCGAACACCGCGCTTGCGGGCGGCGACATCGAGGCGAATTCGTTCCAGAACCAGCCCTATCTCGACAACCAGGTCGCCGACCGCGGCTTCAAGATCGAAAGCGTCGGACTCACCGTGAACTTCCCGATCGGCATCTATTCGAAGAAGCACAAGAGCCTCGATGCGCTGCCGAACGGCGCCACGATCTCGATCCCGAACGATCCGACCAACGGCGGCCGCGCGCTCATCCTCCTGCAGGACAAGGGCCTGATCAAGCTGAAGGACGGCACGGGCTACAAGCCGACGCCGCTCGATATCACCGACAATCCGAAGAAGCTGAAATTCGTCGAGATCGAAGCCGCGCAAGGACCGCGCGTGCTCGAGGACGTGGACGCTTCGGTCATCAACACCAATTACGCAACCTCGGGCGGCCTCGATCCGGTGAAGGATCCGATCGCCCGCGAGAACCCGAAGGGTCCCTACGTGAACCTCATCGCGGTGCGCAGCGAGGACAAGAACAAGCCGTGGGTGAAGGCCCTCGTCGAGTCCTATCACACCCCCGAGGTGAAGGCGTTCATCGAGGAGAAGTTCAAGGGTTCGGTGCTGACGAGTTGGTAAGAGCCGGCGGTTCCCGCTGGCTCGACAGGAAGCCCTCATCCTGAGGAGGACCGTCAGGTCCGTCTCGAAGGACGAGGGCGTCTCCAGTGTCTACTGGACCCTCCTTCGAGACGCGGCTTCGCCGCTCCTCAGGATGAGGAAGAGTTTTAAGGCAGACTTCAAGGCCGGGCCCATGCCCGGCCTTTTTCATTGCGCAATCGGCGTGCACCTTGACAAAGAAGCCGGCTAAGTTTCCCATCGCATGTCTCGAAGCGACAAGAGGCGGCAGATGAATGCCGACCTCGAGGAGGAAACCTCATGCGACTCTCATGGATGGGCCTTGCCCTGACGGCGGCTGTTTGCGCCGCGCCGTTCGCGGCGCAGGCCCAGGCGCCGATCACCATCTACTGCTCCATTCTCGAGGAACAGTGCCGCGTCGGCGTCGCCGCCTTCGAAAAGGCGACCGGCGCCAAGGCGACGATGGTGCGCAAGAGCACCGGCGAGACCCTGGCGCAGATCCGGGCGGAAGCCGCCAATCCGCGCGCCGATGTGTGGTGGGGCGGACCGGGCGATTCCCACATCCAGGCGGCCGAAGAAGGGCTGACGGTGGAATACAAGTCGCCCAAGCTCCCGGAGTTGCACGACTGGGTGCAGCGCTTCGCCGAGCAGGCGAACTACCGCGCGACGGGCACCTATCTCGGCGCGCTCGGCATCGGCTACAACACAAAGGTGCTAGAGAGCCGCGGACTGCCCGAGCCGAAATGCTGGGCCGATCTTCTCGATCCGAAATACCGCGACGAGGTGCAGGTCTCCGATCCGAACTCGTCCGGCACGGCCTATGTGTTCCTGGCCTCGCTCGTCCAGCTGATGGGCGAGGACAAGGCCTTCGACTACATGAAGAGCCTGCACAGGAACGTCAATCAGTACACCAAGTCGGGCGCCGCTCCCGTCAAGGCGGTAGCGCTCGGCGAAACCGGCATCGCCATCGCCTTCATGCACGACATGGTGACGATGATCGCCGACGGCGCGCCGGTCAAAACCCTCGCGCCCTGCGAAGGCACCGGCTACGAAACGGGCTCGATCTCGGTCGTGAAGGGCGGCAGGAACACGGAGACGGCGCAGAAATTCGTGGATTGGGCGCTCTCGTCCGACGCTCAGAAACTCGTCGGCGCCGATCTGAAGATCTACTCGATCGCATCGAACAAGAGTGCGCCCGTCTCGCCCGATGCGCCGAAGCTGTCCGAGATGAAGCTGATCAACTACGACACAGCCAAATACGGCTCCGTCGCCGAGCGTACGCGACTGCTCAAGAAGTGGGACGCCGAGATCAAGTCTGCGCCGAAATAGGCAAACTCGAAACGCCTTGAGCGAGGCCGGGCCATAAGCCCGGCCTCGTCATTTCTGCCGCGGCTCCTTCAGATTCTCGCCGGCCGTCACAAGCTTTCCAGCCCGCTTCGCCTTCACCGCCTCAAGCAGCGTCCAGGCGGCATTGCGCACTTCGTCCTGAATGGCCCGATCCTGATCGAGCTCCTCATGGCTCGTGGCATAAGGCTTCCAGTAGCCGATATAGCGATCGATTTCGGCGGCGGTTCCGGCCGGCACGAGATCCATGGAGCGCAGCCAATCGGACAGGCTGCGACGAACGCTCTCCGCGCCCTCCGTATCGCCGTGCACGACGACGGAGAACAGCCGGCCGGCGAGGTGCTTCGGGTAATCCCAGCCCTCGAGCTCCAGCCTCTTGGCGATATCGGTCTTCTTGCCCTGCGTCGAAGTCGGGTCGGGGTTGCCGCCATCCGCGCAGACGAGCCGGTCCATCATCAGTTTCAGGGGCGACGTGACCTGATACCAGTTCACCGGCGTGACGATCATGACGCCATGCGCCGCGACCCAGCTCGGATAGATCTCGTTCATCCAGTCATTCGTCTGCCCGAGCGAATAGTTCGGATAGCAGGAGCACGGCCAATGGCACAAAGCCGCCGCGGTCGAGAAGCACGCCTTGCAGGGATGGATGTGGCGCCCGTACTCCGCGGCGAGCCGGCTGAGTTCGAGCACCTCGACCTGCGTGTTCTCCGCACTGCCGAGAACCTGCTGGGCAATTTCAACGATGCGATAGCTCTTGGACATCTCGCCGGGGCAGGTGTGCTCGCTGCGCGACGAGGCCGAGATCAGGAGGAAGCGGGAAGGACCGCCCGCATCCTCGTGCCGCTTCTGCGCATGGTCGATCGCCTCTCTCGCGGCGATCCAGTCGACGGCGAGATCGTAGTCGGGATCGGCGAAGCCCGGGCCGGCCTTGCGGGTCTTCGGGCTCTTGCGATGATGGCTGTAGGCATCCCAGGCAGCATTGGCGATGCGCTCGAGCTCACCACCGAGCGCCTCAAAGGCCGGATCCTGGAATTGCTGCAGAAACCGCTTCCGGAACTCACCTTCGTCAAGAGTCGGGTCGGGCGTGCCCTTCCGCGCGTCTGGAATGTGCAAGAAGAGCTCCTATGTGAGAGTGGCCGGCCGTTCAGCTTGCAACGCAGGGTCGCCATGCCGGTTCCGGCATGGCACGGGCCGGCTCCGATCATTATGTGCTTATCCCGCCTCAGCGCGGCCGCCCTGCCGCAACTTCCTATGGAGCAGCCTATGTCGACCATTCCCACGATCCGCCTGAACGACGGCAACGCGATGCCGCAACTGGGCTACGGCGTCTGGCGGGTTTCCAACGACGAAGCCGCCAGTGCCGTGGGCGAAGCGATCAAGGCGGGCTACCGCTCCATCGACACGGCCTCCATCTACGGCAACGAGGAGGGCGTCGGAGAGGCCATCGCGGCAGCGCCCGTCTCCCGCGACGAGCTTTTCATCACCACCAAGGTCTGGAACGACCGCCACGGCTACGACGAGACGCTGCGCGCCTTCGACGAGAGCCTTGCCCGCCTCAAGCTCGACAATGTCGATCTCTACCTCATCCATTGGCCCGTCGCCGGCAGCGAGGCCTATCGCGACACCTGGCGCGCTCTGATCAAGCTGAAGGAAGAGGGACGTGCGAAATCCATCGGCGTCTCCAACTTCATGGTGCAGAATCTGCAGCGCCTGATCGACGAGACCGGCGTGACGCCCTCCGTCAACCAGATCGAGCTTCATCCCGGATTCCAGCAGAAGGAGTTGCGGGCCTTCCACAAGGCGAACGGCATTGCGACCGAATCCTGGAGCCCGCTCGGACAGGGCACGCTGTTCGACAATGAGGCGCTCGCAGCCATCGCGCGCAAGCACGGCAGGACGCCGGCGCAGGTCATCCTCCGCTGGCATCTGGATCAGGGCCTGATCGCGATTCCGAAATCGGTGACGCCGGCGCGCATCCGCGAGAATCTCGACTTGTTCGGATTCAAGCTCGATGCGGAGGACATGAGCGTGATCGAGCGCCTCGACGATGCGGACGGCCGCGTCGGTCCCAACCCTGCCGTTTTCGCCTGACCGCTACGAGCGGCTCTTCGCGGGGTCGCTCGTAGCCTCGAACTGCTTGTAGATCGTCTCGGCGATGGGAAGGAGCTGCGCGCGGTCCACCCTCGCCGAGACCACATAGGACAGGCCTTTCTCGATCCAGGAGAAGGCGGAGACGCCCTCCTGCGTTTCGAAGCGGAACGCAGTCCGCTCCTCGCCCCCGTCCGAGCGCGCATAAAGCGTCAGGCGGCCGCCGCCGGCATCCTCGTACATGAAGAGCGCGGCCGGCTCGTTGCCCGCGGGCAGGAGACGCCCGCCGATGAGACGATAGCCCTGAGCGTTCAGGTTCGGCGCGAAGAGCGGCTTGCCGACCCGGCGCGACAGCCATTGCACGAGATGCGCTTCCTGATCGGCGGGCACTTCGACCGGATGCAGGCGCTCGCTCACATAGATGCGGTGGGCGGCGATCGCGCTGCCGGCGGCATCGGCGATCTCGTCCTGCCCGCGTGACCGCGACGCCCACCATACGCCCCCGAATCCGCCCAGAACGCCGCCGATCGCGAGCCAGGCGACGGCTGCCGCAATGGCGGCAGGACGGAAGATGGACGAACGGCGCCGGGACGCGAGAATGTTGGCGACGCGCAGGCGCGAGGGAACGGGTTCCTGCGCCTTGAAGGCCAGCCTTGCGCGCAGGGCGTCGCGCTGTTCGATCTCGCGGCTCACCTGCTCGGCAAGGGCCGGCTGATCGGCCAGATAGAGCTTGATCGCCTCGAACCGGGCGGACGGAAGCCGGCCGTCGACGAAGGCCTGCAGATCGTCCTCTCCGATGGGTCGCTCGCCCGTCACTTCACTCTCCTCAAGACGGCGCTACGCCCGTTATCCATGAAATCCCTCAAACGCGCCCGCGCCCGGCTCAGGCGCGACATCACGGTGCCGATGGGAACGTCCAGCACTTTGGCGGCCTGCTCGTAGGACAGGTCCTCCACCCCGACGAGAAGCAGGATCGAACGCTGCTCTTCCGGCAGGGCGTCGAGGCCCACGAGGATGTCATGCAGGCTGGCATGATTTTCCGGGCTGGTGCCGGGCGCCGGCAGATCGTTCAGGGCCTCGTCTCCCACATGGGCGCCGCGCGACCGGCGCTGGCGCAGGCCATTGAGAAACAGGTTGCGCTGGATGGCGAAGAGCCAGGCCCGCAAATCCCCGTCGCGACGCTGGCTCCAGCGGCCGATAGCCCGTTCCAGTGTGTCCTGGACGAGATCGTCGGCCCCCTCGTCATCCCGCAGCAGCGCCCAGGCATAACGTCTCAACGCCGGAATCTGCGGTTCGAGGAGGGAGGCGATCTCGTCCAAGGTCAGTCCTCGGTTTCCCGTATCATTCAACGCCCGGCGGCAGACCGATGCAAGATTTACGGGGCCGCGATATGCCAGACGTTGTTGACGCCGTCGCCCGTGACCTCGCCCGGCTTGGTATCCTTGACCCAGAGATAGAGCGGCTTGCCCTTGTAGGCCCATTGCTTGGAGCCGTCGTCGCGGGTGACCACGGTCCAGTCGCCGGAGGCGGCAGCGCCGGCTGCCACCATCAGCGGGGGCCAGTTCGCGGCGCATTGGCCGTTGCAGGCCGACTTGCCGCCCGCATCGCGATCGAAGGTGTAGAGCGTCATGCCTTTGGCGTCGACGAGAGCCTTGCCCTTGCTCGTGTCCGCCACCTTGGCAGGCGCCATTCCTTGGGCGAATGCGACAGAGGCGGCAACGAGGGCTCCAGCCAGGATGGCGGGGCGCAGCAATTCTTTCATGGGGTATCCTCCTAAGGCCGTTTGTGACCACACCCAAGAAGACACGCTGCGAAGCCTCCTATTCCCGCAGGCTTGAGAATTGTTTCGCAGCCTCACCGTCCGCCGGAGTTGAAGCCGGCCTGGGGATCGAGCGGCTCGCGCAGCTCGATCCGATGGCGCCCGTTGTCCTGGATCTGGGCCGTCCTGTAGGTGCCGTCGAGCTCATCCTCCGGCAGTTGGAGGATGTCGACACCGGCACGGCGCAGGCGGGCCACCTCCCGGTCCACGTCGGGCACGATGATGCTCACGACCGGCGCCCGCGTCGGCTGGACGGCGGCGGTGCTGTCGGGTTCGGGCTGCAGGACGTGATCGGTCTCGTTGATCTCCAGAAGGAAGCCGCTGCGCTCCAGGATCGCCCGCCGTCCGGGAACGAGGTTCTGGCTGCCGATCAATCGGAAGCCGAGATTGTCCCGGTACCATTGCACGCTCTCGTCGAAATCCGGCGTGCGGATCGAGGCCGAGCTCGGCCGGGGTTCGGAGGCGGCATAGGCAGTCGCCGCGGTCAGCGCGAGACCGGAGAGGGCAAGCTGTGCAACCAGGAAAGCGCGCGGCAGGATCCGCCGCCCCATCGACAAGAATGATCGCCCTGCTGTCACGGTCCAATCCTCGCTTAGCGGCATGATTCTTAGCCGTATACACATGAACGCCTATCGCGGCGGATTGTTTTCTATGCAGGGGAGCCTTCCCGCGACTGCAACGAGAAAGCCCCGGATTTCTCCGGGGCTTCCCTTAACTTTCAGGCTTTTTGGACTTCTTAGAAGTCCATGCCGCCCATGCCGCCCATGCCGCCGCCCGGCATCGCCGGAGCGCTCTCGCGCTTCGGAGCCTCGGCAACCATGGCCTCGGTGGTGACGAGCAGGCCTGCGACCGAAGCCGCGTCCTGCAGAGCCGTGCGGACGACCTTCGCCGGATCGACGATACCGGCCTGGAGCATGTCCACGAACTCTTCCGTCTGGGCGTTGAAGCCGAAGGTGTCGGACTTCGTGTTGTCGTTGATCTTGCCGACAACGATGGAGCCTTCGACGCCGGCGTTCTCGGCGATCTGACGGAGCGGAGCCTCGAGCGCGCGCAGCACGATCTTGATGCCGGCCTGGACGTCCGGGTTGTCGGTGGTGAGCTTTGCAACCGCAGCCTTGGCGCGCAGCAGAGCCGTGCCGCCGCCGGGGACGATGCCCTCTTCCACCGCAGCGCGGGTGGCGTTCAGAGCGTCGTCGACGCGGTCCTTCTTCTCCTTCACCTCGACCTCGGTCGCGCCGCCGACGCGGATCACCGCGACGCCGCCTGCGAGCTTGGCGAGACGCTCCTGGAGCTTCTCACGGTCGTAGTCCGAGGTGGTCTCCTCGATCTGCGCCTTGATCTGCGAAACGCGGGCCTCGATGTCGGCCTTCTGGCCGGCGCCGTCGATGATCGTGGTGTTTTCCTTCTCGATGCGGACGCGCTTGGCGCGGCCGAGCATCGGCAGGGACACGGTCTCGAGCTTGATGCCGAGGTCTTCGGAGATCGTCTGGCCGGCGGTGAGGACGGCGATGTCCTCGAGCATGGCCTTGCGGCGGTCGCCGAAGCCCGGAGCCTTCACGGCAGCGATCTTGAGGCCGCCACGCAGCTTGTTGACCACGAGGGTGGCGAGAGCCTCGCCTTCCACGTCCTCGGCGATGATGAGGAGCGGCTTGCCGGTCTGAACGACGGCCTCGAGGATCGGCAGCATGGGCTGGAGCGAGGAGAGCTTCTTCTCGTGGATGAGGATGTAGGGATCCTCGAGCTCGGCCACCATCTTCTCGGCGTTGGTGATGAAGTACGGCGAGAGATAGCCGCGGTCGAACTGCATGCCTTCGACGACGTCGAGCTCGGTCTCGGCGGTCTTGGCTTCCTCGACGGTGATGACACCCTCGTTGCCGACCTTCTGCATGGCATGGGCGATCATCTCGCCGATGTCCTTGTCGCCGTTGGCGGAAATCGTGCCGACCTGGGCGACCTCGTCGGAGGACTTCACCTTCTTGGCGCGGGACTGGATGTCCTTCACGGCCTCTGCGGTGGCGAGATCGATGCCGCGCTTGAGGTCCATCGGGTTCATGCCGGCGGCAACCGACTTGGCGCCCTCGCGGACGATGGCCTGGGCCAGAACCGTCGCGGTGGTGGTGCCGTCACCGGCGATGTCGTTGGTCTTCGAGGCCACTTCGCGCACCATCTGGGCGCCCATGTTCTCGAACTTGTCGGCGAGCTCGATCTCCTTGGCGACGGTGACGCCGTCCTTGGTGATGCGCGGAGCGCCGAAGGACTTCTCGATCACCACGTTGCGGCCCTTGGGACCCAGCGTGACCTTCACGGCATCGGCGAGGATGTCGACGCCGCGCAGCATCTTGTCGCGAGCATCGGAGGAGAACTTAACGTCTTTGGCAGCCATGGGCTATGCCTCCAGTTAAATTGAAAATCGTGGGATGAGGGCTTTTCTCGAAGGCTGATCAGCCGACGATGCCCATGATGTCGGATTCCTTCATGATCAGGAGATCCTGACCGTCGATACGCACCTCGGTGCCGGACCACTTGCCGAACAGGACGCGGTCGCCGGCCTTCACGTCGAGGGCGGCAATCTTGCCGTTCTCGTCACGGGCGCCGGGGCCGACGGCGACGACTTCGCCCTCTTGCGGCTTTTCCTTGGCGGTGTCCGGGATAATGATGCCGCCGGCCGTCTTCTCTTCGGCCTCGATGCGGCGGACGACGACGCGGTCGTGCAGCGGACGGAACTTCATGGAACTTCCCCTTTGACTATTGGCACGGCCCCTCTGGCCGTATCCAGGTCTTTGCGGCTGTTAGCACTGTGCGATGACGAGTGCTAACGCTGGCCGCGAGATAGTCATAGCCGCGGAGCGAGTCAAGACGCCTGCCTCATCGTCAGCGCGGTTTCCTAGCGCATCGTGCGGACCCAGAGGGCCGCGTCAGCGACCCGAAGGACCACGCCAGTGAAAAGTGGACCCGGTTTACGCTTGCGCGGCCCGCTGGGTCCGCTCCGAACGATGCGCCAGCCAAGAGAAGGGATCATCGGATTGGATCCCAAAAGTGGGTCCTCTTTTGGGTCCGATGCTCTGGCCTTGACGCCTCCTAAGGGCGGGTCATGATCGTTACATGACCGACCTCGAAGCCATCGGCCGAACCTGTTTTGCCCTCCATGCCCGCATGACGGCCCGCCTCCTGAGCCGGGCCTACGAGGCCGCCCTGCGGCCTCTCGGGCTGAAGCTGCCGCAATTCGGCATTCTCGGCGCGATCGGCCATGGCGCGACGGTGTCCGAGACGATCCTCGCCGAACGGCTGGGCCTGGAGCGGACGACCCTGGTGCGCAACCTGAAGATCCTCACCCAGAACGGCTGGATCGAGCCAATCCCTGAAAAGGGACGCGGCCTGCGACACAGGCTCACGCCGGCCGGCCAGACGCTCCTCGACGCGGCGATCCCGCTTTGGCGGCAGGCGCAGGAGCGGCTCGAGGCAAGGCTCAACGGCACGGATGCCGAGGAGGCGCGCATGGCGATGCGGGCACTCCGGAAGGCGGCTTATCCTTCGTGAAGCGGGCCCGAGCTTCATCATGAGGCGCCTGCACCTCGACCTTGTCATCCCCGCGGCGGGGATCCGGAGCCACGCCGTCTCAGGACGAGACGATCCGCGTCGCGCATGGTTCTGCGGCGTCGGCGGTTCTGGATCCCGGCCTGCGCCGGGATGACAGCGCCATTCCGGTCTTGCGATCCTGGATCTTCGCTGTGCTTCGTCCGGGATGACGTTTCCCTCGCCGTCATGCCCATCCTCTGCCCTCATCCCCGTCCCCTCGCCGTCATTCCCATCCTCTGCCCTCATCCCCGTCCCCTCGCCATCATGCCCGTCCCCTCGCCGTCATCCCACCCTGCGCCGTCATCCCCGCCCCCTCGCCGTCATGCCCGGGCTTGTCCCGGGCACCCACGTCTTAAGCAGCGTTGTGGTTCTCAAGACGTGGGTGGCCGCAACAAGTCCGGCCATGACGGCGTAGGGGATGATGAATGTGAATATCAAAGAGCCAGCACCGTCGGGCCCGGAGCCTGTGGCTCCGAGCCTTTGGGTAATCGAGGGTGGCGCGACGGGCAGCCCGGCTCGATGATGGATGGAAATGCGATGAGCCGAGATGCCTCTTCGCGCACGGCTTCTTCAGGCGGACAGGAGAGGCCGGCCCGGTGACCGTTCAAGGCGGGATCCGTCTGCTCGACGGGGGCCTTGAACCGATTCCGACCACCGGCCCGCATCCTGGGCCTCCCATCGACAGGCGTGCGAGGCCTGCCATGGGACCGTGCCTGCCTCCACACTGCGACGCCTCGCGAGCGCGCCCCTCGTCAGAGGCAGGTCTTGTGCAAGGGTGTAGCCAAGATTGGGAATGATGTCAAGAACAAAGTGAGAACATAACATCACGCTCCCGTCCTGCTTCGTCCTGCCGCCTCGCCCCCTCGTCCCTCCGCCGTCATGGCCGCACTTGGTGCGGCCACCCACGTCTTCGAGAACCGCCACGCTGCCAAGACGTGGGTGCCCGGGACGAGTCCGGGCATGACGGCGAGGGGATGGGGATGACGGGAGAGGATGGGTGACAGCAGAGGGTCGCATGACGGAGAGGGTGCCATGAGGGGTCGTGTCATCCCCGGCGGCCGCCGGGGATGACACCCTCGCGTCATGGCCGCACTTGATGCGGCCACCCACGTCTTCGAGAACCGCAGTGCTGCCAAGACGTGGGTGCCCGGGACAAGCCCGGGCATGACGGCGCGGGTGTCATTCGCGATCCGAGAGGCGCCGCGCTTTACCGCATCGGGATCACCGGCACTGATCCCCGGCGGGCCGACGCCAAAGGCATTGCACCGACGCCAATCCAAGCATACTGTGCATCTACACAGATGGAGGTCGGCATGCTTGAGCGGGTGCACGGAATCGTAACTCGGGATGTTCTGACGGCCGAGCCGGGCTTGGCCTTCCTGCGCGGCCTGCTCGAAGGCCGGCATCCGGCTCCGCCCTTCGCCCGTTCGACCAATGTCTATCTGACTCATGTGGAAGAAGGCCGGGTGATCTTCGAAGGCGAGCCGACGGAGGCTTTCTTCAACCCGCTCGGCACCATCCATGGCGGCTGGACCTCCGCCATCCTCGACAGCGCCATGGCCTGCGCCGTCCATACAACCCTCCTTGCCGGCCAGGGCTATACGACGGTGGAGATGAAGCTCAATTTCGTCCGGCCGATCCTGCCGAATACCGGCAAGGTCACCTGCGAAGGCACCCTCATCCATCGCGGCGGGACGCTGGCCACGTCGGAGGGCAAGCTCTTCGACGCCAAGGGCAAGCTTCTCGCCCATGGCACCGAGACCTGCATGATCTTCGACGCGGCGGCCCGCAAGGCAGCCTAACGCCGGGATGTCAGCATCGCCGCACCGACGATGAGGATGCCGCCGCCGAGCGTCGCCCAGGTCGGGACCTCGCTGAACACCCCGAAGCCGATCAGGACCGCCCAGATCAGCGCCGTGTATTCGAGCGGGGCGAGCCTTGCCGCCTCGGCCTTGGCATAGGCCGTCGCCATGAGCACATGGCCGATCACGCCGAGAACGCCCATGAGCAGGAACCAGGTGAGGTGGGAGTAGTCCAGGGGCTGCCAGGCCCAGAGGCCGAACGGCGCGACCAGGATGAACGGCCCGAAATTCTGGAAGATGACGATGTGCAAAAACTTGTCGCGCTGGGCCCTCTGGCGCAGGAGCACGAGGCTCAGCGCATAAGTGACCGCCGAGGTCAGCGCGGCGGCGACGCCGGCCCATGACCGGGTCGCGCCCGCATCTGCCGTCTGGCCGAGCACCACGACGAGCGTGCCCGCGAACCCGATGGCAATGGCGCCGACGATCCGGGCATCGACCTTCTCGCGCAGGAGCAGCATGCCGAACAGGGCGATGAACATCGGCGACAGGAAGGACAGAACCAGGGTTTCGGCCAGCGGCAATTGGCCGAGCGCATAGAAGAAGCTCACCGCCGTCACGACCGCGATCACGGAGCGGAGCGAATTGGCGGCGATGGTCTCCCGGTTCGGCCAGCCGGGCCTCAGGACCGCAACGACGCCGGCCACGACCAGCGAGCCGCAGGCGAAACGCAGAAGGGCGACCTGGAGGGTCGGATAATGGGCGGACATCCCCTTGATGAACGCATCCATGATGGACAGAACCGCGATACCCGCGGCCGCCCTCAGGGCGGGACCGAATTGCATGATGTCACGACGATATGAGAGCGGCGTCCCGGGATGAGCGCCGTCGAGGCCACGGCTCTTACCGCACTTTCATAAGGGCTTCATCCCTCTTTTCGTCGGATCGACAGGAAAGCGCACTTCCAAGTCGGAGCATAAATTCCGCTAGCTTGGCGGAAACAAAAGCCGCGCTTGCCGTTTATTCTGCAAGACACCTAGACAGGAAACTTCAATGCGCGCTTGGACCTCTTGCTCCGCAATGCTTCTGGCGATCTTGCTGCCTGCTGCCGCCTCCGCGCAGCCAATTGCCAGGAACGGCAATTTCTACGGCAATACCTATATCGCGCCCGGCTACGACTATCCCTATGCTCGCGCCGAGGACGGCTATCGCGAGAGCTATCCTCTCGTGACGCGCCCCGCCGCGCCGGCCTATCGGGGCCAGCGCGTCGCCGGCTACCCCTACGACGTGACCAGCACGGGCAGCGTCGCGACCCTGCCGCAGGATTACGGCACCGGCTACGACAACAGCATCGATTACGCGATCTCGCCCGAGTTCCAGCGCCAGATCGTGGCCTATCGCGGCACGGAACGTCCCGGCACGGTCGTCGTCGATACCAACAACAAGTTCCTCTATCTCGTGCAGGATGGCGGCCGGGCGATCCGCTACGGCATCGGCGTCGGCCGCGAAGGCTTTGAGTGGAGCGGGCGTCAGACCGTGTCGATGAAGCGCGAATGGCCGTCCTGGCGTCCGCCGGCCGAGATGATCCGCCGCCGCCCCGACCTTCCGCGCTTCATGGAAGGCGGCCCGGACAACCCGCTCGGCGCCCGTGCGCTCTATCTCGGCTCCTCGCTCTACCGCATCCACGGCACCAACGAGCCGCACACGATCGGACAGGCCGTCTCCTCCGGCTGCATCCGCATGCTCAACGACGACGTGGTCGATCTCTACAGCCGCGTCCGGGTCGGAACGACCGTGCTCGTGATCTGATTGCAGCACATCGCGTCACCCTCAGCTTCCGCGATGGCCGGGCTCGCCCCGGCCATCGGCTTTTTGAGAATCGCGTGACGTCTGGTGTAAGGCATCAGCGTCTCGGGATGAGTGCCGTCATGAACTACGTCTATCTCTTCACCGCCATCCTCTGCGAGGTCGTCGCCACCTCGGCGCTCAAGGCGGCCGAGGGCTTTTCACGCTTCTGGCCGTCGGTGATCGTGATCGTCGGCTATGGACTGGCCTTCTACTGCCTGTCGCTGACCATGCGCAGCATTCCCATCGGCATCGCCTATGCGATCTGGTCAGGCGTCGGCATCGTGCTGATCGCGGCCGCGGGCTTCATGCTCTACCGTCAGCCTCTGGACCTGCCTGCCCTGATCGGCATGGCGCTCATCCTGGCAGGCGTCCTCGTCATCAATCTCTTCTCGAAGACTGCCGGCCACTGAAATTGAAAACGCCCGCCTGAGGCGGGCGCTTCCGTTGCCGACGAAGGCCGGCCTTACGTCCAATCGCCGTCATCGCCACCATCCGAAAAGTCCTCGAAATCCTGGTCCTGCTCGTCGGGGGGATTCTCATGGGGATTCTCATAGAGTGAATCCGTGATGCTCGCGTTGTCGGCGTCAGTCGCCTGATCGGTGCCGTCGAGACCGGCTGCCGCCGCCGCTTGGCTCACGGGGTTGTTGTCGCCGCCGAAGGCATGGCTCAGGGCGTTGGCGAGCATCACGCCACCGGCGACGCCGGCCGCCGTCGAGAGTGCGGAGCCGAGGAACCCGCCACCGCCGCCGCGCTGCATCGCCCCCCCGCCCCAGGGACCGCCGGGCGCGCCGCCCATCATGCCGCCCTGCGGAGCGCCGTATTGCGGCTGCGAAGGGTGCGGCTGGCCCCAGGGCGAAGCCTGCCGGGCGGGCGGGGCGTTGTAGGCCGGGCCGGGCGGGCGCGAGCCGCCGCCGCCGAAGATGCTGGAAAGGAAGCCGCCCTGCTGTGGCTGATGCATCGCCTGTTCGAGTTCGGCGCGCAGCTGCTCGTTCTCGGCCTGAAGATTGGTGAGGGCCTGTTCCTGAACGAAGACCGCCTGCGCCATGGCATAGGGCGCGTAGGGCTGCCGACGCAGCTTCTCGGCGATGTAGCGCTCGGCCTCCGGCTCGCGCGGCTGGTTCGCCACCTGCTCGAGGCGCCGGAAGATGTCGTCGATGACCTGGCGTTCCTGATCGTTCATGGCCTGCCTCCTTCGAGGATCATTGCAAGGGTCATTGCAGGAATGATGTAAGCGCCTCACCCGCTTTTGTTAGAGGCGCACGAGGCCGGCCTCACGCATATTCGCGAGCGCCTGCGGGGCGATGCTCTCGAGGTCGAAAAGCGCCCGCCATTCTGCGCCATGCACCTCCCGCAAGTCCGGCAGCAGCGCATCGCCCTCCTCTGCCCGGATCACATAGCGGATATCGTGGTGCCAATGCTCGGGCTCGTCCCGCTCCGGCCGCGCCGGAATGCGGTGGCTGTCGATGTCGATGGGAAGACCGGATGTCTCGTGCCAGGGATCGACCGCAAGCCCCCGCATGCCGGTCTCCTCCAAAGCCTCGCGCAGGGCCGAGCCTGCAAGGCTCTCCGGCGCTTCGTAATGCCCGCCCGGCTGCAGCCAGCGCCCGAGGGAGCGATGATGGATGAGCAGGATCCGCTGCCCCGGCACGTCGAGGATGAAGGCGGAGGTTGTCACATGGCCTGGGAAGGTACGGCGGGAATGGATGTGGTCGCCGCTGTCGATCTGGCGGCGCAGGATGGCATGCCTGTCAGCCGGCACGCCGAAGGCACGCGCGTGCTCATCGAGCATCGCCGCGACATGGCGGCGGAAGGCGGCGGGGTCGAAGCCCGAAGAGGAAGCGTCCAAGGCGTCAGCCTTCCATGATCTTCGTGAAGGCATCCTTGTAGTCGGCATGCCAGCGCGAGAGCGGCGGTCGGTTCGCGACGATGTCGTCCGCCGCCCAGCGGATGCGCTTCTCGTCCATTTCCCGTGTCGTCTCGCCGTCCGGGCACAGCACGTAGAAATCGCCCTTCCACATCGACGCTAGCAGAAACTCGACCGTCTGCTCCGGCGTCCAGGCGCCGGCCGGCTTTTCGGTGACGCCGCGGGCTTTGGTGAAGCCCGTATAGACGAAGCCGGGAATGAAGAGGTGCGCGCTCACCCGGCAATCGGGACGATTGCGCAGATCGTGAGCCAGGGCCTCGGTGAACACCTTCACGCCGGCCTTGGAGATGTTGTAGGCGGTGTTGCCGGGCGGCGTGGTGATGCCCTGCTTGGAGCCGGTATTGACGATGGCGCAAGGCGTCTTCTGATCGATCATGGCGGGCGCGAAGGCGTTCACGCCGTTGATCACGCCCCAGAGATTGACGTCGAGGATCGCACGCCAGCGCCCTGGGTCGCCGAACATCTGCCCGCCGCCCTCGGTGCCGGCATTGTTCATCAGCACCGCGACCTCACCGAAGGCGGCGTAAACCTTCTCCTTGAGGCTCTCGACAGCCTCCGGCCGGCCGACATCGGTCGCGACGGCAAGCACCTTGTCCGCCTTGCCGGCGACGCGCGCCACGTCCTCGGCGGCCCGCTCGAGCGCATCGCCGGGGAGATCCGCGAGGCAGACCTTCATCCCGAGCTCCGCGAAGCGCTTGGCGGCGGCGAGCCCGATGCCGCTTGCGGCTCCGGTGATGACGGCAACGCGGTTCGGGCCAATTGCAGGGTGCTGGGCCATCGCTTGGATCCTTCGTTCTTGCTTTGGAGATGTGTGCGATTCGACGCTGAGGCCAAAGTGACGCGCTGCGGCGCATTCGCCAAGGGCCGCGCCATGCCAGCTTGACCGTTGCGGATTCCCACGATTTCGGCGAGGTCGTGAGGCGGCGTTCTCAGAAATGCCCTGAAATGGGCAAAAGCCCGCGTCACGATGCCGATGCAGGGGTAGTGACTTAAGTTTGCCTCTTCCCTGTCATTCCGGGGCCGCGCAGCGGAGCCCGGAACCCATAACCGCTGAGGATGCAACAGAGAGGCGGCAAGCGTTTCGCGCTCTTCTGAACCGTCGGCGGTTATGGGTTCCGGGCTCGCCTGCGGCGCCCCGGAATGACGGGGTGGGGCCAAACTGAGCCACAAAAGATGCGGGCAATTTCGTAGGGGGAAAGCAATTTCCGGCCGCCGGGTGGAATAAAGCCCGGGGTCTCGATGTTCTTGGAGACTGGACCATCCTTCCAGGAGGACATGATGAACCATCGCAGCGAAGCAATACACCGTCTCGGCTTGCTGGCAGGCGCCTTCGTCCTGTCGATCGGTACCGCGTGCATGCTCACCCCGGCCATGGCCGCAGGTGAGAGCGGAAGCTCGGGCGGCAGCGGCGGCGGCAGCGCCGGGGGTGGCAGCGACAGCGGCGGACGCAGCAGCGACACCAACATGACGACCTGTCCGCGAGGCCAGATCTACAGCCAGAGATCCCGCCGATGCGTGCAGGCCCGCAGCGAGATCCTGACGGACGAAGCCGTGACGGATTATGCCTATGCCCTTGCGCAGGCCGAGCGTTTCGACGAGGCGCTCGAAGTGCTCGACATGGTGCAGAATCCGAACACGCCGAAGGCCCTGAACTATCGCGGATACGTCACGCGCAAGCTCGGACGAACCGAAGAGGGCATCGGCTATTATCTCAAGTCCGTCGCGCTCGATCCGCGATATGCCCAGGTGCGGGAATATCTCGGCGAAGCCTATGTCGTTCAGGGCAAGGTCGACCTCGCGCGCGAGCAGCTTCAGGTCATCCAGACCCTGTGCGGAACGGAATGCGAGGAATACCGCGATCTGGCGGAAGCCATCGAAACGGCTCCGCGATGAAGCGGTAGCAGACTAGAGCGGTTTCCACTGACGTGGAATCAGCTCTTCTCTTTGGTGTGCCGCATTTTCTACGGCGAACCAGATCCGGTTCGCCGTCGGGAGATGCTGTTCTCAAGGGATGGTGAAATGAACAGGCTTCAGGCGCCGCTCGCGTTTGCGGCAAGGCTCATGCTGGCCTTCATCTTCATCATCGAAGGCTGGGACAAGATCCAGGCTTACGAGGGAACGCAGCAATACATGGAAAATTATGGCGTTCCGGGGCTGCTCCTGCCCCTCGTCATCCTGACGGAGCTCGGAGGCGGGCTGCTCATCGCCTTCGGTTTTCAAACGCGACTGGCCGCGCTGGCACTCGCGGGCTTCTGCATTCTGACCGCCATCCTCTTCCATCGCGACATCGCGGATATCGGCGAATTCATTCACTTCAACAAGGATATCGCGATCGCAGGCGGTTTCCTGCTTCTCGTGGCATTCGGTGCGGGAGAATGGTCGCTCGACGCGATGCGGACACGGCGCGCGGGATCGAGAGTGGAGGTTTGAGCGACTGCTTATCCGCATAGTGCGCGGGTTATACCTCTCCCTGAGGGAGAGGTCGCGCCGGAGGCGCGGGTGAGCGACTGTCTTGTTGGTCAAGGGTTTTGTTGGCGCCATGGCTGGT